>NZ_JBBBBO010000011.1:0-148995 GCF_037120565.1 Ensifer sp. CCNWLY38
CTGTCGCTGACCTTCAACGACACCGATCCGACGCTTGAGATCACGGCCGCACCGGTGGTTGGTGCCGCCGTGGTGGTTGAGGCGAGCGGGGCTGGCGGGCAGGACGAGGTGACGATCACACCCCCGACCTTCGACGCCAGTGCGGTCGACGGCAAAACGACGAATGTGAGCTACGCGCTCTCCCTGGCGGGCGCACCGGCGACCGGGCTGCTGACGACGCAAGGCAACTTTGCGATCACGCTGGTGGCCGTCTCGGCCACCCTGATCTCGGGCCAGTACGACAGCGACGGCGACGACGTGCTCGATGCGACGGCGTTCGAGGTGACGCTGTCTGGCACGACGGTGACGCTGTCCTCGATGGTTGCCCTTGAGCACGATAACTCGCAAGGCGCGACCGAGGACAACACCCTCGACCTCAACGGCCTGATCAACGTCGTGGCAACGGTGACGGTGACGGACGGCGACGAAGACGTCGTGTCTGAGGAAAGCACCAGCTTGGGTCTGTCGCTGACCTTCAACGACACCGATCCGACGATCACGGCACCGTTCGACGCTGATCCCGTTGCTCCTGGCATCCAAACACCGGAGCACCTCGCCAACACGCTCAACGCGACGGCCAGCGGCACCTTTGGCTACGACATGACCGACAAGCACACGGCCGCGGAGTATGCGGCGGGTGCCAGCGACTTTGTCGATACCGACGCTGTTACGTTGGGCATTCAGATCGGGCTCACCGGCACGGTCGATAACGCGCAGAACCCGGCCATCACCCAAGCGGTCGCAACCCGCACGGCTGAGACCGAAACATCTGCAACATTCAACTTCTCGTTCCACTACGACAAGGATCCGATCACGGCTGGCGTGCAGGACGCAACGGCGGGCGGCACACTTGTCTTCAACAAGGAGGACGACACCTACACCTTCACCTTGTCGGACGTGATCGAAGGCTTCAGCTTCGACGTGCTGCACACCAGTGAGTTGGTGGCCAAGGCCCCCACCGGCAACACCGGCCATCCGCTGATTGTAGCGGAGCAGCTCACGCAGGACGACGATCCAAACCCGTTCTTTGTTCAGTTCACCGCGAACACGACCACCCGGCAGATCGGGTTCGGGTTCAACTCAACCGGCGATGGAGCGCCGGCTGGACCGCCTACCGATACCTCATTCACGCAGGGTGCCCATGACATGGTCACCAACGTCAATGAAGACTGGGTTAGTGCAACCCAAGCGACAAACGGGGTCGCCGGCGACACGATCCAGAAGGGTGAACTTCTGACCTTGCGGTTCTTCCAAGAGGACATTCTGCCGGATGTAAACCCGGGCGCGCCCGGTGGTGGCACTGAGAAGGTTGACCCAACCGCGAAAGCCAGTGGCATTGTCATCAAGTTCGATGGCATCGGCAACAGTGAAGACCTCGTCCTGATCCTCGACCTGAAGGACGCCAACGGGAACTCGATCACGCGGGCGGTTAACGTGCAGAACTCGGACCTGATCAAGGGGAACGCCAATGTCCCACCCCCGTACAACACCGAGTTCACGCTCGATAACAACGATGCCTTGCTCATCATCGAGCAGAACGACTACACGGTCGCTGGCGAAACCTACCAGATCCAGGGCATCCAGATCATGCAGAGCGCCAATGGGTTGACGGGTAACGGCATCAACCTGAACGGGGCGACCGGGGCGGCCAATGGCAGCAATGCCACCAGCAACCTGACTGCTTTCGACACGACCGACAACGATGTGCTGAAGATCGTGGACATCGGGTTTGTCCAAAACACGTCGGGAACGATCTCGGCCGACCTCGACTTCGCCTTCCAGGTCGCAGACGCGGACGAGGACCAGACAGACACGCAGCACATCCTAGTTGACGTCGCCTGACACTTCTGCACGGGGGCAGCCAAGCCTGCCCCCGTAATCTGCCGGGGTGTCCCGCTAAGCGTTCTTCTGGTTCCGCGTAGAGTTGTAAAAGATGAAAACAGGCCAACAGCCCCCTGCCCTGCAGGTTGTAGTGAAAGAAGCCAGACGCGCCATCAGGCCGCTTATCTGGTTCAGTGCCGGCATTAATGTGCTGATGCTGACGGGAGCGCTCTACATGCTCCAGGTATATCATCGGGTGTTGTCCAGCCATAGCCTGGAGACGCTGGTGATGCTGTCGCTGATGGCGGCAGGGGCGCTCGCCGCAATGGCGGGGCTCGAGGTGGTGCGCGGGCGTCTTCTGGCCAAAGTCGGGTCATGGATGAACGCGCGGTTGGCGCCGGTTCTCCTGACAGCATCGGTAGAGTATGCCGCCTCGGCACCCGGTCAGGTCAATGTCCGTCCGCTGCGTGACCTGGATCAAGTCCGGAATTTCTTCACGAGCCCGAGCATCTTCCCGATCCTTGATGCGCCATGGTCGCCGCTGTTTTTCGCAGCCATATTCCTCATGCACCCCTGGCTGGGTTGGTTGGCGCTGGGCGGCGGGATCGTCCTGTTTGGGTTGGCATTGCTCAACGAATATCTCACACGAAAGCCGTTGACCGACGCTGCAACTGCACAGACGCAAGCCTATGGGCAGGCCGAAGCGGCTATCCGCAACGCGGAGGTCGTGCAGGCGATGGGCATGCTGAAGCCGCTTATGGAGGCCTGGAAGACGCAGCAGGACAAGGCAAACAAAGGACAAGTTCTTGCTGCCAACCGGGGCGGCGTCATCTCGGCCCTTGCGCGGTGTCACCGGTTGGCCCTGCAAATGGCAATCCTCGGCCTTGGGGCCTATCTCGTGCTTCGGAACGAGGCATCACCCGGTATCATGATCTCCGCCTCGATCCTGATGAGTCGCGCGTTGTCTCCGGTCGAGCAGGCGATCGGCACATGGAAGGCGACAGTGGGAGCACGGGCCGCTTACCGTCGTCTTGCCGCAGTCGCCGGACAGCACCCGGAAGGCACACCGGTTCTGCCGCTACCGCGGCCGAAAGGCAGGTTTGAAGTCGATAGCCTTGTGCTTGCCCGACAGGGCGGCGAGCATATCCTCAAAGGGATCAGCTTCCAGCTCAAGCCGGGCGAGGTAATGGCGTTGATCGGCCCGAGCGCGGCCGGCAAGACAAGCCTGGCGCGCGTACTGGCCGGCGCCTGGCGCCCATCCGGAGGACGCGCGTTGCTTGATGGCATGGACGTCGCCCAATGGGCGGCAGAGGACCGTGGCCGCTATGTCGGTTACTTGCCGCAGGACATAGAACTTTTCGCAGGCACGGTCTCCGAAAACATCTGCCGCTTCGCGCAGCTGGACGCGTCGACCTTCAAACATGTGGTCAGGGCCGCGGAGCTGGCCGGAGTTCACGAACTGATCAAGCGACTGCCGAAGGGCTACGCCACCGAAATCGGCGAGTCTGGCGCAGCATTGTCCGGTGGGCAGCGTCAACGCATCGGGTTGGCGAGGGCGCTCTACGGCGACCCGGCACTCCTTATTTTGGACGAGCCAAATTCCAATCTCGACCGCGAAGGTGAGGGCGCGTTGATCGCAGCCCTCAGCGCGATCAAGGCCGCAGGCACGACGATTATCCTGATCGCGCACCGACCGAACATCATGGAGAAAGTTGACAAGATACTGGTTCTCAACCGAGGCCAACAAGATCTCTTCGGTCCGCGTGACCATGTCTTCAACGAACTTGCCAAGCGCAACGGCGCGGTAACCCAAATCACAGCCATAGCCGCGAACCAAGGCGTCGGCGCTGGTCCGGCCCGTCGATTCACAGTCCGAAATTCGTCACCTATGTCAGAAATTGTTGCCGGAAGCATTTCAGGAGGAGATGCAGACGCGGCACAACCACCGGAATGGAAAAAGATATGACCGTTGTGCCGCTACCCGCGCCACCATCCCCGATGCCGAAGCCGATACCCTTGCGTATCGCGGGCGTGACGTGGGCCGGATTCGCGATCATGTTCCTCTTCTTCGGCATGGCCGGGGGGTGGGCGGCACTGGCGCCGTTGGACAGCGCCGCAGTGGCACCGGGCGTTGTCAAGGTCGCCGGCGACCGCAAGCTCATCCAGCACCTCGAGGGCGGCATCATCTCGGAGTTGAACGCCGCCAACGGTGACATCGTCAAGGCCGGCAAGGTTCTGATCCGGCTCGACGACACGCAGGCCAAGGCACAACTGGACCTGGTTCAGAACCGAATCGCAACGCGCGAGGCGCTGGCCGCGCGGCTCAGGGCGGAGCGTGACGACAAGGCCGAGATCGACTTTGATCCGGCGCTGCTCGCAAACCGTGCGACCTCTGCCAAGGACGCGGTAGCCACGCAGCGCGACGTGTTTGCGGCAAAGCGCCACAACTTGAATGACGAGCGGACCATTCTCGGACAACGCCGCCACCAGGCCGAGGAGGAGATAACGGGACTGGAGAGACTCGTTGCGACCGAGGACAAGCAGATCGAGGCTCTCGAAGGGGAGACCAAGGATCTTGAAGCTCTGCTCAAAAAGGCACTCACCACCCGCGCACGGAACCTGCTGCTTAGACAACAACAGCGCGAGATCGAGGGGGAGCGCGCTACCAATATCGCGGCGATCGCTCGTGCCAGAAGCGCCATGGCCGAAATTGACGCGCAGATTCTGAACCTTAACACCGTGCGGCTGAAAGATGCTGTCGAGGAATTGAGCAAGGTCGAGGCGGAATTGTTTGACCTCAAACAACAGGAGCGTTCCGCCAACGACGTGCTTGCCCGCACCGACATCGTCGCACCGGTTGACGGCATCATCATGGACCTGAAGGTCCACACGGACGGCGGTGTCGTGAAGCCCGGTGAAACGCTAATGACCTTGGTCCCGCTCGGACAACAACTCGTGGTCGAGGCTATGGTGAAGCCGGAGGATGTCGAGACAATCGCCCCCGGACAGCCGGCGCGTGTCAGCTTTCCAGCCTTCGCACGCTACAACCTGCCGCCACTCGACGGCGTCGTGGAGATCGTATCGGCGGACCGCATGGTAGAGGAACGCAGCGGGATGCCATACTTCACCGCAACCGTGTTGATTGACAGACACGAGCTCGCCAAGCTCGAGGGTCGTAAACTGTTGCCCGGCATGTCGAGCGAAGCCATGATCCGAACGGGCGCCCGCACCGTGCTTGCCTACCTTGCAGAACCAATCACGCAGAACTTCCGCCGGGCGCTACGGGAAAAATAGGGAGCCAGCCCGGTTGCGGAGGGAGCAGCTTCCCGCCGGCAAGCTTGTCGAGCTCTTGCTCATCGACCACGATGATTGCGGAGGCAGCGCCGGTTCTGTCGTCGATGAGGCGCTCGGCGGATACGAATTCAAGTGCAAATTTCTCCGTTCGCAAACTTCTTTCGCGCGCTCTGTCTCATCATGGTCTGGGTGTTCCCGCTTACGTTTTTTGCAGCATGTTCCCACGTCGCTACGCAGAAACCGGATGGTCGACCGAGCGGGCTCCAAGGTCTGCCAACGGAGCCCAACTGATTGGCCCAGCGGTCGATTTTCGGGAGCCATTTCGTTGAGATCTTGTCAGACTTAGGTCTGATGCGCTCTGGCAAAGGTCGGAGCGGCGTTGCTCATTCCGAATCCGCTCGCCATTCTGTTTGAGCGCCAAGAGCCAAGGACTGCCCTCCGTCATTGGCGCTAGTGATCCCAGAGCGCTCGCCCCAGTCCCACCCGACTAAGCGCTCTGGGATCCACCCACTCCTCGTTCCGACACAAGCGCGTTTGGTCATTCGGCCGAGACGCGGCTGTCTAGCGACTGGTGTTTGTTCTTGACCTCGTCAACATCACTCCTGACGCTACTGATCTCACTGGTCGGATTGAGGATTTCCATCTCGCGGTCCTGGCGCGCGATCAATTGCCGCTGCAGAGACTGCACGGTCATATTCATGTTGCTACCTATCGGATTGTGGAGGACACTGGCCTTCAGGCGTTACCTAAAGGCTGAAACGATGGATTTCGAGAAGATCGGACGGGCACGCCTGATGATGCGGCTGCCGAGGCATCGGCAACAGCTTGCGGAGCTAAGGTTCCTGTCGCTGAGTACCCTTTTAGAGGCCTATGGCATCGCGGTGATCACCCGGGATGAACTCCGAGAGCACGCGATTTCAGGCGAACCACTGACCGCCCGGTACGAGAACGACTGTCAGGCGATCGAAGACAAAGTCGTGAGTTTGCTCACCAATGTCAGTCCTCGCTTTGTCAATTGAGCGCCCGCCTCTGAGCTCCTGAAAGGATTCGAACCGTTGCAATTTATGGGTGCCAGCTAGAAGCCACTGCCCCACGGGCCGTGGTGGCTGTCGGCGCCGTCAATGCGGTCGAAGCCGTGGGCGCCGAAGAAGTCGCGCTGCGCCTGGATGACGTTGGCCGTGCCGCGGCCGCGGCGGTAGCTGTCGAAATAGCCGAGCGCTGAGGCAAGGGCCGGCACCGGCAGGCCGCCGAGAACGGCAGCCGAGACGACGCGGCGCAGCGCTGCGTCGGTTTCCTTGACCATGGCGGCAAAGGCCGGCGTGACGATCAGGTTGGCGGCATCCGGCGCCTTGGTGAAGGCGGTGGTGATTTCGTCGAGGAACTGCGAGCGGATGATGCAGCCGGCACGCCAGATCTTGGCGATGGTCGGCATCGGCAGGTTCCAGTTGAACTCCTTCGATGCCGCCGACATCACCGCAAAGCCTTGCGCATAGGCGCCGATCTTGGCGGCCAGCAGCGCGCTTTCGAGATCCCTAATGAAGGCCGCCCTGTCGGCCACCTGGAAGGCGCCGACCTCAGGAAGCCCGAGGATCTTTTCGGCCGCCTCACGCTCGTCCTTCATCGAGGAGATGCTGCGCGCGGCAACCGCCGCCTCGATGCCGGTTGCCGGCACGCCCATGTTCTGCGCCTCGATCACCGACCATTTGCCGGTGCCCTTCTGGCCGGCCTTGTCGAGGATCAAATCGACGATCGGCTTGCCGGTCAGGGGATCAGCGGCCTTCAGCACCTTCTCGGTGATCTCGATCAGGTAGGAGTTGAGCCGCCCCTTGTTCCAGGTGCCGAAGACATCGCCGATCTCGGTCGCCGACATCTTCAGGCCGTCGCGCAGGATGCCGTAGATTTCGGCGATCATCTGCATGTCGGCATATTCGATGCCGTTGTGGATGGTCTTGACGAAGTGGCCGGCGCCGTTTTCGCCGAGCCAGGCAACGCAGGGGTCGTTGTCATACTTGGCGGCGATCGAGGTCAAAACGTTCTCGACGCGCTTCCAGGACTCCTCCATGCCGCCGACCATGATCGACGGACCGTGGCGCGCGCCTTCTTCACCGCCGGAAACCCCCATGCCGATGAAGGTCAGACCACTGTCCTTCAGCGCCTCGAAGCGGCGCATCGTGTCGCGGAAGTTGGCGTTGCCGGCGTCGATCATGATGTCGCCGTTGGCAAGATAGGGCTTGAGGATCTCCATCTGCTGGTCGACCGGCTCGCCGGCCTTGATCATGATGATGATCGGGCGCGGCGGGCGAATGGCGGCGACAAATTCCTCAATGGTGTCGCAGGGCACGATCTGGCCCTTGAGTTCGCCGGCTTCCGCGTAGAACTTGTGCGTCGCCTCGACGGTGCGGTTGAACACCGCGATCTTGTCGCCCTTTTCAGCGATGTTGAGCGCCAGGTTCGAGCCCATGACGCCGAGACCGATTAGGCCGATTTCCGCCTGTGACATTGCTATTCTCCAAACCTGTCGCCACTTCAGAAGCTCAACTGCACCTTCATCGAACGGCTACGATCGCCGGCGGTTTCGAAGGCGCGCACCGCATCTTCCAGGGGGAAGATGCCAGTCAAGAGTGGGGTCAGGTCCACCCGGCCGGCGTTGATGAGATCTACGGCCAGCCCGAACTCTTCGTGGAACCGGAACGTACCGCGCATCTCGATCTCTTTTGCCACCACAAGGTTTTGCGGGATGGCGACGTCGCCGCCAAGCCCGAGCTGGACGAGCACCGACCGCGGCTTGAGGACGTCGAGACCGGAGCGCACCGCCTGCGCATTGCCCGAGGCCTCGAATTGGACGTCGAAGGTGCCCTTATTGGCGGCATAGGCGGCAAGCTGATCGGGATTGTTGGCAACGTTGATCACCCGGTCGGCGCCGATCGACAGCGCCTTGTCGAGCACACCGTCCATTACGTCGGTCGCGACGATCTCACGCGCGCCGTGAGCGCGCGCGGCGATGATCGCCAGCGCCCCGATCGGGCCGCAGCCGGTGACGAGAACGCGTTTGCCGAGCAGCGATCCCGCCCGCGCCACCGCATGCAGCGTCACGGCAAAGGGTTCAGCCATGGCCGCCTCGTTGCTTGAGACACCATCAGCGATTTTGTGGCACTGCCAGGCCTCGGCGACCAGGCGCTGTCGGAACGCACCCTGGATATGCGGCATCGGCATGGCGCTGCCGTAGAAGCGCATGTTCAGGCAATGGTTCTGCTGGCCGCGCTGGCAATAGTCGCACGTTCCGCAGGGGCGGCTCGGCGACACCGCCACCCGGTTTCCGACGGCCAACGTCGAGACATCGTCACCGAGCGCCTTGACCGTGCCGGCAACCTCATGGCCGAGGATCATCGGTTCGCGCAGCCGCACCGCGCCGAAGCCGCCATGGTTGTAATAGTGGAGGTCCGACCCGCAGATACCGCCGGCTTCGATCTGGATCTCGACCTGACCCGTTCCCGGCGCCTGCGTCTCCCGATCCTCGATCCGCAAATCCTTGGCGGCGTGAATGACAACGGCTTTCATTTCAGGACCTCAAACGACAGGGGTGGGCAGAGGCTCGCCGGCAAAATGCGCAGCGAGATTGTCGCGCACCAGCTTGCCCATCGCCTTGCGGGTCTCGATGGTGCCGGAGGCGTGGTGCGGCTGCAGCAGGACATTGTCGAGCTTCAGGAAGCGGGCATTGAGCATCGGCTCACCCTCAAAAACATCGAGCGCCGCCGAACCGAGCGCACCGCTTTCGAGCGCATCGAGCAGCGCATCCTCGTCGATGTTGGAGGCCCGCGAGATGTTGATCAGCATGCCCTCCGGACCGAGCGCTTCGATGACCTTCTTCGAGACGATGTGCCGCGTCGCAGCCGAGGCCGCGAGCGTCACGAACAGCACATCCGACCGTTCTGCCAGAGCAACCGGATCGGCGACGAAGGTCATGCCGTCCGCATAGGTTTTTTCGGAGACGTCGCTATAAGCGATGTCCATATCGAAGCCCTTGAGGCGCTTGGCCACCTCAAAGCCGATGCGGCCAAGGCCGAGCACACCGGCGCGTTGCCCCCAGACCCGCCGTTTCAGCGGGTAGAGACCCTTGACTGCCCAGCTTCCGTCCTTCACCCAGCTTTCCGCGCCGATCATGCCGCGCGACTGGCAAAGCATCATGGCGACGCCGAGATCGGCAACGTCGTTGGTCAGCACATCAGGGGTGTTGGTAACGCGAATGCCCCGCTCCCGGCAGGCCGCGAGATCGACGGCATCATAGCCGACACCATAGACGGAGACGATCTTGACCTGCGGCAGCCTGCCGATCAGATCCGCCGATGCGCCGAGTTCGCCTCGGGTGGCAATCGCCTGGATCTTCGGCCCATGCGCTGCAAGGAAGGCGTCCCGATCCTCGGCCTCGTAGATCTTGTGGACCGCGTAGCGGGCTTCGAGTTCCATCAGGTCCCAATCCGGATAGGGACCCATCAGCAGGATGTCCGGTTTCGTCATCAGTTTCCTCCCGTGGTTTGTTCACTGGCCGCGCGATCGGCGCGGATCGCCAGCGTGTTCATCGCCAGCGCAACGATGCGCTCCAGCGACTGATCGATTTCAATGGTAACGACGTCCGCCTCCCCCGATGGCAGTTCGAGGGTGGCAAGTTGACTGTCGAGCAGCGACAGCGGCATGTAGTGGCCCTTTCGCTCTCCCAGACGCGCGGCGAGCAGCGCCCGCGTTCCCTGCAGGAAGACGAACGTGATCGGCTGCCAGGCGACTTCCCTTAGGCGTTCGCGATAGGCTCGCTTCAACGCCGAGCACGACACGACGGTCGCGGCCGGACTGGCCAGACGGGTGCCGATCTCGTCGAGCCAGGGCCAGCGGTCAGAATCGGTCAGCGGGGTGCCGCTGCGCATCTTCTCGATATTGGCCGCCGAATGCAGGCTGTCGCCCTCGATGAAGCGCGCGCCGAGATAGCTGGCGAGCCGTTCGCCGACGGCGGACTTGCCGCAGCCGGATACGCCCATGACGACGACCGGGCCGACGCCGGGGCCGACCTCAGAGACTGGTAGTGATGCCGCCATCGACATAGAGCGTGTGTCCGTTGACAAAAGAGGAAGCGTTGCTCGCCAGGAAGACCGCCGCACCCACCAGTTCTTCGACGTCGCCCCAGCGGGCCGCCGGCGTGCGCTTTTCCAGCCAGGAGGAGAACTCGGCGCTGTCGACCAGCGCCTGGTTCAGCGGTGTCTTGAAGTAGCCGGGCGCAATCGCATTCACCTGCAATCCATACTTCGCCCAGTCGGTGCACATGCCGCGCGTCAGGTTCCTGACCGCGCCCTTCGTCGCCGTGTAGGGCGCGATCGATGGGCGCGCGAGTTCGCTCTGCACCGAGGCGATGTTGATGATCTTGCCGGCGCCGCGACCGATCATGTGCCGGGCGACCGCCTGGCCGACATAGAAGACGCTGGAGACATTCGTCTTCAGCAATTGCTCCCAGCGCTCGGCGGGAAAGTCTTCAAGCGGCGCGCGGAACTGCATGCCGGCATTGTTGACGAGGATGTCGATGGCGCCGATATCCTGCTCGATCTGATCCACGCCGCGCTTTACCGCGTCCGCGTCCGTGACGTCGAAGGCCGCGACATCGACAGTGTCGCCGGCATCCTTCAATGCGGCAGCGGCCGCCTCCAGCTTCGAACGGTCGCGACCGTTGAGCACAAGTGCCGCGCCGTGCGCGGCGAGACCACGCGCCAACGCCAAGCCTATCCCTTGCGACGAGCCCGTCACCAAGGCGCGCCGCCCGTTGAGGTCGAAAAGTGGAAATGACAAACCTATTCTCCTTAACCGCCGGGCGCTTGCACGAGGAGCCCTTGGTCAGCCTTCGACCACGAGCCCTTTTGCCTTCAGCACCGGCTCGAGCTTGCTGACTTCGATGACCGATTTTCCTGCCTTGTATGCGGCAATGTACTCGGCTTCGGCATCTTCGCGCGCCTGCGACAGCTTCGCGACCTCAAATGCTTCTTCCCGCCGCACCACGACAAGGCCGTCCGCGTCGCCGACGATGATGTCGCCGGGACGGACAACCTCTCCACCGATGATGATCGGGTCGTTGGTCGAGGTCAGGGTTTCCTTGACCGTGCCCTTGATGCAGACGCTGAGCGAAAACACCGGGAAACCGAGTTCGCGCAGTTGCAGCGTGTCGCGCACGCCGCTGTCGGTCACAAGACCGCCAATTCCCTTGGCAAGGCAGGCGTTGGCTAGCACGTCGCCGAACGATCCGGCCTCTTCGTATTCGCCCGCCGAAACGACGATGATGTCGCCCGGCTGAGCGTAGTTGATTGCAAGCTGCAGCATGATGTTGTCGCGGGGTGCGCAGCGGACCGTAAAGGCCGGACCGCAGAGCTTCATGCGATAGTCGACGGGCTTGATGCGGGAGGACAATGCCCCCCGGCGTCCCTGCGCCTCATGGATCGTTGCCGGCGAGAATTTGGCCACCGCTTCCACTTCGGCGGCACTCGGGCGAACGGGCATTTTCTTGATATGCGTCATGATTTTTCCCATGGGTGGTCGCGGCGGGCGCGACGCCCGCCGTTTGCGTTGTTCAAGACATTTGGAAAAACGGGGTCGCTTACGCGTGACCCGGCCCCATCAGGGGATCGGGTCGAACTTCAGTTCTGAGAGCGGCGCAACCTTGTCGGTGCGAGCCATCTTGTATTCGGTGTTCGGGCCAAGCCATTTGTCCCAGATCTGGTTGATCTCGCCGCTATCATCGAGCTTGTGCAGCACTTCGTTGATCTTGGCCGTCAGTGCCGGCTGATCCTTCGCCATACCGACGCCGATCGGCTGGAACAGCATCGGCTCCGGGATCATGCGCATTTCCTTGCCGCGGGTCTTCGATTCGTTGACCAGCTTGGTGGTTGTCATCGTGTTGGCGACCATGCCGCGGGCTTTGCCTTGCTGCACGGCCAGGTAGGCCGATGCGGTGTCCTGGAAGGTGAGCGGCTCGGACTTGTTGAGCTTGATCGACATTTCGGAGGTGGAGCCCTTGGTAGAAGCAAGGCGCTGGCCGGCATAATCGGTCTTTGCCTTGCCTGCATCGTCCGCCGGCACGATCAGCATTTCCTTGGCCAGATAGTAGGGGTCGCTGAACTGGATCTGTTCGGCACGGCTCTGGGTGTAGGCAAGGTTGGCGACGGTGATGTCGACGCGACCGAGTTTGACCTCCGGCACGCGGGCTTCAACCGAAACTGGCTTGACCTCGGCCTTCACGCCAAGTTCGCGGGCGATTGCGCCGCAGAGATCGACGTCGAAGCCGACCATTTCACGCGTCTTGGCGTCTGGAGCGGCGAAGGGCGGCACGTCCGCGAAAGTCGCGCACCGCAGTGTCTTGTTCGCGAGGATGTCTTCGAGCTGATCGGCCTTCGCCGGTCCCGCGAGCGCTGCCGCCGCGACGGTCATTCCAAGAATAAGATGGCTGAATTTCATTGCTGTTCTCCTTCGTTGTTGGTCTTGCTTGTTCTAGTGGCGCAGATCGGCGAGAAACCGCTGCGCACGCGGATGCCTGGGGTTCTTGAAGAATTCCTCAGGCGTCGCGGTCTCGATGATCTGACCTGCGTCGATGAACCAGATGCGGTCGGCGACATCACGGGCGAATCCCATTTCGTGCGTGACGCACATCATGGTCATGCCTTCGGCGGCGAGCGACTTCATGACGTTCAGCACTTCTCCGACCATTTCCGGGTCGAGCGCGCTGGTCGGCTCGTCGAACAGCATCACGGGCGGCTCCATGGCGAGGGCGCGAGCGATCGCAACGCGCTGCTGCTGCCCGCCGGACAACTGGCCCGGATAGGAGTTGGCCTTTTCGCGAAGGCCGACGCGGTCAAGCAGCTTCAACGCCTTCTCGTGGGCCTCTGCCGGGGCCACGCCCTTCACCCGGATCGGGGACATCGCGACATTGTCGACCGCGGAGAGGTGCGGGAAGAGGTTGAAGCTCTGGAAGACGAAACCGATGCGGCTACGCAGGCGGTTGAGGTCTCGACCGCTCATCGAAGCGTGAACGTCCTGCCCTTCGAAGAAGATCGAACCGCTGTTGATCTCCTCGAGCCGGTTCACCGTCCGGATCAAGGTCGACTTTCCCGAACCGGACGGGCCGCAGATGACAACCACCTCGCCCCGCGCCACTGTCGCGTCGATGCCTTTCAAGACGTCATAGTCGCCATAGCTCTTGCGGACATCGGCGAGCCGGATCGCCTGATCCTTTGCAATAGTGGAGGTTGACGCGGTCATGGCTGCTCCGTGGCGTTCGGTGTCAGAGAAATCGGCAACTGCCCGCGGCGTTTCGGGGCAACAAGGCCAGCGCGTCGGCGTGTAATGCGCCGCTCGACGACATTGGTGAGCCAGGTGAGCGACCAGCAGATCACGTAGTAGGTCAGCGCCAGGATGAGGAAGACCTGGAAGGGCTGCGTGAGGAGCTGGTTGTTGACCTGGCTGGCCGCGAAGGTGAGGTCCGGCACATTGATGACGTAGCCGAGCGTCGTGTCCTTGATGGTTGCGACGAAGGTCGACAGCATGCTCGGGATCATGTTGTAAAGCGCCTGAGGCAGGATCACGTAGCGCATCGCGCTGAAATAGCTGTGACCGAGCGCGCGAGCCGCATCCATCTGACCCTGCCCCAAGGCAACGATGCCTGCCCGGATGATCTCGCTCAGGAACGCGCCCTGGTAGACAACCAGGGTCGTCAGCATGGTGAGGAAGCTCGGCACATCGGCGCCCGTGAGTAGCGGCACGAGGAAGTAGCTCCAGAGCACCAGCATCAGCAGCGGCACGCCGCGCGTCACATAGACGAGCACGGTCACCGGCCAGCGCAGGACCCGGTACTTGGAAAGTCTGGCGAAAGCCAGGAGGATCGCGAACGGAAAGGCAATCGCGATGCTGAGCGCCGACAGGATCAGCGTATTGGCAAGGCCGCCGAGCGGTCCGTTCGGGTACTGCCCGATAAGGAGCAGCAACCAGTATTGGTCGACGATGGCGATCAGGTCATGGATCATCGTCTCGCTCCATTCGCCGGATCAGCTCGCCAGGTGAGGTAGGCACCAGCGCCCATGATTATCAAGGTGAAGAAGAGATAGAGGACCGTACCGACCAGATAGATTTCGAAGGTTCGGAAGGAGAGGTTCTCGATCTCCTTGACGGCATGGGTGAGCTCCGGCGCGCCGATCACGATGGCAAGGCTGCTGTTCTTGAAGAGCGAGACGCTGTGATTGACGAGCGCCGGCAAGGCATTGCGTACACCCTGCGGGATCAGCACGAAACGCATTGCAGAGAGATAACCGTGACCCAGGGCACGCGCCGCCTCCATCTGGCCGGGATTGACCGAGCGCAGGCCGGAGCGCAGGTCCTCGCTGAAGTAGGCCGCCTGGCAGAGACCGAGCCCGAGGACGGCGAAGATCATTTCCGCGGAATGCGCAGAAAGCCAGTCGGCAAGCCCGGTGGGCAGGATGGTGTAGATGCCGAAGTACCAGAGCATGAGCTGCACGAGCGTCGGCACGTTTCGGTGGTAGGAGACGTAAGCTGCGACCACCGCATTGCCGATGCGGCCGGGAGAAAAACGGACGGCGAGCAGGATGACCGCAAGCGTCATCGCCAGGGTCCACGAGCACACGGCGATGATGAAGGTCATCTCGATGCCATGCAGCAGCATGGCCACGTATTCCGGGTTCCCGAGGATCGCGGCGAGTTCGAAGCCCTTCACGACCGTGGTTCCTTCGTCTGCGGCTTGGCCGTCTGCAGGCCGCCCATCACCTGAAGCGTCGGGGTGATTTCCATGTGCCCGATGTTGACCGCGACGGGTGCGGCGATCGCAAAAGCGATCGCATCGGCGATGTCGCTCGCCTGCGGCAGTTCAAAACCGTCGATGAAGCGCTCGCGGATAGAAGGGTCGTTGCCGTGTACATGGTTGAAGATGTCGGTTGCGACCCGGCCCGGGCAGATCTCGGTTACACGCACGCGCTTGCCGAAGGTGTCGATGCGCAGCTGGTTGGACAGCATGCTGACGCCGGCCTTGGTCGCGTGATAGGTGGAGTTGCCATTGAAGTTGTAGTTGCCGGCAATCGAAGAGATGTTGATCACATGGCCGCGGTCGCGTTCAGCCATGCCAGGCACGATCAGCCGGCAGAGATGGAGGACGGCGCGCAGGTTGACATCGACGAGGAGATCGATGTCGCCATCCTCCGCTTCGAGAAATTTCTTCGGCCGGTCGACGCCGGCATTGTTCACAAGAATGTCGAACTCAACTTCACCGGCAAGCTTCGCCAGTGCGGCACGGTCGGTTACGTCGATTGCGTGAGAAATGCAGCCCGTGCGCTCGGCAAGTGCCTTCAGCGCATCGGCGCTGCGGGCGACCGCGTGCACTTCGAGGCCCTCGCGGCGGAGCCGCTCGACGACCGCAGCACCGATCCCGGAGGATGCGCCCGTCACGAGTGCGGTTCTGTAATCGGAAAAGGACATTTTGGTTCCCCTGTTGTTGAAAGAGAGAGTAGCGAAGCTTTCCGGCTCTGAATAAGACCGTTTGAATCTGGATGGATAAGGATGGCTTATGGACTTGCGGCGAGCCCGTTGCCCTGTAACATCTGGGGCGAACAGGCAGGCAGGGCATATGGATATCAGGCGTCTCAAATCCTTCATCGTCATCGTCGACACCGGCAGCATCACGCGGGCCGCCGATGTTCTCCACATCGCCCAACCGGCCCTCAGCCAGCAGCTTGCCGCGCTGGAAGATCATTTCCGCCAGAAGCTTCTGATCCGCAGCCAGCAGGGTGTCTCGATGACCGAGGCCGGCAGGGCCGTGTACCGTCACGCCCAAATCATCCTGCGGCAAATGGACCAGGCACAGGCAGACGTAAAGGTGGCAGGCGACACGCTTGTCGGGCGCGTCTCGGTTGGTCTCGTGCCCTTCTCAAGTGCTGCAACGCTCTCGGTCGACCTGTTGACAGAAACGCGCAAGCGCCATCCCGGCATCCTACTGCATCTGACCGAAAGCGTGGGTCAGACCTACAGCCAGATGATCATGAACGGCCGGCTGGAAATGGCGCTGATCCATGGCACCGGACCCATTAAGGGTGTTCGGTTCGAGCCTGTGTTCGTGGAAGAATTTCATCTCGTGGCGCATCGCGATTTCGGCATCGAGCCGGGTGACGCGCCGCTGCCCTTGAGCACGCTTAACGACGTTCCGCTGCTTCTTCCGCCGCCTTACAATTTCGTGCGCAGGGCGATCGACCTTGCCTTCACGCGCGCCCGCTTCTCGCTGAATGTCGTGGCCGAGGTCGAGATCGTCCGCACCCTTGCGCGCGCCGTCAGCGCCGGGGTCGGCGCGACCATCATGCCGCGCGCCATAGCTGAGCGGATCATTGCAGAGTCCCCTGAACCTCTCGTCTCGCGCATGGTCACGCCGAAGATCGAAGAGACCCTATCGCTCTGCGTTTCCGATCAAAGCGAACTGTCAGAGCCGGCACTGGCGGTGAGATCCATTCTCGTGGAACTCACCGCTCGTCTCAAGGTTTAACGGCTGAGCGCTTACCGCAATCCGGCGCAGAAATCAGCGATGCGGTCGCAGGCCTCACTCAGTTGCTCCATGCTGGTGGCATAGGAAATGCGGAGGAACGGGCTCATACCGTAGGCGGCCCCCTGCACGGTCGTCACGTGATGTTCGTCGAGCAGGGCCAACACGAAATCCGTGTCGTTCTCGATCCTGCGACCCTTCCTGCTGGTTCGGCCGATGAGCTCGGCAATGTTCGGGAAAACGTAGAAGGCGCCTTCCGGCTTGTGGCAGCGGATTCCTTCGATAGCACTCAGCCGCTCCACCACGAAGTCGCGTCGCTTCCTGTAGATAGTCGCCCGTTCCCTAAGAATGTCCTGCGGACCGTCCAGCACGGCGGCAACAGCGGCCTGGGTGATCGTCGACGTGCCCCCGCTGTTCTGGCCGTTGACGTTGCTGATCGCCTTGATCAGGTCTTTCGGACCGCCGCAGAAGCCGAGGCGCCAGCCGGTCATCGCATAGGCCTTCGATGCACCGTTGACCGTCAGTACGCGATCCCTCAGGCGCGGTTCGACCTCGGCGATCGTGCAGAATTCGAAGTCGTCGTAGATCAGGTGCTCGTACATGTCGTCGGTCATGATCCAGACATCCGGGTGCCTGAGCATCACCTCGGCAATCGCTTTCATCTCGGCGCGTGAGCAGGCAGCACCAGTCGGGTTGTTCGGGAAGTTCAGAAACAGCCATTTGGTGCGCGGCGTGATCGCGGCCTCGAGGTCTTCGGCCCGGAGCTTAAATCCGTTCTGTTGCGGGCAATCGACCGGGACGGGTACCGCGCCGGCGAATTTCACGATATCCGCATAGCTGATCCATGAGGGGGAAGGGATGACGACCTCGTCGCCGGGATTGCAGGTGGCAAGGACGGCGTTGAAGATGATCTGCTTGCCGCCGCCGGCCACAACGATCTCGGAGGGATCGTAGTCGAGGTTGTTGTCCCGCTTGAACTTGCGCGCAATGGCCTGCCGAAGTGCCGGCGTTCCGTCGAGCGGTGGATACTTCGTGTCGCCGGCAAGGGCTGCGGCATGGGCCGCCTCGACGGCGTTGGCGGGCGTCGGAAAATCCGGCTCGCCTGAGGAGAGGCTGATAACCTTGATGCCGTTTGCTGCAAGGTCGCGGGCGCGCTGGCTCATGGTAGCAGAAGCGGAAACGGAAACGTTCTTTAAGCGGTCGGCAATAGCGGGCATGATCGTTGCTTTCGATAGGGACGGATAAGGTTTTGCAGTGTGCGAGGGCTCAACCCAGAAGCTTGGAGACGGGCGTGACCACGCCCCCAGCCGCCTCGATTTCGCTGCGGACGGTACGGGCAAGTTCAAGCGAACCCGGCGTATCGCTGTGCACGAGGATGGAACGGGCCCGCATCGGGATGACGGTTCCGTCGATCGCGGTTACGGTCCCCTCGATCAGAAACTGCCGCACCCTTGCGCGCACCAGGGCCTGCTCCTTGACGAGGGCACCGGGCATGCCACGAGGCACGAGTTTGCCTTCGGCGTCATGGGCGCGGTCCGCCAGGAAGAGGGTCAGCGTCTTGAGCCCGGCATCGAGCGCCGCGCGTTCAATGACGCTGCCGGACGTACCGAAGACGATCAATTCGGGATCGACGGCACGGATCGCCGCCATCATCGCCGCCGCCAGGGTCGGGTCGCGATTGACCATGTTGCCCATGGCAGCGTGGAAACTGACATGTGAAACGCGTACATCTTCCGCGCGGGCGATCGCAATCAGCGCGCCCAGTTGGTAGAGCATCTGCTGGCGCAGTTCGTCGGGTCCGAAGGGCAGTTCGCGACGGCCGAAACCTTGCCGGTCCGGCAAACCCGGATGCGCACCGACGTCAACTCCCCTCGCCCGTGCGAGACGCACCATCCGGGCCATCGTCTCCGGGTCGCCGGCATGAAAGCCGCAGGCGACGTTGGCAGAGGTCACGACATCCATCATCGCCTCATCATCGCAAAGCGAATAGGGTCCGAAACCCTCACCCATGTCGGAATTGAGGTCCACCTTCATCAATGTCTCCTAAGCCATGGCGGCGAGCGCCTTGCTGACGAGGCGCGCGGTATTTCTGATGTCTTCGACATAGGCAGCGAGCGCCTTCTCTATAGCCCTAGCCTCAGCGTGCTTGGCCGGCACGAAGCGCAGCGTCGAACCGATGCGAGCCTGCCCCATCCGCCAGAGATCCGCCTCGATGACGCCGGCGATCTTCGGATAACCTCCGGCCGTGTTGGCATCGCTCATCTGGACGATCGGCTCGCCTGCAGGCGGCACCTGGATGACACCGGGCACCACGCCGTGCGAACGCATCTCCACCACCTCCACCGGATGGATCGGATCTCCGTTGAGACGGTAGCCGGTGCGGTCGCTGCGCGCCGAGATCTTCCACGGCTGGCGCCAGAACCGGTCCGCGTCGGCTCCGAAGAGGTCGTGTTCGCCGGCCGGCAGTGCGCGAATGAGAAGCGCACCATCTTCGTCGACTGGAAACACATCCTTCAAGGCAACCGCTGGCGGCACAACGCCGAAACCACCTTTCGGCAGGACAGCCGGTTCGACCGGACCCGTCGCGATGCCGTCGCCGGCGGCAAGGGTCCTGCCGGAAAACCCGCCGAAGCTTCCACGCAACGACGTGCTGCGCGATCCCATCACCTGCGCCACATCGACCCCGCCAGCCAGGCTCACATAGGCCCGTGCATCGCGAAGCGGCGGGAAGAGCTCCAGCACCTGACCGGCCTCAGCTTCCGCAGCCCACCAGGGCGGCAGGGCGACACCATCGAGCTTCGCCCGGCAATCGGCACCCGTAAGTGCGAATGCGCCACCTTTGGCAAAACATAGCCGGAAGGGGAAAGTCTGGACCTCGATGACGGCGGCCCCCTGCGGATTGCTAAGGAGGACGTTCCCTATCTCCAGTGCCACGGGGTCCATTGCTCCTGAGGCCGTGACCCCGATATTCCGATAGCCCGGACGCCCCCGATCCTGGACAGTGTTCAGCGGGCCGGTTTCGAGGATTTCGATCACAACTCGATCCTTTCAGGGCGGAAGCGCACGGTATCGCCAGGCGCCATCAAGGCGGGCGCTGCAGCCTGGGGGTCGAACATCTGAAGTTCGGCAAAGCCGATCGAATTCCATCCGTTCGGGCCGGTCAGCACGGCCACACCGGTTTGCATGCCGCCGATCGTGACGCAGCCCCGCGCCATCTTGAGCGAGGGCACGGTCTTTCGCGGCATATGGATGCGTGGATCAAGCCCGTGCAGGTACCCGAAGCCCGGCGCACTGCCGAGAGCGAAGACGCGATAGATGCCTTCGTGATGAATACGCACGACTTCCCGGTCGCTGAGACCGCTGAGGTCACAGAGCGCCGGCAGATCCGTGGCATGTTCGCCGCCATAGGTGACGGAGACCTCAATTTGTCGACCGGCAAGATCAATGCCCTGCGAACGCTGCCATTCGTCCTGCAGTTGCCGGACGACCGCTTGCGCATCGTCCGGGGTCTCCTTCAAGATCACGAGCAGGTTCGTCATGCCAGGAACGATCTCGGCGACGTCTTCGTGCGTCTCGAGCGCGCGGGAGAGCGCCCAGATGCGCCTCTGGTTCGGCAGGTCGAAGGCCCCGGGTGCTTCGAGCAGAAAGGCACGCGTGCCGATGAAGGATATCTTCGCCAGTTCCTCGGTATTCGGGACGATTGAGGCAGGCGACGGGAACGGGGCCTGTTGCAGGAGGCTCATTGGGCGTGTTCCATGGTCAAAACGGGGTCTCCGTAGCCGATCAACTCTCCGGCACGGGCATGAACGCCAGCGACGATCGCAGTCGCCGGCGCGATCACCGGGAGCAGGATGGGTCCGACCTCCACGAAACCGGCGACGCCGCCCACCTCAAGCGTGCAGCCCTCACCGGCAAGCGGTGAAGCATCCAAGCTACCGGGATGTCGATCACGAAACACCCCGGCGAGCGGCGCCTTGACGGCCCACCCCTCAGTCACCGGCGAGGTGACATCCTGAGCCTCGTCACGACGCCTCACCGGGTTGGCGTCGGGGGCCAGCACAATCTTCAGGGCGTGGCCGTCCTTCGTGCTGATCTCCAACTCGCTCGCGCCGGAAGCGCCAAGCCAGGTGGTCAGAGTGGAGATGAGAGCCGGATCGGAGAAGTCACCGATCCCGGATCTGCCTGACGAGCGGTCACGCCTTGACACCGGCTTCCTCCCTCAAACGTTTTTCAAGATGATGGATATCGACGCAGCCCTGCATGAAATCCGGATCTGCAAAGATCCTTTCGTGCAGCGGAAGGTTGGTGGAGATGCCCTCGATACTGGTTTCCGAAAGGGCGACCTGCATGCGCCGGATCGCCTCGTCGCGGGTCGGCGCATGGACGATCAGCTTGGCAATCAGGGAATCATAGTACGGGGAAACCCGGTATCCGGCCGAGATATGGGTATCGACGCGAATGCCCGGTCCGCTCGGAAAACGAACCGCTGAAATGCGACCGGGGGCGGCCACGAAAGTGGTTGGGTCCTCCGCGTTGATCCGGCATTCGAAGGCGTGTCCCCGCGCCTCGCCGCGAAAACGGCCCGTGTCGAGCACGTCGCCCTGGGCTGAACGCAGCTGTTCGTGCACGAGATCGACACCGGCTGTCGCCTCCGTCACGGGATGTTCGACCTGCAGCCGGGTGTTCATTTCGATGAAGTAGAACTCTCCGTGCTCGTACAGGAACTCGAAGGTCCCAACGCCGCGATAGCCGATCTGCCGGCAGGCTTCTGCGCAGCGCGCGCCGATTTTCTCTGCGAGTTCCGGTGCAATACCGGGTGCCGGCGCCTCCTCGACGACCTTCTGGTGCCGTCGCTGAACGGAGCAATCGCGATGACCAACCCAGACGGCATTGCCGTGATTGTCGCAGAGCACCTGGAACTCGACATGGCGCGGGTGCTCCAGAAACTTCTCCACGTAGAGCTCAGGCTTGCCGAAGGCGCGGCGCGCCTCCTCGCGCGTGATCGCGACCGCATCGGCTATATCGGCGCCGTCGCGCACGACGCGCATGCCCCGCCCGCCGCCGCCACCGGCCGCCTTGACGATGACCGGGTAGCCAATGGCCTCGGCGATGGTGCGCACGGCGTCCAGGTCATCAGGTAGAGGTTCGCCCGGTCCCGGCACGCAAGGGACGCCGGCAGCCATCATAGCGCGCTTGGCAGCGATCTTGTCGCCCATGATGCGGATTGCCGAGGCCGGTGGACCAACGAAACCCAGTCCGGCTTTTTCGACCGCTTCGGCGAAATCCGCATTCTCCGAGAGAAACCCGTAACCCGGATGGATCGCCTCCGCGCCGGTCACACGCGCTGCAAGCAGGATCGCCGCCTGGTTGAGGTAACTCCTGGCTGGCGCCGACGGCCCGATCGAGAGTGGACCACCTTCGCCCGGAGCTGCCGCTCCCACCCTATCCGCCTCGGATGCAACACGGATCGCGCGAAGGCCGAGTTCCTTGCAGGCCCGTTCGATCCGCACGGCGATTTCTCCGCGATTGGCGATGAGGACAGACTGGAATGGGTGGCCGATTTTCCGGGCGGCCTCGAAAGACGCGTCCATCACCCGATCTCCACGAGCGGGTCGCCAAAGGCGACCTCCTGGCCGTCCGCAAAGAAGATGCGTTTGACGATACCGCCGAACGGAGCCGATATAGTCGTGAAGACCTTCATCGCCTCCACGATGCAGAGAGCTTGCCCCACCTCTACCGGATCGCCTGCCGCCACCATTGGAGCGGATCCCGGGCTGTTTGACTGATGTACGATGCCTGAGGTCGAAGCACGAACAAGCTGCGTTTGCGGCTGGTCATCCAACCTTGGTGGCTCGACCGTCGATGGCGTTGCCTGCACTGCGGTTGGGATTTCCAGGTTGGCTAAACGAGCCGGATTGCGAATGACGACAGTCGTGTCGGCATCGCTGACTGTCAACTCCGAGACACGCGAGCGCCCGACAAAGTCGAGAAGCGTCTTGATCTTTTGCAGATCCATTGTTTTCCCCACGGAACGAAGATCACCGGGGTTCGGCCCTGAGGGCCGTGATCCGTCCGGTGCAGTTGGGGAAATCTTACACAGCATCCCGTTTGATGGGGGCAGACAAACTTTGAATAGAGAGACCACTGCCCCCTCTCCCGCTGCTCCACGAGGACTCTTGGACGAATGGCCGGCACGCGTCGGTCTGCAAGATCACAGATAATCCGGGCCGCTGTCACAACATCGTCACGAAACACACGAACAACTCGCTGCTTATTGATGGCGGAGGCTCAGATGGACTACTTCAGGCGCTTCACCTTTTTGTTCGCGACACCCGCCTTCGACAGCGAGGATCTGGAGGGAGCCCGCTACCACCAAATCGTCGAGGAGATTGAACGGTCCGGTTTCGAGGTGGTGCGCGCACGCAATCTCGAAGACGCTGAGATCGCCGTCCAGACGGACGCTGCCATCGGCTGCATGATGGTCGATTGGGGCAAGAAGGGCATGGAGGGCAAGACAGCCTCTCTCATCAACCTGATGCGCCGTCGCGGCCTCGAATTCCCCATCATTCTCTTGATCCGCCGCAAGCGCTTCGAGGATGTGCCGGTAGAGGTGCTCGACTTCATCGACGGTTATGTCTTCCTGTCCGAGGAGACCCCTGCCTTCATCGCGAAAAACCTCATCAGCCGCCTCAAGCAGTATGCCGAGACGATGAAGACACCTTTCTTTGGCGCGCTGGTGGACTACGCCGAGGAAGGCAACCAGCTCTGGACATGTCCCGGCCATAATGGCGGTGTGTTCTATAGCCGCAGCCCGGTCGGCCGCGTGTTTATGGAGCATCTGGGCGAAGCGGTTTTCCGCGACGACCTCGACAATTCCGTGCTCGACCTCGGCGATCTCCTGACCCATGAGGGCCCGGCGCTCGCGGCGCAGAAGGAAGCCGCCAAGATTTTTGGCGCGGAGAAGACTTACTTCGTCCTCAACGGCACCTCGACCTCCAACAAGGTCGCGCTCTCCGCCCTCGTCACCGATGGCGACCTGGTTCTGTTCGACCGCAACAATCACAAAGCGGCGCATCACGGCGCGCTGATGATTTCCGGCGGTATCCCGGTTTACGTGCCGACCGCACGGAACGCCCATGGCCTGATAGGCCCCATGGATTTTGGCTCCCTGAACGAGGAGACGCTGCGAGCGCGTATTCGCACCCACCCACTGGTCAAGGACCCTGACGCCTGGCAAAAGCCGCGCCCGTTTCGGGTGGCGGTCGTGGAACAGTGCACCTATGACGGCACGATCCACAATGCCGAGATGATCCTGAAGGCCATCGGGCATCTGTGCGACTACATCCTGTTCGACGAGGCCTGGGCGGGCTTCATGAAGTTTCATCCGCTCTATGCCGGTCGTTTTGCCATGGGCCTCGCAGAACTCGGACCCGAAGCGCCGGGCATCATCGCCACGCAATCCACGCACAAGCAGCTTGCGAGCTTTTCACAGGCTTCGCAGATCCACATGAAGGATCGGCACATCACTGGCCAGAAGCGCCGGGTCGAGCACCGGCGCTTCAACGAGAGCTTCATGCAGCACGCTTCGACCTCACCCTTCTATCCCCTCTTCGCCTCCCTGGACGTCGGCGCGCAGATGATGAAGGGCCGCTCTGGCGAAGTGTTGTGGGATGATACGATCCGCCTCGGCATCGAACTGCGCAAGAAGATACGGGCTGTGCGCCGGGAGTTCGAGGAGAAGGAGCGTCGGCCCGAGCGCCGCTGGTTTTTCGAGCCGTTCGTGCCGGACCGGGTGGCGATGCCGGATGTGGCAAGCCCTGGAGCGGTGCACGACGTGCCCTGGGAGAGCGTCGCCACCGATCAGCTCGCCATCAATCCGGCCTTCTGGCACCTCGCCCCAGGTGCTGCGTGGCACGGCTTTTCCGACATGGCGCCGGGCTTCGCAATGACCGATCCCAACAAACTCACGCTGCTCACGCCCGGATTCGACAGGTCGACCGGCGCATATGCCGACCACGGCATTCCGGCGCCGATTGTCGCGCAATACCTGCGTGAAAACCGGATCGTCGCGGAAAAGAACGACCTGAATTCCCTGCTGTTCCTGCTCACCCCCGGCGTCGAGGCAAGCAAGGCGGGCACATTGATCAGCGGCCTTGTTGCTTTCAAGCGGCTTCATGACGACAATGCGCCTCTGGAAGAGGCAATCCCGGAATTCTATCGCCGCCGACCCGGTCGTTACGCCGACGTGCGGTTACGCGACCTGTGCGGCGATATGCATCGCTTCTTCCGCGACGCCAATGTCAGCGCGCTGCAGGCGAAGCAATTTTCAGAAGCGCACCTGCCTGATATTGCCCTTTCGCCCCACGACGCGGCGCGCTGCCTCGTGCGCAACGATGTGGACTATCTGCCGATCGACGCCATCGCCGGGCGGATCGCAACGACGCCTTTCGTCGTCTATCCGCCGGGGATCGCCACCATCGTGCCGGGCGAGCGGTTGACCGAGCGAGCGCAGCCGATGATCGACTATCTCAAGATGTTCGAAGCCTGTTTCAACACGTTTCCCGGCTTTGACGTTGAGATCCAAGGTCTCTACCGTGAAACGGACGCATCGGGCCGCGTACGACTTCATACCTACGTCGTCGCCGAATAGGATTTAGGAATTTCGGATCCCTCATGCAGCAGGACAAGTCAATCGTCATTCGCCCATCGCGGGACGGCGACGTGGACGCGATGCTGGCGATCTATCGCCGCCACATTCGCCGCGGCATCGAGGAGGGTGTGGACGAGGGTGACACGCCGCAGCCGGACGATCTGCGCGAGCGGCGGAAGAACTTCAAGAGCCGCCGCTTCCCGCACCTTGTCGCGATCAAGGAGGGCGCAGTGGTCGGCTACGCCTATGTCGTCCTGTTTCGCAAGCGACCTGCCTACCGCTACACCGTCAAGCACTCGATCTATGTTCATCACGAGCATCTTGGCCAGGGCCTCGGAGGTCTGCTCATGCGCGGCCTGATCGACGCCTGTGCCGCAGCCGGCTTCCGGCAGATGATCGGCTATATCGATGCCGAGAATGTTGCCTCGCTGTCTCTGCACGATCGGTTCAACTTCGTTCGCGTTGGCCTCCTGCAGGGGGTAGCCTATCGCTACGGGCGCTGGGCGGACAGCGTCATGGTCCAACGTTCGCTCGGCACCGGCGCGACAACGCCACCGCCTCCCCCGCCCCTCTCCACCCGTTGACGATCGAAGTTCGAAAACCCAGTGGGCTGCGCCCGCTTGAGCCCCCCAAGAGGCGGCCGCGACTCCCCGACCTTCATTCAGCACTCGATCTCTGGCGCCGGCTAAAAACCTTTGCGTAAACTGAGGGTGTCTTTCCGACATAACCAAAGAACGCACTCGAAAACGCGGAGCTCGAAGAGAAACCGACCATGCACGAGGAAACGGACCCTGGCTTCCAGCATATTGCGGCGGATGCGCTGCCGCGCATCGAGGGGGAAGGCGTCGACATGCACCTGATCGCAGGCTCGCTTTATGGCGAGCGCGCGCCGGCAAGAATGTTCTCCGACATGTTCAACGCCGACGTGGCCCTTGCCGCCGGCGCGCGCTTCCGCCTCGACGGCGAGCACATCGAACGGGCCGCCTTCGTCATCAGCGGCACGATCGAAGTCGCCGCACAGCAAGAGCGGTTCACTCAGGATCAACTGGTTGTGTTCAAACCCGGCTCCGAAATCGTCCTCAAAGCGATCGTCCCGACGCGGCTCATGGCGCTCGGCGGCGAACCGCTCGCCGAGAAACGGCACATCTTCTGGAACTTCGTGTCAAGCCGCCGCGACCGCATCGAGCAGGCGGCCTTCCACTGGCAGAACCGCTCATTCCCCGGCGTGCCGGGAGAAACGGAGTTTACGCCGCTGCCCGACGGGCCCAGAAACATCACCTGGCCCCATCCCAAACAAGGAAACTGAAGGAAATCGAAATGACCTACGCAATCATCGGATCCGGTGCCATCGGCTCGGCGCTCATCGCACATTTCGCGTCAAAGGGCATACCTGTCAAAGTGGCAAACAGCCGGGGACCCGCATCGCTTGCCGCCGCCAGGAAGTCCGCCGACACGACAATCCCCGTCGAGATCGACGAAGCCGTGGCGCAGGATATCGTCATCCTCGCCCTGCCGTTCACGGCGGTGCCTGATCTGGCAAAGATTCGCAACGACTGGACGGGGACGATCGTCATCGACGCCACCAATGCGATCACTTTCCCCGAATTCCGTCCCGCCGACCTGGGCGGCAGGCTTTCGAGCGACATCGTCGCCGAGACGCTTCCAGGCGCAAAAGTGGTCAAGGCCTTCAATACGCTTCCGGCCGCCTTGCTCGCAGCCGACCCCGCCGAGGCCTCGGGGCGCAGGGTGGTGCTGCTGTCCGGCAACGATGAGGGCGCCAATGCCAGCGTCGCAGGTCTTATTGAGAACCTGGGCTTTGCAGCGCTCGATCTCGGTGACCTCAAGGCCGCCGCGCCCATGCAACAGTTCGGCGGTCCTCTGGTGGCGGTCAATCTGATCAAGAAGGGCTGACGGCGCCCTTTCACGGCCGCCCGGAAATATCCGTTGTCGGAAGCGCAGCGCGCGCATGCCGACATTCTCGAACGCCGCAGCGACGGCCCCACGGTGCTCGTCCCTTGATCGCGTTCGAAGGAAACCGTCATGTCCGGTTGTGACAATCTTCATCCCGCCTTCCGGGATATTGCGGCGGCCGACGACAACCGCCGCAGGCGCCCCGCCCGTCGCTGGTCGAAACTCTCGCCGCAACGGTCGTCCTGCTGCTCGTGCTTGCGGTCAACTTCGATCGATGGAACGGTAATGCCAATGCCGGAGCGCCCTCGGCGCTAGCCGCTTTCGACTGGACCGGGCCGGAGCTCGACCATTGCCCGAGGAGTTTCCTACCCGGCGACTGCTAGGGCGGCGATGGCGTCACCTCGGAAGGTGATGCCATCTCACCATATGCTCGCTGAGATCGAGCACATCGCCGTCGGCGGCAAAAACACCGTCGCCGCGATGATGCAGGGTCCGCCGCTCCTTGCGGTCCGTGTCGATCCACAGCCGTTCGGCCTTAAGGATGAAGAGGTTATAGGCTTCGACGATATCGACCACCCTGCATTCGATATTGGCAAGGCACTCGCCGATCAGTGGCGCCGCGACGCTGCGTGCCGGCTGCGGCGTCAGGCTGAAACGCTCGAACTTGTCGACCGTGTCGCCCGAGCAATTGCCGATATCGACGACCGCTCTTGCCAGATCGATGGTCGGGACGGCGATGACGCATTCGCCGGTCGCCCTCAGCGCGCGGTAGCTATGATCACAGGGACCGATGACGCAGCCGATCAGCGGCGGCGCATGCTGGATCATCATGTGGAAGCCCATCGTCATGACGTTGGGCGTTCCTTCATAGCTGGTCGTCACGAGCACGATCGGACCCGGTTCGAGCTGACGAAAGACCCCGGAGGCCGGTACTTCCTTCATGGGAAAACTCCTTGATCGTCGGCCTCCCCGTCCCGGACGGGAAGGCCGATGGTTTACGACTACCAGCCCTGTTCAACCGGCAGGACGAAGAGCTCGGCCACATTGACGTGCGCGGGTGCCTGGGCCGCAAACACGAGCGTGTCGGCCACGTCGGCGCTTTGCAGGAAGGTCATCTGCTTGGCGAGATCGTCCATCTGCTGGCGGTAGCCCGGATCCGTGATCTGGTCATAAAGTTCGGTCGCGACCGCGCCGGGCTGAATGCAGGTGACGCGGATGTTGTGCTTCTGGCCGACCTCCATGCGCAGGCCGTCGGAAAAGGCGGTCACGGCATGCTTCGTGGCGCAATAGACCGACAGCCCCTTGAAGACCTTGCGGCCGGCGATCGAGGAGGTGTTGAAGATATGGCCGGAATGCTGCTTGATCATCTGCGGCAGCACGGCTGCCGTCGTGTTCAAGAGACCCTTCACGTTGACATCGACCATGCGAAGCCATTCGGCGGTCTTGAACTGGTCGATGTCGGAAAGCGGCATCAGGCCGGCATTGTTGAAGAGAATGTCGATCGCGCCATAAGCATCAATCAGCTTCTTCACGCCAGCTTCGACGGAAGCCGGGTCGACCACGTCCATCTCGATGACCAGGGCTTCGCCACCCTTCTCAGTGATTTCTGCCTTCAGCTCTTCCAGACGATCGGTGCGCCGTGCAGCGATGCCAACCTTTACGCCGGCTTCGGCAAGCGCACGCGCCGTTGCTGCGCCAATGCCGCTCGAAGCACCGGTGACCAGTGCGACTTTGCCGTTGATATTCGTCATCAAGATATCTCCTTGTTGCTTGCAACCCGCTCCGGAAGCGGAGAGGTGTTTGCTTTCGACAAGGAGAACCCTATGAAATCTGGGATTTTTCCTCTCGCGGTGGCTTGCCGAGGCTATCGGGATTTTGCTCCATTCTGTGCCGAATGAGCCTAGCCCCTGCGATAGTCGCTCGGCGTGAGCCCCGTTTCACGGCGGAAAATCTGGGCGAAGTGGCTGGGACTGGAATAGCCGACCGAAAGGCCGATCTCGATGATGCTGGTGTCGGTTTCCTGCAGCAGCTGCTGGGCCTTGGCTACCCGCTGCCGGATGAAATAGTGTGAGGGAGGAAGACCCGTCGCCTTCTTGAACAGCCGGCTGAAATGGAATTCGCTGATGCCGACCTCCTGAGCCAGGCGGCCGAGGTCGAACTGTTCTTCCAGCCGGTTCTCCATGAAGGCGATCGCTCTCCTGAGCTTTGCGCCGGGCAAGGCGTTCTGCGCACGCATCTCGGTATTGGCGACCGCATAGTGGCGCACGAGATGGACGGCAAGGCTTTGCGCCAACCCTTCGACATAAAGCGGGCTGCCACCGCCATCCGCTGCCAGTTCCTCGTTAAGGAGAGTGAGGATATGCGAGAGCGTCGCATCGCGGCCGCCGGAGACGTCCTTCAAGGTAACGTTCCCGGCGTCCTTGCCGAACATCGCCTCGACTATCCGCTCGAACAGCGGCACGGAAACGTAAAGATGCATTACGCGAAATGATTGGTCCCCCTCAGCCTGCCAGCGCATTTCATAGGGCACCGGCGAACAGGTCAGGAAAAAATCGCCGACCTCGACGCGGTTTGCCATCCATTCTCCGCCGAGATCGCGCTCCTCGACAACCGCGCTGCCGGACATGACCCACACGATGAGCGGTTCGGCGACGGCAGGCACCAGGAACGGGTGCTGAGCGCGGTGGCGCGAGAGCACCTGCACGAAGATATCTCTCCACGCCGGTCCGTCGCCGCTGACCAGCGTGTTTCCGCTGATATAGTTTTCGAGACCGACCGGGGAGGTTCGCTCAGGGATGGGCAGACACGCGGATGGTTCGTCCAAAGCCATCATCCCTCCCGACAGATGCCTCCAGCCAATGTGGCGCCGGAATCAAGGATATCCAGCGCCACGGAAAAGGAAAGAACGAAGACTTCGCCGCTTACTCCGGCTTCTTTCCGTCGCGATAGAGGATCATGCCGGCATGGTGCAACACTCCCTCGATGAAGTCGCCATCGGCGGTAAATCCGGTATCGTCCCAATAGTCGATGTGATTGCCGCGGACTTCGTACCGCCCCTGATAGGCGCTCTCCTGTCGACCGCGCGCCTCGTCGTACCGACCGTTCGGCAACAGGTTGTGACGAATGCGGCCATCCGCGGTGATCCACATACCGACATAGGGATGCGTTTGGTCTGGCACAGTTGTGTTCCGGATCATTTTCATCTGGGAATATCCTTCCTGGGCGGAGGCCATGCAGAACAGCATCGCGGCAAGGCCCACCGTTGCAAGTCCAGATCGGTTCGACATCCCGTCCTCCGATCACATGCTTGCCGTGGGCCGGATGACGATTTCGCTGGTATCGACATCCGCAGGTTGGCCGATCACATGCACGATCGCGTCAGCGATGGCCTCCGGCTTCAGGGCTATCTGGCGATAGGCGACCATCGCTTCGGCGGCAGTCGGATCGGTGATGCTATCGGCCAGTTCCGATTCCACGACGCCCGGATAGACGCAGGTCACGCGGATCCGGTCGTTCTCCTGTCGCAACCCGTCGGAAATGGCCCGCACGGCATATTTGGTGGCGCAGTAAACGGCGGCCGTCGGCGATACGGAAAGGCCTCCGATGGACGAGACGTTGATCACCTGCCCGGCGCCCTGCCGGTTCATGGCGGGCAGCACGGCGGCGATGCCGTAAAGCACGCCCTTGATGTTGACGTCGACCATCCGGTCCCATTCATCCACTTTCAGCGAAGCCATCGGCGAAAGCGGCATGACGCCGGCATTGTTGACGATGACGTCGATGCGCCCAAAGGCATCGAGCGCGGTATCGGCGAAGGCCTGGACATCCGCGCGGGATGTGACGTCGAGGCTCCGGTAGAGTGCCTTGCCGCCTGTGGCAGTGATCTCGGCGGCCAGGGTTTCGAGGCGGTCGATGCGTCGTGCCCCAAGCACGACCACGGCGCCGGCCCTGGCAAGGGCGCGCGCCGTCGCCTCGCCGATGCCGCTGCTGGCGCCGGTGACGAGAACGATCTTGTTTGCGATATTGCTCATGGGATTGATCCTTTCTTGAAGTGGCGATGGTCAGGCGGCGCCGACGGCCGTCACACCGGCTCGAAACCGCGCAGGGCGATGATCCGCGATCCCGCCGCAGACTGTCTTTGCCTTGCGAGAGGCGCATAGGCCGGCGAGGCGAAAAGAGCGCGGATCGCCTGCATGTCGGGGAATTCGATGATCAGCATGTTGCTCGCCTCCCAGCCTTCGAGCTGGAGCGGGGCATCATCAAGGGCAATGAGCCGGCCGCCGGCTTCGGCGACGAGCGGCAGGGCCTTGGAACGGTAATCGGCAATCGCATCATGGTCTTGAATGTCGAGATCGACAACGAGGTAGGCTGACATGCGTGGCTCCTGTTTGCTGCGGCCTCATCCAATCCGGACGGGTCGACTGAACCTAGGCTCATCACCGGCAGAACTCTCTTGCCGGCTTGCGCGAGCCGTCGGGATCTTGCGCAAGGCGTTTCTCTGGCTACGCCGCAGGCGCCTGTCTGGCATCGAACAGCGACATGCGCTTCTGCGCGATCAGCAGAGCTTTTTCGTCCAGCAGATAGCCGGCATAGCGAATGACGTTAAAAGGCGTTTCGACGATTTCTTTCCGGGAAGCCCCAAGGGGCGCTTTGTGGCCATCCTGCGGGCAAGCGGCAACCTGGCCGGCAACTGCGCCGACGATTGCCCCGGTGGCAAACATGATTTTCAAAGAGGTCATCGTACTTCCTTTCATCGCGGGTGCCGTTTCGATCCCCACTCGCCGTCTGCGCCGTGGGATGAAGGAAGGATAGATGCGGTTGATTGTCGTCGGAATTCCCTTATAGCTAATCAGATTGGTTAGCATGGCACGACAATGATGCTGGATCTGAACCTGCTGCCGCTTTTCCTCGCGGTGGCCGAGGAGGCGAATTTCGTGGCCGCCGCCACCCGCCTCGGCGTCACTCGCTCGGCCGTCAGCCAGGGCATCCGGCGGCTGGAAGACGGCTGCGGAATAGCGCTCGTCACCCGCACCACGCGCAGCGTCCGGCTCACCGAAGCGGGTGAGCGCCTGCGCGACACGCTTTCGCGTCCCATGGCCGACGTCCTGTCTGCGCTCGAAGATGTCGGCGGCAACGCCAACCCCCACGGTGTGCTTCGCATCGCGGTGACCTCGATTGCCGAAGATTTTCTCTCCGGGCCGCTTGTCGCCTCCTTTGCCGAGGCCTACCCCAGTATCATCGTCGACGTGACGGTGACGGACGATACGTTCGATATCGTCGCCGGCGGCTTCGATGCAGGGGTGCGGCTGGGGGATGTCATCGAGCAGGATATGGTGGCCGTTCCGCTGTCGGGCGAACAAAAGGAAGTCGTCGTGGCGAGCCCCGCCTATTTCGAAACCCACGGGTTTCCGACACATCCGAGGGACCTGATCCATCACCGCTGCATCGGATGGCGTCCGTCACCGGACACGGCTCCCTACCGGTGGGAATTCGCCGAGGAAGGGGAAGCCTTCGACATTTCGGTCGAACCCCAGATCACCACGAATGACCTGCGCCTGATGATACGGACAGCGCTGGCCGGCGGCGGCATTACATTCGCGCTGGAGGAGACCTTTCGCCCCTATCTCGAACGAGGCGAGTTGGTTTCAATCCTGGAAGACTATCTGCCGCCCTTCCCGGGTTTTTTTCTCTATTTCCCCAGCCGGCACAATATGGCGCCCAAGTTGCGCGCCCTGGTCGACCACGTCCAGCGCTTCAGGCGCGAACGCCTCAGGACCAAAACAAGTGCTACGCACTTGGCGTGAGTCATCCGGTTTCCAGCAGGATCGGCAAGTACCCGTGACACAATGCCAAATGGCTGGCCGCAAGCCGGCGAAGCCGAAGGGCCGCTGCCCGAACTTTCGGGCAACGGCAACTTTCCTTACTTGATCTGAACGCTGTAACCACCATCGGCGATGACGACGGAGCCAACGATGAAGCTCGCGCGGTCGGAGGCGCTCGCTCCACACGGCGAGTAGCGGCGCTCGTCCTCCCGAGACGCAAATTCCCGCGCACGAGACGGATCTGAGGCATACCAGGCGGGAAACTCGCAAATCCGTATTTGCCTCACCTTTCGCAATGCACCATATACTGGGTCCGTTTTTAGCGGTTCGATCCAGGAGACCTCATGCCCACCTCGCATAGCGAAGCTTTCGAGCCTCAAACGGAGACGCGAAACTTCCTTGTTCTCCTGCTTGGATGCGTTGGCGTCGTCTATGGCGACATCGGAACCAGTCCGCTTTACGCATTTCGCGAAGCACTCCGCCCTTTCTCGAACGACGGTGTACAGGGTGAAGAAGTAATCGGCCTTATTTCCCTTATGGTCTGGACGCTGACGATCATCGTCACGTTCAAGTACGTGCTCTTCCTGCTGCGCGCAGACAATGACGGGGAAGGCGGAACTCTATCGCTTCTCGCGCTTCTGATGAAAAAGACAGGCAGCTTCATGCCGGTGTTGTTTTTTGCGGGGTTGGTCGGGGCGGCACTGTTCATCGGCGACGCCATGATCACCCCTGCACTGTCGGTCATGTCGGCTCTTGAAGGCATGAAGCTCGTCACGCCTGCCCTTTCAGATTACGTGCTCCCGCTGTCCGCCGCCGTCATGGTCGCGCTCTTTGCGGTCCAGTCAAAGGGCACTCAAGCGGTCGCGAAGTTCTTCGGGCCGATCACGGTGGTCTGGTTCCTCGCGATGGCCTGGGGCGGGCTGATCCACATTGGCGACGACTGGACGATCCTGCAGGCAATCAACCCCATCAATGCACTCTGGTTTGTCACCCATGCGGGCTGGGCCGGCCTGGTCGTACTCGGTGCCGTCTTCCTGACGGTCACGGGAGCGGAAGCCCTTTATGCGGACCTCGGCCACTTCGGGCGCAAGCCGATCAGCACGGCATGGTTTGCGCTTGTGTTCCCCGCATTGGCGCTGAACTACCTCGGACAGGGTGCGCTCGTGCTCAGCCACCCTGACGCGGCGCACAATCCCTTCTACCTCCTCTATCCGGACTGGGCTCTACTGCCGATGGTCATCCTCGCCACCATGGCTACAATCATTGCCAGCCAGGCGGTCATCACGGGGGCGTTCTCGCTCGCACGGCAGGCGGTTCATTTGGGCTTCCTCCCTCGGCTGCTGATCAAGTTCACCTCCGAGACCAACACCGGCCAGATTTATGTGCCTGCCGTAAACGTGCTCCTGTTTGTTGGCGTCATCGTACTCATCTTCTCGTTCGGCGACTCGGAGTCCCTTGCCACCGCCTACGGGATCTCGGTGACCGGCGCCATGGTCGTGACAACAGTGATGGCTTTCCAGTTCCTCCGTTCCGTCTGGGGCTACTCCACCCTTCTCGCAGGACTGATGCTTGCACCTTTGCTTGTTATCGAGACCGTCTTTTTGCTCGCCAATTTGCTCAAGATCCATGATGGCGGCTGGGTGCCTGTAGCGCTAGCATTGACGATCATGGTCGTGATGTGGACCTGGACGCGCGGATCCCAAATGCTCCGCGAAAAGACCGCGCGCAACGACATCCCTCTCGAAACGTTTATCCGCTCGATCGAAAAATCCACCCATGCGCCCCAGACCGTTCGCGGGACGGCAGTCTTTCTGACCAGCGTGGGCGACAAGACGCCCGCCGTGCTCCTCCACAACATCAAGCACAATCACGTCCTACACGAACAAAACGTCATCCTGACCATCCGGACGACCGAACACCCGTATGTGGCAGAGGAAGACCGCGTATCACTGACCGAACTTTCGGACAGGTTTGCAAGGCTCGAGCTCTGCTTTGGCTTCATGGACGAGCCGAACGTCTCGAAGGCGCTCTCGCTCTGCAAGAAAGCAGGGTTCAAGTTCGAGATCATGCAGACGTCGTTTTATCTGGGGCGCAGGACCCTTATCAGTGATCCAAACTCCGGTCTGCCGGGCTGGCAGGACAAGCTCTACATCGCGCTCGCGGGGCTCGGCATCGATCCGTCGTCATACTTCAAGCTCCCCGCCAATCGGGTCGTCGAGATCGGCGAGCAGGTCACGATTTAGTCTCCGTTCAGACGCTGAACGCGACCAACGCAATTTCGGAAAGCTTAAATGACAGTCGTCGCCTCCTATCTGTATCGTTCGGGCAAGCGCGCCGAAGAAGTGCCCCTTGCTGCCCAGCCATTCGAGGCGTCAGACGGCGAGTTTGCCTGGATCGGACTGACGGATCCCTCCACGGACGAGATGGCGAGCCTTCAGGCGATGTTCGGCCTTCATCCTTTGGCGGTTGAGGACGCCCTCAACGGCAATCAAGTGCCGAAGGTGGACATCTACGGAGACCAGTTGTTCGTTGTCGCCAAGACGGCCCATCTTGAGGGTGACAAGATTGCCTACGGCGAAACCTGCATCTTTGTGGGAAAGCACCATCTCATTTCAGTTCGCCATGGTTCAGCCCGCTCCCACAAGGAACTGCGCCTGCAACTCGAGCAATCCCCACGGCTTCTCGAACACGGTCCCGACTACGTCCTCCACGGCATCATTGACTTCGTTGTCGACGGCTACCTGCCGGTGGTCGAGACGCTCGAGGACAAGGTTCTGGAGCTTGAGAAGCATGTTCTCGTGTCGCTGCTGCAGCCGGAGCAAATCCGGCGCATCTTCCGCATGCGTCGCCAAGTGATCCGCTTTCAGCGAGTCCTCGGACCCATGGGGGAAGTGGCAGGAAAGCTCAGCCACCTCGAACTCCCTTGCATCGACGACAATGCGAAACCCTTCTTCAAAGATGTGTATGACCATGTGAGGCGCGTTGAGGGGTTGGTCGGCGGCCTTCGCGAGGTGATGACGTCCGTGTTCGAGGCCTCCAATCTCTTGGAGCAGCAGCGCCAGGGCACCATAACTCGGCAGCTTGCGGCCTGGGCGGCAATCCTCGCCGTGCCGACAGCCATCGCCGGCATCTACGGGATGAACTTCGAAAACATGCCCGAGCTTGCGACGCGCTACGGCTACTTTGCCGTCCTCGGCGTTATCGTCACGCTTTGCGCCATCCTGTATTGGCGTTTCAAAAGGTCTGGCTGGCTTTAGGAAGTCTGCTGGCGATCGAGTGCCAACGCCAAGATGCTGCTGATAACGTCGATCAATGTCTCCGGTATGTCGGGGCGCCGGTCGGGATCGAACGCAAGCCCAATCACGGCGCGCTGACCGGACGCCGTAGCAACAGACCAAAAGTCAAAACGCGACTCCGGATAGATCTCGGCTGTTGAACGGTTCCCGTCGCCGCTGACGATAGCGCCGCGTCGAACTCGGCCTTACGATTTCGCGGCTATAGTCCTTGAGTGGCCGACGAAGGTGTCTAATCCGATATACGACCAGAGCGAGCCATTGGAGAAGAAGTAGTCGATCTCAGATGCTCCTGTTTTGCGAGGCCTCATCTCGGAGGCCCCTCGTTTCTAGGCCGCTTTCTGGTCGGCCGGCGACCACCCGAGCTCCGGAGCAATGCGAGCAACAAAGTCATCGACGATCTGGCGGTAGTCCTCGTCCTCGAATTCGTAGGGAAGCTCGAGCCTGAGTTCGCGGACATGCGGCAGGATCGGGTCTGCAAACAACCGTTCAAGGATTTCATCCGAACTACCGACGAGGTCGCGGGCGTAAAGCGGCGCCGATCGCCTTGCGGCGTAAGCGTTCGCTCGGTGCGTCCGGCCGCGTAGTCGAGATAGCGCTTGCGCGTTCTCGCGTCCGCACCATCCAGCGGAACAATGACCCGGCCAAGCGCGACCCGCCTCTCCGTACCGCCCTCCGCGCGATAGGTCTCGAGCTGGCGCTGCTGTGCGAGGAAGAAATCGTCGGTCCCTTCCCCGGTCGTGACATTGCCGATCAGGAGATTGAGATCACTGCGCCCTGCCCATCCGGCAGACTTCAACGAGCCGCCGCCGTACCAGATCCGGTCCGTCAGTCCCTTGGCATGGGGCTGGAGCCGGGGGCGCTGCGGGCCAAACGGCGTCTTGATGAAGGTGTTTTCATCGCCGATCGGGCGACTGCGCAGATTTTCGACAAAACGCAGAACCCGCGCATGCGTGAAGTCGAAATTCTCCCAGCCGTCGTCGAAGACAAGGCGGCCGATCAGATCGGCATGCAGCGGACGTCCGGCGCTGAGGCCGATGTTTAGACGACCGCGTGAGAGGACATCGACGGTCGAGAGATCCTCTGCCAGCCGGTACGGACTTTCATAGCCGATCGGAATAACCGCAGTGCCAAGCTCAATGCGGCTCGTCCTTTGCGTCGCGGCAGCGAGAAAAGCGGCGGCCGACGATATCCCGGGCTCCAGGTGTCGCTGGCGCACCCAGGCGCTGGCAAAACCGAGCGCCTCGCCATACTGCAGCAACGCCAAGGTCTTCTCCAGCCCATCCAACGGGTCGTCCGCCGGGTAGTTGCCTGGGCTCAGGAAGCCAATATGGCTGATCGATATCTTGTTCGGCGTCACGCCAAGGCTCCTTAGAATTTCGGAAGACCGGGTGGGTTGGTCTGGGATTTCGGCAAAGCCTCCTCCTGGAGGTGCCAGCGTTCCAGAACCTTGCCATAGGTGCCATCCGCAATCAGACCGTTGGTGGCGATCGTCAGAGCGTTGGCGAGCCCACTGCCCTTGCGCGTTGTGATCGCCACGTCCGAACGTTCTGGCCAGCCGGCGCTGAGCGTGCCGACGCGCTTGATGTTGTTGTCGCGAGCGGCAATGAAGACGAGCTGCGCATGCGGCTGGACGATGACGTCAGCCCGGCCGGAAGCAAGCGCCACCAGGCTCGTCGCTTCGTCGTCGTAGTATTGCAGCTCCAGCGGCTTCAGACCCGCTGCGACGTTCTCGTCGCTCCATTTGAGCAGGATGCGCTCCTGGTTGGTGCCGGCGCCGACGATGATCCTGAGACCCGCCGCATCCTTCGGTTCCTTGATCGAAGTTATGCCGCTATCGGATTTGACGAAGAAGCCGTGCAGCCCCTGCCGATAGGTCGAGAAGTCGAACTTCTCCTTGCGCTGCTCGGTGACCCCGACATTCGAGATAACCGCGTCGTACTTGCCTGATGTCAACCCAAGCGGCCAGTCGATCCAGGCGGTGGGCACGAGCTCGAGTTCCAACCCTAAGCTGTTTGCGATCGCGCCGGCATATTCCGGATCGGCGCCGATGACGGTGCGCGCGTCGGTCGCGTAGGTCGCAAGCGGCGGTCCGCCGGGGCTGACGCCGACCGTAAACTTGCCCGGTGTCACGAACTTGAAGTCGGCGGGAATTGCCGCGACTGCCGTCTCGTTGCGAACGGCATGAATGCGCCCGGGCTGCTCGGGGCTGAGATCGAAGCCGGCATCTGCCTGCGCAGAACCGAAATGAAGAAGAGCTGCCGCTGCGGCGGCGAGAATGGTGCGAATGGCCGTTGTGCCGTTCATGCTGATGGTCTCCGGGTGAAAGACAGAAGCTGGACCGGCGGCGGCGCCGTCGATCCAGCGAGGCCGGATCAGGAACCGCTCTTCGGCAGGCCGGGCGGGTTGGTCTGGGCCTTGTCGACCGCCTCGGCGCCAAGGCTCCAGCGCTTCAGCACCTCGCCATATTTGCCGCTCTTGATCAGATCGTTGAGCGCGACGGTGACGGCATCGGCGAGGCCGCCGCCCTTGCGGGTGGTGACGGCGATCTCAGCCGTCAGCGGCCAGCCGCCGCTGGCGATGCCGACGACTTTGGTGTTGTTCTTGATCGACGCTGCATAGGCGCGGGTCGCGTTCGGGTTGAACTCGACGTCGGCCCGGCCCGACTGCAGCGCCAGATCGCCGGCGGCGCGATCGTCGTAATACTGCACCTCGATCGGCTTCAGCCCGGCCGCGACGTTCTGCCGGTCCCATTCGAGAATGATCTTTTCCTGGTTGGTCCCCGCACCGGTGATCACTTTCAGCCCGGCGACGTCCTTCGGTTCCTTGATCTCGGTGATCTTGCTGTCGGACTTGACGAAGAAGCCGAGCACGTCCTTGCGATAGGTGGAAAAATCGAACTTCTCCTTGCGCTCCTCGGTCACCGTGACGTTGCTGATCACCGCGTCGTACTTGCCAGAACTGACGCCGAGCGGCCAATCGGCCCAGGCGACGGGCACGAGTTCAAGCTCCAGACCGAAGCTGTCGGCGAGCAGCGAAGCGATATCAGGATCGGCGCCGACAACGGTCTTGGAGTCCGATGCGTAAGTGGCAATCGGCGGATCCCACGGGTTGATGGCGACGGTAAACTTGCCCGGGTTGACGAACTTGAAGTCGGCAGCGATCGCCTTGATCGCCGCTTCGTTCTTTTCCGCACGCACGCGGTTGGAGATGTCGGGACTGAGGTCGAATTTGTCCTGGGCGTTGGCCGCGGCCAGTCCGAGCGTTGCAGCGGTGACAACGCCAGCAAACAGCAACTTTACAGTGTCGAGTATTGTCATATCTCTCTCCTTCTCAATCATTGGTTGTCATTGATGACGAGGCTTCGCCCTCGGGAACAGGCGGGCCGATATTTTCAGAGAACGCGCGCCAGGAATTCGCGGGTGCGCGGATGTTTGGCGTTGGCAAAGATCTGCGCCGGGGGTCCTGCCTCCAGCACACGCCCCGCCTCCATGAAGACGACGGTGTCGGCAACCTCACGGGCAAAACCGGTCTCGTGGGTGACGATGACAAGCGTCGTACCGGTGCGCGCCAGTTCCTTGATGACATCGAGCACTTCGCCAACGAGTTCCGGGTCGAGCGCAGAGGTCGGCTCGTCGAAGAGCAGCACCTTGGGGCGCAGCGCCAGCGCGCGGGCAATGGCGACGCGCTGCTGCTGTCCGCCCGAGAGCTGGCGCGGATAGGCGTGGATCTTGTCGCTGAGGCCGATGCGAGCCAGCAGTTCCTGGGCGAGGCGCACCGCCTCTTCCCGGCCAAGCCCGCGCACGTGAACGGGCGCCTCGATCAGGTTTTCGAGCACGGTCAGGTGCGGGAAGAGATTGAAGTTCTGGAACACCATGCCGATATCGGCGCGCCGCTTCAGGATGTCCTTTTCCTTGAGCTCGTAGAGCGTGTCGCCCTTCTGGCTGTAGCCGACAAGTTCGTCGTCGATTGCAATGAAGCCGTCATCGACCCGTTCCAGGTGGTTGATCGCCCGGAGCAAGGTGGATTTGCCGGAGCCCGACGGTCCGAGGATCGCCGTGACGCTGCCCGCCGGCAGGTTCAACTCGACGCGATCAAGCACCTTCAGCGGCCCGAAGCTCTTCGATATGCCGTGCACATGCACCGCCCCGCCGGAGCGCAGAACCTCTGCGTCACGAAAGCCAACCTTTGCGGTTGCGGCAGCCGGTCGCGCGACGTCCGGCAGCCGTCGACGAAAGCGCGAAACGAGCGCCTGGAACGGGAGCGGCACCGGGTTGCGCACTGCACCTTTCGAGTAATAGCGCTCGATGTAATGTTGGGCGATGGAGAGCCCGGTCATGATCACCAGGTACCAGACGGTCGCCACCATCAGCAGCGGAATAACCTCGAGATTGCGGCGATAAATGACCTGGACCGTGTAGAACAGCTCGGGCAGGGCCAGCACGTAAACCATCGACGTGCCCTTGGCGAGGCCGATGATCTCGTTGAAGCCGGTCGGCAGGATCGAGCGCATGGCCTGGGGGAGCACGATGCGGAACGCCTGGCGCCGGCGTGGCAGGCCGAGGGCGGCGGCTGCCTCGTGCTGACCCTGATCGACGGCGAGAATGCCGCCACGCACGATCTCGGCGAAGAAGGCCGATTGATTGAGGGTGAGGCCAAGGAAAGCGGCGGCAAAGGGCGTCAAGAGCTGGGTCGTCGGATAGTTCAGCCAGACCGTGTCCGTGAATGGCACGCCGATCGCGATCGTCTCGTAGAGGTAGCCGAGATTGTTGAGCACCAGCAGAAGCACGATCAGCGGGATGGAGCGCAGCAGCCAGATATAGCCGAAAGAGAGGCTGGCTAGCAGCGGCGACTTCGACACGCGGGCAAGCGCAAGTGCCGTTCCAAGCAGCGAGCCGGAGACGGTGGCAAGCGCGGTCAAGAGCAGGGTGCGGCCGAGTCCCGCCAGCACCGGTTCGGCGAAGAACCATTCGGCAAAAACCGGCCAGCCCCAGCGCGGATTGGTCAAAACCGAATAGAGCACGCCGGCAATGACCAGCGCTGCAAACAACGTTCCGAGCGCGCGCCCCGGATGGCGCGCCGGCACGATGCGGTAGTGCGCGTAGCCCGGGTTCGGCTCACTGGTTCGGCTGGCGCCGGGAATACCGGCGAGGTCGGTCACAACTGCCATGATGGATCCACTCCTGGAAATCGGTTGGGCGCCGTGCTCGCGACCGGCACGTGCGGTAACTGTCACGCATGGTTGACGGCCTGCGGCTGTGAGGGCGGCGCATCGCCAAGAAGTGCCAGCGAGGCGACGAGATGGGTGATGTGCTTCTCGAAGGGCAGCGTCTTGTAAACTTCCGGGTCGGCTTCGACGTCGAAGAGCGCGGCGTAGCCGTTGGTGAGATAGAGGCCGACCGCCTCCGGCTGCCTGAAGCCGGTGGTCAGATAGATCCGCGAATAGCCCTGGCGTGCCGCCTGCGCCTCGAGCTCGAAGAGCACCTTGCGCGCCAGACCCTGACGCCTGAGATCGGAACGGGTCCAGATGCGTTTGAACTCGGCGGTATGGTCGTCATAGTGCTTGAAGGCACCGCCGCCGATGGTTTCGCCGTTGCGGATGAGGAGCACGAAGTTGCCGTGCGGCGGGGCGAAGGCCTCCGCCGGATAGCGGTTCATTTCGGCCGCGGCCCCCTCTTCGCTGAAATAATTGCCGTAGCGGCTGTCATATTCCACGATCAGCTCGTCGATCAGCGGCTTGGCGCGCGGGTCGAGGGGCGTGGTGTAGAGAAACGTGTCGCTCATGTCTTTCGCCATCCCATGGTCGTCATGCGAGGAAGGTTTCCACCAGCCGGACCCAGTAGCGGGCGGCGGGTGCGATGATCGCGTCGTTGAAGTCGTATTGGGCGCTGTGAAGGGGAGCGCTGTCGCCGTTGCCGACGAAAGCGTAGTTGCCCGCCTTCTCCTCCAGGAGATAAGCGAAGTCCTCGCTGGCAGTGCGCGGCTTGAACTCGGCAATGACCGCTTCGGGACCGAAGGCCCTAAGCGCGACATTGCGGGCGAGATCCGTTTCGCGGTGGTGGTTGACGAGTGCCGGAAAGCCGAGCCTGTAGTCGACCTCGGCCCTTGCGCCAAAACTTTCGGCCTGTGCCCGTGCCAGCGCCTGCACACGCTCGCCGAGCAGGCGGCGAACCTCGCCATTGAAGGCACGCAGGGTCAGCCTCAAGGAAACGCTCTCGGGAATGACGTTCGACGCCTGGCCGCCATGGATGGAGCCGACAGTGACGACGGCCATGTCCTGCGGATCGACATTGCGTGAAACCAGGCTCTGAAGCGCCGTGATCAGCGATGCCGTCGCCAGCACTGGATCAACCGTCAGATGCGGCTCTGCTCCATGCCCGCCCTTGCCGACGACCGTGATGTTGGCCTGATCGACAGAGGCCATGGCCGGGCCAGCGACGAAGCCGAAACGGCCGGCCGGCACACCCGGCCAATTGTGCAGACCGAAGACGGCGTCCACAGGGAACCGCTCGAACAGGCCCTCCGACAGCATCTTGCGGGCGCCGGCGCCGATTTCCTCAGCGGGCTGGAAGATCAGCCGCAGCGTGCCATCGAAACGGCCCTCGGCGGCAAGAAAGCGCGCGGCGGCGAGCAGGATCGCCGTGTGCCCGTCATGGCCGCAGGCGTGCATGACGCCCTTATGCAGGCTGGCATAGGCAAGCCCGGTCGCCTCATCGATCGGCAGCGCGTCCATGTCCGCGCGAAGACCGATCGCCTTCCCGCCCTGTCCGCGCCGCAGCGTCGCGACGATGCCGGTTCCGGCGATGCCGCGGCTGACCTCATAACCCCAGGAGGCGAGCAGATCGGCGACGAGGCCGCTGGTGCGTTTCTCCTGAAAGGCGAGCTCCGGATGCTGGTGCAGGTCGCGGCGAACGGCGACGATCTCGTCGAGAAAGGCGGCAAGGCCACGCTCGACCGCGGCGGATCGCTGGGTGTCGGTGAGGATGAGGTTCATGAGTCCGCCTCCGACGAAGCCATCAGGCTCCGACTGCCCTTCCCCGTTCGACATCCGGTGTCGGCGCGGCATAGCGGCTTTCGCGATAGGGGAGCCCCAGATGATCGCGCAGCGTCTCGCCCACGAGCTCGCGCTTGAAGTAGCCTTTGCCTTCGAGGATGGGCAGAATATGCGCGGCAAAATCGGCAAGTCCCTCGGCGATCACCGGGAAACCGAGAATGAAGCCGTCGGCCGCATCCTCTTCGATCCAGCGGATGATCTCGTCGGCGATATGCTCGGCCGTGCCGATGAAGGCGGTCCTTGGCGTTGCGACGTCGAGCGCGATCTCGCGCAGGGTTGCACCTGTTTCGCGCGCCGTCTTCTTGATGCGGTCGGTCGTTGCCCGGAAGCTATTCTTGCCGATGTCGCCGATATCCGGAAACGGCGCGTCCAGGGGATAGGCGCTGAAGTCGTGGTGGTCGAAGAAGCGGCCAAGATAGAGAAGTGCCTCTTCGATCGTCACCAGATCGCGAATGGCACGGTACTTCGCCTCCGCTTCCTCGGCAGTCGCGCCGACGATCGGGCCGATGCCCGGGAAGATGCCGATCTCCGAGGTGCTGCGCCCTTGAGCCACCGCACTTTGCTTGACCTGCTTGTAGAAGACCTTCGCGTCCTCGATCGGCCCACCATTGGTGAAGACCGCATCGGCGTGTTTGCCGGCAAGCCGGACGCCGGAATCGGAGGCGCCTGCCTGGAAGACAACCGGTTGGCCCTGTCGCGAACGCTCGATGTTGAGCGGCCCCTCGATCCGGAAGAACCGTCCCTTGTGGTTGAGCCGGCGCAGCTTGGTCTTGTCGGCGTAAACGCCGGTTGCCCGGTTACGCACGAAGGCGTCGTCGTCCCAGCTATCCCAAAGCCCCTTGATGGCGTCGAGATATTCGTCGGCGATCTCGTAGCGCAATTCATGCTCGGGGTGTTCGCGCCCGTAGTTGCGGCCCGAACCTTCAAGCGGCGAGGTCACCGCGTTCCAGCCGGCCCGGCCGCCGCTGATGAGATCGAGCGAGGCGAACTGGCGGGCGACCGTGAACGGGTCGCTGTAGGAGGTCGAGACCGTGCCGACGAGACCGATCTTCGAGGTCGAGGCGGCGAGCGCCGACAGGATGGTCAAAGGTTCGAAACGGTTGAGGAAATGCGGGATCGACTGCTCGTTGATGTAGAGACCGTCGGCGACGAAGGCGAAGGCGATGCCGGCGGCTTCGGCCCTGCGCGCCGTTTCGACGAAAAAGCCGAAATTGACGCTGGCATCGGCCGGCCCGCTCGGGTGTTTCCAGGCGTTCATGTGCCCGCCCGGTCCCTGCAGCATGATGCCGAAAGTCACATTCTTCTTGGTCATGACAGTTCCTTCCCGGAATGATCAGGCGGCGAGAGACAGTCGTTCTCGTGCAATGAGTTCGATCGAGGCGAAGCGTTCGGAAGCAGCAACCGAAGGCGTATCGATGATGAATTCCTGGACGCCGTAGCGACGATGCAAGTCGTCGAGCTCCCGGCGCACCTGCCGCGGCGTGCCATGGAGAATGCTTGGGGTCTTTTCCTCGACACGGTAGTCGGTGACGCCGGCCTGGCGGGCGTATTCGGCTGCCTGCTCCTCGCTGCCGACATTGACGCTCTGGCCATTGCCGAAGAACACCTTGAAGATTTTCAGATCGGCAACGCGCTCGCGTGCCCGCTCTTCGCTCTCGGCAGCAAGAGCCGCCAGAGCCAGCAGCGGCCGCTCGCCGCCCGTGGCGCGCTCATAGGCTTCGAAGGTTTTTTTCAGATTGTCTGGATCGCCGTTGAGATGGCCGGCAAAGACGAGCTTCCAGCCCTTTTCGGCCGCCAGCAGGGCGCTGTCGACGCTTGCCCCCAGGAGGAAACGTTCCGGCGCAGCAGGCGGCAGTGGCGTCGCCAGCAACTCAGCGTCCGGTCCAGCCTGCGAAAGCAGATAGCGATTGAGATCGCTCAATTGCTCCGGGAAACTCGGCCGCAATGCCGGATCAATTCCGGCCTGCAGTGCCTTGGTGGAAAATGGAAAACCGCCAGGCGCCTTGCCCACACCGAGATCGACACGCGACGGGGCGAGGCTGGCGAGAAGATTGAAGGTCTCGGCGACCTTGTAGGCACTGTAGTGTTGCAGCATAACGCCGCCGGAACCAATGCGGATCTTCGACGTCTTCGCCAGCAGATAAGCGATCAAGGTTTCGGGCGCCGAGCTCGCAAGGCCGGCTATGTTATGGTGCTCCGCGACCCAGAAGCGATGGTAACCCCATTCCTCCGCCTTCACGGCAAGGTTGGCCGTCGCATGCAGGGCGTGTGTCGGCGTGCCTCCGGGATCGACGGGACTCTTGTCGAGAAGGCTGAGCAGATAGGACATGGGTTCTGAGTTCCGGCACGATTGACAATCTAACATCATTAAATACATATTTTTTATAGATTATAGGAATGACGTTCTCTTTCGCTGCCCAAAATAAGAAAAGTTGCCGCTTTCGTTGACGTCCCGAGAGGCGCCTTTCTCCAATCGTGGATCGGGCCCGGATGGCTGCCGATGTTCGGGGCGTCTCAAGCGTCCGTTGTTCGACGAGGCGACACCTTATAGATTGGAACGCCACCCTGGAGATTGGAAACATGGCGCTCAAGCGGATGGACAACGTAGGAATCGTCGTCGAAGACCTGGCAGCGGCGATTGATTTCTTTCGCGAGCTCGGCCTCGAGCTCGAAGGGCGGGCAACGATCGAAGGAGAATGGGCCGGACGCGTCACCGGACTGGGTGATCAGCATGTCGAGATTGCCATGATGCGCACACCGGACGGCCACAGCCGGCTCGAGCTCTCCCGTTTCCTCACGCCACCCGTGGTCGCAGATCACCGGAACGCCCCGGTCAACGCCCTGGGCTACCTCCGCGTCATGTTCGCCGTGGACGACATTGACGAGACCCTTGAAAGGCTCTTCAAGCGCGGCGCGCAGCTCGTAGGCGAAGTAGTCCAGTATAAGGACGCGTATCGGCTCTGCTACATCCGTGGACCTGACGGGCTTCTCATCGGACTCGCCCAAGAACTCAGCTGAGCGCAATACGAAGACAAATAGTAAAGAGTGGCCAATATCAGCGGGCGCGTCTGGGGCCGACCCGCCTGTTCAAGGAGAGAACAAGGGCCATTGCGTACGACCTTCAAATAGCACATGCTCTCATCTTCAGCAGCCATATTCAGGGCGCTGCTGCTTCGGGGCGTTAGTGTCCTGGCCCCAACGAAAGGAGGACCGAGTGTCTTCCGACCTTCACCTTCACAGTACCGCGCGCAATCTCGTCAACGTCAGCGGGTTTGGATACCGCGAACACGGTCGGCTTCAGCAAATTCGTAAAGATGAAACTACGTCCGCACTCCGTATCAAGCGGTTCAGTTCGGTAGCACGAGGCCCCAGGCTCTCCTGCCTACGTGGCGGAACATTTCGTCCTTGCTGAGTGGACCCAAAGGCACGGTCATGTCGCAGCATTGAAATTCTGCAACCCATAATCAACCGAAAATCCAGGAGGATCAGATGGCCAAAGGCCAAGTAAGAAGCAATCGCGAAGTTCGAAAGCCGAAAAAGGACAAGTCCGTGGCACCGGCCGCCGCCGCCACGCAGGGCAATCAGGTCAAGTTCGCCACGAGCGCGCCCAGCGTAGGCAAGAAGCAGAAATAGCTCTAGTGGAGCAGAGGCGACTTGCATGCCGCCTCTGCCAAAGCTGATGACGCCAAGGTTATCGGCTTATCGACGGCGAGCGGGGGGCAGGTTTGATTAAGGCGGTGGCTCTGTATGGAGCTTCCGTTTTCATCCGTTCGGCTACCTGATCCGGCCGGCACGCGCGGGGGTGCGTGGCGATCCCGGATTTGCTAGCTTTTCGAACGCCGCCCTGCAGGAGATAATTGCGGTCAACGCTATTGCATTGCGCATCCACTTCGTAGGATACGTTCCGGCACGCAGCGCCCGAAGGTTCAATGCTGCCAAGCTATGGCACCCTCCTGCGACATTCACCTTGCCACCAGAAGCGCACCCATGACGACATTTTGACCGACGAGGCCGAGCGCGATCGCCGTTATGCGGCGCGCATGGCTCGTCGGGCCTGACACTCTCCACCATTGCGCTTGAAACTCCGGCGCAAGCCATAGGCCTGGCAGGTTATTTGCGAGGCGAGGAAATACGGACCAGTTTTGATGAACACACATGTCTACTCACCGGCATCACTTGTAGAAAATGATGCCCGAGCGTGGTTGAAGATCCTCGCGAAATACCGTCAGCCCCGCATTGGGCGCAGCGCCTTGGAGCTTCTTGTCACAGTCGTGCCGTTCGCCGGCTTCTGGGCCATCGCCTATTTTGCCCTCGCGTATGGGTTCTGGTACGGGCTGATCGCAATCATTCCGGCCGCAGCCTTCCTCCTGCGCCTTTTTATGATCCAGCACGATTGCGGCCACGGTTCGTTCTTCGCCCGTCGCGGCCCCGACGATTGGACGGGTCGTGTCATCGGTGTGCTTACGTTGACGCCTTACGATTACTGGCGCCGGGCGCACGCCGCTCATCACGCCTCGGCTGGCAATCTGGACGAGCGGGGTACCGGCGACATCACCACGCTCACGATCTCGGAATACCGTGCACTTTCACCCGTGAAACGCCTGGGCTATCGCCTGTACCGGCACCCGCTTGTGATGTTCGGCATCGGCCCTGCCTGGCTCTTTCTCCTTAAGCAGCGTGTGCCTTTCGGGATGATGAAGGGGGGTGCCCTGCCCTGGGTCTCCACCATGGCGACGAACGCTGCGATCCTGATTTGCGCCGCCTTGGTGGCTTGGATGGTTGGGCTCCTGCCTTTCCTCTTGATCCACCTGCCGATCGTGCTCTTGGCGGGCGCCGCCGGCATCTGGCTCTTCTACGTGCAGCACCAGTTTGAGGAGACGCACTGGTCGGCCGGCGAGGATTGGCAGTTTCCCCAGGCAGCCCTCCACGGCGCATCCCACTATGACCTGCCGCTGGTGCTGAGATGGCTGACCGGCAATATCGGCATTCATCACGTGCATCACCTGTCGAGCAGGATCCCTTACTACAGATTGCCGGAAGTTCTGCGCGACCACCCCCAACTCGCGGATATCGGCCGCATCACTCTTTGGGAAAGCTTGCGCTGCGTCAGGCTCGTCCTGTGGGATGACAGCCGCCAGAGACTCGTTTCATTCCGCGATGCCGCCAATAAGGCCATTCACCCTTAACAGGTGGGTTCCGGCTTCGTTTGGGTGTTGGTCATACGCCAAGGAACCTGCGATGAGGCGACGTAGTCTGATCTGGCCGTTCTCGATCGAGCGGACATGTCGCTGGTCGACCCGCTCGTCACATGCAGGGCCTACATCCGGGAACTTCCGGCCAATACGCGCGAGGAACGCCGGCAGCACGCCTATTGTCGCCGGATAGACGGCTCCTATCTTGATCGTGCGCGCCGCCTCGCCGGCAACCGAGCGCGACGCCTCCATCGATAGTCCGACATCACCAATGATCCGGACCGCGCGGCCGGCATCCACGATCCAGATAGGGATCAATCCAAAAGCCGCATCGTCAATCTACAAATTACTGAATTAGCACGGCATCATACTTGACAATGGAACTCACCATTTCATAGAACGGGCTCGCTCCGAGACCGGGTCCCGATCGCGTTTCGGAGCAGCAAATCACAACAGTCCGAAGCATCGGACGTGCCCTGTTTCGGGGTGCGAATGCATTTGCGCGTTTTCTTGGGGGAGGATTTGGGAAATGGGTGTTTTGGATCTTTCTTTGTCGTCAACCCCGCACGTGGTCTCATACATCCGCACATCGCTACGGCTAATCCATTTCTCAGGATTGGTTCTCGGGCTCGGCGGCGCGGTGTTTCTTGATCTGATGTTGTCACGCTACCGTCGGATGATCGTCAGCGCCGAACTCGTCGAACATGTCGAATGGATCAGTCGGTTTATCGCAGCCGGACTGTTGCTGCTCTGGGCCTCGGGCTTGGGATTTCTCCTGCTATATCAAGTGACCGAACCCGAGAAGCTGCTGAACCCCAAGATCTGGGCCAAGGTGACGATCGTCAGCATCCTCACCATCAACGGCTTCGCCATCCATCGCTTCGTGATACCGTTCATCCGTCGCCAAACTGGCTCCGCGCTCCTCTCGGAAATCAGACCCGCCACGAAGACCGCTCTGATCGGATGCGGCGTGATTTCAATTGTCTCCTGGAGCGTGCCGGTCATCCTCGGCGCCGCGCCACAACTGAATTTTGTGGTGCCGTGCGAAGTGATACTCGGGGGATACGCACTGCTGCTAGCCCAGGGTTTTATAATCGCCACTCTCGTCATGCGCGACCGGCGCGACAGGTGTGCCAGCATCAGCGCCTGAAACAAAAGAATCCAAGGGCTTCGGCTAAACCTAGCTTCGACTTTGTTGCCTCGGTGCGGCGATGTCCGCGCGAGAACTCGAGCGAGGCCCCTCGAGCACCTACGCTCTCTGATCTTTCGAGCCACCGAGAGCTGCATGCTTGCTCGTCGCTGATCTTGTCATTCGCCGTCAAGCGCAGAGCTGGAAGCAGCAGCTTGTCCACAGCCGCCGTTTCGTGAGAGAATCGAGAAATCGGAAGTACCGAAGCGCTCAACGGGTAAGCTCGGCCAAGTCCAGTCGTGTTTCAGCCTGTTGACTAGTAGGCCGCGGAACATGGAACTTCTCATCGCTCTTGGCGTGATCGCCATCAAGATCGCGTTGCTGATCGCAATGCTGCTTCTGCTGCCTTTGCCGCTGACCTGGCTGGAACGCAAGATTGCCGGCCATATGCAGCAGCGGATGGGTCCCATGCGCGTGGGGTGGCACGGGCTGCTGCAGCCGGTGGCGGACGGTATCAAACTCCTGACGAAAGAGGACCACATCCCTGCAGAGGCTGACCGCTTCCTGTTTAAGCTGGCGCCGATCCTGGCGCTCGCTCCGCCCTTTGTCGTATTCGTCGCGGTCCCCTTCGGGGAGACCGTTTCAGTGCTCAATGCCGAGATCACGCTCTACGTTTCCAACCTGAACGTGGCATTGCTTTTCGTCTTCGCCGTGATCGGGTTGGAGGTCTATGGCGTCATCTTCGGCGGCTGGGCCGCCAACAGCAAATACGCGGTTCTAGGCAGTCTCAGGACCTGCGCGCAGATGATCAGCTACGAGATCCCCATGGGTTTCGCGGTCATCGGCGTCGTCATGCTGGCACAGTCGATGAGCCTCGTGGACATCGTGCGCGCCCAGAGCGATCTCTGGAACATCGTCTATCAACCGATCGGGTTCTTCGTCTTCTTCGTCGCGGGCTTGGCCGAAGCGCAGCGCATTCCCTTCGACCTGGCCGAGGCGGAAGGGGATCTCGGCGCCGGGTTCCACACCGAGTACAGCGGGATCCGTTTCGCGCTCTTCATGGTCAGCGAATACGTCATCGTGCTCTTGGTATCGGTCCTCTCCGTCATCCTGTTTTTCGGCGGCTGGAACGGTATTCTGCTTCCGCTGCCACCGCTTCTCTGGTTTGCGCTCAAGGTGGCATTCTTCATTTATGTTTTTATGTGGTTCCGCTTCACCCTACCCCGCTATCGCTATGATCAACTGATGGCGATCGGATGGAAGGTCTTGCTTCCTTTGTCGATGGCGAACATAATTATCACTGGTATTGCTTTCACTTAGGGGCCATGGCGGCTCCTCCGCGTGCGTTCCTAGATCGATGTCGATCTGAGGAAGGTACGTGCAGCGATCGAAGGGACTACAGCGACCTCCTGCGTCGGAATAAACGCACGTCGCTGTAGAACGGCGCGACGATGTCACGCGTAGTCGACAGAGCTGGAACATGGATCGGCTGGGCGCTTTTTGCCGATCTGCTAAGCGCCTTTACGCTGACCTTTGGCTATATGTTCTCCAAGCCGGTGACCATGCAGTATCCGGACAAGGAGAAATGGCTCCCCTACTCGCGCTATCGCGGACATCACTTCCTCAAACGGGACGAAGAGGGCGAAATCAAATGCGTGGCGTGCGAACTCTGCGCTCGCATCTGCCCCTGCGATTGCATCGAAGTCGTTCCTTATGAGGACGATAAGGGCAACCGCCGCCCAGCAAAATTCGAGATCGACACGGCCCGGTGCCTGTTCTGCGGCCTGTGCGAGGACGCCTGCCCTGCGGACGCCATCGCACTTGGCCAGCAGTATGAGTTCTCGAGTTTTTCGTCACGTGACCTGGTGATCGGACGTGACGATCTGCTTGGCAAACCTGGAAAGGCAATGACCGGCGGTGGCGTCGTCGCCGCACGCCTGAACACAGAACAGGACGTGCTGGTCGAGACGAGCGAGCCGCATGGCTATAACTGGTGGCGCAACATCCGGCGAACGTGAGCAGCAACGATCAAACCGGCGCGCGCAGATAGGAGGCTCAGATGCTTGTCGGTGAAATCGTGAAAGACAAGGGCGCTGGAGTGATCGCGGTCGCTCCCGACCAGACGATGGTGGAGATCCTGCGGCTCTTTCGTGACAACAATATCGGCTTCGTGGTCGTCAGCCACGCGCCCGGAAGGTATATGGGCACGCTGTCGGAACGGGACTGCTGCAACGCACTTGCGGAATACGGGCCGGAGGCGGCGCTGATGCCGGTGGCCGACATCATGAACCGCAACGTGGCGATTTGCTCGGCTGTCGATGGGCTACCCCTGGTGATGTCGATCATGACCCAGAGACGGACACGTCACGTGCTGGTCATTGAGGAGGAGGCCATTGTGGGCGTCGTCAGCATCGGCGACGTGGTCAAGCATCGGCTTGACGAAGCGCAGCGCACGGAGCGGCATTTGCACGAATACATTGCCGGGGCCGGTTACCACTGATGGGGTTTCCTGCCGACCGGGTGGAGAGAATGCAGGGAACAGTGCCTCGCGCCCAACCTCACGCTCCACGCCAGATCCGGTTCGTGCCCTTGATTTCGTGGGCGGCTTGCACCTTTTGAACCTCGACCGGACACGGGTATTCACCCCGCTGCATCAAGCTGTTGAGGCGAAGAGACCGATAGTTTTCGGGAATAAAGACGAGACCCTTGGGAAACGGCTTCTCGACCTTGAGTTGCGCCGTCAGTTCGCCACGGGTTGAACGAACGACAACCTGAGCACCATCCGCAAGGCCAAGCTGCGCAGCATCCTCAGCGCTCATCGCGACATAAGGGTCGTTGGCGACCGTATTCAGAATCTCCGAGCGCTCCGAAAGATAGCCATTGTGGAACAGACAGTTGCCAGTGACGAGCATGAGCCCGTCGCTCGCCTGGAAACCAGCCGGCGGTGCATAGAAAGCGCCCAAGGATGGCGTCTGACCCGCCTTGGTGAAGGCACCGTCGGAGCCGAGCCCGGCCCACGTCAACGCCTGATAGGCCGGAAGCAGCCGGGCGATCTCATCGAAAATCTCGACGTGCGTCGAATGCTGCAATGTTTGGCCGCGCAAAGCTGCGACAAAATCGAAGATCGCGAGATTGCCTCGCGCCTCGAAGACCGGTTCCCGGAACTTGCGGACCTGCTGGACGCGACCCTCGTTGTTGGTAAAGCTGCCGTGCTCTTCACCGTAGCCCGCCGCTGGCAGAACGACCTCAGCCAGTGCGGCCGTCTCTGTCAGGAAGCTGTCCTGCACGATCAGCAGATCAGCGGCGCCAAGGGCCCGCGTCATGAACTCCCTGTCCGGATAGGCGATCAGGGGGTCGGTTCCGACAAGATAAAGGGCGCCCATCTGCCCAGCGACGCACAGATCCAGCATCGCGTCGAGATCGGAACCCGGCTCGTGGGGGATTTCGGTGTCCCAGTCCCGGGCAAGAGCGCTGCGCACCGTATCGTCGGCGACCGCCTGCTGGCCCGGGAAGGCGCCCGCCAAAGCCCCCATATCCCACGCGCCCATCTGGTTGGCGCGGTCGAAAAGGATCTGCAATGCTGGGGTCTTGCCGAGGAGGCGGAGCAGTTGCAGCAGGTTGTTGAGCTGGTGCAACGCCACCCGAGCTTCGGTCGATCTCAGGAGGTCAACACCGACGAGCACGGCGACGGTGCTACCTTCGTTGAGCGCGGCGGCCAGACGATCCGGTCCGTCGCTGCCATTGCGAGCCGCCGGGCCGCCGATTGTCGCTCCGATCTCTGCAAGAACGTCACCCGACAGTTTCTCGCGGGCTGCCACCGCAAGTGCGGCGACAACGGACGCAAGGCTCGTTGCCTCGCCACCGGGCGGTATGCGAACCACAGCCTCCGCATCGGCGTCGAGACGGGACGGTCGCGTTGTGAGCATGAGCAGTCGGGTGCCGCGCCGCCGGGCGGCATCCCGCAGCAGATATTCTGTGACCGGGTTCTCCTCGGTCACGTTGCCACCGATGACAAGCACGCGGTCGACGCCGAGCACCTCCTGCAGCGGCGCACGCGTGTAGCTCGCCATCAGAGGGGCGAGCGCATCGAAGGGCGTAGACCAACGCGACGAGCAGTCGATGTTGTTGGTCCGGAAGACCGTACGCATGAGCTTCTGGAACTGATAGAGCACCTCGTTGGGCAGGCGCGGCGAGACAACGCCGCCAGAAGCCTTGCTTTCGACCGCCGCCAGCCGCCGGCGCAGATAGTCTCCCGCCTCGTCCCAGGAAACCGGAACCAGCGCGCCATCGCGGCGGATCATCGGTCGTTTGATCCGGTCGTGGCCTTCGATGAAGTCAAGGCCGAACCGGCCGCGTGCGCATAGCGTTTCGCGGTTGACGCCGTGTTCCTCCTTGGATCGGACCCGCATGAACTCGCCCTTGCGCGCGCCGACCGTCAGCTGACATCCGGTGCCGCAATGCGGGCAGACCGTGTCGACCTCGGCGAGGTCCCAGGGCCGCGCCTTGTAGCGATAGGGAAAGCTCATCAGCGCGCCGACCGGACAGACTTCGATGCAGTTGCCGCATTGGTCGCAACTGGCGAGACTGCCCTCGAAGCCGGTGACGGCCGTATCCATGCCCTTCTCGACGGTGCCGAGAGCGACCGCGCCGACGACCTCTTCGCACATCCGCACGCAGCGCTGGCACTGGATACAGCGGTTGACGTTCATGATGACGACGGGGCTGAGGCGAATGTCGCGGGAATGGAACACACGCTTGGGATCATGAAAGCGGCTTCTCCCCGGACCATAGGCCATCACCATGTCCTGAAGCTCACATTCGCCACCCTTGTCGCAGATCGGACAGTCGAGCGGGTGGTTGGCGAGCAGCATGTCCAGCATGGAAGAACGCGTTTCATCAATCAGCGGCGTGTCCGTTCGCACGACCATGCCTTCAGTGACGGCTGTGGCGCAGGACGGCTGTAGCCGCCGCAGCCCCTCTATCTCGATGAGACACATGCGGCAGGAGGCAAGCGGCGGCAGGCGCTTCAGGTAGCAGAAGGTCGGAATTTCGATGCCCAATCGCTGGGCGGCCTGCAACACAGTCGAGCCGGCCTCGACGTCCAGTGTTTGCCCATTGATCGTAACGCTCACCATGACCTACTCGCCCGCGCTAGAGCGCTCCTCAGTGGAACGGACACTTCCGCTCCTCGATATGGGCGACGAACTCCTCGCGGAAATGCGCCAGCGAGGCCCGCAATCCCATCGCCGCACCGTCACCCAAAGCACAAAACGTATTGCCGAAAATGCCTTTGCAGAGCATATCCAACTGCTCCATGTCGCCGGGGGCGCCCTCGCCCGCTTCGATCCGGCGCAGTACTTTCACAACCCAGTTCAACCCCTCGCGGCAGGGTGTGCACTTGCCGCAGGACTCGTGGTGAAAGAACTCGATGATGCGGGTGGCGACCTTGACCATGCAGGTCGTGTCGTCGACGACGATCACCCCGGCCGAGCCCAGCATCGTGCCGGCGGCAGCAAGCGAGTCAAAGTCCATCCCGACGTCCAGCCCCGGCTCAGGGATCACCGGCGCGGAAACACCACCCGGGATCACCGCCTTGATCTTGCGACCGGCCGGCGGCCCGCCGGCATGGTCCTCGACGAGTTCGCGAAGCGGAATTCCCATCGGCAGTTCGTAAAGCCCGGGTTTGCGCACCTGCCCGCTGACGCAATAGAGCTTCGGTCCGGGGCTCTTCTCCGGTCCGATGCTGCGGAACCAATCGGCGCCCCGCGCCACGATATGCGGCACGCAGACCAGCGTCTCGACATTGTTGATGACGGTCGGGCTGGCATAAAGCCCCGCAACCGCCGGGAATGGCGGCTTCAGGCGCGGCTGAGCCCTCTTGCCCTCGAGCGAGTCGAGCATCGCGGTCTCCTCGCCGCAGATATAGGCGCCGGCGCCGCAATGGACATGCACGACGAAATTGAAATCGGAGCCCAGTATCCTCGCTCCGAGATAACCCTTGGCCTTGGCCTCCGCGATCGCCTGTTCCAACCTTCGGATTGCCAGCACATACTCTCCGCGAATGTAAACATAGGCGACCTCGGCCCCGATCGCGTAGGCACTGATCGCCATGCCCTCGATCAGTTGGTGCGGGTCACGCTCCATGACGATACGGTCCTTGAAGGTGCCGGGCTCCCCTTCGTCGGCGTTGCAGCAGAGATATTTCGGTTTGTCGGCCCGCTTCGGCACGAAACTCCACTTCATGCCCGTTGGAAACCCGGCTCCGCCGCGGCCGCGCAGGTTCGATCGCTTGACGAGCTCGACGATCTCGTCGGGCGTGTATTCCTTGAGGGCTTTGGCAAGCCCTCGATAGCCACCGCCGGACTCATAGGTGGAGAGGAGATGTCCATCCGGCACGTGCACGTTCTTCAGAAGAACCGGTTCGTACATGGCGCTATTCCCCCGGTGGTTCGGCGGCCGCAAGATCGGCGCCGGTCGTCTCGAGCACCGTCGTGCGCAGCCTGGCGAGGAGCGCATCGATCCGCTCGATGTCGAGGTTGCCGTGATAGTCGTCGCCGACCTGCATCACCGGCGCCATCTCGCAGGCGCCGAGGCATTCGACAGTCGACAGTGTGAACAGGCCATCTTCGGTCGTACCACCCCTCTTGATCCTAAGGGCTTCCTCCAGATGCGTCAGCAGATCCTCGGATCGCCGCAGCATGCAGGAGACGTTGTCGCAGAGCTGCAGATGGAACGTCCCCACCGGCTCGGTATGGAAAAGCGTATAGAAGGTCGCCAGCTCGTAGACCCAGATCCGCTCAACGCCGAGGATTTCGGCGACCTCTTCCAGCACCGGCCCGGGCAGGTGGCCATGTTCCCTTTGTGCGATCAGAAGCGCGGGCATGATTGCCGAGCGCTGGTCGGGGTACCGCGCTGCCGCCTGTTCGATCTTTTCGCGCATCGTCATCACGTTCAAATCCCTGCTACTTGTCCACCTCCGCCATCACAGGATCTAGGCTGCCGAGCACCGCAATCATGTCCGCCAGATAGCGGGCGTTCGTGACGCCGAAGACCGCCTGGAGGTTGACGAACGAGGGTGCCCTGACCTTCATGCGGAACGGTTTCGGTGACCCGTCGCTGATGATGTAGAAGCCCAGCTCGCCCTTGGGTGCCTCGATTGCCGAATAGACCTCGCCCTTCGGCACGTTGAAGCCATAGGCCGACAGGTCGAAATGCTGGATCAAAGCCTCCATCGAGCAATGCACGCGCTCCTTGTCGACGGGGAAGGCGATCGTCGGCATGTCGACCTGGAACGCCCCCTCTGGCATCTGGTCGATGCATTGCTCGATGATCCGCATGCTTTCACGCATCTCATCGACACGGCACCGCCAACGCGCATAACAATCGCCCTCGGTGCGGATGATGACATTGAAATCGAGCCGGTCGTAGATCTCGTAAGGCTCGTCTCGGCGGATGTCCCAATCGACGCCGGAGGCCCGCAGGTTCGGACCGCTCAGTCCAAGATCAATGGCGTCCTCGGCAGAGATCACGCCAATCCCCTGGGTGCGTTTCAGGAACACCCGGTTGTCTTCGAGCAGCCGCTCATAGTCACGGATCCGGTTCGGGAAGATGTCGCAGAACTCCCGGATCTTCGGGAAGAATCCATCAGGAAGGTCCTCGCGCACACCACCAACCCGGCAGAAAGAAGTGTGCATACGCGCACCGGTGACCATTTCCATGAGATCCATGATCATTTCACGCTCGCGCATGACGTAAAGCAGCGCGGTCATGGCGCCGAGATCCATCGGCAGCGCGCCGGTGATCAGCAGATGGCCGGAGATACGCGCGAGTTCCGCCATCATCACGCGGATATATTGCGCCCGCACCGGGGCTTCGATGCCCAGGAGCTTTTCCACTGCCAGGGCGAAGGCCAGGTTGTTCGAAGGAGGGCAGAGATAGTCGAGCCGGTCGGTCAGCGGGAAGATCTGCGTATAGGTGAAGCTTTCCGCCAGTTTCTCGGTGCCGCGATGCAGGTAGCCGATATGTGGGTCCACGCGCTTGACATATTCGCCGTCCAGTTCGAGGACGAGCCGAAGGACCCCATGGGTGCTGGGGTGCTGGGGCCCGAGGTTGAGAAGCACTTCCTTGCTGTTGAGCGCTTCGCCTTCTGGCCGCGTAAGCTCGGTGACTTCGGTCATCTCAACTCTCCGGCGTCGATCGGTCTCCGTAGTTCATGATGATTTCGGATCGGTCCGAGCGGAAAACCGCCCGCACCAGTCCTTCTCCCTCCCTATGGAATCTCCCGCGTGGCGAGGTCGGGCTGTGTCGGCGGCGGACCTTCGGCACCAAACGGGTTCAGCTTGTCCTTGTACCCCCTGAGCGGGAAATCCTTGCGCTGAGGAAAGCCCTCGAAGCCCTCCCACATGTAGATCCGGCGCAAATCGGGATGCCCCTGGAACCGGATGCCATACATGTCCCAGGCTTCGCGCTCGTGCCAGTTGGCGGTGCGCCAGACCGCGGTGACCGAGGGGACCTCGGGCGGGTCGCCAAGCCGACACTTGATGCGGACCCGCCAGCGATTGGGCAGCGAATAGAGATGGTACACCGCCTCGAAGCGCGGCGTTTCGGGATAGTGGTCGACCCCGCAGATGTCGGAAAGGAAATTGAACCTGAGCTCCGGATCGTCTTTCAGGAACCGGCAGAACTCGACGATCTTTTCGGGCGGAACAACAAAGACATCGATGCCATGTGCAGTGCCGAGATCCTCGATCGTTTCCCCGAAGCGCTCCAGGATCGGAGCGCGGTTGAGAGAGGGCTCGACACTCATGATGCCGCAGCCCGATCGAGAGGCGTGCCGGCGAGTGCGCGGGACCTCTTGATCTTTTCTTGCAGCAGCAGGAAGCCATGCATCAGCGCCTCGGGCCGCGGTGGGCATCCGGGGACGTGCACGTCAACCGGAACGAAGGTCTCAGACCCTTGCACCACGGCATAGGTGTTGTAGACGCCGCCCGATATGGCGCAGGTACCCATGGCGATCACCCAGCGCGGCTCCGGCATCTGGTCGTAGAGTCGGCGCACGACGGGCGCGAACTTCCGGGTCACGGTGCCGGCGATGATCATCACATCGGACTGCCGCGGCGAAGGGCGAAACACCACGCCGAACCGGTCGAGATCGTAACGTGCGCAACCGGCCGAGATCATTTCGATGGCACAGCAGGCGATACCGAAGGTCTCGGGCCACAGGGCCGACCTTCGGCTCCAATTGATGACGCTCTCGGCCGTGGTGAACAGCACGCTGTCCTGGATCGTGTTTCCTACTCCTCCCATTCCAGCGCTCCCTTCAGCCAGGCGTAGGCGAAGCCCACGAGAAGCAGGACGATGAAGACGAACATCTCAAGATAGCCGACGATGCCGATCTCTTTAAGGACGACCGCCCAGGGAAAGAGAAACATCGCCTCGACATCGAAGACGACCAGGAGGATCGCGAGGATGAAGAACTGCACCCTGAAGCGCCCCCCGGCGGCTTCGCCTGCCGGGTCCATGCCGCACTCATAGGGCATGTTCTTTTCGGGATAGGGATTGGACGGCCGCAAGAGCGACGAAACAAAAAGCGTCGCCCCCACCACCAGAACAATTCCGGCGATCATGAAAAGAACCGGGAGGAATTCCGCTGCAGACATATTGCGCAGCCCGGTCACCCGTCGGGGACGCTGCTCAAGCCGCGATCGGCTCCTTCGGGCCGGTAACGCGGTCGCCCCGGGAAGCGACTAAGGGCATTCCTTTCCTAAACCGCTAGTTTATTCCGTCGCATAGGCCAATGCAAATGCGATCGCTCAGCCGCCGAAAGCCGACTGCTGAGCGAGCTTCAGAAACCACGCAGGAAACAGTCCGATGCCGACCGTGCCGGCGGCGGTGACAGCGAGAGTGATGCCAACGAGAGGCGTCAGCGCCGGCTCGAACACCCGCTCCGGCTCGCGCATGAACATCACCATGACGATGCGGATGTAGAAATAGGCAGCGACAGCGCTCAAGAGCACTGCGATTACGGCCAAAAGGACGAAACCACGCTCGACGAGCGCGACCAGCACGTAGAACTTGGCGAAGAAGCCTGCCGTCGGCGGAATGCCCGCGAGCGAGAACAGATAGAGCAACATCAGTAGAGCCAGCCCCGGATGCAGCTTGGCGAAACCGGCATAGTCCTCGATAACCTCGCCCGAGAAATTGCCGTTTCGCATCATGATGACGGCGCCGAAGATGCCGAGATTCATGAAGGTGTAGATCAAGAGGTAGAGCATCACACTGGCGACCCCGTCGGCACCACCGGCCACGATGCCGAAAATGGCAAAGCCAGCATGGGCGATGCTGGAATAGGCGAGCAGACGCTTGAAATTATCCTGCACCAGCGCCACGAAACTGCCGAGCGCCATCGTCACGACCGCGATCACGGCTAATATGATCCAGACGTTGGAGCCTGCGACCAACGGATTGAGAAACACCCTGAGGATCACCGCAAAGCTCGCCGCCTTGGGCCCGACGGACATGAAGGCGGTAATCGTCGTCGGTGCGCCCTCATAGACATCCGGCACCCACATGTGGAACGGCACTGCGCCAACCTTGAAGACCAGCCCCGCGACGATGAAGACCACCGCCAAGAGCAAGCCCGGATCGAGCGGCTCATCGGTGACTGCCGCCGCCATCCGGTCCAGCTGCGTCGTACCGGTGAGGCCGTAGACCAGCGAGACTCCGTAAAGAAAAATCCCGGTCGAGACCGCACCGAGGATCACATATTTCAGCGCCGCCTCGTTCGACCGTCGTTCACGCCGCAGGAAACCGGTCAGCACGTAGGTGCAGAGCACCATCAGTTCGAGGCCGACATAGATCGAGAGGAGATCGGTCGCCGAGGCCATGATCATCATGCCGGAAAGCGCAAGGAGCAGCAGGACGTAGTATTCGCTGCCGCCGATCCCTTCGATGTCGGCATATTTTCGCGAGAGCAGGAACGTCAGAATGGTCGCCAGATAGAACACGGACTTGAAGAAGACAGAGAAGGGGTCGGCGACGAACATGCCCGCATAGGCCGGCTGCGCCCCATCCGACAGCGTGAATGTTGCCAGTGCGGCAAGCAGCACAACTGTGACCGAGGCCCAGACAATGACCGATTCCTGTCCCTTCGGCACGAACTGCCCGGCGATCAGCAGGATGCAGGCCCCCGTAACCACGATGATTTCGGGCAGGCTCGCGAGGATCGACGGAAGGAGCGCTGCGGCGGTCATGGGCCGTTCCCCTTGTCGTGCACCTGCTGCAAGAGATGCGTGACCGAGCTATCGATGATGGCGAGAAAGGGCTTTGGGTAGAGCCCGACCCAAAACACGAAGACGGCGAGCGGCAGGATCGCCGCCATCTCGCGGCCGTTGACATCGCGGACCTTGAAGCGCGTACCGACGCTCACCGGACCAAGCGCGACCTTCCGGTACATGCCGAGCAGGTAGGCCGCGCCCAGCAACGCGCCCAAAACGGCGGCCGCGCCAAGGCTGAGGTTGGCTGCAAACCCGCCCGACAGCACCAGCAGCTCACCCACGAACGAGTTCGTACCCGGCAGCGCCATCGAGGACAGCACGAACAGCGCCAGAAACCCGGTGTAGACAGGTGCGACCTTCATCAAGCCGCCATAGTCGGCGATGCTGCGGGTGTGGGTCCGCTCGTAGATCAGGCCGACGAACAGAAACAGGGCGCCGGTGGTCACGCCATGATTGAACATCTGAAGGATGCTGCCTTGGAGCCCGAGCGGGTTGAGGGCAAATATCCCAAGCGTCACGAAACCCATATGGCTGATGCTCGAATAGGCCACCAGCTTCTTCAGGTCGTCCTGTGCCAGCGCTAGCAGGCCGCCATAGACGATCGCGAGCGCCGAAAGCGCCATCATCAGGGTCGAATAATAGACCGAGGCCTCCGGCAGCATCGGCAGCGAGAACCTCAGGAAACCGTAGGCGCCCATCTTCAGGAGCACGCCGGCAAGGATGATGCTGCCCGCCGTCGGAGCCTGCACATGGGCGTCCGGCAGCCAGGTATGGAGCGGGACCATCGGCACCTTGACCGCGAATGCGACGAGGAAGGCAAAGAACAGCCACGACTGGACCTCGAACGGCAGGTCCTGCGCCATCAAAGCGAGGATGTCGAAGGTCCTGCCGCTCTGGAAGTACAGCACGATGACGCCGATCAGGAACAGGAGGCTGCCCGCCAAGGTGTAAAGGAAAAATTTGAAGGCCGCGTAGACCCGGCCTTCGCCGCCCCAGACACCGATGATCAGATACATCGGGATCAGCATCGCCTCCCAGAAGACGTAGAACAAGAATAGGTCGAGCGCGCAGAACACACCCAGCATCAGCGCCTGCATGCCGAGCAGACTGACCATGAATTCCTTCACCTTGCGGTCGATGGCGACCCAGGAGGCGAGCACTGAGATCCAGCCCAACAGGGCAGTGAGGAACACGAAGAGTGCGCTGATGCCATCGATGCCAAGCGCATAGGTAATGCCGAGCGCGGGCACCCACGGGTGCCTCTCGACGAACTGCATCTCATGGGTGGTGGTATCGAAACCGGCCAACATCGCGACAGCAAGCGCCAAGTCGAGCACGGTGAAAGCGAGCGCCGTCCACCGAACCACATTGTCGTTGCGCAGGACCATCAAGGCTGCTGCCCCGGCGGCGGGTATAAAGACGATGAGGCTGAGCAGCGGCAACGCCATCACACCCCCTACTGCCACATGACGGCAAAAACGGCGATTGCAGCGATGACGCCGGCGATCATTGCCAGCGCGTAATGGGTCACCATGCCGGTTTGCAGGCGCCGCAATGCGCCGCCACCATCAAGGATCGCGCGGGCGAGACCATTCACGACGGCATCCACGCCGTTTAGATCGACCCGCAGTCCGGCGCGCGCCGTACCATGCAGGAAGGGCAACGCCGCGGTCTCGGACACGTTGCTCACCGCCTTTTCGTAGCGCGCCAACGGTTTCTCGGCGAGCCACAGGAAGCCCCGCGCACCCTTGCGGTAGAACCAATCGGTGTCGATGCTGATGGTGTTCTCCGGGTCGAGCGCCCTAAGGAACAGCACGAAACCCAGCGCGGTAAACATCAGCACGCCGAGGCTCTCGGTGACATGGGCGCCGGTATAGGGCTCGAAGTCGACCGGATAGGGAAGCAGCGCGTAAAGCGGCTCCGGGAACACGCCGATCGCGATGCAGAGCACCGCCGCCATGGCCATCGCAACCAGCATGTTGCGGGGTGGCTCCCGCGCCTCCAGCTTTCGATCGGTGCCGAAAAACATGTAATACGGCAGCTTGAGCCCGGTGTGCAGGAACGTGCCCGAAGACGCCATCGTTAGGGCCAGCACCACCAGCGCGCGGTGATCCTGCCCCGCGGCGGCCACCACCATCGACTTGGTGACGAAGCCCGAGAAGAACGGAAAGGCCGAGATCGCGAAGGCACCGACCATGTAGAGGGCAACTGTCAGCGGCATGGTCTTGTAGAGCCCGCCGAGCTCGGTGAGTTTGCGCCGCCCGGTGACGTGGATCACTGCCCCCGCCCCCATGAAGAGAAGCGCCTTGTAGAGGATATGCGCGAAGGCATGGCTGGTGGCTCCGTTTACAGCCATCTCGGTGCCGATGCCGATGCCCGCCACCATGTAACCCACCTGGCTGACGATGTGATAGGCGAGAAGCCGCCGACAGTCGTTCTCCAGCACCGCGTAGATGACGCCGTAGAGCGCCATCACAGCGCCGAGCCAGACCAGCAACTCGGTCCCCGGGAACGCCCGCGCCAGCACGTAGACGGCCGTCTTGGTGGTGAAGGCGCTCATGAACACCGCCCCCGTGACGGTCGCCTCGGGGTAGGCGTCAGTGAGCCAGGCGTTGAGCGGCGGCACCGCGGCATTGAGGAGGAACCCTGCCAGGATCAGATAGCCACCTGTATCCATTGTTCCCGCGAGAGCGCCGCCCCCGATCGGGCCGAAGAGCAGCGAGCCGGCCGCGAGCCCGTGAAGCACGATACCGCCGAGCAGAGCGACGCCACCGGTGAGATGCACCATCAGATAGCGGAACGCTGCACGGATTGCCCGTTCTCCCCCTTGCGCGAAGACCAGATAGGCCGACGCAAACGCCATGCCCTCCCAGAAGAGGTAAAGGGTGAGGTAGTCGCCGGCGAAGACAACACCGAGCGCGCTACCGACATAGACGAAGGCAGCCACGTGCTGGCCGGCTTGCGACAGATGCAGCGCGTAGACCATGCCGATCAGCGCCATGATGGTGAAAACGGTGGCGAAGACGATGCTGAGCTTGTCGACCTTTGCAAACAGGATTTCCTGCCCGATGAAGCGCCCCGCGCCATAACTGCCCGGCTCCATCGTGAGGACCGCGACGATCGCCAAAACCGGGATCAGCACCAGGTAGGTCTTGCGGATCGATCCCTTCAGGAACGGGATCGGCACGGCGCCGAGAATGAACAGAAGGGCGGGATGGACGAACTCAATCATAATAGTCCTCGCGCCGCATGAGCCCGCCCTGATGGCCGAGGAACTTGGAAACGAAAATGATGAGCACGCAGGAGCCGAAGCCGTAGACGGCAGACCAGCCAGGCAAGCGGTCCCAGAGATATTCGGCGTGTTCGCGCGGAACCAGAAAATCGGCGACGACGATGAGAACGAGCACAATATAGAACAACCGGCGGCGCGACCGCGCATAGCCCTCGTCACCAAAGAAATCGACGACACGCTTGATCATCTGACCACTCCTTCCGCCAAGGCGAGGAAATAACCGGGGAAGATGCCCATCAACACCGACAGGGCAGCGGTCGCGACCAGCGGGATCGTCACCAGCGGAATTTCACGGACAGGTTCCGCCGCTCCCGGCGCCTCCGCTTTGAAAAAGGCGATATAGCTGACCGGCAGGAAGTAGGCGGCGTTGAGGACCGAGCTCGCCAACAGGACGGCGAGGAAAGCCATCTCTCCTGCTTCGACCGAGCCGAGCGTCAGATACCACTTGCTGACGAAGCCTGCGGTCGGCGGTACGCCGATCATGCTGAGCGAAGCGACGAAGAATGCTCCCATCGTCCAGGGCAGCCGGCGGCCGATACCGGCCATGTCGCTGATGTTTCGCTTTCCCGAGGCGCAATAGATAGACCCGGCGCAGAAGAAGAGCGTGATCTTGGAGAAGGCGTGCACGGCGATATGAAGGATGCCGCCGATCATCGCGACGGGGGACAAAAGCACCGCGCCCAGCACCACATAGGAGAGTTGGCTTACCGTCGAATAGGCGAGCCGCGCCTTCAGGTCATCCCGGGTCAGAGCATAGATCGACGCCATCAGGATGGTGAAGGAGACCAGATAGGCCGTCGCGATGCCAAGACCCAGCCTGCCCACCAGATCCACGCCGAAGACATGGAACACCACCCGCAACACGCAGAACACGCCCATCTTGACCACGGCCACCGCATGCAAGAGCGCGCTGACCGGTGTCGGCGCCACCATGGCGGCAGGCAGCCAGGCGTGCATCGGCATCACCGCCGCCTTGGCGAAGCCGAAGAGGTAGCAGAAATAGATAACCGTCAGGAGCGGCGCCGAGGCATCGACCCTCGCCAGCAACCCTCCGGGTACAAAGTCGAGTGACCCGGCAATTTGATAGGTCAGCGCCAGCGCGGCGAGAAGCACGCTTTTCGACGCGCCCATCAGGTAGACGAGGTACTTGCGGCTGCCCGCCCATGCCTCCTCGTCCTCGTGATGGTAGACGAGCGGATAGGTCACGAGGCTCAGCACCTCGTAGAAGATCACGAGCGTGAACAGGTTGGCGGCGAAGGCGCCCCCGGCGGCGGCGGCGAGACTGGTAGCAAAGCAGGCGAAGAAGCGGGTCTGCGCGTGCTCGTTCAGGTGCCGCATGTAGCCGATGGAATAGACCGCCGCGACGATCCACAGGAGCGATGAGACGGTGGCAAACACCATGCCGAGCGCATCGACCCGGAAAGCGAAGTCGACCCCCGGCAGGATCTCGAACAGGCGCAGTTCGACTGTGCCGCCCGCCAGCACAATGGGCGCCATCGAGATGACGATCGCGAACATGGCGACCGCCGCCAGAGGCGAGACGGCATCCCGGATTTTCTCGTGCTTGTTCAGAAGGAGAACTGCAAGTGCCGCCAGCCCGGCGATGGCGACGGCAAGTAGCGGCCGGACTGATAGCACCGGTTCCAAGCCGCTATCCTTTCATCGCCGTCACGTCGTCGATCTTGAGGGTGGCCTTGTTCCTCACGAGGGCGACCAGAATGCCGAGGGCGACGGCAACCTCCGCCGCGGTGATGGCGATGACGAAGATCGCGAAGATCTGCCCGCGAAAATCATCGTAGTAACGTCCGAAGGCGATGAAATTGATGTTGACCGAGTTGAGCAGCAGCTCCAGCGACATCAGCACGACCAGGATGTTGCGCCTGAGCAGCACACCCGCCGCTCCGATCACGAAGAGGACCACTGCGAGCGAAATGTACCACCAGAGCGGAACCATCACCCGGACTCCTTCCGAGCCAGTACGATGGCGCCGACGAGTGCCGCCAAAAGGATGATCGAAGCAACTTCAAACGGCAGGAGATAATCGGCGAAAAGTGTCGTGCTGAGCTGCCGGACTTGATCGCCGCCGCGCTGCGCGATGGGCTCAACCGCCGAAAAGCGACCACTCCAGAGCACCAGCGCAAGCATCTCGATCCCAAGCAGGACGAGCAGGGTCAATGCAGGCAGATTTCGCCCCGGCAGAAACCGCTGCAGGACCGCCTCGCGCACGTCGATCATCATGATCACGAACAGGAAGAGGACCATGATGGCGCCGACATAAACGAAGATCTGCACGACCGCGAGCAGCGGCGCCTCGAGCAGGACAAAGATTGCCGAGATCTGCAGGAAACATGCCATCAGCGCCAATGCGCTGTGAACAGGGTTGCGCGCCAGGACGACTGTCAGGGCGGTGATCACGGCCCCCGCAGCAAACAGAAGGAAGAACCCCTGGGCCATTGACGCAGCCTCTCCCGCGCGAACCGTTCCGCGGCGCGTGTCGGTCGGAATTCCGATAGCGCCGCACTTCGGTTGCGTTCATAAATTGTGCCTTAGGGAAGGATTTTTCACAAGAATATTGTCGGCAACATAATCGAATGAGGCCGCGCGGAGCCCAAACCGGCTTCGTACAGGCGACGTGCCAGTGTGCGACCCTCAGGGTGACTCCCTTCTTGGCCAGTCTTCGTACGGGTCACTCGCTCTGGCGGAAATTGCGAATACGATCGAAAAGAACCGCAAGGATAGTCGCACTGCCGATGAACGTACCCTGCCAGAAGGCGTTGATGCCGAGAAGTCCGAGGCTGTTGCGGATCACTTCGATCAGTGCTGCGCCGACGAGCGCGCCGAAGGCAGTGCCGACGCCGCCGGCAAGATTCGCGCCCCCGATCACGGCCGCGGCGATGACCTGCAGTTCCATGCCGGCGCCGATATTGGTCGTCACCGCACCGAGCCAGCCGGTTTGGATGATGCCGGCGATGCCGGCCGAGAGCGCCGAGATCATGTAGACGCAGACCTTGATCGGTCGCACGGGAAGGCCCGTGGCAGTGGCCGCCTTCTCGTTGCCGCCGATCGCGTAAACGTAGCGGCCAATCCGGGTCCAACGCAGCACGAAACCGGTCAAAAGTGCCAGCAGGATCATGTAGATCACAGGGTTGGCGATACCGAAGACGGATCCGCCGCCGAGCGACAACAGCTTGTCGTGGTCCGGGCCGAACTCGAAAACCACCGTATTGTTGGACGCGACCATGGCCAGGCTTCGGGCAATCGAGAGCATGCCGAGGGTCACGACAAAGGGCGGAAAACCGAGATAGGCAATGAGAATGCCGTTGAACGCGCCGATCGCCAGCGCCGTCGCCACGGAGGCGGCAATGCCGGTCTCGATGCCGTATCCCGCGTGCATCGTGACGGCGAGCACCATGCTGCACAGGCACAGCACCGAGCCCACCGAAAGGTCGATCCCGCCGGTGATGATGACGAGCGTCATGCCGAGAGCGATGATTGCGACGAAGGTGACGTTGCGGGTGATGTTGTAAAGATTCTTTGCGGTCGCGAAGCTGTCGGTGGCAAACGACAGAAAGATGCAGGCAAGGATGACGGCGATCAGAACCCAGAAGGTCTGGTTCCCGAGGATCGTTCCTCCGAGCGTGCGTTGCCTGCGCTCGATCGTCTGGTCCAGCGTCGTTGCCATCGTTCCTCCCATTCCTCCGGTGCAGACGATCGAGATCGCTTTTCCCTCATCCACCCTCGATGGCTCCGGTAATCAGCCCCGTCACTTCCTCCGGCGAAGTCTCTGATATCGGTTTGTCCGCCACCTTGCGGCCCCGGCGCATGACGACGACGCGATCGGCGACATCGAAGACATCGGGCATACGATGGCTGATGAGCACAACCAGGATACCGCGATCGCGCAACTGCCGGATCAGATGAAGCACTTCGGCCACCTGGCGCACGGAAATTGCCGCTGTCGGCTCGTCCATCAAGACGATCTTCGCCTGCGAGATCATCGTACGCGCAATCGCCACCGCTTGCCGTTGGCCACCCGACATCTGCCGCACGAGGTCGCGTGGTCTGGTCTCCGAGCGGAGTTCTTTGAAGATCTCCCCGGCGCGGCGGTACATTGCCTTGTAGTCTAGCACGCGCAAGGGGCCGATGCCGCGCCTCAGTTCGCGGCCGAGGAAAACATTCGCGGCCGCGGAGAGGTTGTCACAAAGGGCAAGATCCTGGTGAACGATCTCGATGCCGAACTGCCTTGCCTCGATGGGGCGATGCAGGACGATATCGCTGCCGTTAAGGCGCATGGTTCCGTGGCTCGGACGGAAATTGCCTGCGATCATTTTGACAAGCGTCGATTTGCCGGCGCCGTTGTCGCCCATCAGGCCGACAACCTGACCGGCCTCCAACGACAGCGAAATGTCGTTCACTGCCTGTATGGCCCCGAAGTGCTTGGAAATATTGCTGAGTTCTAGCAGCACGACCAGCCTTCCAGACAACACGCGCCAATCCGCCACGCCTCGCCGCGTGTCCGCCCCCTCGCGGGCCAGCGACTGCTTATTTACGCAAATCGTCATGAATGCGTCAATGATCTCTCACCCGATAAACCTGTTTTGTATGACAAATAGACATTGGGGCGAAGCGATCATATATTAGCTAATTCTTGGGAGATAAGCATGCTTATCCTTGTCACCGGGGCAACTGGCAAGGTCGGGCGGCACCTCATAGCAACGCTGCTTGATCGGCCACGTTTTTCGCAAGCGCGCGTTCGCGCGCTCTGCCATAACCGTGTGCTCGATCCAGCCGCGCGGCTGGAGATCATCCGCGGCTCTATCGCCGATCGCGCGGTCGCGGAAGACGCGATTGCCGGTGTCAGCCACGTCGTGCATCTGGCGACTTGCAAGGAAACACCGGCCGACGTCATGGACGTAACCGTCAAGGGCCTCTTCTGGCTGCTCGAAGCGTTCAGAACGAGCCCCACAGCGCGGCAGTTCATCCTGATCGGCGGCGACGCCGCGGTCGGCCATTTCTTCTATTCTCATGACGGACCGATCACCGAGTCGACATCGCACCGCGCCTATCCTGGCTGCTACGCGCTCTCGAAAGTGCTCGAGGAAGTGATCGTCGAGCAGTATGCAATCCAATACGGATTGAACGTCTGTTGCCTCCGGGCGCCGTGGATCATGGAGAAGGACGACTTCAAATATTCGCTTTCCTTCGGTGACGACGTGTTTGGCGGACCCGACTGGAAAACGTTTTTTGGGGCCGACGAAGCCAGGCGTCACGCGGAGGCCGGAACGGTTCCGTTACTGCGCGATGCCGACGGGAGACCGCTTAAACGCAACTTCGTCCACGTCAGCGACCTCGTCTCGGCAATACTCAACACAATCGACAATCCGCGCGCAGAGCGCCAACGCTTCAACATCGCCATGGATCGCCCGGTCGACTACGGTGAGGTCGCAAGCTACCTCAGGCGCACGCGCGGTCTGCCGTCCGTCGACGTTCCAAGCCACTTCCATTCGAACTGGTTGGACAACAGCAAGGCGAAGTACCTGCTGGGCTGGCAGCCGGAATACGATCTTAAAAAGCTTATCGACCAGGCCTGGCAATACGAGCGTCCGTCAAGCGACCCTCGCATCGTCTGGTATCCGGGTTGATTTGTGCCGCGGACAGACGGTGTCCGCTTGTTCAACGGGAGGATAGAATGAGGAAAGCATTGGTGCTTGCAGTTGCAGCACTCGCGCTGGCCGCCGGTTCCGCCGGCGCCCAGACGAAGAAGCAGCTCGTCATTGTCGTCAAAGGCCTCGACAATCCGTTCTTCGAGGCAATCAACCAAGGATGCCAGAAGTGGAACAAGGAAAACACAAGCTCGGAATATGAGTGCTTCTATACCGGCCCGGCGTCGACCTCCGACGAAGCCGGCGAGGCGCAGATCGTCCAGGACATGCTCGGCAAGCCCAGCACGGCTGCGATCGCCATTTCGCCATCCAACGCCAAGCTGATTGCCCAGACGCTGAAGACGGCCAACCCGACAATCCCGGTCATGACGCTCGATGCCGACCTCGCCAAGGAAGACGCGGGCCTGCGCAAGACCTACCTCGGCACCGACAACTACACGATGGGGGCGCGGATCGCCGATTACATCAAGAAGGCCAAGCCGAACGGCGGCAAGATCTGCACGATCGAGGGCAACCCTGGTGCCGACAACATCCTGCGGCGTGCCCAAGGCATGCGTGACGTGCTCACGGGAAAAGAGGGGCTTGCCGAACTGAAGGGTGAAGGCGGCTGGACGGAGGTCGCAGGTTGCCCGGTCTTTACCAATGACGACGGCGCAAAGGGCGTGCAGGCGATGACCGATATCCTCGCTGCCAATCCCGACCTCGATGCCTTCGGCATCATGGGCGGTTGGCCGCTCTTCGGCGCACCGCAACCCTATCGCGACCTGTTCAAGCCGATGGCGGACAAGATCGCGAAAAATGAATTCGTCATTGGCGCGGCGGACACGATCGGCGACGAGGTGGCGATTGCCAAGGAAGGTCTCGTAACTGCGCTCGTCGGCCAGCGCCCGTTCGAAATGGGCTACAAGGCGCCGTCAGTCATGCTGGACCTGATCGCCGGCAAGCCGGTGGAGGATCCGGTATTCACGGGCCTCGACGAATGCACCAAGGATACGGCGGATACCTGCATCCAGAAGTAAAAACGGTGGCCGGGGCGTCGTTTGAGGGTTCCCCGGCGCCTCCGCCCTATCCGCTGCGACCGTGGTCAGCACGCAGTTTTGCCGGCTGGCCGCGGCACCTTGCGACGACCCCGCCTGGAAGATCCCTTTGACGAACTATCCTCGATCGGGATCACCCCAATCTTGCAGAGCATGGAGAACACAATGACCAAGCGGATCATCTTCACCGGAGGGAGCGGCAAGGCCGGCCGCCATGTCGTGCAATACCTCGTCGAACAGGGCCACCAGGTGCTTAACCTCGACACGAAGCCCCTCGACAACCCGAAGGTGCGCACGCTGATCACCGACATCACGGACAGCGGCCAAGTGTTCAACGCCCTGTCAAGCTACACGGGCCTGCACGAATTCGACCCGTCGCTCGCGCCGCAGCCAATCGATGCCGTCGTCCACTTTGCCGCGATCCCGCGCATCCTGATCGCCCCCGACAACGAACTCTTTCGCGTCAATGCGATGGGCACCTACAATGTCATCGAGGCGGCGGTGAAACTTGGCATCCGCAAGATCGTCATCGCATCGAGTGAGACGACCTACGGCCTCGTCTTCGCCAACGAGCCGCGAAACCCGCGTTATTTTCCGCTCGACGAGGACTATGACGTCGACCCGATGGATAGCTACGCACTCTCCAAAGTCGTCAATGAAAAGACCGCGCGCGCCTTTGCACTCAGAAGCGGCGCCGACATCTATGCCTTGCGCATTGGCAATGTGATCGAGCCGCACGAATACCATCTCTTCCCCGGCTGGTTTGCCGATCCGGGCTTTCGCAAGCGCATTGCCTGGAGCTATGTCGATGCGCGCGACCTCGGCCAGATCACACTCAGGGCCGTGGAGACGGACGGTCTTGGGTTCCAGGTCTTCAACGCAGCAAGCGACGATACGTCCTCCGACATTCCAACCCGCGAACTGATCGACCGGTTTTACCAAGGCGTTCCTGTCAGGGGGCAGATCGGCGAATACGAGACTCTCTTATCAAACCGCAAAGCCCGCGCGATGCTCGGCTTTGAGCCCCAACACAGCTGGCGGAAATATGTTGACGTCGAGTGACGCTCTGCGCGGCTGAGCGGTACAGACGCGAGAAAAGACGAAAATGGCTGAACGACAATCAGGAAAAGTCTCCGCCGGATCGACCACGGCAGAGGCGAAGCGTGCGAGCCGACGCCTCGATGCGCCTCGTATGTCGGGACCCAGCGTCCACATGTCGCTTGCCGATGACATCGGGCTCAGTATCGTGCGTGGCGACTATCCGCCCGGAACGATCCTGCCGAACGAGACGCAATGGACGGAAATCTTCAACGTCAGTCGCACTGCGGTGAGAGAGGCGATCAAGATATTGATGGCCAAGGGCTTGCTCGCCTCGCGCCCGAAAGTCGGCAGCTGGGTGGAGCCGAGGGAGCGCTGGAACCTGCTCGATCGCGACGTTCTGAGCTGGTATGCGGTCTCGCCGGACCGTCTCCAGTTCCTCAAGACCGTACAGGAATTTCGCCACATCCTGGAGCCGGAGGCGACCGCGCTCGCCGCCACCCGCCGGAACGAAAAGCAGATGATCGAAATCAGCGCAGCATTGAGAGACATGCAACAGGCGACAACGCTGCAGACCCGCATCCAGGCCGACACGCGCTTCCACCTTGCAATCCTGCACGCGTCGGGAAACGATCTTCTGGTGCCGCTCGGGGCACTCATCGAATCTGCACTCAACCACCTTTTTCTGCTGGTGACCCGGGAGGACAGCAGCTCCGTCCACGCACTGAAGCTTCACGAGAACATCGAGAAAAGCATCCGCCTCGGACGCCCGAACGCGGCTCGCAATGCCGTACGGCGACTTCTAGCCAATACCGATGAGCTCATAGCGCAATCGGGGCGCAATGCATGATCGTCAGGTCGTATGGCATGAGGACCTCGAGCGCACTTCCGTTTGCGTGAAAGTTCGCTGTCCCGCCGCGCTATATCGTGCACGAAAAATCGCAGCGCTCGCCTTCATCATCATTAGGCACTGTCTACGACGGGCAATGGCGCACAGGCGGCCTTCGCTGACAGGACACGAAAGAGTTCGACCGCGTGCCGTCCGAGCCGCAACCGCGTGAATGCGTGGTTGCGGGAGGCGGCAGCCTTGAATAAGCTGCAGCGAGAATTTGCAGACTCAGCTGACGAGGATAATCATGGCAATCGGTACGGTTAAGTTTTTCAATCAGGACAAGGGCTTTGGCTTCATCACACCGGACAACGGTGGAGCGGACGTCTTTGTCCATGTGTCAGCGGTGGAAGGCGGAAGCCCACTTCGAGAGGGTCAAAAGGTCAGCTACGAACTTGGCCAGGACCGCAAGACCGGAAAATCGAAAGCCGAAAACGTCAGGCCAGCTTGAACGTCTCGACCTACGGGACTTCTTACGGTCGAGCGCTCTCGGCAATGGCAGGCTGAGCCATCAAAGCGGAAAGCAGATCACCGCTTTAGGTTGGTTTAAAGCCAAGGACGAAATCGACGACCTTCGACGAGGACATTTCGCAGGGCTTGAGCGTGGTGCTCGCACCAGAAAGCACATAAATGTTGAAGCTGACGACATCCGCTCCGCCCAGTTCCTCGCCAAATAACCAGATCCGCCTGCCATCGGCCGAGCGCCTGACGGTCACGCCCCATGGGCGACCTGCGAAGCTTCCTTGTCGATAGCCGTCGGGAAGCTGCGCAAGCGCCTTCGCAAACTTGACCAGCACCTCGGATGATGGCTCTGGCACCGACGGCGTCATGGGGCGAGGCACTCGTCACAATTGCAGCAAGCGTCGGCGTCCATTCGCGAGGCCGACCGCTTCTTTTGACGACAGAGGCCTATCATCGCGTTTCCGGACTGGCCTCGGTCGTGCTCGGGCGGGATGACTTCGATGTCGATGTCGAAAAGGACATTCGTTGTAAACTGATCCATCTCGAGGTTCCATGTCGAGGACGGCAATCTTAGCAGGATCATCATCTATCCGAGATCGATATGGCCCGGAGATCCGGTTCAGCGCTTCACGTCCTTTTCCTGAAAGAGCCGGATCGTCAGGTGCTGAAGCAGAATGATCGTTTTGGCGTCGCGAATCTCACCACCGTCGATCATCTGGATCGCGTCGGACAACGAAATTTCCAGTACGTCTATGTCTTCTCCCTCGTCAGGAGCGCCGCCGCCAGTTCCCACCCTGTGTTTCTCGGTATATTCGCCGTAGAAAAATGCCAGGTATTCCGTGACCGATCCGGGGCTCATGTAGATGTCGAAAAGATGCGTCAGCTCGGAGACATCATACCCAGTTTCTTCAATCAGTTCTGCACGCATCCGTGTTGCCGGCTCGGCACCATCAAGCAGTCCCGCCGGGGTTTCGATCAATGACTCCAGACCGCCATTCAAGAAAACCGGCAAACGAAACTGACGGGTCAGCAGAACACGGCCACTTCGGGGATTGTACAACAGACATGTCGCCCCGTTGCCACGATCGTAAGTCTCTCGGGTCTGCCGCTGCCAACCTCCATCCCTGAGCCGAAGTTCATATTCGTACTTGGTCAGCCGTCCCCAATCATCCGCCAATACACGCTCCGCGATCGGCCGGAAAACACTCTCGTCCATTAAGTCACCACTCTCTTGTTTACCGCTTCAAAGGCCGTGCAATCGGCCCCGTACAGTCTGCCTAAGGCTACAAAAGCCTCCGCTCGCTGATCTTGAACCAGGCTTTGGCAATCTTGCCGTTTTCAACTTCATAGATACAAACGACATCGACCTCGCCCTTCCCTTCCGGAAAAGTTCGAGCAACCGTTTCGTGGTCGATGACGACATTGCCGACCACGATACGTGTCAGCAAAGTTCCGTGTAGATCGGGCTCTTTGAACCGTTCGATATGTCGCTCCCGAATTTCGACAGCGCTCCCTGCCAGAAGCGTGGAGGGAAATGCGTAGTACTGGCAATCATCAGCCCACCAAGGCATGAATGCCTCAATGTCTCGGGCGTTGTAGGCTTCGAGCTGTCTTTGGACGGGGAGCTCAATTTCTGCCCTATCGATTGTATTCAATGAAACACCTCTTCTTTCCCTTTTCAAAGGCCGTGCAGCCCGCCTTCGACATGCGTGCGCGTTTCGCCGCCTACCCAAATTCGGCCAACATCATCGCGGCCCACATGAATCCGGCCATGGCGCCCAAGACGGGTCCCCTGGGCGGCGACATAGTCCTCCGCAACCACACTTCCAGCGAACAACCACTGTGCGATCGAGGCATTGAGGCTTCCGGTGACGGGGTCTTCGACGATTGCACCCAGATGGTCGCTGAAGAACGCGCGAACCTCGAAAGCTGCATCGCCACCCTTTGCATGCGGACCAACCACACCAACATCGATCCGACCGGGCCAGCTTCGGAGCGGACTGAGCGAAAGCACTTTCTCCGCCGATGCCAATCTGATCCCCAGCCATCCAGGCCCATTGTCGATCCAGGCGGCATCAAGGATATCGCAAGGTTCAATGCCCAGCAGTTGTCGGGCCCCATCCAATTCACCCTGTGTTGGCGCGCCGGAACGGATCAGCGGCGGAGCGGCAAACGAAAGCCGCCCATGCGCACGCCGGATCGTGACCAGACCGGCCCGGCATTCCTGAATGATTTCCGTCGCCTTCTTCGGCACCCGACCCGTCGAGAGCCAGACATGACAGCTTCCAAGCGTCGGGTGCCCGGCGAAAGGCATCTCCCTGTCCAGTGTGAATATTCTGACCCGGTAGTCTGCATCTGGATGCGTGGGCGACAAGAGAAAGGCGGTCTCGGACAAATTGAACCACCGCGTCAACTGCTGCATCTCATCGGTCGTCAGGGTGTCGGCGCCCATGACCACCGCCAGCGGGTTACCAGAAAGCGGCCTAGCGCCAAACACATCGACCATATGGACGGCAAAGGTCATGACATTGCTTCTCAATTTGGATCAATTCATTGGGGTATCGACGAACATCAGCTCTGCGAGGCAAGCAGTTTAAGTCCCGCAACAGCAAACACGGCTGAAAGCACACCTTCAATCCAGCGCCGCAATCTGGCGTACAGGGCAATCATGGAGGCTGTCGAAAAGACAATGGCGTAACCGCCAAACACCAGGACACCGAGGATGGCGCAACCGCCGACGATCAGTGGCAGCGTGCTTGCCGGCGCGTCTTCACGGAACCCCAGCGACATGATCGCCATCCAGGCCATGATGGCCTTAGGGTTTCCGATATGCATGAGGATGCCCTGCCGGTAGAGCGACCGATAGCACGGCGTCGTACGCTCTGCGTCCATCTTCGTAAAATCGGAAGTTGGCTTCAGAGACGACTTGCCCGCACGAAACGCCAGATAGAGCAAATAGACACCGCCAACGATCTTGATGACGAAAAGCGCCTCTGCATAGGCGGCCAACACGGCGGAAATGCCCGTCGCCGCCAGTACTGCCCAGAAGAGCGAGCCCGTGATGACGCCCGCCGCCAGGACGAGGGCGGGCAGGCGGCCATCGCGCATCGCCGTTCCCATGATCGCCATGTTGCTCGGCCCAGGACTGGCGGTGGCGACGAGATAGGTGCCGTAGACGAGTGCTATCTGACTGCCGATCATTCGAAATTCTCCAGAAACAGAAGGCTTCTCCAGCATCAATGCTGGAGGTCTCCGCGGTGAACGATGTGGACCTTGTTTCCATCGGGGTCGCGCAGATACGCACCGAAGTAACCGTCGCCGTAGTGTGGGCGCGGGCCTGGGGCGCCTTCGTCCGTCCCGCCGTGCGCGAGACCCTCCGTGTAGGCCGTCGTCACAGCCTTCCGCGAGGGGGACAGAAAGGCGGCCATGCAGCCATTGCCGGCCGTCGCCGGCTCGCCATCGAAAGGGATGTAGACATAGAAGCGCGGCAGTGGCGCTTGAATAGCCACCCAGCAAAGCGCCGGAGGCCCGCCATCGGAGGCAACGACGCGGCGTTTCAGGCCGAGCGGAACGAGCACGGCGTCATAGAAACGACCCGCCCGCTCAAGATCGCGCGCCCCGACGGTAACATGACTGAACATCTGGCTCTCCATGCGCCCGTCATCGCGGTCAGGCGCCTCCTGCAAGTGTGTATTTCGTTCAACGTCGTCATAGCGTATGTTACACTTGCTGTTTATATGAATAGTGTCATGTGACACTTTTATCGAGGTGGTGAACATGCTCCTTCAATCGCCATGGGCACCACGTCTCGCCGACATAGAGGCGAATGCCGCCGAGCGGCTGGTGCTCGCTCTGGCCGACGACATCATCGAAGGGCGGCTGACGGGAGGCGACCGCTTGCCGGCGCATCGCGATCTCGCATGGAAACTGGGGATTGGCCTTGGCACGGTGACGAAAGCCTATGCCGCTCTTGAACGGCGAGGTCTGACACGCAGCATCAAGGGCCGGGGAACGTTCGTGGCGATCCGCCACGCACACAAGGATCGGCAGATCGATCTCTCATCCAACGCCCCGCCAGCAACGCTCAACGCACGCCTTCTGGCGCGGACATTGACGGGGATCGCGCGCAAGATCGATGCGGATCATCTCAATCTCTACGCCCCGCCCGCCGGACATCTGGAGCACCGCCGTGTTCTGGCCCGCTGGCTCGAAACACTGGGTCTCATCGTCGATCCGTCGCATCTGGTGCTGGCGAGCGGCGCCCGCCAGGCGCTCTCGCTGGCCTTCGACCTCGCCTGCGGTCCGCAGGGGCTCCTTCTGACCGAACGGATCACCTATCCCGGTGCAATCGCGCTGGCCCGGCGGAAGGGATATCGGATGCAGGGTGTCAGGATCGACGCAGAAGGGATGGTGCCAGAGGCACTGGCAGAGGCGCTCGACAGGGCCGCATCGGGCGGCAGAAAGGCAGTTTACCTCACCCCGACGCTTCACAATCCGACCACCGCCACGATGGGCGGGGAGCGAAGGCAGGCCATCGCGGAAATTTGCCGTCGGGCGGGCGCGTGGATCATCGAGGACGGCGTCTATGCGCCGGCCGAGCCGGCTTTGCCCCCGCTGACGGCATTGGCGCCCGAGATTGCCTTTCATGTGAACGGGCTGTCCAAGTCGCTTGGCCCCGGATTGCAGATCGGCGTGCTCGCGCTGCCGGCTGGGTTTAACGAAGCAGCGCAAGACGCCTTGCAAGACATGCCTCTGGCCCCGTCGCCACTCTCCTGTGCAGTGGTCGAGGAATGGCTGGCCACCGGCGTCATCCCTTCGATCCAGCGGGATCTGCGCCATGAGGCGCGGCGTCGAGCCAGTCTGGCTGTCTCTCTTCTCGGTACGGCCGAACTTGTCTCTGATCCCGATGCCTATAACGCCTGGCTGCCGATGCCGCGCGAGGCTGCGAACCGTTTCGTATCCACCGCTGCGGAGGCCGGCATCAAACTGACCCCTCCGGATACCATGATGGTGGACCGAGAGGATCGGGCGAGCGGAATTCGGCTTTGCCTCGGCGGCCCGTCGTTCGAAGATCTGAGTGAGGCACTGACACTTCTGGCGCAGTGGCTAATCGAGATGCCAAGGCAATCTGCGACATAACACCCGCGAACGCCCCACCTCACGCAACCAACTTGAGCGCCCGTTATTGCGACAAACGAGCCACAAATGAGCGCGGCTTCCTCCGACACGACGACTTTAGAACACGAAGTCGCCTCTCGCAGATAGCTCCCGATTTGCCGTAGCTGGCCCAAAGCAAACAGATTGCTTTGGGCGGGCCTAAGTTGCGATTACGACTTCAGCGGTGCTTCAACATCCGAATAGGCCTGGACAGCGTCTGGCAGCCTCGCGCCACGGATCTCGATCGCCGATACGGAGACGTTCAGTTCGGCAATTTCGGCGGGCGAGAACTGTATTGTCGGCGCACCGATGTTCTCGATCATGTGCGCCATCTGCGTCGTTCCTGGGATCGGCACGATCCATGGCTTTTGAGACAACAGCCAGGCTAGAGCAATTTGCACCAGTCTGGCCTGCTTGCGTTCGGCCCAAACTTTCAGGAGCTCGACGAGCGCCAGGTTGTGGGGCAGGTTTTCAGGGGCGAAGCGGGTCTCGATGCCGCGGATATCCCCGGGGGCAAACCGCGTCTCCGCATCGATCGCACCGTTGAGGAAACCTACACCAAGAGGGCTCCACGGCACGAATCCTATGCCGAGTTCCTCGCAAATCGGAATCGCACCGGTCTCCGGGCCGCGCCAAAGCATGGAATATTCGCTCTGGACAGCGGTCAGGGGCAGCGCCGCATGTGCTCGGCGCAGCGTGTTCAAGCCCATCTCGGACAGGCCCCAATGCAGGACCTTGCCTTCGGACATCAGGTCTTTGACGGTCCCGGCGACGTCCTCGATTGGCACCTGTGGGTCAACCCGGTGCTGGTACAGAAGATCGATGCGATCGGTACGCAGCCGCTTCAGCATACCCTCGACGACAAGCTTGATGTGCTCGGGGCGGCTGTTAAGACCGGGCTTCCGTTCCCCGGTTTCCTGATCGATGTTCCAACCGAACTTCGTGGCGATGACGACCTGGTCGCGGAAAGGCTCCACACCCTCGCCAAGGATCCTTTCCACCTCGTGCGGACCATAGGCTTCGGCGGCGTCATAGAAAGTGAGGCCACGGTCGAAGGCGGTTCGGATGATATTGTGCATCTCCGCGCGCGTCGGAACGGTGCGCTGATAGGTCCGGCTCATATTCTGGACGCCGAGGCCGACGCTCGAAACTTCGAGAGAGCCGAGTTTCCGCCGTCCGATTTCCGACACAGTCGTGCTGGTATGGGTCTGCTCCGGTGTGGCGGTCTGCGCCTGCGCGACACCGGCGTTGGTCACTGCGGCCAGGGTGCCCGCTGCCAAAAGCAAGTCTCGACGGTTAAGCTCCATGTTCTCGTATCCTCTCTTGTTTTGATTTGAAGGGGTGGGCGAACTGGTCAGGAGATGGATTTCGCTCGGTCCTCGCCGAGTGCGCTGACCTCGGCCGGCCGACGTCTAGAAGCCTGAATGGCCGTGATGCCGTAGTGCCCCGCGGCGACGTAAAGTCCGGTGATGGAGGCGACGCGGAGGAAGAACCCAGCGGCGCCTTCGTTGAAATCCCAGAACTGCATCGTGGGGACCAGGAGAAGTCTCGATCCGACATCGAGTTCGAAGGAACTGTAGACGCCGCACGTTGCGATCCCACAGGCGGCAAGCCTGAGCAGTGTCGTTCGGCCGCGGTGGTTTCGACGGATGCCGAGCAGGCTTCGGACGACGTTCATGACGATCGACCAGTGAAGCCCGAGGTGGATCGAGACGATGATCAAGGCCCAATAGGCGGCCAGGATATGAGCGTCTCTGGCGGAGCGGCCGCCAACGGCGAGAAACCCGAAAAGCGACTGCGAAATCAGGATGCTCGTGGTCAACAAGGTCACCATCGTGACCAGCAGCGTCAGGTTCAGCCCGATGGTCACCAACGGCCTCGCCTGACGCGGCGTCCGTGCTACTCCCCCGTACCAGCGGCGATTGAAGACGTTGTGGAGGAGAAGCAGCGCGAACATGCCCGTGCCGATCAGTTCGTGCGAACGGTTGTCCATCCACCAGTATGCCATGGCGACCACGAACAGACCGACGGCGAGAAAGTCCAATCCGAGGCGCAGCAGGAAAACCGGGGTCATCGCCAACCCTCCGTCATTCGATCACCGTGCCGTCGAATGCTCCGAGCGCGTCGAACGTGTAGAGGAAGTTCTCACCAGAGCGGGAGGAATGGCAGGACTGGCAGCGGGCGGTGTCCTCGTCCATGTTGACGGACTTGTCGGCCCAGAACCATTGGAACTGCCAGTCGTCCGTCCGCCGGTTCTCGGGGTAGTCGTTGCCCCAACCTTCCCCCTTCTGCATGACAAAGTAGCGGTGGACCTTTCCGTCGCGGTGGTCGACCAGCACGAAGTGCGTGCCATCAGGGATGGGTTGCCCGTTCTTGACCGCGTCGACCGCCTCGCGCGTGGTCATGATGTGTTCGGTCACCTCGCCCCGGCGGACGGTCGTGTAGTGCACGAGGCCGTCTAGATTTTCCGGAAACTGGACGCGGTTCGCTTCGGCGTGGACCTGGGTGTCAACGGCTACGGCGGAAAACGCCAGCGCGCCCAGCCAGAGTTTAGTGCGTGTCATCGTTTTCTCTCACGAATTGGACAATCGAACCGTACGTGAGAGCGGGCCGCGGCATTAGACGCCGAAACCGGGATGAGCTTATTAGGCCTACTTCTTAATCGCGGTCAGTTGATAAGCCGTGATTGAAAAAATAGTCTTCAGCCCCGAAACCGAAGGGCGTCTACAAAGGCGGCAAAGGCGGGCGAAGCATGCCTTCGGTTCGGATAATAGAGGTGATAGCCGGGGAACGGTTCGCACCAGTCCTCGAGGACGCGCTCAAGGCGACCAGTTGCAAGGTGCTCGGTCGCCTGGTCTTCGGGTAGGTAAGCAAGGCCCAGGCCGGAAAGTGCTGCGTCGATCCGCATGGCGAGATTGTTGAAGACAAGCTGGCCGTCGACCCTGACCCGGATTTCACGGCCGTCGCGCTCGAACTCCCAAGGATAGATGCCGCCGCGGGTCGGCAGCCTCATGTTGATGCAGTTGTGACCGGTTAGGTCCTGGGGCGTCTCCGGCCGCCCGTAGCGCGCGAAGTATGCAGGGGAGCCGACGACCGCCATCCGCATATCGCCGCTCACCTTCACCGCAATCATGTCCTTGGCGACCTGCTCGCCGAGCCGGATGCCTGCGTCGTAGCGTTCTGCCACAATGTCTGTCAGGCCATAGTCGACGATCACCTCCACGTTTATGTCGGGATACTCGATAGCAAGTTTCCGGATCGCGGGTGCGAGAACGGAAATCGCCGGGTGCTCGCCGGCCGTTATCCGGATGGTGCCCGACGGCTTGTCCTTGAGCTCGCTGAGCGCGCCGAGTTCCACCTCGATCTCGTCGAACCGCGGGCCGACCGTCGTGAGCAGGCGCTCTCCTGCCTCTGTCGGCGAGACGCTTCGCGTCGTGCGCGTGAGCAACCGGATGCCGAGGCGGGCCTCCAGTCCCCGGACGGTCTGGCTCAGCGCCGATTGCGAGACGCCGAGTTTTGCCGCAGCCTTGGTGAAGCTCCGTTCTCTCGCGACGGTCAGGAACGCGACGAGGTCGTTGTAATTTTCCTGGGGCATTCAGTAGTCCACCTAATAGGTTCATACCGATTATAGCGACTAATCGAAAACAGTCCCGATCGCTAGATTCCAGACAACGAAACACCGCGCTCCAGGCAGCGCCCTGTGCCAAAAGGCCCGAGCCGCCCGGCGCCCAACAACGTTTGTCACCGATGTGTCGTCGCCGCAAACACAAGGAAAAAGAGAAATGGAAACGCGCAAACTAGGAGCACTCGAGGTCTCTGCCATCGGGCTCGGATGCATGGGTATGAGCGCGGCCTACGGTCCTCCGGCCGACAAAGCGGAGATGATAAAGCTTATCCGCGGTGCGTATGAGCGTGGGGTCACGTTTTTCGACACTGCCGAAGCTTATGGGCCCTTCGTGAACGAGGAGCTCGTCGGAGAAGCGCTGGCACCAATCCGAGACCAGGTCGTGATCGGGACGAAATTCGGCTTCGACATTGATCTGGAAACCGGCAAGCGTGGCGGGGGAACGAACAGCCGCCCTGAGCACATCAAGGCGGTCGCCGACGCCAGCCTCAAGCGGCTCAAGACCGATCGTATCGACATCTTCTATCAACATCGCGTCCATCCGGACGTGCCGATCGAGGACGTTGCCGGAGCCATCAAAGGCCTCGTCGCAGCAGGAAAGGTGAGACATTACGGCCTTTCGGAAGCAGGTGTCGGTACAATCCGTCGCGCCCATGCCGTCCATCCGCTTGCCGCCGTGCAGAGTGAATATTCGCTGTTCTGGCGTGGACCTGAAGCCCAACTGCTTCCCTTACTCGAGGAACTGAACGTCGGCTTCGTCCCATTCAGCCCGCTCGGAGCCGGGTTCCTGACGGGCAAGATTGATGAGAACACCACGTTCGATCCGACGGATTTCCGGAACATGGTGCCGCGCTTCTCGGCCGTGGCCCGCAAAGCCAACATGGCCCTGGTCGATATCGTGAAAGCGGTAGCGGATCGCAAGGGAGCCACGCTCGCGCAGGTCGCTTTGGCTTGGCTTCTTGCCCAAAGGTCTTGGATCGTGCCGATCCCGGGCACCACGAAGTCGCACCGGCTCGAGGAAAACCTCGGCGCGGTTGACCTTGAGTTGACTGCCGAAGACCGCTCCGAGATCGCCGCAGGCCTCTCCAAAATCGAGGTTCAGGGCGAGCGTCTTCCCGAAGCGGCGCTCAAGATGGTCGGCCACTGAGGACGTTCGACCACATTCCCTCGGCAGATATCGCCTTGCGGCAATATCGATTGGCGCGCGCGATCGGCGTCGCGCCAAGTGCTCGCAGCGACTAGGCCTTGATGCGGGTGGCTTTCGGGTCATAGGCGGCCATAACGTGAGCGGTGACAGCGAAACGAACGCCGGCGAGTTCGACCTCGAAGTTGCCGGACTTCACGAAGTCGGTATCCACGCCGATTGCATGTTCGATGAGTGCCAGCGCGACCGAACGTCCAAGGGTATGGCCGTATGCGGCCGAGCGCACCTCTCCGACGGGCTTCCCATCGCGAAGGATCAGTTCGCCGCCCCAGAGCATTGGCCCCGGATCATCCACAGTAAACTGCACGATACGGCGAGACGGTGCGCCCTTCGCCTTTGCGGCAAGATAGGCCTGCTGGCCGATGAAGCCGCCAGTCTTGTCGGCGGCGACTGCAAATGAGAGACCCGCTTCGCAAGGATTGACGTCCGGCGTCAGCTCGCGACTCCAGGCACGATAGCCCTTCTCCAGCCTCAGGGCCTCCAGCGCATAGTAGCCGCAATCGGTCAGCCCGAAATCGCGGCCGACCTCGTGCAGCGCCTCGTAGACCCCGACAGCGAACTCCGTCGGCACGATCAGCTCCCAGCCGAGTTCGCCGACATAGGTCATGCGGTTGGCAAAGGCCGTGGCATAGCCGACATCGATTTCGCGGATCGTCGCGAAGGGGAAACCCTCATTCGAAATATCCGCCGAAGTCAGCCGGGAGAGGATGTCACGCGACTTTGGTCCCATCAGCGCCAGGACCGAATAGGCCGACGTGACGTCGGTCAGCACCACATGGGCGTCGGTGGCAATGGTCTTGCGGATCCAGTCCGCGTCATGCACGGCCTGCGCCGAACCGGTGATCAGCAGGAAACGGTCGGCAGCAAGGCGCATGACCGTGAGGTCGCTTTCGTAGCCGCCGCGCTTGTTCAAGATGCCCGTATAAACGGAACGGCCGATCTCGACGTCGATCTCCGCAGCGCAGATGCGATTGAGCTCTGCTGCGGCATCCCGACCCTGGACGAGCAGCTTGGCAAACGAGGTCTGGTCGAAGATACCGGCAGCCTCGCGCGTCGCCTTCATCTCGCGCTTGACCGCGTCGTGCCAGTTCTGCCGGCCGAAGGCGTATTCCGTCACCGGGCTCTCGCCTTCGGCGGCAAACCAGTTGGCGCGCTCCCATCCCATCTTGGAGCCGAAGCACGCCCCCTTGGCGGCGAGCCGGTCGTAGAGCGGCGAGCGACGGAAGGGGCGCGCCGTGTCCAGTTCCCGGTTCGGCCAGGGCATTGCATAGTGAAGGCCGAGCGTTTCCTTGACGCGGTCGTGCAGCCAGCGCGGATTGTTGTTGAAGCCCGCGAAGCGGCGGATATCGACCGGCCAGAGGTCCATCGTCGGCGCGCCATTGACGATCCACTCGGCGAGCGCCCGCCCTGCCCCGCCGGCACTGGCGATCCCCATGGAGTTGAAGCCCGCGCCGACAAAGAAATTCTTCAGCTCCGGCGCCTCGCCGAGAATGAAGTTATTATCAGGTGTGAAGCTTTCCGGGCCGTTGTAGAACTTCTTCACCTCTGATGTCGCGAGCTGCGGCACGCGCTGCAGCGCATTGTGCATCAGGATCTCGAACTGGTCCCAATCGTCAGGCAAGAGGGCAAACTCGAAATCATCGGGAATGCCCGCCATGCCCCAGGGCTTGGCCTCCGGCTCGAAGCCGCCCATGACAAGGCCGCCGACTTCCTCCTTGAAATAGATGTAGCCGTCTGGATCGCGCATGACCGGCAGATCGGGATGCACGCCCTCGATCCGCCCGGTGACGATATACATGTGCTCGGCCGAGTGCAGCGGCACCGTGACGCCGCACATCTGGCCGACCTTGCGCGCCCATTGCCCGGCGCAATTGACGACAATCTCGGCGGCAATCGCCCCCCGATCGGTTTCAACGCCGGTCACGACACCGTTCTTCGTCGAAATGCCGGTGACCCGGACGCGCTCGATGACCCGGGCGCCGCGATTGCGCGCGCCCTTTGCAAGCGATTGCGTCAGATCGGTCGGGTTGGCCTTGCCGTCGCCCGGCAGCCAGACGGCGCCCGCGAGGTCGTCGATGGCCATGACCGGCCAGAGGTCCTGTGCCTCCTTCGGCGAGATCACCTCGATCTCGACCCCCTGCGCACGGGCGGATGCCGCCGTGCGCTTCAGCACGGTCATGCGGTCTTGCGTGCGCGCAACCGAAAGCGAGCCGCAATTCTTCCAGCCGGTGGCAAGGCCGGTCTCGGACTCCAGCTCGCTATAGAGCTTGGTCGAGTATTTAATCAGGCTCGTCATGTTGGCGTGGCTGCGCAACTGGCCGACGAGACCGGCAGCGTGCCAGGTGGTGCCGCCGCTCAGCTGTCCCTGCTCCAAAAGAACCACGTCGTTCCAGCCGAGCTTGGTCAGATGATAGGCGACCGAACAACCGATGATGCCGCCACCGACAATGACGACCTGTGCCTGCGTTGGAAATTCCTGCGCCATGAAACGACCTCCCGAAACCATGGAAGACCGCACGGTAACAAAACGCCGACAGGAAACAAGACAAAAAGTTACACAATATTACATTTCACAATTCGGCGACGATCAGGGCAGGCCCTTTCCGCTCCAGCGCCTCGCGGATCGCCTCCGGCGGACCCCGGTCGACGATCACGCCGGCAGCGACCTCGAAGCGCGGGATGCGCAACGGCGTCAGCCGCCCGAACTTGGAACTGTCGAGAACGAAGTAGGCTTTGGCCGCCGTCGTCACCATGCGGGAGCGCTGTTCGGCGCCGCTGCGGGTAAAGTCGGTCACCTCGCCATCCGGCGAGAGCCCGCCGCCACCGAGAAACGCGACATCGACGCGGAAATGGTTGATCGCCTCGAGCGCATCGATGCCAACAGCCGCCTCCTCGTCCGGATCGATCTCGCCACCGAGCATATGAACCCGCACCAGCGGTTGCCGGCACATCAACAACGCGATCGATAGCGAAGTCGTACAGATCGTTAGGTTTTTCCGTTCGGACAACGCATGTGCCACGGCCAGCGTCGTGGTGCCGGAATCAAGAAAGATCACCATGCCGTCGCGCACCAGGTCCGCCGCAGCACGGCCGATCGCCGCTTTCGCCCCGGCATTTTCCTCGCGCCGCTCAACAAAGGCCGCTTCGGTCGGCTCGAACAGAGTGGCACCGCCATGCACGAGATCGAGCTGGCCGCGATCAGCAAGCAGCTTCAGGTCGCGCCGGATCGTCTGCCGCGAAACATCGAAGAAGTCCGCAAGCTCGGCGATCCCCACGGTACCGTCGGCAGCAAGACGTCTAAGGATTTCGCCATGCCGGCGCGGAGCGAGGGCTCGGGTGCTTTGAGTGTCAGACATGGAACCACTGTGTTCATTTTTGTCCATTTGACAAGCCGGGCCACCGGCTCGCACGTCGCTTCGGTGGCAAGTAGGCGCTTTTCAAAGGAGAACTCGGAAGAGTTTCCTCAGAAGCGGGCCGAAACCGACTTGGCAACAGATCGTTATGTTGCATAATGTAACTATTCTATCTAACTCGCAACACGTCACGACCTTTCATGATCAGGAAGAGACAATGCAGCAGGCACGCGCGCTGGTCCGCCACTTCACCTTCTATCTGCTCGATGGTTTTGCCCTGCATGGCTTTTCCGCAGCGATCGAAGCGCTGCGCCTTGCCAATGACGTGGCCGGGCGCCCTGTCTACCACTGGCACATTGTAACGGCGGATGGCTCACCCGCCGTCTCATGCTGCGGCACACGCCTTGCTGCGGCCGGACCGCTCGTGGATGAACGCGGCCGGCTCCACCGAGGCTCGCCGGGGTTCGTCGTCATCTGCGGCAGCCGCACGAAGCCGCCTGCCGACCGGACACTGGAGGCCTGGCTTCGGTTATGCGCCCGCAGTCAGGTGCACCTCGCCGGGCTTGCCGGCGGCGTCTACTGTCTGGCGCGTGCAGGACTGCTCGACGAGCGTCGCTGCGCGGTGCACTGGGAGCATTTTCCGGATTTCTCCGAACGGTTCTTCATTGCCGGTGCGCGTCAGACCGCCTTCGAGATCGACGGCAACCTTTACACCTGCGCCGGCGGCAATGCACCCTTCGACATGTTCCTGCGCTCATCGAAGCGGACCTCGGCCCTGATGTGATCAACCGCATCTGCGAGGCGGCGCTCTGCGAGCGGCTGCGCGAGACGGGCGAGCGCCAGCGCCTTCCGCTGCAGGCACGCCTTGGCATCGATAATCCGTTGCTGATCCGGATCGTCGCGCAGATGGAGGCCAATCTCGCCGAGCCAATGAAGCTTGCCGACATGTCGCCGTCGACCGGCCTTTCCCGGCGCCAGATGGAGCGCCTGTTTCGCAAGGAAATGGGCCGCACGCCGGCGCGCTACTACCTCGATCTCAGGCTTGAGCGCGCCCACCTTCTGCTCATCACCTCATCCCTTCAGGTCATCGAGATCGCGGTCGCCTGCGGCTTCTCCACCGCCTCGCACTTTTCCCGCACCTACCGTGAACGCTACGGGCTTACGCCACAGCGCACGCGTCTCGCGGAAATGGAACGCCTTCGCGTGGGAAACGATGGCAGGGCCGCGATGGCAGAGCTTCGGGTGGCCTAGATTGAGGCCGAAAAAGCGGCGCCTCCCTTCGACGACGAAGGAAGGCGACACGAATTGCGGCGATTTGAAAGCGGCCTAGCGCCACGCCTGCGTGCGGGCGAGCAGGCCGCGGGCGATCAGCGCATGGACAAGCTTGGCGGCAACATTGGTGTAGAAGATCATCATGCCCATGGCCGCGGCCGGTGCGATGTCGCCCGCATCGTCCATGTTGAGTACCGCGACCGAGGCGAGCTTCGTGTCCGTCGCATAGAGGAAGACCACCGCCGACACCGTCGTCATCGCATTGACGAAGAGATAGATCGCGATATTGAGGATCGCCGGAAGGCAGACCGGCACGGTGACCCGGAAGAACAGCCGGTGGAAGGGCTGCTTGAGCGAGGCGGCGACCGATTCGAACTCCGGATCCATCTGCTTCAGCGCCGTCAGCGCGGTCAGATGCGCGACGGTGTAGAAATGCGTCACCGTCGAGACGACGAGGATCGTCATCGTGCCGTAGATCGGGTGCAGCGGATTGGCCGGGTTGTTGAAGAAGAAGATATAGGCAAGGCCGAGCACCATGCCCGGCACGGCCATCGGCATCATCGCCAGGAAGTGGAAGAGACCGCGACCGAAGCGGAAGCCGTCGGCCTTCTCGACCATATAGGCGCCGGCGAAGACGACGATCGAACCGAAGAGCGCGGTCAAAAGCGCGAGCCTGATCGAATTGCTGTAGGCAGCCCAGCCGCCGCCGTCCATCAGGTCGAAGGCGAAGTTCTTGGCCGTCAGCGTCAGGTCATAGGGCCAGAACTTCACCACCGCCGCGATCTGGCACATGGCGATCATGCCGAGGATGAAGAGGCTGACGAGACAGGCGAAGGCGAAGCAAAGCCCATCCGTGCGAGGATTGCGTTTCGGCGAATAGGGTACGGCGCGCGCTGACAGAAGCGCCACCTGTCGCTTCTGCATGTGCCGGTCGACGTAAAACGCAAGCACTGCAGGCACCAGCAGGATGACGGAAACGACCGCGCCCATCTCGAAGTTCTGCTGGCCGATCACCTGCTTGTAGATGTCGACCGCCAGCATGCCATATTGCCCGCCGATCACCTTGGGCAGGCCGAAATCGGTGATGACAAGCGTGAAGACGACGAAGGCAGCCGAGACGATGCCAAAGCGCGCGCCAGGGACCGTGACGGTGGTGAAGGTTCGCCATTTGCTGGCTTTGAGCGACGCGGCGGCCTCGTAGTGGCGAGCATCGGCAATTGAGAGCGCCGTCAGGATGATCAGAAAGGCGTGCGGCAGGGTGAAGAAGATCGAGCCGATGACGATACCGATCGGACCGTAGATCGAATAGCCGAGAAGCCAATCCTTGAAGATGCCCTGATTGCCGAAGAGATAGACGAGTGCGATGCCCGGCAGTAACGACGGCACAAGGATTGGGATCGTCAGGATACCGCGGAACAGACCCTTCAGCGGCATGCAGCTACGCGTCAGTCCGTAGGCAAGCGCAAAGGCGATCGAAATCGTGAACACCGTGCTGATCACCGCCATCAGCACGGAATTGTAGATCGACTGCGCCAGCGCTGGCGTCGAGAAGTAGGTCGTGAAGTTCGTAAAACCCAGGGCACGTGCGGGCCGCAGCACCACGCGCCGGAAGGTGCCGGAATCATATTCCCGCCACTCCGTCCCCTTTTCCAGGGTGGAGCCGACAAGGAAGGCCGCATCATCCGTGGTGCCGCGAATGCGGTAATGAACGGGACTGCGGAACTTGAATGTCGGAAAGAATTTTGTGGCCGCGAGCCGCCCGTCGGAACTGCTGGAAAGCTCGGCCTCCGTCACCGCTCCGAGTTCCCGGTTCAGGTCGGCGGCACTGATCACCGGCCCCCAGCTCGCACCCGTCTCGTCGCTCACCTGGAATTCGAAAGCTGCAAGCTCGAACCGATAGGTCGATAGCGACTTCGACAGCATGACGAAGAGCGGCGCGCCGAGCGCAACCATCAGATAGAGCCCGATGACGGCCATGAAGCCGAGCTTGACGCGGTCGCCACGGGAGGACTCCTGTCGGAGCCGCTTGCCGATCAGCGGAAGATGAGGCGCTTCGAGGACCATGTTCATCGTCACGCACCCCTTGGATAGAGCAGCAGGCGCTCGCGCGGGATTTCCACCTGGATAGCGCCGCCCGTTTCGATCCTGAGCCGTCTGACGGCGTTGACCGAGAAATCGGCGACAAGCGTGCGCTCGCCAAGACGTGGTGCGGTCAGGCGTGTGCGCCAGAACATGCCGAGGAATTCCATTTCCTGCACCTCCGCATCGATCAGGTTCTGCGGCGTTGCCGGCCGGTCGATGGCGTTGGCGGCATGCGCATCGGCCCCGTGCGGGATGATATCGACCGGACGAACGACAGCCGTTGCCCCGTGGCCGGCCGAAAAATCCTCCGTCGAGCAACAGAAGGCCGAATGGCCGATCTCGACCTCGCCGTCCCCGATGACACGGGCCGGAAACTGGTTGGTCTCGCCGATGAAGTCGGCAACGAACAGCGTTTCGGGGTGGCGGTAGATTTCGGTCGGCGAGCCGACCTGCTCGATGACACCGTGGTTCATGACGACGATCCGGTCGGCCATGGCGAGCGCCTCCTCCTGGTCGTGGGTGACCATGATGGTGGTGACGCCGAGCTTGCGCTGCAGTGCCTTGATCTCGTGGCGAAGATGCACGCGGACCTTGGCGTCGAGCGCCGAAAGCGGCTCGTCGAGCAGCAGCAGCCCCGGGGAAATGGCGATGGCGCGAGCAAGCGCGATGCGCTGCTGCTGGCCGCCGGAGAGCTGGGCCGGATACTTCTTGCCGTGAGCCGACAGGCCGACCGTTTCCAGCAACTCGGCGACACGGGACGCGACCCCCGCCTTCGAGCGACCGGTGTTCTCCAAACCGAAGGCGATGTTCTGCTCGATCGTGAGATTGGGGAAGAGCGCATAGGACTGAAAGACGATGCCGTAGTCGCGACTGGAGGCGGGTAGCGTCGAGATGTTGCGGCCGTCCTGCAGGATGGTGCCTTGCGTCTGCAGGTCGAGACCGGCGATTGCTCTCAGCAATGTCGTCTTGCCGCAGCCGGAGGGGCCGAGGAAACAGATGAACTCGCCTCTGGCAATGCTCAGCGAAATGTCGCGCAGCGCGACGAAATCGCCATAGGTCTTCCAAAGATCCGAGATCTGCAAATACGGAGCCGGCTCCGCGGCCGCGTCATCGGCGAAGTGCTGACGGCTGGTGGGCGTCGGTTCGATCGACAGGGCATGCCTCATCTGCAAGCTCCGCTGGCTTGAGGGATTTCTTGAGAGAAATGCGATCGGGCGCAGCGCGAAGGCGCTACGCCCGGACGATCCGGCTTAGCTCTTCGGCTCAGACTTGGCGTCGTAACGCTTCTGCCATTCCTTGAGGATTTCCGCGCGGTTGTTGGCGGCCCACTCGAAGTCGTTGACGATCATCCGGGAAGCGATGTCGTCGGGCAGGTGTTCGACCTGCTTGGCGACGCCCGGATAGGCAACGACGGCATAGCCGGCGTTGTACATCTCGTTGGCTTCCTTGGTGACCGACCAGTCGACCAGCGTCTTGGCGGCTTCGAGGTTGGCCGTGCCGGCGATGATCGCGGTTGCCTCTGCCTCCCAGCCTGACCCCTCCGCCGGGAAGATAATGTCGATCGGTGCGCCGGCACTCTTGGCCTTGGCACCCGGAAACTCGAAGGACACGCCGATGACGGCTTCACCGGCACCCGCCATCTTGCACGGCTTGGAGCCGGAATGGGTGTAGGCGGAGATGTTCTGGTGGAGCTTGTCCATAAAGTCCCAGGCCTTCTCGTCACCCCACATCTGCATCCAGCCCGAGACGTCGAGGAAACCGGTACCCGAGGATGCCGGGTTCGGCATCACCACATGGCCCTTGTATTCGGGCTTCGTCAGGTCCTTCCAACTCGTCGGCGGCTTGAGGCCGAGCTTTTCACCCTCGACCGTGTTGTAGCAAAGGGCTGCGACATAGGCGTCCATGCCGACCCAGCTCGGCGGCGTGTCCTTGTCGACGAACTTCTGATCGAGCGCCTCGACACCCTTTGGCTGGTAAGGCTCCAACATGCCTTCGGTCTTCAGGAGAAGCAGCGAGGTTGCCGCGAGCCCCCAGACGACGTCGGCCTGCGGATTGTCCTTTTCGGCAAGCAGCTTGGCGGTCATGACGCCGGTGGAATCGCGCACCCAGTTAATCTTGATATCCGGGTGAGCCTTCTCGAAGGTCGCCTTGTAGCGGTCGAGGTCGACGGCTTCGACGGCTGTGTAGACGGTCAACTGAGTTTCAGCGGCAGCGATGGCAGGAAGCACAGCGGAAACGGCGCCGGCAAGCATAAAGAGCATGCGTCTGTTCATGATTGAAGTTCTCCTCTGAGGTCCTGGTAAAACCGGGGAAGCACGGCGGGCAATCTTGTCGTTGCCCTCTTGAGATCGGCCTCGGGAAACATTCTGCGCAGCGGTTTCTTGTAAGTAAAATTTATTATTCTTATCGTTCAGAAGATTAAAACTATGGATCAATTGCCGCAGAACGAGGCGCGACAACCGGAAAACGATCAAGTCGTCAGCAGTTTTCGATACAACTTCGAACGATCTGCCGAATGAAGCGGCAAATCCTAGATTGCGCGGAATGCCGGTTGGTCCCGTGCCCGGCCGCCTAACAAAAAAGGGAGCCGCCGGGGCGGCTCCCAGAGGGGTGAATCAGCGGGGGAAACGCTCAGATCACCATGGCAAGGAGAATGTCTTGACGTTGGTAAAGCTCTTCATCGCCTCGATGACGCCTTCCTTGTAGCCGTTGCCCGAATCCTTGATGCCGCCGAAGGGGCTCATCTCGATGCGGTAGCCCGGCACTTCCCAGATATTGACCGTGCCCACCTTCAGCCCGGCGATGTATTTCTGCATGCGCCGGAAGTCGTTGGTGCAGACACCGGAGGAAAGGCCAAAAGCGGTCGAATTCGACAGCGCGATCAGCGCATCGTCGTCATCGGGCGCACGCACGATCGGAATGATCGGAGCAAAGGTCTCCTCCATCACCAGCTCGCTCGAATGCGCGACCCGGTCGACCACAATCGGCGGCAGCAGGGCACCCTTTCTGCCGGGATGATAAAGGATCTCAGCCCCTTCTTCCGCCGCCTTGTGCACGCGCTGTTCGAAGACTTCCGCCGCGCGGGCATGGACGATCGTGCCGAGTTCGGTCGACCTATCCATCGGATCCCCGAACTTCAGCTTTTTCGCCCGCTCCAACACCAACGGCACGAAACGATCGGCGACGCTCTCCTGGCAGAGAATGCGCTTCACCGCCGTGCACCGCTGGCCGGAATTCTTGGTCGCACCGGCAACGGCTAGGTCCGCGGCTCTTGCGAGATCGTCGTCCGAGAGGTCGTTGAGGATGATCAGCGGGTCGTTGCCTCCGAGTTCCAGCACCTGCCGCTTGTAATGGGCGTGCGCGGCGATCAGCTTTCCGACCGGCACGCTGCCGGTAAAGGTGATGAGATCGAAGTTCGGGTTGTTGATCATCTCCATGCCGATATCGGCGGGCCAGCCGGTGACGACCGAGAGCATTTCCGGCGGCAGACCGGCTTCATAGAGAATGTCGGCGAAGACGAGCGCCGTCATCGGCGTCAGCTCGGTCGGCTTCAGGACGACGCAATTGTTGGTCGCCACGGCCGGCGCCACCTTGTGCGCCACCATGTTGAGCGGATGGTTGAAGGGCGTGATCGCCGAAATGGCGGTCAAGGGTTCGCGCGTGGTGAAGATCTTGCGCGCCTTTCCGTGTGGAGTGAGGTCGCAGGAGAAGATCTCGCCATCGTCATGGATGCACATCTGGCCCGACAGCGTCAGCACGTCGAAGGCGCGGCCGACCTCGTAGAGTGAATCCTGCTTGGAGATGCCAAGCTCCAGCGTGATCAGGTCGGAGATTTCCTCCTTGCGGGCGACGAGCAGATCTGCGGCCTTGAGCAGGATGCGCTGACGCTCGTAGCGCGTCAGCTTCGGCTGGTAGGCCGCGGCGATCTCGAAGGCCTTGCGGGCATGCTCGGCGTTGCCCGCCGGCACCGTGCCGATGACGGCGTCGTTAAAGGGATAACGCACCTCGATGCGCCCTTCTGTATCGACCGCCTTGCCGGCAATCCGCATCGGCTCATGGCGAATGGCGAACGTCGTTTCCACCTTGGTCATCGCGTCCTCCTCAATGCGCAACTTGCGCGGCCGCGACGAGCGCATAGAAGAACGCGTCGAAATTGCGCAGCGTGCCCGCCGTCAGAAGTTCGGGAAGCTTGCGGTTCGCGATGAAGGGCACTTCCTGTTCCGTGAGACCGCCATGCGAGCGCAGCGGCTCGTTGAGTGCGGCGAGATCGTGGCGATGCTCACTCGTGCCGAGCGTCTTGTTTTCGGTCGAGATCAGCACGAGGTCGCCGATGCGATCATCGGGCAGTTCGAAGCGTACGCAGGCTTCCGGACGGGAGAGCACAACGGCGATGCCTTCGATCGCCTTCAGACGCTCGATGATCTCCTCCTTGTCCGTTCCTTCGGGCAGATAGGCCGTGGCAAAGGAGCCGAGAGCGCCGTGGTGCACGACATAGGGGTCGGTGATCGGCAGGATCACGCGGGCGGCGTCCTTGCCGAGCCATTCGTCGAGCAGATCCTGAACATAGACGACATCCGGCGAACCATCCGCCTTGTGCTTCGGCTTCATGCCGTGGTCGGCGGTAACGATGATCGCCGCACCAAGCGAGTCGAGCTCAGTCAGGTATTTGTCGAACATTTCATAGAAGGAATTCGCCCGCGGCACGCCCGGCGCATACTTGTGCTGCACGTAGTCGGTCGTCGTCAGATACATGACGTCGGGCCGGAACTCCTTGAGCAGCTTGACGCCGGCGGCAAAGACGAATTCGGAGAGATCGGCGGAGTAGACTTCCGGGACGGGGCGGCCGAGCCAGGCCGATGCATTGTCGAGGCCGTTTTCTGCCTTGGTCGTCTTGTCGGACTTTTCCGAAGAGAAGCAGATCGCCCTGCCCTCGTCGAACTTGAGGCCGTGGCCGAGAAGTGCCCGCAGCTTGTCCTTCGCCGTTACCACCGCCACCTTCGCGCCGGCATCGTAGAATGCCTTGAAGATGGTCGGGGCGCGCAGGAAGCGCGGGTCGTTCATCATCACCTCGTTGCCGGTCTGCGGTTCGTAGAGATAGTTGCCACAGATGCCGTGGATCGCCGGCGGCCGGCCCGTAGCGATCGAAAGGTTGTTCGGGTTGGTGAAACTCGGGATGACGCTGAGCGCCGTGCGCTCCGTTCCGGTCTTGCGGATGCGCTCGAGCGTCGGCATCAACCCGGCCTTGATAGCCTCATCGAGATAGGCCGGCTCGCAGCCGTCAAGGCAGATGGCGATGGCCGGAACCTTCGGCCAGGGGTAGGTGCGGCGGTTGGCGGTGACGGTGATCTTGGACATCTGGTTCATTGGAATTTCCTTTGTTCAGGCAGCGAGACGGCGGCGTTCCTCAAGGGCGACGGCCGGCGGGGCGGCGCTGTCGACGCCCATTTCATTGAGGGATTCACGAGCAGCTGCGACCACACGGCGCATGACGTGCTCGTCCATGCGGCCGATGCAGCCGACGCGGAAGCTGTCGACCACGGTCAGCTTGCCCGGATAGATGATGAAGCCCTTGTCCTTCATCAGATCGTAGAAGCGATCGAAGGCGAAGGCGGGATGGGCCGGGCTGAAGAAGGTGACGATGATCGGCGACAGCCACTGGTCGGCCAGCAGCGTTTCGAAGCCCGCCTCGCGCATGCCGGCGACCATGACATCGCGATTGCGGGCATAACGCGCGCCGCGGCCAGCGACGCCGCCCTCCTCGCGGTGCAACCGCAGCGCTTCGAGGAAGGCCGCAACCACGTGGGTCGGCGGCGTGAAGCGCCATTGGCCGGTCTTGTTCATGTAGTCCCATTGGGCGTGCACATCGAGGCTGAGCGAATGGCTGCGGCCCTTGGCGGCCTCCAGCTCGCTCTTGCGGGCGATGACGAAGCCGAAGCCGGGCACGCCCTCGATGCACTTGTTGGCCGACGAGACGATCGCCTCGTAGCGGAAATCGTTGATGCCGGCCGGAACGGCGCCGAAGGCGCTCATGGAATCGACCAGCAGCTTGCGGCCGCGCGAATAGACGGTGTCGGAGATTTCCTTAAGCGGATTGAGAATGCCGGAACTGGTCTCGCAATGGACGACGACGACATGGGTGATGGCAGGGTCGGCATCGAGTGCGGCGGCGACTTCCGGACCACGGGGCGGCATGTAGTCGCCCTTGTCGATCGTCACGTGGTCGCGGCCGAGATAGGTCAGCGTCTGGGCGATGCGCTTGCCATAGGCGCCGTTCATCAGCACCAGCACCTTGCCGTCCTTCGGAACGAAGCTGCCGAGCATTGCCTCAACCGAGAACGAGCCGCTGCCCTGCATCGGCACGCAATCGAACTCGCCCTTGGTATCGCCGGCAATGTCGAGCAGTTCGCGGCGCAGCCTGGCGGTCATCGCCCGGAAGTCGCCATCCCAGGAGCCCCAGTCCCGCAGCATGGCTTCCTTGACCTCATAGGCCGTCGTCAACGGGCCGGGCGTCAAGAGATAGGGTTCGCCGAGCCTCGGCGTTTCCAGGGGCGCGATGGTTCTGTCAGAAGCGGTGTTTGGCATTGTCCGTCCTCGCGGTTGGCGTGTTCGAGAACGACAATGGGGCGGAAACATATATCTGTAAAATCGTTCTTTTGTATCAATCTATCGACCTGATTTATACTTCCTACGCGGCGGGAACCAACCGGCTTTCCAGCAGGTCACCGCTCTCGCGCAGGCGCGGATAGGCCATGGTGGTCACCAGCGAATTGACCTCCTTCAGCGCCCGCACGATCTCCAAGTGCATGTCGCTCGACAGGATGCTGGCCGCTACACCTTGGCGAAGCCGCTCCAGATGGCTCTTGCTGCTATCCTCGACCAGACGGCGCACATGTTCCTTTTGCCGGACCATCTCGCGGGCGATCACCGGGTCGGGTGAAACGAGAAGATTGGCCGCGAGCCTGACGTTGGAGGACACGGCCGCGTGCAGCAGAGTGAGTTCGCGCCACCCGTCGTGCGAGAACGCACCCGCCCCCTCCAGCCGCTCCTCGGCCATTTGCAGGAGGCTTTTTGCGACCACGTCGCCGGCATATTCGAGATGGATTGCCGCCTCGGTGAGTTCGATGCCGCGCCTGGATTGGTCTTCTGTGAGGATACCTCGGTTGACGGCGGCGATGTAAAGTTTGATTTCGCTGTGCGCCCGATGGATCTCCCCGTCGATGCTTCGCAGCGTCTTTACGGCCTCCGGCGTTGGCGCGTGGATGACTGTCATCACCGGCTCCAGCATTCGGGCGAGGAGATTGCCCATATGCAATACCTCGCGCGCCGCAGCGGCAAGCGCCTGCGGCGGCTTGTCGATCAGCGTGCGGTCGAGTGCGCTGACATGGACCGATCGGTCGCCGGCGCCGGCGGCATCCGGCATGAACAACTGGACAAGACGCGCCATCAGACCGCAGGAGGCCATCCCGACGAGAACGAGGGCGGCATTGAAAAGCACATGCAGGTTGACGAGCTTTGCGGCCGCCGTCTCTCCCGGAAGCCAGTCGAAGGGGGCATGCAGCGAGAAAACGCCGAAGACGGTTGCGCCGAACAGCGCGCGAAAGAGAAGGTTGCCGAGCGGCAGCCGTCTCCCCTCGACCGGCAGGCCGCGCGTCAGCCAGAGCGCGATCAGCCCGCCACCGATATTGACCCCGAGAACCAGCGGAATGCCGACATCCACAGGCACGATGCCCTTCGCGGCGAAGGTCAGGATCAGCAGGATGGCGGCCACGCTCGAATGCAGCGCCCAGGTGAAAAGCGCAGCGAGGATCATCACCGTCAGCGCGTCCTTGCCGACGAAGGCGACGACGGAGGGCAGGACCGCGCTTTGGGCGAGCGGCTGCGTCGCATGGCCGATCATCTGGAGCGACAGAAGCAACAGGCCGATGCCGAGCAAGGCGCGTCCGGCTTCGACCGCCTTGCGGCTCGATGCCTTCAGATGCACGAGGCCACCGGCCGCGATCAGGAGCGGCGCCAGCCAATGCAGATCGAAGGACAGGATCTTGACGACGAGCGCCGAGCCGAGATCGGCGCCAAGCAGCACCGCGAGACCGGTGTCGAGCGCCAGCGCCCCGCTGACGGCAAAGCCGGCGGCAAGCATGGCGACGGCTGTCGAACTCTGCAGCGCGATCGCCACGGCGCAGCCGCAGGCGGCGGCGCGCGGCCGGCCGCCAGCACCGCCGACCGTTCGCGCGACGATGTCGCCGGCGGCCGCTTCGACGCCTTTTTTCACGAGACTGACGGCATAGAGCAACAGGACGGTGGCGGCGGCAAGTTCGAGGGCGACAGCCGGGAGGTTCATGGGCGCGCTCCGGAAAGAGGGTGAATCCGAAAACTATCCTTTGCCGCTTTACATAAATCAAATCGTTCGTTTTAATGAATCCATAGATCAAATCTATCCTGAAAGGCGTCGCACGCATGCGCTATGTCCAGCTTCGCGCCTTCCACAACGTGGCAATCCACGGCGGCTTCTCGCGCGCGGCGGAAGCGCTGTTCCTCACCCAGCCTGCAGTATCCGACCAGGTGCGCAAGCTCGAGGAGGAGTACGACGTCCTGCTCTTCAACCGAAACAAGAAGCAGGTAACGCTGACCCAGTCGGGCCAGCAGCTTCTCGAAGTGACCCGCCGGATGTTCGATGTCGAACAGCAGGCGCTGGATCTTCTTTCGGAATCGCGGGCACTGAGGGCTGGAAAGCTGCGCATCGTCGCCGATGCCGCCCACCATCTGCTGCACATCCTCGCCGCCTTCCGGCGCACCTATCCGACGGTGCAGGTCTCGATCGATTCCGGCAACACCGAGACGGTCATCACCAGCCTGCACGCCTACGAGGCGGATATCGGCGTTCTCGGCGAAATCCCGCAATCGAGCGATTTCGACATCCTGAAACTGAACTCGACGCCGATCATCGCTTTTGCCAGCAGCGACTATCCCCTCGCCGGTCAAAAGACCGTCACCTTCTCCGACCTTGCCAAACACCCGCTCGTCATGCGCGAACAGGGCTCCAAGACCCGGCAGAAGCTGGAAGCGATGGCCGAACAATGCGGCGTGCCTCTGACGCCGCTCATCGAAGCCGAGGGCCGCGAGGCCGTGCGCGAGATCGTGGCGGCCGGCGGCGGGGTCGGCTTCGTCTCTTCGGCCGAATTCGGCCAGGACAATCGTCTCGTTCCCATCCGGATCGACGCGCCGGAAATGCTGATGGACGAAGCGCTGATCTGCTTGCGCGAACGTAGCAACGGCAAGCTTGTCAGCGCCTTCTTCGACATCGCGCGCAGTCTTTCAAAAGCGGTAGCGTGAGCTGTCGACCCTCTTCCGCCTACCCACTCGATTTCCCGCCTGAGGCCTGAACGACGGTGACGGCGATCATGTGGAAGACATCGTCGACATTGCAGCCGCGCGAGAGGTCGTTGGCCGGTTTGGCGAGCCCCTGCAGGATCGGGCCGATGGCCGTCGCGCCGCCGATCCGCTGCGCGATCTTGTAGCCGATATTCGCCGCATCAAGGTTCGGGAAGACGAAGACATTGGCCCCGCCGTTGAGCGCCGAGTTGGGGGCCTTGGCGGCACTGACGGCCTCGACGAAGGCGCTGTCGAACTGCAGCTCGCCGTCGATCACGAGACCGGGTGCTGCGGCATGGGCGAGCCTGGTCGCCTCCACCACCTTGGAAACGCGCTCGTGTGCGGCACTGCCGGCGGTCGAGAAGGAAAGCATCGCCACCTTCGCGGGCTTGCCGGAGAGCTGCTCGAAGGAGCGCGCCGACGTCACCGCGATATCGGCAAGGCCGGCGGCGTCCGGGTCAACCACCAATCCGCAATCGGCAAAGACGAAAGCCCCCTTCTTCAAGTGATGCGGGGCGCACAGCATCATAAGGAAGAAGCTCGACACCAGCCCGACATCCGGCGCACGGCCGATGGTCTGGAGTGCGGCGCGCACGGTATCGGCGGTGGTCGCGACCGCGCCTCCTACCGTTCCGTCCGCCTCACCTTCGCGCACCATCATGGCGGCAAAGACGAGCGGCGAACGCACGGCTGCGGCCGCCGCTGCCTCGTCAATGCCCTTGCTTCGGCGAAGTTCATGATAGGCGTTCACCAGGCGCTCGGTCAGCGCCGACGACGCCGGATCCTCGATGCGGACTTCACCTGGCTCGCCACCGGCGGCCTCCAGCCGCTCCTGAACGACGCTCCGGCTGCCGACGAGCGTGATCTCGGCAATGCGGGCGCGCACGGCGCGCAATGCCCCTTCGACGATGCGCGGGTCTTCCCCCTCGGCGAGCACGATGTGGCGGGGAGCAGCCTTGGCGGTTTCGAGTATGCGGTCGAGCGGTTTCATCAGGCGTGCCCCAGATAGTGAATGCCGACGAGGATGAAGAGGGCGATGAAGACGGTTTCGGCGACGATCAGCGCGACGGCATCGCCGCCGACATCGAGCACGCGGCGAAGCGAAGTGCGCATGCCGACGGCAACGATGCCGGCGAGCAGCGCCCAGCGCGAAGTTTCCATCCCGGCCTTGGCGACCAGTTCCGGAACGAATCCGAAGGAATTGAGCGCCGCAAAGATCAGGAAGGCCAGGACGAAGCCCGGCAGCAGCGGCGGGCGCTTACCGGTTTCGCCTTCGGGCTGCGGCACCTTGCGCAGTGACAGCGAGAAGATGAGGACAACAGGCGCCAGCATGGTGACGCGGATCAACTTGACGAGCGTCGCCGTCTCGCCCGCCTCCGGCGAGACCGAGAAGCCGGCACCGACGACCTGCGCGACATCGTGGATGGTGCCGCCGAAGAAGATGCCGGTCGCGCGGGCATCAAGCCCCATGGTCTGGGCGATGATCGGATAGGCGATCATCGCAAGGGTCGAAAGGACCGTGACTGAAAGTACGGTGAAGATCAGATTGCGCTCGGAAAACTCGTTCTTCGGCAAGACCGCAGCGATCGCCATTGCCGCCGACGCGCCGCAGATGGCCACAGAGCCGCTGGTGATGAGCGCCAGCCGCCAGCCACGGCCGAGCAGCTTTGCGGCCAGCAGGCCGAAGCCGATCGTGGCGGCGATCGCAGAAATGAGAAGCAGGATCGTGCCAGCGCCGAGCCCGATCAGCAGGTCGACGCTAATGCGCATGCCGAGCAGCGCCACGCCGATGCGCAGGACCTTCTTGGCGCAGAAATCGATGCCGGCGACGCAGCGCCCTTCCTCGGACAGAAAGTGAAAGGCGATGCCGAGCAAAAGCGCCATCAGCATGGCCGGCGCGCCATAGTGATCGGAAAGGAACTGGGCGGCGACGGCGACGGCCGCGGTGACGGCAAAGCCCGGCCAATAGGTCGCAAAGCCGGAGGGCACGCTGCGGAAACGTTCGTGGACAGAGGCGGTGAAGGTCATGGTGTCATTCCGGTCGCTCGCGGGAAGCTCAGCCCGCCCGGTTTTTCCGGGCGGGCATCGGGGCAATCGGTGGGATCACGCCCGCTTCTGCGGGCGCATGTCGGCGCGGTCTATGCCGGCAACCGGTACCGGCTTCTTCATCGCGTCGCGCCGGAAGGGCTCGCCAAGCTCCTGATTGAGGATGACCTCGACGAAGGTCGTCACCCCCTTCTTCTGGTCGGCGATCGCGTTGGACAGCGCCTCGGTGAGTGCTGCGGTGTTATCGACGGCTACGCCCTTCAGACCGCAACCCTCGGCCACCTTGGCGTAGGAGAGGTTGGGGTTGAGCTCGGTTCCGACGAAGTTGTTGGCGTACCAGAGCGTCGTGTTGCGCTTTTCCGCACCCCACTGGTAGTTGCGGAAGATCACCATGGTGATCGCCGGCCAGCCCTCGCGGCCGATCGAGCCCATCTCGTTCATCGAGATGCCGAAAGCGCCGTCACCGGCAAAGCCGACCACCGGGACGTCTGGGCAACCGATCTTGGCGCCGACGATCGACGGGAAGCCGTAACCGCAGGGGCCGAACATGCCCGGTGCCAGATACTTCCGGCCGGCCTCGAAGGTCGGGTAGGCATTGCCGATTGCGCAATTGTTGCCGATGTCGGTGGAGATGATCGCCTCCTTCGGCAGGGCGGCCTGGATCGCCCGCCAGGCCTGGCGCGGCGACATGCGGTTCGGTTCGCGCGAGCGGGCGCTCTCGTTCCATTCCGTACCCGGATCGTCGTCCTCGTGATCCATCGAGGAAAGCTGCTGCTGCCAGGCCGAGCGGGTCTGGTGGATCGTCGCCTTGCGCTCCTCGCGGCCGGCATCGCCCGCCGACGGCGAGAGCAGTTCGAGGATCTGGCGGGCGACCTGCTTGGCATCGCCGCAGATGCCGACCGACACCTTCTTGGTGAGACCGATCCGGTCGGCATTGATGTCGACCTGGATGATCGAAGCGTTCTTCGGCCAGTAGTCGATGCCGTAGCCCGGAAGCGTCGAGAAGGGATTGAGCCTTGTGCCGAGCGCCAAGACAACATCGGCCTTGGAGATCAGCTCCATCGCCGCCTTCGAACCGTTGTAGCCGAGCGGGCCGACCGACAGGCGGTGGCTGCCGGGGAAGGCATCATTGTGCTGGTAGCCGCAGCAGACCGGCGCATCGAGCCGCTCGGCGAGCTTCATGGAATCGGAGATGGCATTGCCGATGACGACGCCAGCGCCGTTGAGGATGACGGGGAATTTCGCCTCCGACAGCAGCTTTGCCGCTTCCGCAATCGCCTGCGGGCCGCCGGCGGGACGCTCGAAGCGAACGATCGCCGGCAGGTCGACGTCGATCACCTGGGTCCAGTAGTCGCGCGGGACGTTGATCTGCGCCGGCGCACAGCCGCGCCAGGCCTTTTCGATGACACGGTTGAGCACTTCCGGGATACGCGAGGGATCGCGCACCTCTTCCTGGTAGCAGACCATCTCTTCGAACATCGCCATCTGGTCGACTTCCTGGAAACCGCCCTGCCCGATCGTCTTGTTGGCCGCCTGCGGCGTGACCATCAGGAGCGGCGTGTGGTTCCAGTAGGCCGTCTTGATCGCTGTGATGAACCCGGTGACGCCGGGGCCGTTCTGGCCGATCGCAACCGACATCGTGCCGGTCGCACGACTGAAACCGTCAGCCATCATGCCGGCATTGGTCTCATGGGCGCAGTCCCAGAACTTGATCCCGGCCCTCGGGAAAAGGTCCGACACCGGCATCATCGCCGAGCCGATGATGCCGAAGGCATGTTCGAGGCCATGCATCTGCAAGACTTTGACGAAGGCTTCTTCGGTGGTCATTTTCATGGGGTGGTTCCTTTCCTGGTATTATTTCAAAGAGTTAGAGGATCTCGTCGCGGAGGTAGTACCAGCGGTACATTCCCCATTGGCCAAGCCTTCGGAACGGCGTCAGCAGTCCGTGGCCCGGCAGGGACGTGGTGAAAATCGGAAGGTCGAGACCGCCGCCCTTGCCGGCAACCATCTGGGCCATGCGGCGGCCGGCCTGGGCGGAGTACATGACGCCGTTGCCGCCATAGCCCATGGCGTAGAACAGCCTCTGGCCCGGATCCGGCTGGAAGATGCGCGGCATCATGTCGTGGCTGACATCGACCCAGCCCCACCAGGAGTAGTCGATATCGATGCCGCGAAGCGCCGGGAACTTGCGGTAGAGACCGGAGAGAAGCAGTTCGAGATGCTTCGGGTTGCTGGCGTCGCGGCCGGTAATGGCGCTGCGGCTGCCGATCTGCACTCGCCCGTCGGGCAGCATGCGGTAGTAATGGCGCAGTGTGCGCGTGTCGGTGAGCGGTATGCGCGCCTTGAAATTCAGCGCCTGCCGTTCGCTATCCGTCAGCGGCCGGGTCACGATCGAGTTCGACAGGATCGGCATCAGCCTGTGACGGGTGAGCGCGTTCATGCCAGGCGAGGTGTAGCCGGCCGTGGCGATGCAGACGGCGCGTGCCCTGACGGTGCCACCGGGCGTCCTCAGATAATGCACGCCGCCCTTGGCGGTGCACTCAAGCACGGGGCTCGACGTATGCACCTTGGCACCCAGCCTGCGCGCGAGCCTCAGATAGCCGAAGGCGAGCTTGGCTGCGTGGATGCCCATACCGTCGGGCTCGTACATCGCCCCGCGCGCTTCCTCGTCGCGGACGAAATCGCGATGGATCTCGTCGCGGGAGACCATACGGGCACGGTAGCCGAAGGTGTCGTTGAGGACACGCACTTCGCTTTCGAGCGCCGGCAGCATCTTGTCGCGGTGGGCGATATAGAGGTGGCCGCCGTCCTGCGGGTCGCAGTCGATTTCCGGCTCGCGGATCAGCGAGCGAAAGAGCTCAAACCCTTCGGAAATCTCGGCGTGCATCTTGCGGGCAATGTCCACGCCCCAGCGGGCGATCCATTGCGAGCGCTTCAGTCGGCCGGCCGAAATCTGCGCCTGCCCACCATTGCGGGTGCTGCACCCCCAGGCGACGCCGTTGGCCTCCAGCACGGTCGCCTTGATGCCGTGCTCGCGGGCCAGATGGATGGCGCAGGAGAGACCGGTATAGCCGGAGCCGATGATGGCGACGTCGACATCGATGTCGCGGGTGACCGGACCGTCGTCCTCCGGCTCCGGGCCGGCGGTGCCGATCCAGTAGGTCGGTGCATAGTCCTTGCCCGTGCCGGGGCTGCGGGCATGGTTGGGATCATAGGCCGGATCAAACGGCTGCCGTGCGGGCTTGAGAGGTGTGGCGCGCAGTTGCATGGCTTTCGCTCCAGCCGTCAGTAGCGGGGTTGCAGGACCGGGCGGTTCTTGCGGAACGCCTGCTTGCGCACGATCTTGCCGTTGCGGAAGGTGAAGAGGTCGCAGCCCTCGGCCTCGATGCGGCTGCCGTCGGCGGCCGTGCCGGAGAAGGTCCATTCGGACACGCCGCGGTCACCTTCGACGAAATGGCTGTGATTGCCCCATTCGGCATCCGGCATCGATGTCCAGACGCCGCTGAAGGCATCGGAGATCGGACCAGTGCCGACGAAGCGGTTGCCGTAAACCTCCGGGCCGCCGACCGCGTTGAACACGCAGTCCTCCGAGAAGAAGTGCATGACCCCATCGATGTCGTGCCGGTTGAAAGCATCGAACAAGGTTTTGAGATCGGTTGCAGAGAGTGTCATCTTCCTGTCCTTTGGCTTGGTCGCAAGGCATGGCTTCGCCGGAGACGGGAAACGCCGTCTTCAAAGGCCGCCAGGCCGGGGTACGAATGGAGTGTCGAAGCTGACGCCTGTTTAGAGGCGGCCCTTCCAGGGGATCAGCGCCTTTTCGAGGTAGCGGATCAACAGATCGAAGGCGAAGGCGAAGATGCCGATGATGAAGATGCCCATGATCACCGTGTCGCTTTCGAGGTTTTCGGCTGCGTTCAGAACCATGAAGCCGAGGCCTCGGTTGGCAGCCACCATTTCCGCCGCCACCAGGGTCGTCCAGCCGACACCGATGCCGATGCGCATGCCGGTGAAGATCTCGGGCAAGGCGGCCTTCATAATGACCTGGCTGATGACCTGCCCGCGGGTGGCGCCCATCGCATAGGCCGCGTGGATCTGTTCGGTGGAGACCGAGCGCACCCCTGCCCTTGCCGCGATCGCCATCGGCGCGAAGATCGCCAGATAGATCAGGAACACCTTCGGGAACTCGCCAATGCCGAGCCAGATGATGACAAGCGGCAGGTAGGCAAGTGGCGGCAGCGGCCGGTAGAATTCGATGATGGGGTCGAACAGACCGCGCACGAAGCGGTTGACGCCCATCAGGATGCCGATCGGAACCGCCGTCACCAGCGCCAACAGGAAGGCACCGAAGACGCGACTGATGCTGGCGAGCGTGTGCTCGATCAGCGTCGAGTTCGAAACACCGTCCGTTAGCGCCAGCATGAACTTGTCCCAGACCGAAAGCGGCGATGGCAGGAACAACGGCTTGACCCAGCCGGACTCGGTAACGAGGAACCAGAGCGCAACGATCACGATCGTCGTTGCGAAGCTGATCAATCCGCTGCTTCCGTCACCCGGAGCGCCGAAGATCTTGCCGGCCTTGGCGGGCCTGGCCCGTGTCACTCTGTCAAGCATGGGCCACCTCCGGGTTGCCGGACGCACGTTCGTCGCCATAGATGATGCCGAGCACCTCCTCGCGCATGCGGATGAATTCCGGGCTGGACTTGATCGCGCGGGCATTGCCCTCGGCAAGAAAACGTTTGTTGAAGTTGAGCTCGTAGGTGTGGGTGATGCGGCCTGGACGCGGTGACATGACGATCAGCCGCGAGCCGAGGAACAGCGCCTCCTCGACGCTGTGCGTGATGAAGAAGAACATCTTGTTGGTGAGCTGCCAGACCTTGAGCAGCAATTCCTGGATCGTCTCGCGCGTCAGCGCGTCAAGGGCCGCCATCGGCTCGTCCATCAGGAGCATGGCCGGGTCACAGGTGAGCGCCCGCGCGATACCGACGCGCTGCTGCATGCCGCCTGAGAGGTGATAGATCATGTGGCGGTGGAAGTCCTGCAGGCCCACCAGAGCCAGGTTCTTGGTCGCAAGCTCCCGCCGGGTCGCCTTGTCGACACCGCGCAGCTTGAGGCCGAATTCCGTGTTCTCGATCACGTTCAGCCAGGGCAGAAGCGCGTGCTTCTGGAAGACCACGCCGCGCTCCGCACCCGGTCCGTTGACCTGGTGGTTGCCGAGCGTGATGTCACCTTCCGAAGGCGCCATGAAGCCCGCCATCAGGTTGAGCAAGGTCGTCTTGCCGCAGCCAGATGCGCCGAGGGCGACGACGAAATCGCCGCTGTTAATGGTGAGATTGACGCCTTTCAAGGCGATGATCGCCTGATCCGAGTACAGGCCCGGGTAGGTCAGACTGATGTTCCTGACGCTCAATGTTTCCATGAGAAATGCCTCCCTGCACCTCGGTCACGGTCTATGATGGTGCGCCGGCCGCTCCTCAGGGCCGGCGCAGTCGAGAGAGTAGCCTATTGCGCCGCTGCCTTGGCAAAGTCGGCGTTCACGTAAGGGCCGTAGTCGTCGAGCGCGTTGCTGATCTGCTTCTGCTCGACCAGGAACTTGGCGCTTTCGGTCAGCGCCCGCGTGGCGCCACCGCCCAGCCAGACCTCGGAGGCCTGCTCGTCCGCATTCGGGAACGAAAGCAGGCGCAGAGCCTCCACCGTGCTCGGGCCATCGCCGCCGATCAGCTTGACGATGCCCTCCACCTGCGGCGATTCCTCCGTCCACGCCGCCTTGTTGGCGTTGTAGTCGGCGTAAGCTTGCGCCAGAACCTTGGTGAAGGCTTCCATGAGTTTCGGGTTCTCCGCGGCCCAGGCCTTGTCGACCACCAGCCCGTCGAAGGTCGGCACGCTCGCAGCCCCGATCACTTCGGAATCCGAGATCGTCTTGCCGGTCTTCTGAATTTCGGAAAGCGCCGGCGGCCAGACATAGGCGGCATCGATATCGCCGCGCTGCCAGGCGGCAACGATCTGCGGCGGCTTCAGGTTGAGGATTTCCACTTCGCGAGGATCGACGTTCCAGACCTTGTTCATGCCGACAAGCAGATGGAAGTGCGAGGTCGAGACGAAGGGCACGGCTACCTTCTTGCCCTTGAGGTCCGCGGGCGTTTCGATGCCCGACTCGTCGCGGGCGACAAGCGCCTCCGACTGGCCGATATTGTCGAGGATCCAGAAGAGCTGCAGTTCGACCCCACGCGTTGCCGCTGAAGCAGTACCGGTCGAACCGAGAACGCCGATCGGCACGTCGCCCGAGGCGAGCGCCGTGGTGATATCGCCGGCCGAGCTGAACTGGCGCCAGTCGATCGCATAACCCGCTTCCTTGGCGGCAGCATCGAAGCGGCCATCGGCGATCGCGGCGACGAACGGGCCGACGATCTGCTGATAGCCGACGACGACCTTCGTCTCCGCATAGGCGACGCCCGATGCGGCAAGGCTCGCCACGATGCTGGCCGCCGCGGCCAGTCGTCTGAAATGTCCATGTAGCATACTTCGTCCTCCTCTTTGATTGTTCCCTGACCGTTTTTCCGGTCTTGCTGATGACGATAAGGCCGGGATCCAGCTTGCGTTATATCCAGATTGGAAGTTGAATAGATCCAGATTAGCGTCGTTGGGGGGCGGCGGCGTGCAAATAACCGTTTCCGAAACCATCTTCTTCATCGACCGCGAAAGCGGGATCGGCCTGCAGGCGCAATTGCGCGAGACGATCGTCTCGGCCGTGCTGGCCGGCCGGGTTCAGCCGCACGCCCATCTGCCATCAACGCGCAAGCTCGCCGACTATCTGCAGATCTCGCGCATCACGGTAACCCTCGCCTATCAGGAACTGATCAACCAAGGTTATGTCGAAGCCGTCAACCGCAGTTCCTACCGGATTTCCGGCAACCCGCCCGGCATGGATGTGGAGGGCAACCGCCCAGCGGCCGGCGCGGATCCGGTGGACTGGAGCCGCAAGATCAAGATGAATTTCGACGTGGTGCGCCAGGTGCCCAAGCCGCTCGACTGGCGACGCTATCCGTTTCCCTTCCTTTATGGCCAGATGGATCCGACACTCTTTGATCTCAACGCCTGGCGCGATTGCGCCCGCCGAGCCCTGGCGCGGGAAGACTTCGTGCTGATGGCGAGCGACTTTGCCGCTGCCGACGACGTGCGGCTCGTCAACTACATCTGCTCGCGCACGCTGCCGCGGCGCGGCATTCATGCGACGCCGGACGAAATCCTCGTCACCGTCGGCGCGCAGAATGCGCTCTGGATCGTCACCCGATTGATCCTCGACAAGGGCTCCGCCGCCGTCTGCGAAAACCCGTGCCACCCGGATATCAGCGCGTCGCTGCTCCTCAGCGGGGCCGATGTCACGACCGTCGACGTCGACCGCGAAGGCCTGTCGCCGGATGCCCTGCCGGAGAAGGTCGACGCCGTCTTCGTGACGCCGAGCCACCATTCGCCGACAGGCGCAACGATGCCGGTTGATCGGCGGACGCGACTGCTGCAGGCCGCCGAGGAGAAGGACTTCGTCATCGTCGAGGACGATTATGAATTCGAGATCAGCTTCCTCGCCCCTCCCTCGCCCGCGCTGAAGGCGCTCGATCCGACGGGCCGCGTTCTCTACATCGGCAGCTTCTCGAAATCGCTTTTTCCCGGGCTTCGGCTCGGTTATCTCGTCGCTCCCGCGCCCTTCATCCGTGAGGCGCGCGCGCTTCGCTCGCTGATGTTGCGCCACCCGCCCGGCCACCTGCAGCGCACGGCTGCCTATTTTCTGGCGCTCGGGCATTATGACGCCGTGCTGCACCGCATGCGCACCGAGTACCACAAGCGCCACGTGCTGATGGCCGAGGCGCTGCGCCGGGAGAATCTGACGATCGCCGGCTCCTCGGCCTTCGGTGGCACGTCCTTCTGGATGGAAGGGCCGGAAGGACTCGACGCCGACCGGCTGGTCAGCGAATTGCGGCAGGACGGGGTTCTGGTCGAATCCGGCTCGCCCTTTTTCCCAAGAAGCGACCAGCCTTGCCGCTATTTCCGCATGGGATACTCGTCCATTCCGAGTACGAGCATTTCCGAAGGCGTCGCCCGCGTTCGCGCCCGCATCGACGTACTTTCTTGCGGCAGCAACGACGAGAAATTCGTTGCGAAGTGAAGGCCTCGGGCGACAGATGGCCAGTCGTTGAGTGGCAACCCCACGCCCGAGCCGAACAAGCCCCTGACTTTGCTACCAAAACTGCGGCAAGCCGCCCGCGCGCCTGATCGTGCAGCTGTAGCATTTCAATATTGTCGACAATCATCAAACATGTCGTATCCAAAATTGTCGACAAATACGTTGACAAATACTTTTGGCGTGCGATGGTTCCGATCAGCAGCAACGAGCTAGGGAGGAGCAGGTTGATGCAAGGTCTTTGGAAGACGACGCGCCGGCGTATCCGCGCGACTTTCGGGGAAGAACACCAACGCCGACCCGCGCCACCGGGCGAGCTAGCCTGACACCTCTACATTCGATCCCCGTTCCCACGTCCCAAATCGAACCTGAGCTCTTCAACCGCACCCACGAAGGGGTGCGGGGACGAGCCTGTGTCCAGGCGGTGCGTGCGCTGGCTATCGAATGAGCTGATCGACAACCGGACTTGGCGTTTCCAAGCGTCGCCGGGGGTTTCGACATGACTGCCTCGCTGGCCAGGGAGGGGCGTTCCTCGCACGAACTGTCGATGGTCCGGGCGGCAACCGACAGATCGACCCGGTCATGCCTGCGCCGACGACGGGCCGCGCCACCGCCGACCCGTATCTTGCGACCAGATGTACGGCCGGCAGGCCGTCATTGCCTCTTCAAGAAGAAGATTCCCGTTCAGGGGACAGGTGACCTCAACCAAGGAGAACAGCAGAATGCTCAAGAAATTAGTGCTTGCAGCCGTCATGTCGGCTGCGCTTTCCGCGCCGGGCCACGCGGAAACGCTCAAATGGGGTGCTTCGCGCGATATCTATTCGCTCGACCCTTATTCTTATGGCGACAGCTATACGCTGTCCTTCCTCAACCACGTCTATGAGGGGCTCGTCCGTTTTGATGCCGAACTGAAGATCGAGCCGGCACTGGCGACGTCCTGGGAGACCGTATCGGACACGGTCTGGCGGTTCCATCTGCGCGAAGGCGTCAAGTTTCACGACGGGGCCGATTTCAGCGCGGACGACGTGATCGCCTCCCTCACGCGGGTTAGTGATCCCGACTCACCGCTTCGCGGCAACCTCCCCGCCTACAAATCAGCGATGAAGGTGGACGACCACACCGTCGACATCGAACTCACCGGCCCCTATCCGCTGCTTCTGAACGACCTGACGAACATCCACATTTTCGACGCCACCTGGCTGACCGAAAACAACTCGCTGAAGCCAACGGACGTCGGCAAGAAGATCGAAGGCTACGCCACTTACCACACCAACGGCACCGGTCCGTTCAAGCTCGAGAGCCGCGCGCCCGACAGCAAGACCGTTCTCATCAAGAACGATGCGTGGTGGGACAAGTCGCAGTCCAACATCGATCGCATCGAGTTCACGCCGATCGTCTCGGCCGCGACGCGCGTCGCCGCATTGCTATCGGGTGAGATCAACTTCACCGAGAACGCGCCGGCGCAGGATCTTCCGCGCCTGGTGGCGCAGCCGGATCTCAAGGTCATGGAGCGCACGGACCTGCGCACCATCATGATGGGCTTCAACCGCAAGCCGAAACTGGCCGACGGGGTCGACAACAAGTTCAACGACCTGCGTGTCCGCCAGGCCGTCGCCCACGCGCTCGACAAGGAACTCATCCAGAAACGGGTGATGCGCGGCAAGTCGAGAACGGCGGGCGCGATCATTGCGCCGGAAATCCCCGGATATAGCGAAGCGCTCGACAAGGTCGTGCCGTTCGATCCCGAAGTGTCGAAGAAGCTTCTGGCAGAAGCTGGCGCAACCGACCTGCCCTTCACTCTCGTCTGCACCAACGAGGCCTATGTCAACGAGGAGGAGCTTTGCCAGAGTATCGTCAACATGCTGAGCCGCGCCGGCTTCAAGCCGCAGCTTGACATCGGCCCGACGGCCGCACAGGCACCCAAGCGCACGGGTGGCCTCTCTGACGTCTACATCATCGGTTGGGCGAACGAGCCGATGCTCGACAGCTACTCGATCCTGCTCCAGATGATCGAGACTAGGAGCGATAAGGCGGGCGTCTTCAACTGGGGTGGCTGGAGCTATCCGGAGATTGACAAGCTCGTCATCCAGGCGTCGACCGAAATGGATCGGACGAAACGGCTCGAGCTGCAGACCAAGGCACTCCAGATGGTCAAGGACGAAATGATCATGTTGCCGTTGCACCAGCAGCCCATGGCCTGGGTGATGAGCAATAAGATCGACCGGGTCGCACAGCTGGCGGACAACAAACCGCGCCACTGGCTGACTCATTTCGCGGAGTAACCCTCGCGGAGCCGGAACGGCCAGGCGTTCGGGCTCCTGCTCGACCTGCGAGGGCGGACCAACAGATCCCCGCCCTCACCTGCCCGGCCGCGCCAGCGACCGGGCAAAGTCGATGATGTCGCCTCTCGCTGCGGTCGGAAGCTTTCGAACAGTTGGGGGCGGGTGATCCCCATACAGTCGCGTCATTTGCAGCTCGTTGGTCGAAACTCGGACGATCGGCTCGCGAGTTTCCACCTGAGGCGAATGCTTCGGTGAGACCGGCGCCACAATAGCCATTTGATTGCGTTGCTTGCCCGCCGGTCTGAACTCGCCGACGTAGCGTCGTTCATTGCAAAAGTCTGTCCGGTCCGGCGAAAATCGCGCAGTTGCCAAGCTGGAAGATTGGGAACTCATCGGGTGTCAGGCCATGAGCTCCCGAGGAAAAAAGGGCACTCCCGTCAGTCCCGCTGCCGCTGTGGGGCCAACGCCATCGTCTGCGCATAGGCGAGCGGCGACCGGTTGCCTGGCAGATTCTCGTCCAGCACCAAAGTCTTGAGATTGTCGGCGCGGATGTCGAGAGATATCGCACGTTCCAGCTTGTCGATCGACCAAACAGCATAGCCGAATGCCGGATCAAATCCACAATCGCAGCCGCAATCGCCCTTGGCGATTGCCGTCGGCCTTTCGGATAGGCACATGATCTGCGGCTTTGGCAGCTTGTAGCAATGCCCCTCATAGGCATAGCCATAAATCACGCCAATGCTATTAATATATTCTACTTCACCACCCAAAGTAACAGGAAGGAAACTATAGTCCTTTCCATCAAATACTGCGATTGTTACTCCATCCCCCACGATGCCAGAGCTTTTCTTTATGTAATCAATAAGCTCTACAATCATTCTATTTATATCATCAACTATTCCCTTATCCTCAATAGATCGCAGCTTATCTTCAATCCCCTCTAAAATTTCTCTAATATTGTTATCTTTATTCTTCTTTTCATAGAACTTTGTCGGGCGTCCATATAATCTAATATCTCCTGGGCGATACGATTTATATTTAATTACATCTTCTAGGTCCTTTGCTTCTACAGGTTTTCCAACAACGGGATTAACACAGCAGCCACTCATCTTTCCCTCCTTTGTTTCACCGTGAAGCGGTGATTTCACGCCAGGCAAAATTCTCTTCGAGCAGTTCAGCCGCCGGCCCGTCCGCCGAGGCGACGATGGCGTCTGCCGCCTGCTCAAGGCGCAGTGTGTTCAGATCGAGTGTGCTCAATGACGTCGCGAGTGCCGCACCCACCGCGTCTCGCGCGGCGGTCAATGCCAGCTTGAAATATAATGGCTTGGTGCTGAAGGCCTCCGCGGTCGCCTGCCGAAATGTATCAAATTCGTCCCGCGCCAGTTCCCGGATATCGACATCCAGAAGCCGCCTGTCGGCGCAACCATTCGCAACCAGATCGCGATGATAAAGCGCAACGATGCTATCGAAGATGGCACCAACGAACGGCAGCGCGCGGTCGTGCACCTCGCGGGTAGTGGCGGACATTCGCCGGAAATTGGTGGCCAGGCGGATCTGCGTTTCGGGGCTCGTTTCCGCAAAACGGTTCAGTTCGTTGTAGAGCAGCAGATTGCCTCTCGTTCGCCGCAGGAGCCGGTCAATCGCGGAATCGAAATGCAAGAACGAGATCAGTGAAACACAGTCCGAAAAGGCTTCGGAGAACGAAAAGAAGTCGCTATCGGGCGATGTCACTGTTGGCACGCCCGTCTCCGAGAGCATGATCAGATGCCCGACCTCGTGCGCGATCGTGTCGAAATTCAATGCGTAGGGTCTCAGGATTCCGTCGACGTCGGACCAACCCAGTTCCAGAAAGCCGTAGCCCGCTTGAGCATTGTCCCAATCGACAAATGGAACGATCTCTAGCCTTGGGAAGGTCTGATCGAAGAACCAGTGGACCCGTCGCCCCAAATAGCTCTGCCAAATGTCGAGAACGAAACGCACGCAGGCGTAGGCGTGAACAGCAAGAAATGGACGTGAAGTTGGATCGACGTTGTCGAAGTGACGGTCCGGACCCGGCGTCACCGGCGCTCGCTTCGCTCCGCCGAATGGCGGCAAGCTCGCGAGGCCATAGGGCTGCTTGTCATAGAGCGGATCCGCGACATACATGGAGAGGTCGCTCGGGCCTTCGCCTATTTCGTCGCGTGGTATCGATAGCCACACACGATCGGGCTGTTCGTATCCGGGAATGAAGGGGGGCTGGGGATAAATCCAAAAGCGCGTGCCGACACGCGCATTTCCAGAGTCGAGGGCATCGTCCCGAAGCAGACGCATCGCACAATTGCCCCCCTCGATTGAAAAATCTGGGATTAAGGATTCAATTTATAAGTGTTTGCTAATTTTGAGTCAATGCCGCCCGCCTCAAGATCCCGGACAAAGGTGTTCGTTGCAACCCACGCACAGCTCACGGGCCCCGCATTTTCCTGCATCACAAGGGCCCGCGCGCTTCGTAGTGCCAGGAGGGCGTCCAGTCTTTTTTGTCCCACCATCTCCTTGCGCAGCTCTTTGAACCTCTCCTCCTGCCATCCCGCATCCCGTAAAATCGCATCGAACCGGCGCTCTCGAAAGTTCATGTTTCGCGCCATTGTGGCGAGCAAGTCGCGCTCGGCTGCCGATATGAAACTCCGGCGTGTCAGGTTGGCGAACGTCCGTTGGAGATCGACCAGTGCGTCTGTCAAAGGAAGAAAGCCAAGCTCCGCCGGTCCCGAAAGAACGGCGACCGCATCATCGGGAGCAAGCCGCCAGCGCCGATACCACCTGTAAATCAGGCCGACACCGATCATGCCGAATTCACTGAGCTCCGCCGCCCTGAGCGCGCCCATGCTTGCCGCGCCGATCACGACGATCCCCTGTGCCATCGCCCAGAGGATTTCCTTGTGTCGGACAGCCGGCCTGTCCTCGAATTGCCCGTCGATCAGGACCATCGCCCGCGGGCGGAATGCGTGGGCGGCAAGCAGAATGTCGCCTTGCGCGGCGGGCTGCAGGTAGACGGCGTCGAGAACCGGCTCCGCCTCGCTCAACCGAAGCGTCGGACCAAGAAACACCAGGATCGGACCTTTCTCGCTCGCATCGACCATGTGAACACTCACCGCAGGATGGAAAAGGGAATGGCTCCCGGAAGGATGGTTCTCACGCACTGAACGCCTGTTTCGACGTCCGCTCCCACCGGCACGGCCAATATGGGCCCCATGCCGGCGGATAGGACGCTGTCGATGAGCGCGCTGAGATCCGGAACGGCGCGTGCTTCGATTGCCGGGTGCGGCAACCGGGACGTGTCGATAAGAATAAGCTGACGGGCCTTGGCGACGACAGCATCGGTGCTGCGTCTGTAATGCTCCCGGGTTTGATCGTCGCGCGCGCCCGATATCGCCCCGGCCCGCGCTGACAGCGCTTCGAGCATCGCGCTCTGCGCTGCCGCGGCGATGCTCGGTCCTGCCGCGTAGCCCTCGGTCGGAAGAGCAAGGATCGGTTCGCCGGGGCCGGTTTCGATCGTCTGGCACCAGACCACTGGGACATCTGCCGGCGAAGGAGCTAGCCAAAGGCCGAAGGAAATATGGTGCTCGCCCACAACGGACAGTATGTGATCAACTCCGTCACCTAGCCCGAACGGGGAAATGCGCATTCGATCGAAGAAGCCGTGGGTGGCGAAGGCGCGCGCGATAGCGTCGCGCTCGATACACTCGAACAATCCATGCACAAATGCACCGAAGACGGTCATATGACAGGCGAGACCCGTGGTCGTGCGCATGAACAGGCCATCATGGGCGGGCGGCGGGTCCGTGTAGCAGGTGTGAACGAGTTCCAGGGGGACCGATTGTGGCAAACCAGCCGTGATGTCGACGCCTGTGATCCAGGGTATCGTCCTTGCCCGCCAGTTCCCACGGCGATCAGGTGCCAGAAGGTTTTCAAACAGGCCGTCGGCGATGTTGAGTTCATCCGTCGTGGTGGAAAATACCCGCTCCGACGGAATGGCTTCGGCGTAGAACCGCTCAAGCGATTCCATGATCGCTCCCACCGCCGCTCCCGCCATGGAAAGACCGCGCCCGAGCGACGTGACTTCAGAGAGAGCGGCGGGTCGAACGGCTTGAGTCACCGGCAGGCCGATCCGGTCAAGTCCGGTCAGATCACCGAGCCGGGTTATGCCCGTGCGACGGCAGAGCGGCAAAATCGCGCGCAAGCATTGCTCGGCCTCTTCGAGGTGCGCGGGGGGAGAAAGCGGATTATTAAAGCCGGCAAGTATGGCGTCGCGAAAACGCGCAAGCATCCCCTCAAGGTTTGACGGATCGTCGGTTTTCTGCCTCGTTGGTTCAATGTTGAACGGCAACGCCAAGCTCCTGCATTGAATGTCTCGCCCGTCGCAGAAGTGCCTTTGCTCCTTGACTCTCGGCGATATCTAAGGCTGAGCGCAGGTCGAGGATGATCGGATCCTGTGTGGTGCTGCCCTGAGCCTGAAGAACGGCGCGGCGCCGGTAGAGCTCCGCGAGCCAATAGGCATGACCGGTTTCCCTAGCCTTTTCGATCGCGTCATTTGTGACCTCGATCGCTGACTCATCTTTGCCAGCTTGCCCGAGCAGCGTGGCGTGCATGTAGAGATAAATCGGGAGATCTGCGACGACACCGAGGCTTCTCAAGAGCGACAGCCCCTCGAGAAACATCGCATGCCCGCTCATGAGGCTTTCCCCATGCGCTAGAGCCCATCCAGCAAACAGCAGCGACAGGCCGGACAGCGACTGCATCTCATGCAACTTCGCGAAGTCTGCCATTCTTTTGGATATTTCGGTAAGGCGCCCATAGTCGTCCCGGTAAAACGCAGACACCGCTTCCGTATCAAGCGAATGCGCCTTGCTCGGTGCATGTGATATCCGGTCAACGAAAGCGACCATCTTCGAAAGAGCCGAATCCGATGCTTTCGATTGTCCTGTCAGCCACAGCGAAAGGGCCAGTTGCCCTAGACCGCACACCTTGGCGTCATGGCCGCCAAATAACGTTCGGTTGGTTTTCGCCGATTGCTCATCATAAAGCGCCAGTCCGGCCTTAATCGCATCCTGGGCCTCTCGATGGTGGCCAAGGTTAAATTCAATGGCCCAGATGCAATGGTTCACCTGGAGCTTGATCTCCGGATCTTCCGTCCCAGCCTGCATCGCCCGCACTTGCAGTGCGCGTTCGCGCATAACGCGAAAATCTGTGCCCGTCAGCCACCACCCCCAATAGATCGGAAACCATCTGGATTGCTCTTCCATCGGTTGCCGCCGGGCGATGGCAACGCCATCCTCATATAACTTGCGAGCCGGAGGTGAGTTCAGTCCGACAAGGCCGGTCAAAACTGGGCCGAGCGAAGTCAGCGCGGATAGCTGCAGTGTTTCGATCGCATGTCCCTTGCCGAACCGGTCGCAGATCTCCACGGCGTGCTCCAGGTAGTTGCGCGCCTCTACCATCGCCGATCGGCTCGAGCTTTCCTTGCCTGCCGCAGTGTACAATTCGATTGCACTTTCGATGAAGCCCGCTCGTTCCGCATGTTCGGCGAGCGTTCCGGTGTCCATCCAAGCCGCCATTTGGCGGTTTTGACTGACAGCAACGAACAGCCGCCGATGCAATGCCTGCCGCTGCCTGCGCAAGAGCCCGTTGTAGATCGTTTCCTGAATCAAAACGTGCCGGAAACCGTAGGCGATATGCCCTCGCGTCCTGATCCGCACAAGGAACCCTGAATCACTCAAGGTATCGGCGGCCTTGACCAAAGACTTTTTGCCCAGTCCTGGCAGCAGCTGGCGCAGCAATGACAGCGTGAACCGGCTGCCCGCAACTGCTCCCGCTCGCGCCACGTCTCTGGCCGTGCCCAGGTGGTTGAGGCGTGCATCCAGTATTTCCTCGAACGCCGACACATGGCTGGGTTTAACGTTTTCCGACAGGCTCATAGTGTCTGCAGCAACGTTCTCCGAGACCCATTGGCAGATTTGCTCGATAAAGAGCGGAACGCCGCCGGATATCCTCTCGATAACGTCATAGAGCTCAGGAAGCATGCCCCGCCTCTGCTCCGGCCATCTTGCCTCTATCGCCCGTCGTGTTTCGTCACGATCAAGCGGGAGCAGCGTCAGCCGCGTTGGGTTGGCCACGTCCAGCCAGTCCGACGCAAACCCGAGACGTGAGGTCGCGACGAGGAGAATAGGAAGTTGGCGTGCAACCCGAGCGGCCTCCACCAGCAAATCCCGGGAGGTTGGATCGATCCAGTGGATGTCTTCGACAGCCAGAACGATCGGCCCATTCGCGCACAACGCCGCGAGTGCGCGAAACACGGCGCGATGAGCCTTTTCCCGGATGGCTTTGGGGTCATTGTCGGCGAGCCGTTGATTTCGTCCCAGCGCACCCAGCAAATACGCGAATGTTTCAATAGTCTCTGCGTCGCGAATACCGTTTCGTTCAAAGGGGGTTGCTACAGCGGAGGCCGACAGACCCAGTTGATCGTCTTGTCCAGACGTTGCGCCCATAAGACTGTTCAACAGGGGATGCAGCGTAGAGCGATGCCCCCCGGGCAGGCACTGAAAGAAGTACAGCCCTGATCGCCGGTCGCGCGTCATCTTGCGGACTTCCCGCAGAAGCCGCGATTTTCCGATGCCTGCATCTCCTTCGAGCAGGAGTATTTCGCCACCTTGCGCGGGGACCTTTTCCCAACAGGCGGCGATCGTGTTCAACTCGCTTTCGCGGCCAATGAAGGGGCCGCCAAGGCTCCCGAAGGCGTAGAACCTGTCGACATCAATCTTGTGCCCGAGCGCGCGCCATACCTTCTCGGGCACGGTGAAGCCCTTGAGCGTCCTGGCGCCTTCGAACACGAAGGCATGCGACCTACCCGCCAGGTCGCGCGTGTCCTCCGAAACGAAAACGCTGTCTGGGTCGGCAATCTCTTCCAGACGGGTGGCTATGGCCAGTGCAGCACCGGTAACCGGTTCCCCCTTCTCCTCCTGCGTCTCTTGGATAAGAGCGACGGATGTCGCGATCCCGACGCGAACGTGCAAGTCGTCGCGCCCGGCTTCCCGGCCAACGCGCGCGCAGCCTTCGACGATCCCGAGACCCGCGCGAATGGCGAGCGATGCCGCATCCTTCGCGCCCAACTCGATCGGAAAGAGCGCCACGCCGCCATCTCCAGCCTCAAGCTGCATGACGCCGGAATGAGAGATTATCGCGTGTTTCGCTGCATTCTGAAAGGCAACGATCAGTTCCTGATAGTCTTCTATGTCGAGCAGGTGGAGAAGTCTCGTCGACCCGACGAGATCATAACAGAGGGCGGTGACGATCCGCCGCTCGCCCCCATATTCGGACAGGCGTCCCTTGCGACCCGAAGGTTTTGTCGGTTGTCGTGGTTTGTTGACCCGACTTTCGAGCATCCGCCACCCCCACCGCTCGCGTGTATGATGGATTAGGAATATATAGCATAAGCGAGCGGCGTTCGCGTAGGAGCAGCAATTCTATCGGGCGGCCGCATGCCCCCAAAGCTGTATTCGTCGAGCGCCTTGCCTGGCTTAACGCTTGAGGTTCCAGCCATCGGTTTACTGACCTTTGGTTTGCGGAAGGATGCAGTATAGCCCGTATGCATCCGCTGGTGACCGGCCCATTCAATAAGTGAAACTTCCGCCTAAACCGGCGAAGCCCGTTTCAGTCCAGCATTGAAGACAGTCACATAGGACGAGCAATCGCTCAAAGATGACACCGGCGGCACTCTCAGAAGCCAGCTTCTTTCTGTTGGCGCGCGGCGAGGATTGTCAAAATGTCCTCATCAATACGGTAGCGCGTGATGTATCCGCTATCTCCAAAATCAATGAACCACTCTCGATATTGATCAGGCAGATCATCAATGAGGCGCCCCATTTTAGGATGTGCGCCAAGGGCTTGCACACCCCTCAGAATGGCTTCACCCGCTCGCTTGGCTGCCAATGGGCTTTTGGCCTGCAAGAATTTGCGAAGGCGTTCAAGATCACGAACAGCTGCTGGCGAGAAGACTATTTGTGGCATTCAGGTGCGGCGCTCTCGTCGTCCGTTCCCCACGTGGATAGCCATTTTTCGACCTCGTCCGCAGTGGCATGTAGGCCGGTCGCTTGATACTCCTCCCACGCGTTGAGCGTGTCGTGTCGCAATGCCTCCCGCTTCTCTTCTCGCTCCACGTATTGCGCAATCGCCTCACGCATGATCCAGTGAGAAGACCGGCGGCGGATTTCGGCCAAGTGTTGAACGCGGCCTTTGAGCTCATCATCGAGCTTGAGCGAGGTCGGGGATGCCATGGCAACCCTCCTTAGTTAAAGGTAATACCAGACGCTAAATATAAGCGCTGTCGTTTCACTCGTCTATGATCCAGCTGAAACTTGCGCGCCCCGCGACTAACAATTCCCTTGCTCTTGACCAGGTTTGAACCGCGTACTTATGCGATCGTGAAGCATCCTTCCGGTACAGAGAGGATAGTGCGCAAGGGCATCGTAGAAGTGCCTAAGCCGCAATCGGCGTTTCATGCAGATGCCGCCACCGGAGCGAGCCATCCGCTGAAGCTTCCAAAACGACGGTCGAGCGTCTTGCTGTTTGAACCCCGCCCGCATCCGCGTGCGTCTCGCGATAAGTGACGCAGGCTCCGCCCGACCATTCCTGACTGATCTGCATGTCGTCGACCGTGATCCGCAGCTCCGGGCGTTTCCCGTGCAGACGTGCGAACAATTCACCCACGCCCTCTTTTCCGAGGGTGGTCGCTTGCATGGAGATCATGCGAAACTCAGGCGAGAAGCGTTCGAGCAGTGCACCAGATCGTTGGGGTGGGCCGCCCCGGTGAACCAGCGTTCGATCTCAATGTGGAGATCGACAACCTCAGCGCAGAATTTTTCAATATCGGTCATGTTCGGCTCCTTGTTGGACAGCTTGAAAGAATGGGTTACGCGCGCTGACCGGCTCGCGGCAGCCGCAGAACGAAGGGCAGCGGCAACACGATCAGAACGGCAGCGATTACAAAGCAGTAGCGGTAGGGCAGAACGTCGGCCGCGCCGCCGCTGGTCGCCAGGAAAAGCCCCAGCAGGCCTCCCAACACACTCGCACCGAGCGAAAAACTGAGCTGACGGTTGATGTTCCACAGCGCACTTGCCTCTGCCATCCGTTCCGTCCGAACCGACGTAAAGGCTGCCGTCTGGGCCGTGGACGTGCAAAGGCTTGCCCCGAAGCCCATTGCAACAAAGGACGCGATGATGAACTTTCCGGCGAATGGCGTGGCCAGCAGCAGCACGCCGACGCAGGTGACGATCATGCCGACGAGAAAGAGCGGGCGCGGGCCTTGGGACGCGAACAGCCGCCGCGTCGACATGATGGCGACGAAGGATGCTGCTGCCCATGGAAGCATGAGCATGCCGGTCTGTGTGGCCGTCAGACCAAGGCGGTCCTGCAAGTACAGGGAAGCGACCAGGTTTACGCCCGTGAAAACGCCCGGCACACACAGGTAGATGATGCTGCCAACCCTGAGCATCGGATCGGAAAGCAGATGCAGATCAAGCAGCGGATTGCGCGAGCGCAACGCATGGCGGACATAGGCAGCGCCCGCGACAATCGCGAACGCAAGCACAATTGCGGCATGAACGCCGCTTCCCGTCTGACTAATGAGCGTCAGGCCAAGGGGAAGGCAAAACAGGGTGATGGCGCTCAGCAGGAAGCCGGGAATGTCGAGCGCCGGCTTCGCTTCCACTAACCGATCGACGGGAGCCCAGGCGAGGGCCAACGCAGCTATCGCCGCTGCCAGTGGCGCAACGCCGACAAATACCCAGCGCCAGGACACATGATCGGCCGCGAGCCCGCCGATGGCTGGTGAAAATGCCGGCACCAACAGCGCAACCGTCATGACCACGGCCGTCAGATGGGCGCGGTCTTCCGGCAGATAGGCGCGATAGGCCATGCTCTGGCCGACCGGCACGAGCAGTCCTCCGCCGAGACCCTGAACGAGTCGCCAGGCAAGAAGCGTCTCAATCCCAGTGGCCCCGCCTCCGCCGATACCGCCCACCGCCACAATGAGTAGGGAGGCAATGAACACGTGGCGTTCGCCGATCCGGCGCGCAAGCCAGCTCCCCAGCGGAATGGCGACAGTCAGGCCAAGCATGTAGATCGTGCCGACCCAGGCGAGCTGCACGACCGATGCGCTCAGCTCCCGTTGCAATGCCGGCAGGGCGGCGTTGAAGATGAACATATTCGCGAGATCGACGGCGAATCCGAGAAGGTAGAGGGTGGCAATTCGTGAGCGGGCGGACAACGGGAAAACCTTCGATGGAAATGACGTCCGCAGGGATATTCCCTTTCACGCCGTCGAATAAGGCGATACAATTAGACATAATCTGTCGTATTTTTTGACCAATTGGAGCGCGCGCCATGGCGGTGAGTCTGGATCGCCTGACTGTTTTCCGAGCCGTCGTGGAAGCAGGATCGTTCACAGCAGCTGCCAAGCAACTCAATCAGGCCAGAGCCGCCATCAGTTTCAACCTCAAGCAGCTCGAAAGCGAATTGGGCGTCACGCTCCTTCATCGCACCACGCGCAGCCTTGCTCTGACCGATGCCGGCGAACGGTTTTATGCGCGCTGCCTGCGCATTCTCACGGAAGCCGATGAGGCGATTGCCGAAGCGCGCATGGAGCAAACGGTGCTGAGCGGCACCTTGCGGCTGACATCGACCGTTGAATATGGCGTCGCGGTGATTGCTCCGGCCCTTCAGGAATTCACCGCGCTGCATCCAGACCTCGACATCCAGTTCGAGGCCTATCCGACGAATGTCGACCTCGTGCGCGATCGCTTCGACGTCGCCATCCGGCTGGGGCGCAACGAGCAATTCCAGACCTCGCCATATGCCGGTGTGCATCTGGGGACGTATCAGATCAGGCTGGTCGCGTCGCCGGACATCATCGCCGGCGTCGGGAAAACTGCCACTGGTACGCCGGAGATGCTGAGCGCGCTGCCGTATATCAGCAATGCCACCGTCGACCGTGTGAAAAGCTGGAAAATGTACGACGAAGACGGCCGCGAATGCGCATTCGAGGTGCCTCTTCAGTCCCGGCTGCTTGCCAACAACGCATCGGTCGTCAAGGCGCTGGCGGTTGCCGGCGCAGGCGTAGCGCTTTTGCCTGACTGGTTCGTGGCGCCAGAACTCGCCGAGGGCAAGTTGGCCGACGCCCTGCCGACCTATCGCTTCCCCGATCACCAGATTTACGCGATGCACCTGCCCATGCAGATGGTCCCGCAAAAAATCCGCGCCTGGCTCCGTTTCCTCAGGGATTATGTCCGTCGTTAATTTCGCCGGGCGGCAATCACGCGCCCTTCCATAGCAGCGGACGTGGCGCGAAGCCGAGTTTTTCCTTCGCTCGCGTGTTCGCGGCACCGGTCAGACGAGTGTGGTAGTAGACCGCTTCCTCGCTGGCGGATTTCAGCGCGTCCGCCACACTGACCCGCGCCGGCTCCGATGCATCAACCCACCGAGCGAAAGCCGGCAGCCATTTGGCGACGGGCATCGGGTCGTCGTCGACGATATTGTAGACCCCCGCTTCGGCCGTGAGCGCGGCGACGGTCGCAGCGATCGCATCATCGATATGAACGAACGACCAGACGGCATTTCCTTCGCCGATGATCACCGCCTCGCCATTGCGAACCTGATCGGCAATCGCTCCGTCCGGCCGGTACCAGGTACCGGGCCCGTAGAAGAAGCCGTAGCGCAGGACGACGCCATCGAGCGATGGCGAGGCGAGCACACGGTCCTCATAGGCGCCGATGGCGCGCGTGCTCTCGCCGATCTCCCCGGGCGCGTCGTACCTGAGCCTCGCGGTCTCGTCGGCGAGGTGTCCTGCTGGGGCATCGAGGTAGAAGCCACGAGACTGTATGATGTAGCGGCGAACGCCCAGCTTCTGCGCCGCAGCGAGCAGGTTGGCGCCGCCCTCGCGATGAAGGCGCGTATCGTCCGGCATGGCCTTGATGATGTCTGCAGGGTTGGCCGGAAGCCAGGTGAGCTGGTCAATCACGACGTCCGGCGCTGCTGCGGCGATTGCTTCATGGACCGCCTCGGGGTCGAAGGCATCCGCGGTCGACGCCTCGGCTCCGAGCTTGCGGAGACGATCCACGCCTGGGCCGGGGCGCGTCATGCCGGTCACCTGATGGCCAAGGGTCCGGAGCGCCCGCACCAGCGGCGAGCCGACGGCGCCTGTGGCGCCCGCGATGAATATCTTCATAGCCAACTCCTCAATTTGAGCGTTTCGGGTTGTGCGCCGTCTTTAGCTTTCAAGTGCTGCCTGCGGCGTATTGCGGAAACTGATCGCCATGCGGTTGTAGGCATTCATCAGACCGATCGCGATCGTGAGGTCGGTGAGTTCGCGCTCGTCGAACAGCGCACGTGCGGCCGCGTAGGCTTCGTCCGGCACGCCCGTCTCGGCGACGCGCGTGACGGTTTCGGCCCAGGCAAGGGCCGCCCGCTCGCGCGCGTCGAAGAGATTGCCGGCTTCTCTCCACGCCTGGACCAATGCGATCTTTTCGATCGGTTGGCCCTTTTTCAAAAGGTCGCGGGTGTGCATGTCGAGACAGTAGGCGCAGTTGTTGATCTGCGAGATGCGAAGATAGACCAGATCGACCAAAACTGGCGGCAGGCCACCTTGCAGGACGTAGCCGTAGACACCGCCAAGGGCCTTGGCGCCGGCCGGTGCGATCTGGTTGTAGTCGAGACGCTTGCTCATTGTTCCGTTCCTTGGGTTCGGGTCTACTTGATCGGGGTGGAGAGTTCTTTTTCATCCGTGTCGGCGACGAACACCGCCAGCAGCTTTGCCGGCTTCGTCTCGCTCGCGTTGCGGCTGACGAGATGGGTGGACGCCGGCGGCTCGTACCAGCTCTCGCCGGCGCGGTAGGTCTGCGTGGGGCCGTCATTCACCTTGGACACGATTTCTCCGGAGAGAACGTAGGCGAAGATGAAGGACGACTTTGCATGCGTATGTGGAGTCGAAGCTCCGCCTGGGGGATAGTCGACGATCAGGGCGGTCAAGGTCTTACCCGGAATATTGGGTATCGCCTTTTCGAAGTGCGGCGTGACAACGTCGCCGGGATCATGCGCAGCGGCCGGTAGCGTGGTGGCGATTGCAAGGGCGGCGGCAGCAGCGCCAATGAAGGATCGTAGGGTCATGCCAGGGATCTCCTTTCCGCGTGGTCCTGATGACGTTTCTTCCTGCCCCTAGAAATGACGGTTTCCTGGTTCTAAAAAAAGCACCAAGAACCGACAAAAATCGTGTACCAGGAACGCATGGATCAGCCGCTGGAACTGAACCTCGATCGGTCGGCGCGGACGCCACTGGCCGAGCAGATACGAAAAGGCATCAGCGCCGCGATCGAAAGCGGGGTGCTTGCCCCGGGCGCGCGTCTGCCGTCCTGGCTGGACCTCGCCGCTCAGCTTGGCGTTGCACGCGGCACGGTGCGTACGGCCTACGACAAGCTTTCCGCGGCCCAGCTCATCGTCGCCTCGCGCTCGACCGGGACCCGCGTCGCCGCTCGTCCTGCAGCGGTTGCGCGGGTCGAGCCGCCGCCGGATCCCGGCTCGTTCATGGAGCGGTATCGGGAGATGACAGCCGGCCCAGCGATCTTCCAGATGGGCGTACCGGCGCAGGAAACCTTTCCCGCCACGCTCTTCGCGAGAATCCGCGCCCACGCCGTACGCGTGGAGACGAGCGCTCCGGCGATCTATCCCGACCCTCGCGGCGAACTGGAACTGCGCCGGGAAATTGCCGCCTATCTTGCCGTCGCGCGCAGCATCGAATGCTCGCCCTCCGAAATCATCATCACCGGGGGATACGCCAGCGGGCTCGGAATGGCGCTCCGCGTCCTCGGCCTCGAAGGGCAAAAGGTCTGGATGGAGGATCCCGGTTTCCCATTCACCCGGCGCGGGCTGGAGCTTGCGCGACTGGAGATCGTGCCGGTCCCCGTCGATGCCGATGGCGTCAACGTCGAGTATGGCATACGCCATGGTCCGGATGCAGCGCTGGTCGTCGCGACCCCGGGGCAACAGGCGCCGCTCGGGTCCACCCTGTCACTGGCACGCCGACTGCGTCTTCTCGACTGGGCGGCCGGGGCGCGGGCCTGGGTGATCGAGGACGACTATCTCAGCGAGTTGCAGCTCGACGGCCGCGCCGCACCGGCGCTCGCCTCCCTCGACCGCGGTGGACGCGTCATTCACATCGGCTCCTTCAGTAAGACCATCAGCCCGGCGCTCAGGCTCGGCTTTCTCGTCGCGCCGCCGGCGCTCGCCTCCCGTTTTGCGGAAGTCGCAGCCTGTCTCGCACCGCCCCCCGGGCCATCCGTGCAGCTTGCAGCCACTGAGTTCATGCGCGAGGGGCATTACTTGCGGCATCTCCGGCGGACGAAGCGGGTCTACTCCGCCCAACGCGACGCCTTGCTGAAATCCCTGCGGCCGGAGGAAGCGACAGTTGCCGGATTGGCCGTGCTGTTGCGTTTGCCGGACGGGGTCCCGGATCTTGCGATCGCCAGAGAAACGTTGGCTTTCGGCATGTCGCCCGCACCACTTTCGGCCTGGTACGCGTCGCCGGATTCTGCAAAATCCGGCTTGCTTCTGGGCCTTGCCACGGCGCCGCCAAGGCAGCTTGCGAGATCGTGCGACCGCCTGCTTGAGATTGTCAGACGGTTTGCTTGACGTGTTGCATGTATAGGCAAAGTGCGAAGCCTTACTTGTTTTCGCTTCAACGGACGGTTCGGTTCCGTTCCCGGTACAGATTTCATGCGGCTGCATCCCGGAAGATGCCAGCTCGGCAGGGCGCTTAGCGCTTCAGAAGCTGCCCCCTCGCCGGTTCCCCCGTGCCAGCGGCGATCGTTTTCAATCAGTCCGTTCCTCGGGGCCGCTGACTTCCAATCCTGCAGCGCGTTCAGCGCGCGAATATGCACAGCCGGAAATATTCTCCAAACGTCAGCTTGACTCCCTTCGCACGTGCTTCTATCAAGTTGTAGGCCTAACCCTACAATTGGATGCCATGCACCACTCTCACTCATCTTCAACGTCCGCGCTGTCACTCGCCGACCTTCCCGGTCCGGATGTCGCCATCCGCCCACTGCACCACCCCTGGCGGTGGATCAGTGGCGGTCTCGTCATCCTGCTGCTTGCCGTGATCGGCCGCGCCTTCGCAGTCGGGCAAATCCAGTGGACCGTGGTCGGCGAGTTTCTGACGGCTGGCGTCATCATCACCGGCTTCGGTTGGACGCTGCTGATCTCGGCCTGTGCGCTGGTGCTTGGCGTCTTTCTTGGTTTCGCTTTTGGCATCATGCGGCTTTCGGAAAATCCGATCCTGCGTTTCGCCGCATGGCTCTACGTCTGGGTGTTCCGAGGCACGCCGGTGCTGCTGCAGTTGCTCATCTGGTTCAACATCGCCCTGGTCTTCCCACGCCTCTATATCCCCGGGCTCATCGATGCCCGCATGGTCGACGTGGTGACGCCTTTCGTGGCGGCCGTGCTCGGTCTCGGCGTGAACGAAGGCTCCTATCTGACGGAAGTGGTGCGCGGAGGCATCTCTTCGGTTGACAAGGGCCAGAAGGAGGCGGCGCACACGCTCGGCATGACGCCGGGCCAGACGATGCGGCGTATCATCCTGCCACAGACCCTGCGGCTGATCCTGCCCGTACTCGGCAACAGCGCCATCGGCATGCTGAAGTTTTCCTCGCTCGCGGCCACCATCGCCATGGGCGAAATGCTGAATGCGGCGCAGCGCATCTACTTCATCAACGGTGCCGTCATCGAACTGCTGTTCGTCTGCGCCGTCTGGTACCTGGCGGGAACGACCGTTCTTTCCATCGGCCAACATTATCTCGAACGCCATTTCGGCCGCGATGGCGCAGCCGCAACCAGCGAACGCCGCTGGTTCAAAGGATGGGCGCGTCGTCCCGCCACCACAGGTGAAGCATGACACTCGCAGTCAAGGCGGTCGGTATCCGCAAGAGTTTTGGCAGCCACGAGGTCCTGAAGGGTCTCGATCTGGAGGTCGCCTATGGTGAAGTGCTCTGTATCCTCGGGCCGTCGGGCAGCGGCAAGAGCACCTTCCTGCGCTGCATCAACCACCTGGAAACGCCAAATGGTGGCTATGTCTGGGTCGACGGCGCGATCATGGGCTACGAACTCAGCCGCGGCGCGCTTGAGGAGTTGCCGGTCAAGCGGCTCAGGGCGCAGCAGAGCCAGCTCGGCATGGTGTTCCAGCATTTCAATCTTTTCGCGCACCGAACGGTGCTCGGCAACGTCATCGAGGGACCGATGGTGGTACGCGGCTTGAGCCGCGCCGAGGCCGAAGCCCGCGCCATGGGCCTGCTCGAACAGGTCGGCATGGCCGCCAAGGCGTCGAGTTATCCGTCTCAGCTTTCCGGCGGCCAGAAGCAGCGTGTGGCGATCGCCCGAGCGCTCGCCATGGAGCCGCGCGTCATGCTCTTCGACGAACCGACCAGCGCACTCGATCCGGAACTCGTCGGCGAGGTGCTGGAAGTGATGCGCAATCTGGCGCGCGGCGGCACGACGATGATCGTCGTCACCCACGAGATCGGCTTTGCCCGGGAGGTCGCCGACCGCGTCGTGGTGATGATCGACGGCGAGATCCGCGAGATGGGCGTACCCGCGCAAGTTCTGAGCAACCCCGGCGACCCGCGCGTGCGGAGTTTCCTCAGCCGCGTGCTGGCCTGAAGACAAGAGTTCAAAAAGAGGGAGAACTGAAAATGAAACGACTGCTACCAATGGTTCTGGGGCTAGCCTCCGCAACAATCATCAGCCTGGCCGCAGGCGGCCTGGCGCACGCCGCCGACGAGAAGCTGGCGGCCGCTCTGCCGGACGCCGTGCGCGATACCGGAAAGCTGAACGTCACGATCAGCCTTGCCTATCCGCCAATGGAATACAGCGACGCCGGCTCGACGGAACTGAAGGGCTTCGACATCGATCTTGCCAAGGCAATCGCCGAGCGCCTCGGCCTGACGGCGGAGTTCCAGAACGTCGAGTTCCCGCAATTGATCCCGCAGGTTGTCACCGGCCGTTCGGACCTGATCATGACCGCCTTCTCCGACAAGGCGGAGCGCCAGACGCAACTCGATTTCATCGACTACTTCAAGACCGGCAACGTCTTCTACACGACTGCCGACCACCAGAGCGAGATCAAGACCGAGGCGGACCTTTGCGGCAAGACTGTCGCGGTCGCGACGGGCACGAGCTGGGTTACCTGGGCGGAGAACCTCGGCAAGTCCATCTGCCCGGCAGACAAGCTGATCACCGTCATCCAGATCCCGACCCAGGCCGAACACATCATGCAGATCCGCCAGGGCCGCGCCCAGGCGTCCGTCATCGGCCTTGAGGGTCTGCTCGACCTGATGAAGCAGGAGCCGGACAAGTTCTACCAGATCGGCGAGGTCGGCGAGATCAACCACTACGGCATCGCATTTGCCAAGGCGAGCACCCAACTGCGCGATGCGGTCAAGGGCGCCCTCGACGCGATGAAGGCCGACGGCACTTATGCACAGATCCTCGACCGCTACGGCTTGAAACAGGCTGGTGTCGAAGAGTTCAAGATAAACGGAGCAACGAAGTAACCGAACCGCGCCGGAGCCTGCCTTGACCCATCCTTCCATGCCAGACGCCTCCACCATCGCAGCGAACGGAAACCCGGACGACAGACTGTCCCGGCTGCGCCTCGATCTCTATTCGAGCGAGCAGCTCTACCGGCAGCTCTATCGGGCGCTGCGCGCCGCGATTCTCAGCGGTGATTTCTCCGAAGGCGAAGCCATTCCCTCGGAGAACCAGTTGCGCGACCAGTTCGGCATTGCCCGAACGACCGTGCGCAACGCGATGGCGCTTCTGGTTTCGGAAGGTTTGGTCCAGCAGGTTCGCGGCCGCGGCACGATCGTGTCGCACCGGCCGATCAGCCACAACATCTGGAACTTCGGCAGCTTCACGGAGCTTGCCCGCCGCCAGGGCCAGCGCCCGGTGACGCGCGTGCTGGAACACCGGGTGGAGAATGGCGAACTCTTGCTGGTGCGCGCTCGCGGGCTTGCCAACGGCGACACTGTCACGTGGTTGAACGTCGACACATCTCAGCTCGATCTTGCCCTTTATCCGGGCATCGAGCGCTACGATTTCGCGGCGCAATCGCTCTATGAGGTTTTGCGCCGCGACTATGACCGCCACCCCTTGCGTTCGGAACTGCTGCTGACCGTCGTGCCGGCCTCCGATCGCCTGCGGGAGGTCTTTGCCCCGGCACAGGACGTGCCGGGCTACCTTTGCGCCAGCGGAGATGTGCTCGATGCGGACGACCTGTTGGTCGAGCGCACGTCGATCGTCTACTCGCCGGCCGTCCAGATGAAATTTGCAACGCGCTGGGGGCGCGAGACCGCGCCGCATGGTGCGCAGGAGAACAAGACATGAGCCGCTTCGGCGACACTTTCACGACCCCGAAACCGATCCTCGGCATGCTGCATCTGGCCGGTGATGGCCCTGCGGCCAAGCTTGCCCAAGCCGAGGAAGAGGCTCGCATCATGGCCGGCGAAGGCGTGGACGGGGTTGTGGTCGAGAATTACTTCGGTGGCGCAGAGGACGTCGAGCGGGTGTTGGACCGGCTGTTCGGGTTCGACCTCGGCACCCGCATCGGCGTCAACGTGCTCAGAGACGATGCGCGCGCTTTTGCCCTCGCCAAACAGTATCCCGTTTCCTTCATCCAGGTGGATTCCGTCGCCGGCCATCTGCCGCCGGATGCGGAGGAACCCTTCGCAGCCGAACTCGCGGCTCGCCGCGAGGACGTTTCGGCGCTGCTGCTCGGTGGCGTTCGCTTCAAGTACCAGCCCGTTCTGTCCGGGCGACCGGAATCGGACGACGTGCGCATCGGCGCTTCGCGCTGCGACGGGCTGGTTGTCACCTCCGACGCCACCGGCCAGCCGACAGATATGGAAAAGGTGGCCCGCTTCCGCACGGCAACCGGCGGCGCGACGCCGCTCCTGATCGGCGCCGGCCTCACCGAGGCCAATGCCGCCGAGCAATTGGCCAAGGCCGATGGCGCCGTGGTCGGGAGCTGGTTCAAGCACGACCATAAGGACACAGGCCGTGTCGAGGCCGCCCATGTCGCCGGGCTCATGCGCGTCGTGCGTGCCATCAGGAGCGATGCATGAGTGCGGCCGACACGGTTCTAGCCCAGCCAGTCACGGCCGAGAATTTTTCGCGGTACGGCAAGGTCTACGATCTGACCGGCGATACAGACCCGAAGGCGATCTGGACCGTCGGCGACGGCTGGAATGACGGCTTCACCAAGACACCATTGATCGACGGTCGCGGCCATCTCGGCGTCACGCGCGGCGGTAGCGCGCCGTGGCACTGCGGCGCAATGGAGCGGCATCCGGAAACGGAGGAGGCGATCTTCTGCCTCGCCCAACCGATTGTCCTCGCCGTCGCTCCCGCATCCGACGCCACGGCGCCGGACGGGAATGAGATCGAAGCCTTCGTGATCGCGCCCGGGCAAGCCGTGGTGATGGACCGCAACGTCTGGCACGACGCCTGCCGAGGCGTGTCGGGACCAACCCCCTATTACTGGATGGCCGTCTGCGGTCTCGGCGAAAGCCCTTGGGTGCCGGTTGCCGGTGGCCCTCTGGTGCAAGCCATTCCAGGCGAAGGACCGATCGCATGACGAGCTTCTTCATCGGCGACGTCGCACTCGACGAATACTACACCGCCGATCGCTGGCCCGGCCGAGCCGACAAGGGCATGGTCAAGGAACTCCCGGCCGAGGCCGGTGGCTCCATTGCCAACGCCGCCGTGGTGCACGCTGGCCTTGGCGGTGAAACGCAGTTCATCTCCCTGCTCAACGACAGTCCCCTATCGCAACGATTGATCGCCGATTTGAAGGACAACGGCGTCGGCGTCGATCACATGCTGATCGATCCCGCCATTCCGGAATCGCGGAACTTCATCTTTCTCGTCGACGGCGAGCATATCGTTCTGACGGTCGAGATGGGTGAACAGCCGATGTGGCTTGACACAGCCGCTCTCAAGGCGTTGCGCCAACCAGGCTTTCTCTACACGACCCTCTATCGCGCCCGTCGTCTCCATGCGCGAACGGATCAAGGCGTGGTCAAGCAAGCCGACCTTCTTGCCGATCTTCGCCAGCACGGCCGCCGCGTCATCTTCGATCTCGACGTCGGTGGATGCACGCCGCAGGACATGCCGTATCTCACCGGTGCTGCGGTCGTCATCTTCAACCAGGTCGGTTTCCGCGCTGCGTTCGGCCACGACGAAATCACGATGATCGGCGACTGGATGCAGGCGCACGATATCGACTGGGTCGTGCGTACCCTCGCCGCAGATGGCGCCGAGGCCCGCAACGGCGCCACGATCCTTCGTGTGCCTGGTTTTCCGGTCGACGTCGTCGACGTCACCGGCGCCGGTGACACCTTCGGCGGCACCTTGACCTGGTGTCTGGCGCAGGGTCAGGCGATCAAAGAAGCACTGGACTTCTCCGTCGCCGCCGCCTCCCGCTCCGTCACGATCCACGGACCGCGGGCGGGCAAGGCAGCTCCGGACCAAATCCGCCGCTGGCGCGATGACGAACGCCGGCCGAGAACACGGTGAAACGCGGCACCAGTTCGGATCGTCGGTTCGGGGTGTAGGATTGTAGCCCCTCCTTCCCGAACGAATTAAATGGGCGGCTGGACGTCACGGTCCGCTACCGAGGGGGCAAACGCTTCCTCAAATCCCCAGCATGCGCCGGTTGGCGGCCTCGTCGGTGCCGCCGCCGGCAAAGTCGTCGAAGGCCTTATCGGTGACGCGGATGATGTGGTGCTTGACGAAGTCGGCACCCTCGCGCGCGCCGTCCTCGGGATGCTTCAGCGCGCATTCCCATTCGACTACCGCCCAGCCGGCAAAATCATTCGCTGCCATCTTCGAGAACACCGCGCCGAAATCCACCTGGCCGTCGCCGAGCGAGCGGAAGCGGCCGGCCCGGTTGACCCAGCCCTGGTAGCCGCCATAGACGCCCTGGCGTCCGGTCGGATTGAACTCCGCATCCTTGACGTGGAACATGCGGATGCGATCCCTGTAGATGTCGATGTTGTCGAGATAGTCGAGGCACTGCAGCACGTAGTGCGAGGGGTCATAGAGCATGCAGGCGCGCGCGTGGTTGCCGGTGCGCTCCAGAAACATCTCGTAGGTGATGCCGTCGTGCAGGTCCTCACCCGGATGGATCTCGTAGCAGATGTCGACGCCGTTTTCCTCGGCATGGTCGAGGATCGGCTTCCAGCGTTTCGCCAGTTCATCGAAGGCGGTCTCGACGAGGCCGGCCGGCCGCTGCGGCCAGGGATAGACGAAGGGCCAGGCAAGCGCGCCGGAAAAACTCGCCATCGCATCGAGCCCGAGGTTCTTCGACGCGGTCAGCGCCAGCTTCACCTGCTCCACCGCCCATTGCTGCCGCGCCTTGGGGTTGCCGCGCACTTCGGGTGCGGCAAAGCCGTCGAAGGCTTCGTCATAGGCCGGGTGCACGGCGACGAGCTGGCCCTGCAGATGGGTCGAAAGCTCGGTCACCTCGACGCCGTTGGCGCGCGCCGTGCCGGCAAATTCGTCGCAATAGGTCTTGGAGGTCGCCGCTTGTCTCAGGTCGATCAGCCGCGCGTCCCAGCTCGGGACCTGCACGCCCCTGTAGCCGCAATCGGCCGCCCATTTGGTGATCGCATCCCAGGAATTGAACGGCGCCGCATCGCCGGCAAACTGCGCAAGAAAGAGCCCTGGCCCCTTGATCGTCTTCATCTCTCGTCTCCTCCGTTGGAAAATGTGCCGGGCGATCGAAAGGCGCCGGTGATGCCCGCCTGGGGCTCAAGACGACACGCCCTGAGATTTCAGGTGATCGTTGTGGGATGGCAGCCCGCGTCGACCGCGGGCCGCATTTCAGTCAAGCCTGGATCAGAACGGCGAATCCGGGAAGTAGAAGTCCTTCGCATTGTCCTTGGTCACGAGCGTCGCGTCGATCGTGTAGACGCCACGGACCGGAACCTGGCCGTAGAAGTTGGCGACGGTCATTTCGAGCGCCGTACCAACCATCGCCGGCGGATAGAGCACGTCGACCGGGATCATCTTGTCGCCGTCCATGACCTTCTTGATCATTTCCTTCGAGCCAGCGCCGGCGACGACGTACTGGATGTCGGTGCGCTTTGCCTGCTCGATGGCCTGCAGTACGCCGACGGCCATGTCGTCATCCTGGCACCAGACGACGTCGATCTTCGGGTACTTCGTCAGGTAGTCCTGCATGACCTTGAATGCATCGTCGCGGTTCCAGTTGCCGTACTGGCGGTCGAGAACCTTGACCTTCGAGCCTTCGATGCCCTTGTCGAAGCCGTCCTGGCGCTGCTGATCGATCGGGATCGGCAGGCCGCGGATGACGACGACTTCAGCTTCCGGCGTCGTGGCCTTGATATATTCGCCCGCGACCTGGCCGAGCGCCGGATTGTTGCCGGCGACATAGAGATCGCGCACCGAATTGTCGTTGACGCTCGGCGCCCGGTCGACGAGCGCGACGAAGGTCCCCTTGCCCTTTACTTCCTTGATGGCGTTGACCAGCGGATCCGGATCGGTCGGCAGGATGACGAGCGCGTCGATGCCCTGAGTCTCAAGGTCCTGCACGGCGTTGGCCTGGCTCGCCGGATCGGGAGAGGTCTTGACGATGACGTTGAGGCCCGGGTTGCGCTCCATCAGGATCTTGGCGACGCGCTCGGCATGGAAGACCACGCCGGCCGTCCAGCCATGGTCGGCTGCCGGGATCGAGACGCCGATCGTCACTTTCTTTTCTTCCTGCGCGTGCGAGACGCCAGCAAGTGCGGTCATGGCCGCGAGGGTCAGGCCGAATAGCTTATTACGCATTAAGTTCCTCCCAAATATCAGGTCAGCCTGTTGCAGGCCGGGAGACCTGTGGACCCGGCCGTCTCACGATTTCCGAACCAGCGAGCGCTGGACGAGCATCGCAATGATGATGATCGCACCCTGGATGGCGCCGATCAGGTATTCGCTGATGAAGTTGGAGAGCAGCATGATGTTGCCGACCAGTTCGAGGATGAACGCACCACAGATCGTGCCCCAGACGCGACCAGCGCCGCCTTTAAGCGCGGTGCCACCGACGACGACGGCGGTGATTGCCTGTAGTTCCCAGAGAATGCCGGTCGTCGCCGACGTCGAGCCAAGGCGCGGCACATAGAGGAGAACGGCGGCCGCCACGCACAGCCCCTGGATCACGAAGGCGACGGTGCGGACGCGGTTGACGGAAATGCCGGAGTAGCGCGCGACGTCACGATTGGAACCGACGGCCACGACGTGCCGACCGTAGCGCGTGCGGTAGAGGATGAAGGCCGCCACGGCCGTCACCGCGAGGATGACGACGATCGGAACCGGCAGGCCGAAGATCGTGCCGAAATAAGCGGGCCGGTACATCTCCTGGAGCTCGGGCTCCTTGAGCGTGATCGCGCCGCCTTGCGACAACCAGGTCGTCAGTCCCCGATAGATGCCCATGGTGCCGAGCGTTGCGATGAAGGGCTCGATCTTGCCGACTGTGGTGATCAGACCGTTGGTGAGACCACAGAGTGCGCCGGCGACGATAGTAAACAGGACCGCCGCCACAAGCATGAGCACAGGATCGGCGATGACCCCGGAGTTCATGAACAGGATCATCAGACTGGCGATGAAGGCGACCATCGCCCCGACGGAGAGATCGAGATCGCCCGACGAAATCACGAAAGTCGCTCCGACCGCGATAATGGCGATGAAGGCGCTGCGGGTAGCGACGTTGGCGAGGTTGTTGATGCTGATGAAGTTGGGATTGACCAGCGCCCCGACCAGCAACAGCAACGCCAGTGCGACGAACGGCGCCACGGCCCTCAGATCGATGTCGCGCCAGCTGCGGCGGCGAATTGCGCCCTGACTGCCTTCCTCGTTTACGCTCATATCCAATTGAACCTCCGTCCCACCTGTCGGGAATCTTGTTGTTCTCGGCATCTGCGCAGGATGCGCCGCGGCCGCCTCAGGCCGCCGTCTTCTTCTTCAATCCTGCGGCGTAGCGCATGATCTCCTGCTCGGAGATCTCGTCGCCCTCGAGGATGCCGGCGATATGGCCTTCGCGCATGACCACCACGCGACTGCATAGGCCTATGACCTCGGGCATCTCCGATGAGACGACAATGATCGAGCGACCGTCCCGGGCGAGCGCCGAGATGAAGTGGTAGATCTGCTGCTTGGTGCCGACGTCGATGCCGCGGGTCGGCTCGTCGATGATGATGATACCAGGGTCTATCTCCATTACCTTGGCGAGAAGCAGCTTCTGCTGGTTGCCACCGGACATGCGCCCGGCGACAATCTTGTCATCCCTGACGCGGATGTCGAAGCGGCGGCGCGCCTTGACCAGAGCCGCCTCCTCGCTTCCCGGATCGAGATAGCCGAGGCGGCTATGGCGACCGAGCGATTGCAGTGTCAGGTTCGCCATCATGCCGGCATTGAGCAGCAAGCCCTTTGCCTTCCGATCCTTGGTCATGTAGGCGAGGCCGGCATTGTTGACCGCGTGCACGTCGCCGGATGAAACCGGTTGGCCACGAACGAGAACCTCGCCGGCCACACGCGGGCGCAAGCCAACGATCGCCTCCATCAATTCCGTCCGACCCGACCCGATCATCCCGGAAAAACCGAGGATTTCGCCGCGGCGGACCTCGAAGCTTGCATCCCGCACGTAGCCTGTTGAGACCGAACTGACGCGCAGCACGACCTCCTCGTCGACGTCGGGTTCGGTTTTGGCGGGATAGAGGCTCGAAAGCTCACGGCCGACCATCAACTGGGCGATCGCCTCGCCGTCGAGGATGGAGGTCGGCGATGTCTTGATCCATTGGCCGTCGCGCAATACCGTCACGCGATCGGTGAGTTCCATGACCTCGTCGAGCTTGTGCGACACGAAGACGAAACTCGTTCCCTTGTCGCGCAGCTTGCGCACCAAGCGGAACAGAAAGTTCGTTTCTTCGCGAGAGAGGACGGCGGTCGGCTCATCCATGAAGACGACGCGCGCGTCACGGCTGATAGCCTTGGCAATCTCCACCATCTGTTTTTCGGCGATCGACAGCGACCCAATCATCGCATTCTCGTCGACATGGGAGCCGAGGAGATCGAGAACGCGGCGCGTTTCCGCGCGCATGAACTTGCGGTCGAGCACGCCGAACCTGGTCACCTCGCGGCCGAGAAACAGGCTCTCGGTGACGGTGAGATGTTCGGCCAGATTGAATTCCTGATGGATGATGACGATGCCGAGCGCTTCGGCCGCGCCGTTTGCCGGAAGCTTCAGTGACTGGCCGTCGAGCATAATCTCGCCCGAGGTCGGTTGCTCGAAGCCGGACAATATCTTGACGAGCGTGGATTTGCCGGCGCCGTTCTCGCCCATCAGCGCGTGGATTTCGCCCTGACGTAGCTCGAAATCGACGCTGAAAAGCACCTGCACGCCGCTGAAGGATTTACTGATGCGGCGCGCAGACAGCACGACGGGAGCCCCGTCGACAACCTCCGTGGTCATATTCCCCTCCCTGCGGCCTCCACCGCTTTTTCAACGATGTAAACCTTTACACTGCACGATGTAAAGGTTTACATCGTGCTAGTACGACAATTTTTTCGGCCTGCGCGTTTGACCGTCAGGCAAGTCTGTGTAGTGTCTCGCAACAAAGCCCGAGGCCAACCAAGTGTCCGATTCCACCCCCGCAACCATCGAAGATGTCGCACGGATCGCCGAAGTGTCGATCGCGACAGTTTCGCGGGCGATTCACATGCCGGAGAAGGTTGCCAAGTCCACGCGGCTGAAGGTCAACCAAGCCATTGCGCTGACGGGCTACACCACCAATGCGATGGCGCGCAGCCTGAGGCTGGGGCGCTCGAACATGATATTGGTGGTCGCACCCGATATCGGCGACCCGAACTTCTCCAGCATTCTGGTGGGACTTGAAAACGAAGCGCGTGCCCATGGCTACGGCGTGCTGATCGGGCATACCCAGAATGATGCCCAGCGCGGGTTGGAATATCTGAAATTCTTCAACTCGAACCAGGCGGCCGGCCTGATCCTGTTTACAGGCATTCTTCCTTTCGGCCATCAGGACGTAACGCCGCGCCTGCCGCCAACCGTCGGGGTGTTCGAGCCCGTCTTCAACGGTGGCATTCCCTATGTCGGCGTCGACGACGTCGAAGGCGCGCGCAAGGCCGTTGATCTTCTCATTTCCGAAGGGCATCGGCGGATCGCATTCATCGGAGACTCCCATACGCGCCTTGCCTATGGCCGTCGTCGGTCGGGGTACGAGGCCGGGCTTGCTGCGGCCGGCATTCCCCCGAACCGCCGCCTTATCCTCCAAGGCGACGGAACGGTGGAAAGCGGCAGGCTGGCGCTGGAGCAGCTCTTCATGCGCGACGATCTTCCGACCGCCTTCATGTGCGTCAACGATCAGACTGCTCTTGGTGTCGCGCTTGGCCTCAAGGCGCGCGGCTATGAGATACCGGACCAGTTTTCGGTCACCGGCTTCGATGACGTCCCGCAGGCCAGTTTCATGACCCCTTCCCTCACGACGATCCGCCAGCCGCGCACCGCGATCGGCAAGCACGCGATGGCACTGCTTCTCGAGATGCTCTCGGACCGCACCCCTTCAGAAACCGAGATCCTGCTGAGGCCCGACCTGGTGGTCCGCAACTCTGTTGGGCCGCCGCCGACACGGCGATGAAGGATTTGGGGCCGACTGCCCGATTTCTCAGAGAGCGGCCACTTCGTTCCGAAAGCTAGCTGGCGATCCTGTTGCGCGCCTGCATGATGATCTCGCGCAGCCACCGGTGCATCGGCGAATGATGCGATCGGTCATGCCAAAGCATGTGGAAGACCATCTGCGGGAACTCCATCGGCGGCTGGCGTACGACGAGCGGCAAAAGCCCCGCAAAGTAGCTGGCAAAATGACGGCTGGTGGAAAAGATCAGGTCCGACTGCAGCAAGAGGTACGGTGCGGTCGTGAAATAGGAAAGCGCCACGGTACGCGCCCGGCTGACACGAAGGCTCGACAAGTGGGTTTCGACGACGCCGCGATGGGCCATCGAATAGGCCACCGGCACGATATGGGCCGCCGCCAGGTAATCGGCTTCGCTGAATTCGCCCTGCGCTAGAGAATGGCTATCCCGCATCAGGCAAACGATGTCGTCCTGCAGGAGGATCGAGCGCTTGAGATAGGCGGGCGGAGACGGCCAGTTGCCGATGACGACATCGACGTCACCCCGGGCAAGCGCTCCCTCGAAGTCGAAGTCGGGACCGAGCGCCCGGATCACGAGGCTCGCATTCGGCGCCTTACGCCTGATCTGATCGACAATTTCCGACAGGAACACCGGCGCCATGTAGTCCGGCGAGGCGATCGTGAAGCTATGATTGCTTGATGAGGCGTCAAACGGCGCCGTGGCGTCGACCAAGCCGGTGAGATCGGCCAACAGGGCCTGAGCGCGTGGCAAAATCGCGAGAGCGCGCTCCGTTGGGACCATTCCGTCACGGCCGCGCACAAGCAATTGGTCGGAAAAGATCTCGCGCAGCTTGCCAAGCGCCAGGCTGACCGCCGGTTGGGATTGCTCCAGCTTGACCGCGGCACGCGTCACACTGCCCTCGGCCATGAGCGCGCAGAACACCCTTAGGAGATGTGCGTCAACGGTATCTTCTTTCGACATCTGATTTTCAGAATAGCCAACAAAATCCGGCAGGGCGAGCCGGCCAACAGGTCAACACCACCTTTTATTCGTCTGGCTAATAATGGGTATTTGCCTGCCCGCGTTGACCAAATCGCCCCCGCCGAGCACCGTTTGCTCAGGAAACACCACGATGCGGCGGCTCAACTTCAGGGCAAGACATGCTTGATATCGACGCGATCAACCACATGGACTGCGACGCCTTCGTCGCCTACCTCGGTCCTGTCTTCGAGAATTCACCTTGGGTCGCACAACGCAGCTGGCAGAAGCGGCCGTTCGCCGACATCGAGGCATTGCATGGTGCGATGTTCAGCCAGATCCTGGCCCGTGACACGGCGTCAAAGGTCGAATTCCTGGGCGCGCATCCGGACCTTGCCGGCAAAGAGGCCAAGCAGGGCCGGATGACAGCGGAATCGACCGTCGAACAGGGAACGGCCGGGCTCGACAGTCTAGCGGGCCACGAGATGGCGCTGATCGACGATCTGAACCGGCGCTATCGCGCCCGGCACGGCTTTCCCTTCATCGTTTGCGTTCGCCACTACACCAAGGCCGGCATCTTTGCCGAGTTCAAGCACCGCATCGGACGGGAGACCGAGGCTGAGCTTGCGGAAGCACTGCGGCAGATCGCCAACATCAGCCGCTATCGACTGGGCGCCCTCGTCAAGGAGGCGCAGGAGGTTATCACGCCGGCCGCATAGCGGCTGGTATCCTGAAATGGACTTATACGGGAGGTAGTCCACAATGGCATCGGCAGCACATGCGGGGCACGGAGGCGGCTCATCCGCCGCGAACCCCGAAAACCTCGAATCCGTCTACCGCAAGGTGACATGGCGGCTCCTTCCCTTCCTGATGTTCCTGTGGATCCTGGCATGGATCGACCGGGTCAATGTCGGTTTTGCGAAGCTCACCATGCTGCAGGACCTGCAGTTCAGCGAAACCGTTTACGGCCTCGGTGCCGGCATCTTCTTCCTCGGCTATTTCTTCTTCGAGGTGCCGAGCAACATGTGGCTCGAACGGATCGGCGCCCGCGCCACGATCGCCCGCATCACCATCGGCTGGGGCATCATCTGCGTGCTGATGATGTTCGTCACCCAGCCCTGGCAGTTCTATACGCTGCGGTTCCTGCTCGGCGTGTTCGAGGCCGGCTTCTATCCCGGCATCATCCTCTACCTGACCTATTGGTATCCGTCGCTGCGTCGCGCCAAGGCCTTCGGCCTCTTCATGTCCGCCTCGGCACTTGCCGGCGTCATCGGCGGCCCGCTGGCAGGCACGATCATGACGCAACTCGGCGGCGCCAACGGCTGGGCCGGCTGGCAGTGGGTATTCCTGCTCGAAGGCATTCCGTCGGTCCTCGCCGGCATCGCCACCATCTTCTATCTGACCGACAAGCCTGAGAAGGCGCATTGGCTGACCTCGGAGGAAAAGGCCCTGCTCATCCAGGACATCGAGCAGGACAAGAAGGCTCTCGGCCATCGCGAGCACAGCGTGCTCAAGGCGCTGAAGAACCCGATCGTATGGAAATTCATCGCCATCTATTTCTGCATCATCATGGCGAACTCGACGCTGACTTTCTTCGGTCCCTCCGTGGTACGCGAAATCGGCTTCTCCAGCCCCGCGACGGTCGGCTGGATCATGGCAGCCATCTATCTCGGCGGTGCTGCGGGCATGATCCTGAACGGCATTCATTCCGATCGCACCTCGGAGGTGCGCTACCACTGCGCCTTTGCAGCACTCGCGGGTGCCACCGGCCTCATGGCCCTGGGTTTTGTCCTTCCGGCCAGCCCTGCCCTGTCGCTCGCGGCCCTGGCGCTCGCGATCGTCGGCACCATGTCCGCAATCCCGGTCTTCTGGCAGATGCCGAACCATTGCCTGGCGGGTTCGGCTGCAGCGGTCGGCATCGCGCTCATCAACTCTGTCGCGAACCTTGCCGGCTTCGGCGCCCCCTACCTCATGGGCTACCTGAAGGACACGACCGGCGTCATGACCCACGGTCTGTGGCTGGTGGCTGCCGTCGAGGCGCTGACCTTCGTGCTGATCGTCGGTTTCGTCAGCAAGGTCAGCCGGCAGACGCAGCAGCCTGCGTAGAACAAATCCGACAAGACCTCGCGCGTTGCGGGTTCTGACAGGACGAGAAATTGTATCGGATCATCGCGGCTTTGCTCGATGGTCCGATACTGCATCTGCGGCGCGCACGACTCGTAAGCGGCCGAGACGGGCCAAGGATTTCGGCGGGCTCAATCTGCCTGCGATCGGTGCGTCTGGTACCCGGTCCCGACGGTAGTTTTCAGATTTTTTCAGATTTTTTTCTGCGCGATGGATGAGAAGCCGCGCCCGCTCCGTATATGCGGGTATGGATTCGAAGAAAGGCGCATTTGACGTTGTTGGGCAGCTGGCTGCGCTGCGGCGCTATGCCCGCTCGCTTGCGCGCAATTCGCCGGACGCGGAGGATCTCGTTCATGACGCTCTCCTGAGAGCCTACGAACGACGCTCGACATTCCGGTCTGGAGCGAGCCTTAGAAACTGGCTTTTCGCGATCGTTCGCAACACGCATATCGACCGCTTGCGGTCCGCGATCTCTAGCGGCCAGCGTGACGACCAGACGGCTCAGGAGGCCGGATCGTCTTACCCCGCTCACCAGGAGCACAGCGTACGGCTGGCTCAGGTCCGCGAAGCGTTCATGATGCTTCCGCAGGAGCAGCGCGAGGCCTTGCATCTCGTTGCCGTCGAGGACCTCTCCTATCAAGAGGCTGCCGACATACTCGACATTCCCGTCGGGACTTTGATGTCGCGCGTCTCCCGCGCAAGAGCGAGTCTTAGAGACTTCGAAAACGGAACGAAAAAGCCCAACCACCTGAGGCTTGTCGGAGGCGATAATGACTGACGTCGACACGATTATCGATACCGATCTCGATGCCTATGTGGACAACCAGCTCGATGCGGCCGGTCGGCTTCGGGTTGAGACCTGGCTTGCCAGGAATCCTGATGCGGCGGCCCGTGTCATGGCCGATCTCGGAATGCGGACCACGCTCAAGCTGGCGATGACGTCGGATGTCGTTGCCGGACGCCCCGAGACGCGCGAGGCGGCTCGCCGCCTTTCGTCGGGACTGGCGAATGCGCGCGTGTGGAACGCCCTGCAAAAGGTGGCGGCGGTCGGCTTGATGGTTTCGGTGGGGTGGATTGCCCACTCTTCCGTCGGTCCGAGCGAAGTCAATGCCTCGGCCCATCCGCCGGCTTTCGTGGAATACGCCATCCGCGCGCATCAGACCTCGCTCGTCAGGGCGGGAATGCCGTCACAGCCGGAAGTGCAGACCTACGACCGGGACGACATTCGTGCGGCGACCGCCATCGTCATGCCGGAGCTTCCGAAGGACTGGAACGTCTTAGACGTTCAGGTATTCCCCTCGGATTTTGGACCCAGCGTCGAGACGAGCGTCAAGACCGATGCGGGCACACTCATATCGCTCTTCGCCGGCAGGCCGGGGCACTTCGCGGTCGAGTCCGTGAAAGACCTCAACCTTTCCAACGCCGAGGCTGCCTGGTGGCAAGTCGGCGAGGTCGCCTATGCCGTCGTCTCAAGCACGCCGGGCATCGGCCTCATCGATGAGGCCGAGCTTCTCAAGAACTCACTTTACTGAGGAAACCTTCATGTATTCGAACCAGAACCGCTTCGGCGGCATGAGCCAGGCTTCTGCCGCCGCCCTCGACGAGGGCCTTCGCCAGCACATGCTGCGCGTCTACAACTATATGGGCCTTGGCCTTGTCGTGACGGGCCTTGTGGCCTTCATCGTCGGCACCACGCCGGCACTCTACGTGCCGATCTTCTCCACCCCGCTGAAATGGGTGGTGATGCTGGCTCCGCTGGCCTTCGTCTTCTTCTTCTCCTTCAAGATGCATTCGATGTCGGCATCGTCAGCGCAGATGACCTTTTGGGCCTTCTGCGCCGTCATGGGGCTTTCGCTCGCCTCGGTCTTCCTGGTCTTCACCGGAGCCAGCATCGCCCGCACCTTCTTCATCGCCGCCACCATGTTCGGTGCGACCAGCCTCTACGGCTATGTGACGAAACGCGACCTGGCGAAATTCGGCTCGTTCCTGATCATGGGCCTTATCGGCGTGATGATCGCGTCGATCGTCAACATCTTCCTCGGCTCGAGCGCTCTTCAGTTTGCCGTCTCGGTGATCGGTATCGTCGTCTTCGTCGGCCTGACTGCCTGGGACACGCAGAACATCAAGGAACAGTATGCCGACAACTTCGACCAGGAATCGCAGCAGAAGCTCGCCGTCTTCGGTGCGTTGTCGCTCTATCTGAACTTCGTCAACATCTTCCAGCTGCTGCTGACTTTCACCGGCCAGCGTGAAGAGTAAGATAGCAAGGAACATATCTCATGGATCGCAACGACCAGCAGGCCATTGACGGCCTGTTCTCCAGGCTCGCCCATGTCGAGCGCCAGTCTGGCCTACGAGACGTTCAAGCCGACCGCTTCATCCAGCAACGGATCAGCGCGCAGCCGGGTGCACCCTATTACATGGCACAGACCATCGTCGTGCAGGAGCAGGCGCTGGAGGCAGCTCAACGCCGCATCGAGGAACTGGAAGCGCAGACCGCGCAGAGCCAACAGCGCGGCGGCTTCTTCTCCTCGATATTCGGCAACAACGGCGCCCCTCAGCACCCGGCGCCGCAGCAGCCCGGATACGGCCGCGCCGCGCCCGGCTCGCCATGGGGCAACCAGAACCAGGCCCACGGCCAGCCGGTGCAACAGCGTGCCGGCGGCGGCTTCCTCGCCGGTGCGGCGCAGACCGCTATGGGCGTCGCCGGCGGCGTTCTGCTCGGCAATGCGATCGCAGGCTTGTTCGGTGGAAACGAGGCCCAGGCTGCTCAGCCCGGCGCCACGGCTGCGGAGCCGGAAGAGCCTGCGGACGATATGGATTTCGGCGGCGACGAAGACATTTGACGCCGCTTTCGGCTTCCGGGGACCATCCCCCTCCCCCGGAAGCCGACCCACTCAAAGACAACATTTTGTCATGACCCCACCTGCACCCAGCCCACGGGCTACCCCCTGTCCGGTACGATGGCCCGCCATCTTCCCGGATATGGAGAATGCGCAGATATCGGCTTGCTGCTTGCCTAACTTTCCCTGAGATGGCCGCAACATCGATAAGGTCAGGATAGGGCGCTGCAGATGGTTACTTGAGCATGGCAACCCTGCCGATACTCAGCAACGGTCAACGTTGCCCTTCGGCCGGGAATGCCGAAGAGCAACGCCGGCGTGGCCCGTGCCGCCGCTCGCAGCGTGGCTTCGAGATGAGAGGCTCGGCAAGCCTGTGGATGATCGCACCCGTCAGCCGGCAAGCGGAGCTTGAGGCCAGCGCCTGCGCTTCAGAAGGAACGTGGCGCTGGATCCAGGAGTTTCACGCTTCCGGAGGTGACCTGGTAGATCGCGCAGGTTCGCTCGACGGAACCGTTCTTCTCGAAGCGGAAGGCTGCTGCCGCACCGATGAACCCGTTTGGAGACCGAAGGCTCTCCTGCGTGATGGCGGTTTCGCCCTGGCTGCGGACGAGGCCGGCGGCAAGCGCGATCACGTCGAAGCCATAGGCCGCATCGGTGCCTGCGGCTCGCTCGTATCGATCGAGATAGCGCGAGGTCATCCGGGAACCATTTTCCGGGCCGAACAGACACAGATGGCTGCCCGCGAGCTCGGGGCGCTTGTAAGCGGCATTCGCCCAGCCGGAACTGCCGACGATCATCGCGTTCGATTTCAGATAGCCGTTGGCCTTGAGTTGCGACAGCGCACCGACGTCCGGATCTCCCGAACCGACCAGGAGCACGCCATCGGTGTCTTTCAACGCGGTCTTGGAGGCCGCGTCGCCGGTGAATGCCGTGGTTCCCGTCACGGCGACGAGCGCCGGTTTGATGCCATAGCCGGCAAGCCCGCGATCCAATCTTTGCCGCTCGGCGGCGGAGACATCGCTTGGCAGGAGCACGACGAGCCGCTTGCGCCCGGACGCCACCGCATAGGATGCCCCCTCAACGGCGCTGTCGATGCGGTCGGACACGAAAGCGAAGGTGCCGGCCGGCCGCTCGGCGCCGTTGCCGCGCAGGACCAAAAGCGGCGCGCGGGAGGAGCCGAGACCCTGGCGCACGGTGCTGACAGGAACGTCGGCGACCGACAGCGCGACGAGCGCGACGTTCTGGCTGGCAAGCCGCTTCGCCGCCTCTTGAATCTGCTGTGGCGAACCGTCGGTATTTTCGACCAGCAACGAGAGCTGGCCGCCACCCACCTCATCGATGGCGAGCGACGCGCCGTCCCGGATATCGCGTTCGCGTACCGTTTCGCCTGTGGGCGCCATCAACGCCGTGATGAGCGCGATCCGCGTTGCGCCGCTGCCGAAGGTTTCCTGCGGCTTCACCGCATGTTCGGCCGCGCGCCGCGCGTGCCTCGCCTGCGGCGATTCCACGTCGAGAACATCCTGGGGCGTGGGTGCGCCCTGGCAGCCCGCAAGTGTACCGAGTGCGAGGACGCCGAGGACTAGCCACTGCCGACAGGACGACATCCGCCTGATCGGTGAAACGACAGCGTGGGACATGACGATCAAACCGCCTGTCTCAATTCATGAAATTCCGCATCTTGGAGTAAAAACAGTCGCATTTGGCGATGTAATCCTCGTCGCGCCAGTTGGACTGCAGGTAGCCATAGGCCTTGCCGCAGGCAACCTTGGTCTCGGACGCCCAGACGAACGTCGGCCGCGTCGAGGAGATCCAGTGCGGATCGTCGGCGACAGCGATCGCCTCGTCCATGCGCGACACGACCTCCTTGGTCAATGTCGCGACATCCTGGTCAACGGTGAGAGAGGATTGGCTGGCTTCAGCGCACAGCCGAGCGGCTGGCGCATAATCGACGATGAGATCGGCCGCGAAACCTGAAACGGGCATAAGAGCGACCATCGCCCCCACCAGCATGCTTCTGATCATGAAAAAGGCTCCCCCTGGAAATGCGGTCCCCGGATGATTACCGAGAACCGCTGAACTGTCGAGATCGACGTTGCGTTTATGAAACGTCCTGTGTCTTCGGCGCACCGTTTTCGGTGAACAGGATCTTCACCACCTCGGTCGAAACCTGGAAGTCCTCCAGCACGGCGACGGTGTGCCAGCCTGAACCGTTGCCGGCGCTGCCGTCGGTGTCCACCTGCAGATTGGCGTCCTGGCCGTTCTGGACCACCTGGACGAAGTTACCGTCGAGGTTCGTCCCCGTTGGCAGATTGCCTAGCAGAGCCGTGAGATCGACCGTATCGCCCTCGGCGTAGTTGTAGTCGGCGATGACGTCATCGATGCCCAGTTGCAGGGAGTCCGCGTCGATCTTGAAGGTGTCGCTGCCCGCATCGCCAGCCATATGGTCGGAGCCGGCGCCGCCGTAAAGTCGATCGCCATTGGCACTCCCGGTAAGAACATCATTGAAGTCGGAACCAACGAGGCCTTCGATGTTCTTATATGTGTCAGTTCCGAGACCCACGTTCGTCAAATTGACCGTCGTGCCGTTGCTGTTTTGCGCGAGTGTAAAGGTCAGGCTCGCCGAGGCATCGGACAGGTCAAGCAGATCTGTACCGGAACCGCCATCGATCGAATCGTTCCCGGCGCCGCCTTTGAGCGTGTCGTCACCGGAGCCGCCACTGAGCGTATCGTTGCCAGCCCCGCCGTCCAGGTAGTCATTCCCACCTCCAGAGGAGATCGTGTCATTGCCAGCACCACCGGAAATTCGATCCGCCGAGGCGCCAGTGGAGATGGTATCGTCGCCTGCAGTGCCAGCCATTACGTTCACGATAAATGATGCCGTCGCTGTATCCTTATCGGCATCACTGCCTTTGAGATCGAACGTCAACTGAGAATCTGCTGGATCCACAACAGTCGTATACTCCAGGCTGACGCCTTCAACCTTAGCGGTGACGTTCTTGCTGTCGACAATATCGAACTCGACATAATCGACAGTTTTGCTCGTATTGATGTTAAAGGTAACTGAACCAGAGCCATCATACTCGACAGGAATGCCCACCGACGTTCCATCGGTGTATTTTACCGTGAGTTTCAGATCGTCTCCTGTCGCCAGACTTCCAGTTGAGCTGAGCCTCAGGGTAAGGGAGCTAATGGTCGCGTTCTCGTACCCTGACTGCTGCTGTACATCCAGACGCAAGACATCATTCTTACTGCTGGAGTTATGAATAACGCCATCATCGACGCCAAGCTCACTTGACGATATGCTCAAGTTTTTCTGTACGCCGTTAACATACCCTGTCGCAACCAGCTCAAATGCACCACCGAAGAGCGATTTGGGGAACGTATAACTCTGTACCGAACTAGAACTGGTAAATCCTGCCAGCAGGGGACCACTGCCGATCGAAACCGATGGCGCCGGAGTCACCAGTTTGAACTCGTAGGAGCCATCGCTCTTAATCGTTACCTCGAAGTAGGTTTTTGAGGTCCCACTCTCCTCATATGTCGCTGTGTAAGTATTGGTTGTTCCAGCTTTAAGCGCAAAATCATACCCAGTCGGCTTGTTCGTCCAGACCAGCGCGCCCGCGGGGAAAGAAGTATTAAACGGCGCCGCGTCCGCCCCAACATGAAAGTCATAGGCTCCGACGGTCACGCCAGGCGTCCTGTAGACTGAGAGATCATCTACGTCGATCGACGGGCCGTCGTCCTTGAAGGTGAAGGTGCTGCCGGTGCCAAGGTCGACGCCCTGGCTGACCGCATCGCCGTCGGCATCCGTCACCGTTGCCACCAGCTGCAGCGTGTTGTTGGCCAGCGTCAGGCTCAGCGGCTCGTTGTTGCTGCCCGTGTTGTCGTGCCAGATCGCCTTGAGCTGGTCGAGCGTCACCTGGCCATTGGCCAGTGTGATGGTGAAGTAGGCCGTGCCGTTCACCGCACCGGTGATGACGTTGCCCGACTGGCTGAGCAGGATCTCAGAACCCTTGGCGCCACCTGCACCATGGGCAAACAGACCCGAGCCGATATTGTTGCCGGACAGCTGCAGCCCATAGCTCACAGAGCCCGCACCGTCCGCACCATAGGCCGAGAACCCGCCCTGGAACACGTTCGCCACACTGAAGGACGCATCCGTGCCCAGCACCGTCTCGTCGACCGTCAGCGCCGCCGGCGCCGCTATCTTGCTGATGTCGATCGACGGGCCGTCGTCCTTGAAGGTGAAGGTGCTGCCGGTGCCAAGGTCGACGCCCTGGCTGACCGCATCGC
>NZ_JBBBBO010000011.1:149095-281190 GCF_037120565.1 Ensifer sp. CCNWLY38
CACCGTCCGCACCATAGGCCGAGAACCCGCCCTGGAACACGTTCGCCACACTGAAGGACGCATCCGTGCCCAGCACCATCTCGTCGACCGTCAGCGCCGCCGGCGCCGCTATCTTGCTGATGTCGATCGACGGACCGTCGTCGGAGACCGACACGTTCACCGTGCCCTCAGCCGTGTCGCCGTCCGTGTCGGACGCGATCACCTTGACCGAGCCGAGGCTGGCAAGGTCATCGGCGTTGATGCCGGGATGGCTGGCGTAGTTGTCGTTCAGCGTCGCCGTGACCGTGGCGCTGTCGCCGTTGCGAACCAGGTCGAGGGTAACGATCGCCACACCACCGGCACGGCCGATGATCTGCGTGTCGGAGACCCGATCCCAGGTCAGCGCACCGGTCAGGCCGCTGGTGTCGTTGCTAAAGGCGATCGTCGCGATCGCATCCGTACCGGCCGTAAAGCCGATCGTGCCGCTGCTCGTGGTCGAACCCGGCGTCGAGCCGTCCGCAAGGGTCTGGTCGTCGAGCGTCAGCGACGCGGTTCCGCCCTCCGCTGCAGTCGTCGGACCACTACCATCGGTGACGGAGATCGTCTGGCTGTCGCTGGTCGTATCGCCGTCGGCGTCGGTGGCCGACAGCGAGAAGGTGACGTTGACGCCACCGGCATTGTTGAGGTTGCTGGCCGCAGTAAACGACCAGGTCTTGCCGGCATTGACCGTCAGCGTGCCTTCGGCAAGCGCGAACACCACCGACTGGCCTGCCGTCAGCGCCAGGGTCTGCGTGGTGTTGCCGACCGTCACATTCACGGTGCTGACACCGTCAGCGCCGGCCGCAAGCGTCCAGTTGCCGGCAAGCGCCTGGCCCTCGACCACGTTGGACGAGGCTGGATCCGTGATGCCGATCGAGGGAACGTCGTCGGAGACCGATACGTTCACCGTGCCCTCAGCCGTGTCGCCATCTGTATCGGACGCGATCACCTTGACCGAGCCGAGGCTCGCAAGGTCGTCGGCATTTATGCCGGGATGGCTGGCGTAGTTGTCGTTCAGCGTCGCCGTCACCGTGGCGCTGTCGCCGCTGCGCACCAGGTCGAGCGTGACGATCGCAACACCGCCGGCGCGGCCGACGATCTGCGTATCGGAGACGCGATCCCAGGTCAGTGCCCTGGTCAGACCGCTGGTGTCGCCAAACGCGATCGTCGCGATCGCATCCGTACCGGCAGCAAAGCCGATCGTGCCGGCGCTCGTGTTCGAACCTGGCGTTGAGCCGTCCGCAAGGGTCTGGTCATCGAGCGTCAGCGATGCGGAGGCCGCAAGCGGATCGACCGTCGGGCCAGCACCATCCGTCACCGTGATCGTCTGGCTGTTGCTCGTGGTGTCACCGTCGGCATCCGTGGCCGACAGCGAGAAGGTGACGTTGACGCCACCGGCATTGTTGAGGTTGCTGGCCGCATCGAACGACCAGGTCTTGTCGGCATTGACCGTCAGCGTGCCTTCGGCAAGCGCGAACACCACCGACTGACCTGCCGTCAGCGCCAGGGTCTGCGTGGTATTGCCCACCGTGACGTCCACTGTGCCGACACCGTCAGCGCCGGCCGCAAGCGTCCAGTTGCCGGCAAGCGCCTGGCCCTCGACCACGTTGGACGAGGCCGGATCCGTGATACCGATCGAGGGAACGTCGTCGACGATATCCACGCGTAGCGTCGCCGTACCGGTCGCGCCGTCAACGTCGGTGACCGTCAGATTGAAGGTATCCCGGTCCTGCTCGACATTTGCGCCCGGGCCGGAGCCAGTAACGGGGCTCGTCAGTGCATAGGTATACTGCGCCGCGCCAGTGGCGGGGTTGTACGCGGTGATGGTCAGCACGCCGAACAGGCCCGCGACCGATTGGCCGACGAGTCCGCCGATTGCGAAAGTCTGGCCGTTGATCGTCAGGCTGGCGACATCGTCCAGGCCGTCCGGGTCGGAGATCGTGAAGATGCCGTTGACCGAAGCGCTGCCATCGCCGGCGCGCGATGCGCCGGCGAGGCCAGCTTCGTCGACCTGCCGGTCGCTCACGAGGATGCCGCTGGGATCGCTGCTGCCGCCATCGGGGATGATCGACGGGTTGTCATTGGGGTCAAGCGTAAAGGGAAGAAGCTCGGTCGCCTCAAGCGTCGGAAATTCCAGGGCGGTCGGCGGCAACAGACCGATGACCGGTCCGGCCTGGCCAATGTCCGCGTTGGCGTCACCAAAACCGCCGCCGCTGCTCTGGTTCGAGACGACGCTGATGCTGCCGTCCGGACCCGCTGCAACGTTGATGCCGTTTTCGCCGAGCACGGCCACCAGGGTTTCGCGCGGGATTTCAGCGTCGCCGATGACGAAGGTCGGAACCTTCAATGCGGCGTTGTGAATGGTGATCGTCGAACCGTCCGGCTGTTCCAAAACGATATCGGTACCGACGACCTTGATATTCTCGATCGACGCACCTGCGGGCAGGTGCACCACGTTCGAAGCATCGGCGGTGACCGTCGCGGGCATGGGCTGCGTCTGTGGCGCTGTCTCGGCGCCTTTCACCGGCGCTCCGGTTGCCGGGTCGACGAGCTGGGGTTCCCCCTCTGCTCCCGTCGCCGCCTGCGCCACCAGTCGGTCAGCCTTGCCATCCGGCGCGTTGCGGAACTCGATTGCCTCTGCCTGCGTAGCGGCGGCTTCGTTCGAAATTGTGGTGCCTTCGGTTGCCATAGAAATACCCCTCGACCTTTGCGAGCAAGAAAACACCAAGCTTTTTGGAGCGCAATCGGGGGCTGAGGGATTAGCGAAAAACAGCATAATATATTATGCTAATACCCAAAATTGGTGAGCTTAGTACAAATTTAGTATTTCTGGTCATTGGTCCATAACCATCTTCCGCGCGGGCGTACGGCGACTCGAAAAAGTGGCCCCGAAATCGTGCTCGACGACACCTGAGCCCTTCCATTGAATCGACATGCGGGCTTATCGCTTAGGGAACTTCAGGAGGATCTGCGAAACAAACGGTCGCGATTTGCAATCCACGCGATATGCCGCCAATGACGATGTTGCGGGTGTGTCTATAAGGTGGGCTGGCGACCTGATCCGAAAGAATACACAAGTATAAAATTTGACTAAAATTTTACACAAAACGTATTGTTCCCGGGCACACTAAATAATACATACCGCTTTACCGGCATTTTTCTTTTCATTCGTACAGTGTCCTCACGAAACCGAGAGACACGGCAATGAACAAGAACAGCTGGAAGCACTGCGGAAAATACCTGAAGACTTCGGTGTTCGCCATCGGCCTGGTGTCGCTATCTGCGACATCATCCGTTCAGGCGGGCCAGTCCGGTATGCTCCACGCTGGTCTCTTCCAGCAGATGCTGAGCATGGCAAGCCCTCTGGCAGCCGTCGCCACGGAGACGATCAACACCCTGTCGAAGCAGGCCTCCGAGGCTCTGAAGAGCCGGCACGTACAGAAGGTGGCGGTAACTGCGCGCCCGAACCTCGGCAACGGGGCAGCGCCAGACTCGGAACCCTCCGCGGTGTTCCACTCGGTCGCCTTCCGCGTCTCTTCAATCCCAGTGGCGCGCAAATGGAAGACCGTCTATCCGGCAGTCGTGGCGGCAGATTTCAACCACTGCGCACAGGAGAGCGGTTGTGCCGCCCGCGGCATTCTCGGCAAGGCGATCGAAAACGCCAACGGTCTTGCATTCCGCCAGAAAATCAGCGGCATAAACCGCACGGTGAACCGGATCGTGCGCTATCAGCCGGATGCGGAGAACTACGGTTCAAAGGACTACTGGCCGACGCCGGATGAAATTCTTGCCCGCGGCAAGGGTGACTGCGAAGACTATGCCATCCTGAAGATGGCCGCCCTGAAGGCGGCCGGCCTGCCGTCAGAGGCCATGTCGATCGTTGTACTTCGCGATGTCCGGCGCAACCTCTATCACGCGGTGCTCGCAATCACGACGAGCCAAGGCCACTTCATCCTCGACAACCTGAGCGACGAAGTGAAGCTTGACCGCGCGCTTCCGAGCTATCAGGCGCTCTTTTCGGTCAGCGCCGATCGCTCCTGGATCCATGGCATCAAGACAACCGATGACAAGGTCGCGTCTGCCGCACCTTTCGCGGATGTCATGCCCGGCGAAGGCGTTGCGGTTCGCTGAGCCTCGGCTCCCACGTCGACGTCTTCACCGATCAGACCTATTCATGAACGCCGCCCAGCCGTCCTCGCGGCAGGCGGCACCTCCGAGCGCTCAGGCCAGAATGAAGCCGATGATCACGTCCTGGTCGGCAAGCGGGGCCAGTGCGGCGTTGAGTTTGCCGCGCGTCACCTGCCCCTGCACGCCGATGGTGAAGCCCGCGGGCTGCGGTTCGCCTGGAGCTGCCTTCAAACGGCGGACAAGATCGACGAACTGAACATCGAATGCGAGCCTCAAGCCGCGCGCCGGCTGCGGCTGCTGGGACCGCAGAACCCGCGACTGGACAAAGGAGAGGAACGCGGGGTTGAAGGCGACGATGTTCTTGTTTCCCGTGAGCGCAAAGGCAGGCGTTGGGCTGGCGCGCACCTGACCGGCGACGATCGCCAGATTGCTGCGTTGCCTGGCACCGATAAGCTGGTCGCGCATGTAGCGCGTGGCGACATAGCGCAGTCGCGCCGTCAAATTCCCCTCGCCTTCAAGCTCTCTTTCACAAGCGGCAACAATATCCGCAAGTCTTCGTCCCTGCCGCGCGGCAAGTTCGCCAAGACACTGCCAATAGATTTCCTCGAGCTTGATCCCGCGGCGCTGACCGCCGACGGTGACAACGCGGAACCGCAGCGCGCTCAGGTCCTCACCGGACGGTGGAGGCTGCGTTTCGTTCATTCATCAGCGCTCCCGCAGAGCTTCCTCACGCGCCTTGTTGATCGGCTTCATCAGATAGGCAAGGATCGTCTTCTTGCCCGTCATGATATCGACCGAAGCGATCATGCCCGGCATGATGGCATATTCCCGCCCGTCCTTCACCAGCGCAGCCGTATCGGTTTTAACGCGCACGAGATAATAGGTCTCGCCATTGTTCTGGTCGACGAGACTGTCGGCGCTGACGGTTTCGACGATGCCGCCGAGGCCGCCATAAATCGAGAAGTCATAGGCGGAGACCTTGATCAAGGCCGGTTGGCCCGGACGCACGAAGGCGACGTCGCGCGGCGAAAGCCGCGCCTCGACGAGCAGCGTCTCCGACGTCGGCACGACGCCGCCGATCACTGCGCCCGGCGTCACATAGGCACCGACCGTGTTGACATCCAACGTATTGATGATGCCGTCGACCGGGGAACGGATATCGGTGTTGGCGACCCGGCTGGTCGCCCCGCGGATCGTTTCGTCGATCACGGAAAGCTGCGAGAGGGCCTCCGTTTTTTCGGCCAGGGCCTCCTGCTTCAGTTGCAGGGAGAGTTCGGTGACCTGCAGCGACGCCTCCTCGAGCGCCGCCTCCAGCTTGCCGACCGATTGCTTCCAGAGGGCGAGCTGTCCCCGGGTGTCGGTCAATTCCTTTTCGACCCGCAGCAGCTCCGTTTGAGCGATGAGCTTGCGTTTGGCCATCGGCTCGATGAGCCCCTGTTCCCGTTCCGTGACCTGCAGGCTCTCGGTCAGCCGGGTGATGTTGGCTTGCGCCTCCGCCAGTTCCTTCTGACGCTGACCCTCGCGCGCCTGCATGACCGACAGCTTGTTGTTGAAGTTTCCAGCCTTCGCCTGGAGCAGTTGCTCCTCGTTGGCACAGATAGCCGGTGCGACCTTGGCGACATTCTCGGGGCAATTGTACTTGGCGTCGTAGGCCCCACTCTCTTCGAGTTCCAGGCGCGCTATCTGCGCGCTCAGCGACCGTGCTTTGGCTTCGAGCTCGCCAAGCGAGGAGCCGCTGGCCGTGTCGTCGAGCCGCAGAATCAGATCACCGCGACGAACCACCTGCCCGAGTTGCACGGCGATCTCGCGCACGATGCCGGGCTCGCTCGACTGGATGATCTGCGTCTTCGAGACGGGAATGACCTTGCCTTCGCCACGTGCGATTTCGTCCACTTCGGCAATCGCCGCCCAGGCGACGAAACAGCTGATCAGCAGGCCGATGACAAGCAGCCCGGCGCGGGCAGCAAGCGGCGGTTTCTCAGTCATGCTGCCCCCTCCCGCCACTTGCGGACAGGCATTGCTTCGTCGTCATGTCGGGAGCGTGGATCATAGCCCCGCCCCCTCGGCCGGTCCGGCAGGACCGGAGCGTCGTTGCAACTGTTCGATGACCGCGGCCTTCGGGCCATCGGCGACGAGGCGCCCGCGGTCGAGAACAAGCAGGCGATCGACGAGGCTCAGCATGCTGTGACGGTGCGTGGAGATCAGAAGGGTGACATCGCTGCTGAACACATTGGAGAGCTTGTTGATCAGCTCACGCTCGCTGGCGAGGTCCATGGCCCCGGAAGGCTCATCCAGGAACACCACCTTCGGCTTGCGCAACAACAGTCGGGCAATGGCGACCGCCTGGCGCTGCCCGCCCGAAAGCTGGGAACCGCGCTCACCGACCGGCATGTCATAGCCACGCGGATGATGGGAGACGAAGTCGTCGACGCCGGCAAGCCGGGCTGCCGCGACCACCTCTTCATCGCTGGCGGTCGGGTTCGCCATCAGCAGGTTTTCCTTGATGGTGCCGGAAAACAGGTCGGAATTCTGCGACACGAAGGAGACGGCCGAGCGGACGACGGAGGGATGCAATTGCCGGATATCGACGCCATCGAGCAGAATACGGCCGGCGCTGGGCGCGTAGAGACCTGCGAGAAGCCGGCCGAGCGTGGTCTTTCCCGAACCGATGCGGCCAATGATGCCAACACGCTCGCCCGCCTTGATCGTCACGTTCATGCCGCTGACCACTTTGTAGTCGGTTCCCGGATAGGCGAAATCGAGATTGGTGAAAGTGATGCTGCCGCTGCGGACCTCGCGGTTGACGAAACCGATCGTGTCCGGCCGATCCTCCGGCTGCTCCATCACCGCATTCAGGATGCGCAGCGACAAAATCGCCTGACGCAGCCGTGCCAGCGTCATCGCAATCTGCCCCAGCGGCGCGACGGCACGGCCGGAAAGCATGCTGGCCGCAATGATCGCGCCCGAGGAGATGTTGCCTTCAGTGAATTCGTAAGCGCCGGCGACGACAATGCAGACCGTCACCAATTGCTGCACGAATTGTGTCGCGTGCGAGGCCCAGGAGGAGATCTCCTTGATCTGCTCGGCCGTGTTCGAAGAGTGCTTGGCCAGTTCGTTCCAGCGGCGCAAAAGCTGCTTTTCCGAATGCAGCGTCTTCACCGTCTCGATGGCGCTGATCGTCTCTACCAATAGCGCCTGGCGCTGGGCCGATTCGTTCGAGGCGGCGGCGACGCGGTTGCCGATCTTGTACTGCGCGACATAGCCGATCAAGACGCTCAAGAGGAACGCGACCGCCGGGATGAGCGCGATCCAGCCTGCAACCGCGTAGACCGCTGCGATGAAAACGAAGACGAAAAGGCTGTCGATGAGGGTGCTGAGCGTATTCGAGGTGAAGAACTCGCGAACGAATTCATACTGCATCGCTCTGTTGGCGTATTCGCCCGTCGAAGGTGGCCGCGATGCCATCGTCGCATGCAGTATCTTCTCGAACAGCATGTAGGAGAGCTTCAGGTCGGCCTTCCGTCCGGCAAAGTCGATCAGCGCGGCACGAACCGTCTTCAGCAGGAAGTCGAACAGGATGGCGGTGCTGATGCCAAGCGCCAGCACCCAAAGCGTCGCCATCGCCTTGTTCGGCAGAATCCGGTCATAGACGTTCATCGTAAACAGCGGCGCGGCCAGCGCCAGCACGTTGATGAAAAAAGCCGCGATCGCCACCTGCACATAGGCTTGCCAGAATGGCTTGACCGTGGCTGTCAGCCAATGCCGGCGGTCGATGTTACGGGCCTCGCCGACGCCGCGGCCGGACGCCGTATTGAGATAGGTGGCTGAGAAGGACAAGGCATAGGCGAGACCGCCGAGTTGCAACTCAGACAGTTTCACCGCCGCTTCGCCGGGGGCAGCAGCTCTGTTCGAAAGGTTCAACGTGCCGTCAGGCGCCTCTTCCAAAAGCGCCATGGCGCTGCCGTCGCGAAAGACGAGCAGCAGCGGGTACACGAAATCACGATTGCCGATCGCGCGCCCGGAAACGATTTCCGTTTCCAGGCCGACCCGCTCCGCAATACGTGAGACGTCCTCGGCACTCGGCAACCGCGCGTCGAAAGGAACGTCGGAATAAAGCACGCTGTCCGACGAGGGGCGGTTCAAGAAGATACAGATCTCCTTGAACGCCTCGGAAAAGCCAGTCAAAGACGGGCCGATCTGCACATGCCTGTCAATGCTTTGCACTACCACCGATTGTGTCCACCTTGACGAGGACTATCATTTCTGCCGGATCGGCGCCAACAAATCGAGCGGCAAGTCGTTCGTCTGGCGCGAAGGAACACGGCGATAGGTTTCCGTGGGCGGCGTATCCGGAACATTGAACTCGTTGCGGGCATAGGCTTCGGCCTGGGCCGGCGCCTTGATCTGCATCGTCGAAAGGAGCTGGCCGGTCGCCGCAAGCAAGCGGTACTCGGCAAACAGAGCGGCGTACTGCGAGGTTTTCGCGAGAACGCTGACATTGAAACGCGAATTCTGCGCGCTGAGCACGTCAAGCAGCGAACGCTGCCCGACCTTGAGCTGTTCGCGATAGGACTCGACGAGCTGTACGTTCATCTGAGCCTGCGCGTTCAGCGTGCGGGAGATCTCGTACTGGCTGTTGCGGCGTTCCCAGGAAATGCGAACGGCTTCCTCGACCTCGCGATGTGCCTGGTGGAAGACCAGCCGCTGTTCGCTTGCGCGGCGCATCTGCTCCTGCTCGTTGGCGATATCAATGCCGCCACGATAGAGGTTCCACTTCGCCACGATACGCGCCTGGGCATCCCAGCTGTTGCCGGTCGCGCCGTCGATATCGTTGCCCGTGCGCACACGCCCTTCGGCGAAGACTTCCGGAAGCATGTTCGAGCGTGCCGCTTTGACCTGCGAATCCGCAGCGCTGATATCAGAATCGGCGGCCTTGATGCGCGGATTGCTGCCGCGGGCGATACCGATTGCCGTCTCGAGCGTCTTCGGCAGAACGCCGGCCACCGACTTCGGCATGGACGGCTTCGTGAGCGGCTGGCCAACCAGGCGGTTGAAGCTGATCTTGACGGTTTCGAGCGATTCCTCTGCTTCCTGCAGACGGGCCTTGGCCGACAACAGGCGTTCACTCGCCTGCTGGCGATCCGCATCGGTCAGGGCGCCACCTGAAATCAGCGAGCTGATATCCGACAGGATCGACTGGTGCACGCCGACGTTCTTGCGCGCTTCCGCAACGATCTGCTGCTGGAGAATATATTCGAAATATTCGCGGACGATCTGCAGACCGATCGTCTCGGACCGTTCGAGGACCCGGAAGGAGGCGCTGTCGACGCGCGCCGCCTGACGCTCCAGTTCGGCGCGACGACCACCGCCATCGAAGAGCTTCTGCGTAATGGTCAGCCCGACGTCGGAAGGATAGAGCGGATCGTTCTCAATGGAACCAAGGCGACGGGCTTCGTCCTCAAGATGTTGAACGCCCGTCGAAGCTTCCATGTCGACGCTCGGCAGATAGAGACCGCGCGCCTGCCGCAGTTCAAACTCGATGGCCTCGCGGTTCTCGATCGACTGCCCGATTTCCGGGTTCGATTCCATCGCGATCTGAAGCGCTTCCCTCAGCGTCATCGCTTCGGCCGCGCCACCTGCAAATACGGTTGACGCGAGCAGAATGGAAAAAAGCCCGCCCTTAAAAGTTTTCCCCACTTTCAATATTATCCCCCTCGCAATCAGTACGTCATGCTGGCGAATCCGAGCGTGCGTTACAACTGCCGAAATTTACCGATAGATAATACAGAGGTAATATAACGCGGCCACCAATTTTGGGGTGGTTCTATGGCGCCCCAAGCTTTCGCACGGCTATGTTGCAAAAATGGAACATTCGCGTGGCGACAAGAGTAACCGTTAACCTATTGAAATAAAATAAATCAGCCGCGGCTGCCCAAAGTAGCAAGGCGCTTCGGCCCACTGCAACGTCGCCGTCAACGCAACGGCAGCGGGAATTCCTTACCATAGCCTCAGCCGCTGCGAGCGGAGGTTACCTATTTTCCCGGCACTGGCGCTGGCACCAGTAAATCACGCTGAAGGCAGCCGGACGAAATCGACGGTTTGCGTTCCCTCGCTGGCAACCAATACAGCTTCGGATGCTGCCGCACGGCGCAACCGTTCGAGATCTACGCTGCCGTCGAACAATGCGCCGCCGACGCTGAGTGCCAGATCGACCTTGCTGCCGTCTGCCGAGAAGTGTGCCGAAGCCAATGCCTTCGTCAGGCGGATGGAAACCTGCTCGGCATCCGACTCGCTCGCGCCGACCAAAAGAACGTCGAAGCTTGCCGGGCCGGTTCGAGCGACGATGTCATCGCGCCGCACCGAGGTGCTGATGGTGGAGGCGACGAACTGGAGCAGTTCTTCGCTCCAGGCCGGACCGAAAGCGGCACCGACATCGTCGAGGTTGTTGATCCTGAGATGAATGAGTGCTCCGTGAAGCTCTTCGCCGGCGCGTTGCCGGCGACGCTCGAGGCCATTGACCTGCTGGACCAGCCCGCGGCCGGTTACGCAGCCCGTCGTGGCATCGTGGGCGACGACATGGTTGATCTGGTTGCGAAGGCGCTGGGCCCGCCGAAACTGCGTCGCAGCGAGGACGATCAGCGGCACGCCCATCAACAGGGAGATCAACGCGGCGCCAACCACGGCGGCCGCATAGGGCCGATCGACGAGAGCGACCAGGCTGAGATAGACCAAAACCTGTGCGAGTACGGCGAAACCAATAATGCCACCGATGACATATCGCGCGATTCGCCAGTCCCTCTGCCCGTTGAACTGTACTTCTCTTCGCATCCACCGCTCCCGATTCACCAATGTCGATCGGTCTAGCGCGAGTTTATGGATATTCCATTTCCAGGGTACCTACAACTTTATGCAGTACGCGGGCTTTCCAAGATAAATGCTCCAAAACGGGATATCCGGTTCGCCGAAAGCAGCTTGCCGGTCCCTCCCGCGGGCTTGAACGCGCCGTCAAACGCCACCGGCGTAGAGAAGCGATTCGATGCCGGATGTCACCTTACCGAGCGGGCTCACGCACAGCAACGCTTGCAAGCGGTCGCCGGCTGTCGTCGATCGCTTTGTTCTCAGTACGCGAGTGCGCCGCCGAAAGCCGACGAACCGCGGCTTGTCTTCAGCGCTTGATAGGGCCCATGCGTCCGTTCAACTGCAGCAAGGTTGGGAACCCTCCCCGTCTTTCGGCGTTCCTATTTCGCCGGGCGCCCTCGCCCGATGCTGCAGCGCCAAGAAAGGAACCGATGATGTACGACAGGGAGCGTTGGCCAGAACAAAGGGCATCAACCGGACTGCCGGTCGGAATCATGCTCCTTTCAGCCCTCGCCATAACTGCCTATCTTGCCGTCGGCGGCGCAATTTCGGACGGTGGTGATCGGGCTGTCGTCTACATCCCACAGACAATCGGAAAGTAACCCACGCGGCGCGGCAGTGCGCAGTGGCTTTGACCGAAGCTGGCGGGCACGAGACATGTCGCAGGCGTGAGACGGGGCGGCTCCTCCTCCGTCCCGTAATTCACGACAGGCCTAAAATGTCTCTACAAACAATGCCGTGAGTGACCGGCAATGAATCCGGCGAGCATCACGGGATACCGCCCGTCCGGTGGGCATTCACGAGCTAGCAACGTGACAGCGACGGCCATTAAAGGCAACGAATCAAACGGGTGGCGAACTCCTCAATTTGGGCTAGGCGGCGCTGATCTCAGCGCCGGACTTTGCCTATCGCTCAACTGCGCGTTAGCGCCCGTCCACCGTCCTTGAGACGATGGAGTGCCGACTGTCCGGGGGCCATTTCTCATCCGAAACGATCAGAACGTGTGGAGACGCATGTGGATCTTTCGAACACGCTCCAGCGCGCGGCCCCAATGTTTGCTAAATCGGCTATACGCACTCGCTCAAACCAATCAGGAGAAATCATGGAAACCGTCGAGATCAGCGGCCGCAGCGACTTCGCACTTTGGGCAATCCAGCGCGCCCAGGAAATCGTCACGGCCGAGGGCGCCGCCTTTGCTATGGCTGCTCGCGACATGAATGAGGAGACGCTGGGCGAAACTGCAGCCGCGCTCGGCAAAGCCATCAGCGATGCCATGCTCGAAGTCTTTGACGGTCTGACCGCGGAGTGACCTGAGCCGTTCGGATGCGCACCGGCCTCGTGACAAGCGCGAGCGCCGGATATCCAAATGGAGGGCGGCGGGTAGCGATCAGCCACACATCTGGCTTGTGCTTCACGGTCCGGAGGGCCCGCCATTCGCCTGTCACCAATCAGCCTTCACCCAGAACGCAATGGCGCGCGCCTGTCCTTCATCAACGCATCCAGTTCCTGGGGAGGGTTCACTTCCGCCGCACGTCGAGGCCCAATGCCTCGGCGATGGTGATGGTTTGGTCGATCGTGATGATCGCGTCCTTGAGGTGCACGTTTTCCGGTTCGATCGCACTGAGGTCGCTGCCCCTGAGATCACAGGCTGTGAAATCGATGCCGTGCAGCCACGCGCCGGAGAGATCGACGTCTCTCAGCGAGCCACCCTTGCAGGAGGCACCGGTAAGGTCTGCCTCCCGCAAGCGGGTCTCCTTGAAGGAAGCGCGGCCGAGACCGGCGCCGGGCAAGCCGACGAAGGACCAATCGCCGCCTGAGGCCTGCATCTGGTCGAAGTCGCATGCATCGAACATGCTGCCGACGAACTTGCACTCGGTGAACCGGCTGTCGAAGAATTTGCAGGACACGAAGGTGCAGTTCACGAAGGCACCCGCCTGATGCGACGAGGCATTGAAGCGCGCCCGCCGGAAGGTGCATTCTTGGAAGACGACGCCAACGGTCTGCGCCTCGGTCAGGTCGAGATCGACGAACAGAGTGTTCTGATGACGCTCGCGATCGATCTGCCGGCCATACCAATCCGCACCGGCAATCGTGATATCTATCTTCGGCGGCGCTTCGCCGTATCGTCGTTCAGCCATCGTCATCCATCCCTTGGGCTCGGTTAGACGGCGAACGCCTGCCGTTCCGTCCTCCTGGATCGGGCAATAATTCAGGACACCGGCAGCGACCTCGCTTCACGCGAGCGTCTACAAGCTGTTCAACCTGACTAGCAGAGTCGACAGATTCAAGTAACCGGCAAGTGCCGGCGAGCAGCGCGGCTGTGCGTCAGTCGTCGATCCGGAAACCGACCTTCATGACCACCTGGTAGTGCGCCACTTCGCCGTCCTTGATGTGGCCCCGGATCTGATCGACCTCGAACCACTCGAGATTTCTCATGGTTTTCGACGCCCGCGCGATCGCCGTTTCGATCGCCTCCGTAACGGAAGACTTCGAACTGCCGACAAGTTCTACCTTCTTGTAGACATGGTCACTCATGACACCCTCCCGGTTGCCTCTAGAAGCGAACAACAAGCCTACAGGCAAATCACGAAAACAGCACCTGACTCACGCATCGAATGCGACGCACGCGAGCTGCGGGCATCGCCACGGCTTGCTTCGCCTGACGGTCGACCTGGAAAGCGAGCGTGGCCGCAAAGCGGATCATGCCCATGCCATCGCAAGCGCTTGATTTGCACAAGGAACGTGCAGTTTGCCTGGCAATTGCCGGTTTCTCCCGCAGATCGGGCGCGTGGGCGCGCAAATGCAACACCGTTTCAGATGGCCCAACTCTTGCTTCACTCTGTCTGAAACATCCAACCAAGGGATTGTCGGATGATGTGGAGTGGGTTGCTGCTATCGCTGCCACTGAGCGTTTCAATGGCCTTCAGCCTGACGGAGTTGAGTTTCGTGCGCAATGTCCGCGGCCAGCAGTCGCGTGGCGACGCGGTGCGAACGACGCTTGCGATGTCAGCTGGATTGACCGCTTTGGGACTGGCTTTCAGTCATCAGGGGCCATCGTTCGGTGCAATGGCGGTCGTCGCCGGCATAGCGCTCTCATGGCTGGCGGCCCGGCTCGCCTCACGAACCGTTGCGCTCGCCGTCGCCATCGTGTCGCTCGGCTTCTATCTGCAGTTCGCAGAACTCGCACCCTTGCGCCCTTGACCGAGGGTACTTGAAAGCGTTCGTCCTTCGGTGACGATCGCATCCATCGCGATGTCGTGCCATTGCGGTCTGATGCTCTCCATTCTTTGCTGTTCGAAGCCGACGCCGATCACGAATGGCTTCGGTTGAAGGGCGGCGAGTGTGCGATCGTAATAGCCCCCACCATAGCCCAAGCGATAGCCGCCCTCATCGAAACCGACGACCGGTGCGATGACGATGGTCGGCTGAACATCCCGCCCCTTCGACGGAACTTGGATTCCCCAAACACCCCTCTCAAGCGCCTCGCCAGCGCGCCAGGACCGAAAGCCGAGAGGCTTTGCCTTGGCGAGCACCAACGGTAACGCGCAGTCGGCGCCGCGGGCAGTGAGTGTGTTCATCCAAGCGCGCAGATCCGGCTCGCCACGGAACGGCCAATATAGCGAAATCGTTTCGCCTCGAACGTTGGGTAGAAGCTGGTCGAGCGCAGCGACGATCGCGTCTGCCCTTGCGGTCCGCTCTGCAATCGGAATGCCCTGTCGGGCGGATATCAGCCTTTTTCTCTCCTGCTCCCGCCAGTGCGCGATCGAGATCGTCTCAGGAGACTCGATGCCCATGTAGGTCGGGTCCACCTCGTGCATCAGGCACGGCGGTGACGAAAAGCGCGGCGGAATATCGTCCTCATCAGGCGTGCACATGGTCGATGGCCTTTCTCCGTTTCCGGGAATGTTTCGAACGCAGTTTCACGAGATCACCTTGATTATCGTTCCTCATTCGAGAACAATAAAGCAGCTTCATTCCCCTCGTGGATAAAAATGGACTTCACGACCCTTGAGATTTTCCTGCTGGTAGCCGAGCGCACCAGCGTTACCCGTGCCGCCATCGAGATTGGCCGTGCGCCATCCAACGTCACCAACCGTATTCGCGCACTCGAGGAAGAATTGGGCGTCGGCCTGTTCAGCCGCGACGGCAAGAAGATGACGCTGACGCGCGAGGGGCGTCTTTTCCGCTCCTACGCCACACGGCTGGTGGCGCTCGGTGACGAGGCGCGCAACGCGCTGAAACCGACGGCAATGCCGGACGTCTTGCGGCTGGGTAGCATGGAGAGTACCGCTGCCAGCCGCCTACCGCCTGTTCTGCAGTCGATCAACCGAGCGCACCCGAATTTGGCGCTGAGGCTTACAATGGGCTCAACGGAGGAACTGACCCGAGCCGTGCTCGCTGAAGAAATCGACTGCGCACTGATCGCACGTTTGCCAAGCGATATCGCGATGTCGCAACCTGACCTACTCGAGGACCTCGATGGAGATCTGATCTACCGCGAAGACGTATTGATCGTCTTGCCCGCGTCGCATCCGCCGATCAAATCCGCCCTGGACGTGCGTGTGAACTGGTTGGCGGCGCTCGAACCCGGATGCACGTACCGCCGTGTCGCGGAACAATGGGCACGTCCGTCGCCGACGATTGCGACCAAGGAGGTTTCCTCCTATCACGCCATCCTTGCGAGCGTTGCCGCCGGTGACGCGATCGGTGTAGTGCCACGATCCGTATTCGAACTGATGGACTGGCCAGGCGAGGCTCAAACCCATTCATTGCGTGAAATTCAGACACTGCTCATCTATCGTAGGGCGGCCAACTCCCCTGCGATCGAAATCCTGCGCCGTGCATTGCATACCGACGCTGGCGCCCACTGAAATGTTCAACCTGCGCGCTGCCATTTACAGGTGACTGCATGACCAATTCGCCCAACCAGACGCCGTCGCAACCGCCGGGCCGTCGTTTCTTCGCACCGATCCTGGCGGGAGCGACGTTGAGGGAGCGCCTGATTGCATGTCTCGGAGCGCTGGTTGGCATCCTCCTGACCGGTATGATCAGCGGCAGTATCTTTGGTGGCGGTGCCAGCCTCCCGTTGATCGTGGCGCCGATGGGCGCATCCGCGGTTCTGCTGTTTGCCGTTCCCGCAAGCCCGCTTGCCCAGCCGTGGTCGATCGTCGGCGGCAACACGATCTCCGCCTTCGTGGGTGTTCTGTCAGCTATGTTCGTGCCGGATCCGCTGATCGCAACCGGTATTGCCGTGGGGATCGCGATCGCGGCGATGTCGTTTACGCGCTGCCTGCATCCGCCCGGCGGGGCCGCTGCGTTGACGGCAGTGCTTGGCGGCCCTGTCGTGGCGAGCTGGGGTCTCCTGTTCCCGCTGGTGCCCGTCGCGCTCAACTCGTGCCTGCTGGTGGCTCTCGGGATCCTGTTTCACAAGCTGGCGAAACGCAACTACCCGCACGTCGTCGCTCCGCCCGCAAATACGCACGCGACCATTGATCCGCCCGCCAGTCGCCGGGTTGGCTTTACCGGTGCGGATGTCGATGCCGCGCTCGAGGCGCTGGATGAAACCTTTGACATCAGCCGGGAGGATCTTGATCGGGTGCTGCGCCAGGTGGAATTGCAGGCGGCAATTCGGGCGACACCCCACATCCTGTGCCGGGATATCATGTCGCGCGACGTCATCTGCGTCCATCAAGACGACAGCAGCGAGGCGGCGCGCTCGTTGCTTCTCAAACACAATATCCGGACCATCCCCGTAAAGGATGGAAACGAGCGACTTGTCGGTACAGTCGGACTGAGGGAGCTGACCGAGCCCGGCGCCACCGTCGGCAGCAACGTTGCAACGCCAGTGGTCGCGCGCCAGGACGACCGGGCGATGAGCTTGCTTCCGGCGCTCACCAGCGGAACAATTCACGCGGTCATCATCGTCGATGACGACCATCATGTGCTGGGACTGATTTCGCAAACGGATCTGCTGGCGGCAGCAGCGCGGACGTTGTTCGATCACAACTCAGGTCGCGAACAGGCTGCATAGGATTTGCTTTCGGTTGTCCACCCGGATCAATCCACTACAGCGCCGCGCGTCTTATCAGACGCGCAAAGGTCGCTGTAACACTTTGATTCGCTGCATGTCTTTGCCCTCAAATCGAGGTTGATTTAAGAAGACATGCAGTAGGCCTGTCCGCAAATTGGCGAGATCAGCAGGCTCAGTGCAGCGAAATCTGTCGCGTCGGTTGCCTCACATGATGCACGAGCGGTGTTTCGCTCGATATCAGTCGCGCAACCAGACGCCCTGAAGCCGTAACCACATCGATGACGGCGTCGCGATAGTCGTCGTCCTTGGTCAGTTCATCGACAATCCTTTGACCATAGGCAACTGCGGGTCCATCTGATGGGTATTTCCGGCCAACTTCGTCGCGGCTGACGACGCCTGCTGCATAGATGTTGAACAGATAGCGGCGCATGATATTCCACTCCATACGGGATGCCGCGTCGGCGCTGGCCATGCTGAAGGAACCGAAGGCGCTATGAGCGGCATTCCAGGGTTTGAAATGACCCTGCAACCTATCGCGACATCGTCTCCTTGTCGCGTGACCCGAGCGTGACATTTACTCTACGTTAAGCATCGTCAGCTTCACCGTGCTCGAGGGACAAGGTGGGATCGGTGTTGTCGACCTCGCGGATGCGTGCGACGCTGACCTGACTCGGGACATATTACCGGTCAAAAAAAACGGCTCGCTGTCGAAGTCGATTCCTGGGCGGACGACGCCCCGTACCTAAGAGGAACCGGTAGGTCAACGACGAGACGTACGCGCGTTTCTGGCGTTTGCGCCGGCACAAAGACGAAGATCCTCACCTCGCGTAGTCAAGGATGCTCTCTGCGCCGCACGGCAGCCCGGACGTCCCCGGCGCCGGAGGGGCCGATACACATTGCCTCAACCCCAGACGACTTCGATGCGTCCGATACGTCCAAGCGCTGCTCGGAATCCGTCTGCAAGCATCCAGCAAGGAACAGATAATGACCGATCTCAGCCTCGAAAGCACAGTCGCAACGATCGCAGCCGAATTGCCGGGGGCCGCGGAACTCTTCCGCCGTTACGGCATCAGCTTCTGTTGCGGCGGCAAGATGTTGTTGTCGGAAGCCGCCCTCAAGGCCGGTATCGCCCCTTCGGCATTGCTGACAGAACTGGAAACGCTCAAGCGTTCCGCAAGCCGAGATGCCCCTGAGGAGACCGCCGATCTCATCGCCCACCTCCTCCACAGGTACCACCAAACGCACCGTGCTGAGCTCACATGGTTGATCCCGCTTGCCCAGAAGGTGGAACGGGTGCACGGCGGCCATCCGTCGGCCCCTGTCGGGCTTTCCCAAGCCCTGGAAGCGCTGCGGGACGAGCTCGAAAGCCACATGATGAAGGAAGAGCTCGTGCTGTTTCCGATGATGCAGCGCGGTGATGGCGCGACGATTTCCTATCCGATCGCGCAGATGCGGCGCGAGCACCACGACGAGGTGGAGCATCTGAGAACGATCGAGCATGTCACCCACGGGCTTTCCTTGCCGGACGGCGCCTGCGGTTCGTGGACCGCGCTTTACACCGGGTTGCGTAAGCTTACCGACGACCTCGTCACGCACATGCATCTCGAAAATGCCGTGCTGTTTCCGCGCTTCGAGGCCGGCCTCCAGACGATTTGATGATCGCGGCGCCACAGGCGTGGACATCGATCTGGCAGGCGCCGCACCGACCCCTGTTCTTTCTGGCGGGCCTATGGGCGCTTGTCTCACCTGCGGTCTGGCTTCTGCCCGAGGGAATTGGACCAGACAAAGCTGCCTGGCATGGCCATGAGCTTCTCTTCGGCATGGCCGGTGCGGCGGCAGGCGGCTACCTGCTGACCGCCCTGTCCGCCTGGACAAAGAAGGGCCCCGTCTCAGCTGGTGTCACCGTGTTCGCGACCGTTCTCTGGTGCGTGGCCCGCCTGACGACGGCTCTTTCGGCGCACCTCCCGGTCGTTGCTGCAGCGGTCGGGATGTCCGCCTACTTCGTCTTTCTCGCGGTCGCTCTCGCCCAGGCGGTTGTATCGAGCAGAGCGGGACGCCGCCTCTGGGCACCGTTCGCCATGGCGCTGATGGGCATGCTCAGCCCGCTGTGGCTTGACGGAGAGGCAAGCTATCTCGTCGCAGATGCAGTGCCGCGGATCTTCCTCGCCCTGATCACCGTGATCGGCGGCCGTGCGGTGCCCGCCTTCACACGCTCCTGGCTCGGACGAACTGGTGAGGCAGGTCTCGTTCGGGACCAGCCCGGGCTTTCCTACCTGGCCGTCGGCGGCATAGTTGCGGCCGCCTGCTTCAATGCTACCGCGCAAACGAACGCAGAGGGCATCTTCCTCGTACTGTCCGGCTTGGCGCTCGTGCTACAAATGCGCGGCTGGCAATGCCTGAGAACCCGTCGCTACCCGGCGCTCCTCATTCTGCATCTTGCTTTTTCCTGGACGCCGGCAGCTCTCCTGCTCATCGGCTTCGCGACCATATTTCCAGACCGGATGTCACCCGCGATCGCTTTGCATGCGGCGACCATGGGGGCCATGGGAACAATGATGGCGGCTCTCATGATGCGCGCGGCGATGGCCCGCGACGGAGGCGTGCTCGTGCTCAACGGGAAGATGGGATGCGCTTTCGCTCTTACCTGCCTCGCCGCAATGATCCGCATTCTGGCCGAATGGATCGGCAGCGTGTATTTCGATCCCATCGTCGCCGCAGCCGCATGCTGGATGTTGGCATGGGGGCTGTTCCTTATTGCCTATCTACCGGCACTAAGAGGACCTGTTCCGAGACCGGTCCTGAGCGCTGACAGGGCGCTAGCACCGCTGACCGAACCCGAACGATAGGTTCGCGAGGTCCTTTCGGTCCCGCCGTGAGCACCTCCTACAGCGCCGCGCGTCTTATCAGACGCGCAAAGGCCGCTGTAGCACTTTGAATTGCTGCATGTTTTTGTCCTTTAACCGGCTACGATTAAAGGAAACATGCAGTAGAGAGCGATTTCTGCCAGCGGACACGCCAGCCTGAAGACCAACTGTTCAATGCATCATGAACATTGTCAGGTCACAAGGTAGCGCTAGATTCCGAAAGATCCTATTAGCGGTAGCCGATGCCACGCCCTCCCAAGACCTCGACCCAGATTGCCAACACCTCCAGCAAGGGTGCCGATCGCCCGGAAAGCTCGGCATCGACTATCGAGCATGTCGTGCTCCAGACGGGCGCTTCAATCCCATCCGACGGGCCGGATCAATCCGCGCAAGCACCCCCCTCCCCGACACCCTTCGGTCAAAGCGGACGGGCAGCTCGCCATCTGTTGGTTGCGCTCGGCCACGATTTGAAGGTGGGTGCAACCTTGGTCCGTGCGAAGGCCAAGCATGCGGCTTCCTACCTGAAAACGAACTTCAGGCCTTCGAATGCAGACGAAGCGACATCAGCTGTCGACGATCCCCGCGAGTGGTTCGTGGCTGCTCTGGCGAAAGTTGGGAACCGGCTCGGCGCGCTGCGTAAGAAGCCCTCCGAAGATCGCGCGCGCACCTTCGTCAGGCCAAGCTGGTGGAAGGCTACCATAGGCTTGGCTCTCCTCGCCTGCCTCCTTCTCCCCGGTACCGTACTCGTGTGGGCGCTGAAGGATGTTCCCTGGAGCGAGATCAGGGACGGAACTTTGAAACCTGTCGTGGTGCTGGAAACGGCGGACGGAGGACCGCTGGTCAGACAAGGCCCCTATCAAGGACCCTACGCACAGTACGACCAATTCCCGCCGCAGTTGATCGATGCCGTGCTGTCAATCGAGGACCGCCGGTTCATGGACCATTTCGGCATCGATGTCAGAGGGATCGGACGGGCACTCGTGCGGAACTTCGAGGCGGGCTCGGTGGTCGAGGGCGGCAGCACCATCACCCAACAGCTCATCAAGCTGCAATATCTCGACAGCGACCGAACAATGAAACGAAAGATCCAGGAGTTCGTGATCGCCCTGTGGCTGGAGTGGAAGCTCGGCAAGCAGGAAATTCTGACGCGTTACCTCAACAGCGCCTATCTCGGCGCCGGCGCGACCGGCATGCCCGCCGCCGCAAGGATCTATTTCAACAAGGACATCGGCGCACTCAACCTGCCGGAATCGGCGATGCTAGCTGGATTGTTGCGGGCGCCGAGCCAGTGGAATCCGATCGACAATTTTGAAGGTGCGCGGCAACGCACATCGGTCGTCCTCGACACGATGGTAGCCAATGGCAAGATCACCGCACCCGAGGCTGCACAAGTCAAGGCGAGCTTCGCCACGCTCCACCCGACGACGCCGACGCCACGATCCGGAAGCTGGTTCGCTGACTGGATCTCGCCGCAGGCGAGCGAAATCGCCGGCGCATCGCCGGGTTCGACGACGGTTCGCACGACACTGTCCCCACAGCTGCAACGGATCGCAGAAAGGGTTCTGGCAAACGCGCTGGATACGGAAGGAAAGGCGGCCGGAGTATCCCAGGCCGCGTTGGTTGCGATGACGCCCGACGGAGCGGTCGTCGCCATGGTCGGCGGTCGCGACTATAAGCAAAGCCAATTCAATCGCGCGGTGACCGCCATGCGGCAACCGGGTTCCACCTTCAAGCTGTTCGTCTTCTATGCGGCCCTGAAGGCCGGGTTCACTCTGTCCGACCAGGTCCTGGATGCGCCGATCGACATTAACGGCTGGTCGCCGGAGAATTCCGGCGGCCGCTATCGCGGCTGGGTCACGCTTGCCGAGGCCTTTGCCCGCTCGCTGAATGCGCCGACGGTGGCGCTTGCCCAGGAGGTCGGGCTCGACAACGTGATCGCCGCTGCGCGCGAGCTCGGCATAAACGCGCCGCTGGCCAATACTCCTTCCTTGGCCCTCGGTACTTCGGAGGTCAGCTTGCTTGACCTCACCAGCGCCTATGCCTCCGTCCATCTCGGAAAGGCGCCCGTAGAACCCTGGGGCATCATCGACTTTCAGGCGGCCGGGCAGCCGGAGGCGTTTCGTGTCGGCTCACAGGCCGCGCCGACCGTTGATCTCTCCGCCTACCAGCCGGATCTCGTTGGCCTTTTGCAGTTGGTGGTCGAGCGCGGAACCGGACGCGGGGCCGCTCCCGGTGCGTTTGCGGCCGGCAAGACCGGCACCAGCCAAAACAATCGCGATGCCTGGTTCGTCGGCTTCACGGAACCACTCGTCGCCGGCGTATGGGTTGGCAATGACGACGACACGCCGATGAAGGGGGTCACGGGCGGCGCCTTGCCAGCGCATATTTGGCGCGACTTCATGCGGGAAGCGATGGCTGCGCCTGCGGCAGGAGCGCTTGTCGAAAGCCCGGCCGCGCCGCAGTCCTGCAACATCACGGCCTGCTCCCGCAGCTATCGTTCCTTCAGGCCGTCGGACTGCACCTATCAGCCCTATTACGGCGGACGGCGGCTCTGCGAAAAATGAGCTGCGCAGGATGCCCGCAGCCGACTGGGGCACGGCCTTTGACGTTGGACGGCGGCGGTCAATTCAGTTCTTCAGGAATAAAGCCGCCGGTCTGTCGCTTCCAAAGACGGGCATAGAGCCCGTCTTGCTCCAGGAGCGCATCCGGCGTTCCTTCCTCGATGATCCGGCCACGATCCAGAACGATGATCCTGTCCATCCTCGCAATCGTCGAAAGGCGGTGGGCAATGGCAATCACTGTCTTGCCGTCCATCAGCAGGTTGAGCTTTTCCTGGATCGCCGCCTCGGCCTCGCTGTCCAGTGCGGACGTCGCTTCGTCGAGGATCAGGATTGGCGCATTCTTCAGCAGCACCCGCGCGATCGAAACACGCTGTCGCTGACCTCCCGACAGCTTGATGCCGCGATCGCCGACAAAGGCCTCGTAGCCCTCGCGACCCTCGCCGTCGGTCAGTTCGGCGATGAAGGCATCGGCTTGCGCTGCCCTTGCGGCCTGCTCGATCTCCGGCCGGGTTGCTTCGGGACGACCATACCGGATGTTGTCGCCGACCGAGCGGTGTAAGAGCGCGACATCCTGGGCGATAACACCAATGTTTCGCCGCAGGCTCGTCTGGCTCACCGTGCCAATGTCCTGCCCGTCGATGTGGATGGTGCCGCCCTCGATATCGTAAAAACGCAGGAGCAGGCTGACCAGCGTCGTCTTGCCCGCGCCGGAAAGGCCGACCAACCCCACTTTCTCGCCCGGGCGAACCGTCAGCGACAGATCATCGATGACCGGCCGGCCCGCCTTGTAGGCGAAGCGAACGTTCTCGAACCGAATTTCGCCGCGAGGAACGGTGAGCGTCGTTGCGCGAGGTCGATCGGTCACAGTCGGCGGCGTGGTCATGACCGGCATTGCATCCTTGATTGTGCCCAGCGCCTTGAAGATCTGCTGCCCCATCTGCAGGAAGGTGAAAGAGCTCGCCGAAAGCCGTTGGAGGATATAGACGGTCGCAACGAAATCCCCGACCGTCAAAAAGCCGTCGAACAGCCCCCAGAAGCCGATGCCCAGCATGACGAGCCAGAGCAGCATATTGAGGCTGATGACGACGAGTTCCGTCGTCCGGTAGATGCGCTGCTCGTGGTGCAGCGTACCGACCGCCTTTGACATGATCTTCCGTAGTGCACCCGCCTCGCTGTCTTCGGCCGCGAACTGCTTGACCATCTGGATGTTGCCGTAGATGTCGGTCATCGCGCCGGAAACCAGGCTGTTCTGCTTTGCTGAGCGCCGTGCGCGCTCCGTGAAATCCGGTACGACCTTGATGGTGAAGAGCACATTGACGATCACCCAAAGGACGACCGGCAACGCCAACTGCCAGGAGAGCGCAAACAGGAGCAGAACCGAGCCGACGATCTGAAGCAGAAAGCGCGGCGCCGTCTGAAAAGCAATCAGGATCTGCTGCTGAACGGCATTGGCGACCTGGCCGAGACGCGATGCCACCTGCCCGGCAAAAAGGTCATGGAAGAAGGCGAGATCCTGCCCTTCGATGGCCTTGTGCCCCTGCCACTGTATGGCGATCGGCAGACTGATGCCGATCGTATGCGAGTTCAGGATGTTGGTGATGTAGAAGAAGACCGGCATCACCGGAAAGATCAGAAAGGCCAGGAACGCCAACAGCCAGAACCGGTTCTCGACGAAGAGCGCGACGCCCTGTGTCGCCACGCCATCAACGATCACCGATAGCCCCCAGATGATCGTCAGGTTGATGGCTTCCACGGCCATCGACGTCAGCGCCATCGCAATGACGACGCCACGAAACATCCGGATGAAGTGCAGGAGGACCGCGACGGGTCCGCTGGTGGGAAGTGGTTGGTATGGGATGTCGAGCGGTCGGATCAGCGTTTCGAAGGGGCGGTAGATCGCATCTGAAATCGACATGAGCCACTCGCTTTAATCGTCGAGAGAGGAAGGTCTAGCTACACGCCGAGCATTGCACCATCATCGCGCCGCAATCTCAACTAGAAAAATCTACTGGCTGATCACAGGGATAGAAGCCGTGCTGTCATTTGTCAGTTGGGGAACCCGCCCGATTAACGACGGCTTGGCTGACGCCTGTTGGGGATCGTTCAAGCTTTGCAGTCACGCGAAGCAGATTTGAGATCCACCGCGTCAGGTCCTCCATGTAGAGGTAGATCACGGGCGTCACGAAGAGGGTCACGAACTGCGAAACCATGAGGCCGCCGACCACGGCGACACCAAGCGGCTGGCGCAGTTCCGCGCTCGCGCCGCTGCCGACCGCGATCGGCAATATGCTCATGATCGCGGCGGCGGAGGTCATCATGATCGGGCGGAAGCGCATCAGGCAGGCCCTTTGGATTGCCTCGCGGGCCGAACTGCCGGAACGCTGCAGCGCCAGCGCCACATCGATCATCATGATCGCGTTTTTCTTGACAATGCCGATCAGCATCAGCACCCCGACGATCGCGATGATCGAGAGGTCGAAGCGGCAGAAGTAGATCGCAAGAAGCGCCCCGGAAATCGCCGACGGCAGGCCGGAGAGCACGGTCAGCGGATGGATAAGGCTTTCGTAGAGGACGCCGAGCACGAGATAGATCGTCACAATCGCCGCGAGGATCAGCAGCCCCTGGTTGGCGGCGGCATCCTCGAAGAGCTGCGTGGTGCCGTAGTTTCGGGTGGCGATCGCCGAGGGCATACCAATCTCCGTCTTGAGGCGCGCGACCTCCGCAAGTGCGTTGCCAAGAGCGACCTGCGCCGGCAGGTTGAAGGAGATCGTGACTGCCGGCAGTTGTCCCAGCTGATTGATGGTGAGTGGCCCTGACACCGTTTCGACGCGGGCGAAGGCGCCGAGGGGTACAAGCGCACCATTCGCGCCGCCGACGCGCAGTTCGGAAAACCTGTCGGCAGACCACTCGATGCTCGGATCGAGTTCCATGATGACGTCGTAGCTGTCACCTGCCGTGTAGATCGTGGAGATCTGCTCGGCGCCGAAGCCGCCATAGAGTGTCGAACGCACTTGACTGGCACCAACTCCCAGCGTTGCCGCCTTGTCGAGGTCGACGACCAGGCGTGTTTGCGGCGCGTTGATCTGAAGGTCGCTGTTGACGTCGGTAAAGAAGGTGCGATTAGAGCTCATCGCATCGCGGAGCTTTTGTGCCCACTCGTTCATCAGCGGCTGATCGAGGCTCTGGAGAACCAGCTGATACTGACTGGCTGAGGCGCGCGACCCGACGGAGAGGTTCTGGATCGGCGACATATAGGCCTGGATGCCGGGAATTGCTGCAAGCTCCCTGCGTAGTTCGGCAAGAACGGTTTCGAGCGGAGGGCGGTCGGGCTTGGGCTTGAGTTCCACGAAGAGACGCCCGGTGTTGAGCGCCGTCGACGCGCCGCCCGAGCCGACCGTGCTTGCCACATGGGCAACATAGGGCGACTTGGCAAAGACCCCCTCTACCTTGGACTGAAGCTCCGTCATCGCTGCAAAGGAGATATCCTCGCGCGCCTGGGTGGTTACCTGGAGCTGACCGATATCCTCCTGAGGGAAGAAGCCCTTCGGGATCGTCGTGATCTGATAGGCCGTGATCGCGACAGTAAACAGGAAGAATAGAAGCACCAGGCCACGCTGTCGGATGCAGATCGAAAGCAGCCGTTCATAGGCATTCAGGATGCGGGCGAAGCCGCCCTCGAATGCAAGGTCCAGCCGCGCGGTCACGCCGCCCCCTGGGGTACTGTCCTTGTTGGCAGGCAGCCGCGCGGCGAGCATCGGCGTCAGCGTGAGCGAAACGAGGGCGGAGGCGAGGATCGCGACGGTGACGACCACCGCGAACTCGTGAAGGATGCGGCCGATGACGCCGCCCATCAACAGGACCGGAATGAACACTGCGACCAGCGAAAGGGAGATCGCAACGATGGTGAAGCCGATTTCTTTCGACCCGGCAAGCGCGGCCGAGAAGGCGTCAATGCCCTCCTCCTCCATGTGACGAACGATGTTTTCCAGCATCACGATCGCATCATCCACAACGAGCCCGACGGACAGCGTCAGCGCCATCAACGAGATATTGTCGATCGAGAAGCCGAGCGGATACATCGCGGCAAATGTGGCGATGATGGAGATCGGCACGGCTAACGCCGGGATAAGCGTTGCCCAGAGACGGCGGACGAAGACGAAAATAACGAGGATCACCAGGCCGACGGTGAGCGCGAGGGTGAATTGAACGTCGCGCACCGCGCCGCGCACCGAGGTCGAGCGGTCGTTGAGCGTTTCGATGGAGGCGGAGGCGGGAAGCGACTGGCGCAGCGACGGCAGAAGTGCCTGCACCCGGTCGACGACTTGTACCGTGTTCGCATCCGGCTGGCGTTGGATTGCCAGGATTATGGCGCGGGATCCATCATGCCAGCTCGCCGTCTGATCGTTGGCGATGGAATCGATCACCGTCGCGACATCGCCAAGCCGCACAGGCCTGCCGTTGTCGCTTTTGATGATGATGTTTGCGAAGCTCGCAGCGTTCATCCGCTGCGTATCGGCAACGATCGCCACCTGGCGATCTCTAGTCTGCGCCGTGCCGAGCGGCGAATTGTCGTTGGCCGCAGCGACCGCTGTCGTCAGTGCATCCACGGAGATGCCACGCGCCGTCAGCGCATCCGGGCGCATCTGAATGCGCACGGCGAATTGTTGGCTGCCGAGGATGGACACTTCGGCCACCCCGTCGAGCACGGACAAGGTGGGAGAAATCACCTGTTGCGCGATTGCATCGAGGTCGGTGAGAGGCACCGTATCGCTCTTCAGTGCCAGCAGCAGCACCGGGGCATCGGCCGGGTTGACCTTGCGATAGCTTGGCGGAGCGGGCATATCCTGCGGCAGGAGCCTCAGCGTTCTGGTGATCGCCGCCTGCACGTCGGCGGCAGCGGCATCGATGTTGCGCCCGAGCACGAACTCGATCGAGATCGACGTAGAACCAAGGGCATTGGTCGTCGAGATCGTATCGATCCCCGCAATCGTCGCAAACTGCTTGATAAGCGGCGTTGCAACCGAGGTCGCCATGATGTCCGGTGACGCGCCCGGCAACGAGGCCGAGACGTTGATAACCGGGAAGTCGGTGCGCGGCAGGGCCGCAATCGGCAGGACGAGGTAGCTGAAGGCGCCCGCAAGGATGAGCGCGACCGACAGCAGCGCGGTGGCGATCGGACGGCGAATGCTGAACTCGGACAGTGGCATTTTCGTTCACTCCCGAAGTGTCGCAGGAACTCAATCCGTCAGCGGTTGTTTGCCAGGAGGCACCGCCTTTACGATGTCGCCTGGTTTCAGGCTGGCTTGTCCCTCGACCACGACCCTTTCGCCCGGCGCGAGCTCCGAAGCGATCACGGTCAGTTTGCCGTTATCGAACAGAGGCTTTACGGCCAGCGTTTCCACTGTGTTGTCATCCTTCACATGGAAGACGAAGGGGCCGTTCTGGCCTGGTTGAACAGCAACGCTCGGGATCACCGGCGCCTGGTGCAATTGCTCCTGTTCGATATCGACATCGACGAACTGACCCGGCCATAGCTTTTGCGCGCCATTGGGAAAGGTCGCCCGCATGGCGATCGTGCCGGAGGCGGTGTCGACCGAAGAATCGATGAAGTCGAGCACGCCCTCGCCTATGGCCGTGTCCGAGCCGCTTAGCTTGGCCCGCACGTGCGGCGGTTTGCCCTGATCGAGCAGCGCCTTGAACGTCTGCAATTGCTCTTCCGGCAAATGGAAGGCAACCTCGATCGGGTCTATCGCCGTAACCGTCACCAGATTGGTGGAGGTGGCGCCCGTCTGACCGACAAGATCACCAAGAGCGACCTGAACGACCCCGAGGCGGCCGCTGATGGGTGCGGTGATCCGGGTAAGGCTCAACGCGACCTGATCGGCGTCGACCGATGCCCGGTCAGCATCAAGCGTTGCTTGCGCCGACTGTTGCAGTGCGAGAGCGGTGTCATAGGTCTGCTGCGTGCCTGTCTTGTCGTCGCGCAGGGTTTTTGCGCGCTCCAGCTCTATTTTTGCGTCCGAGAGCTGCGCAGCGTCCTTGGCAACGATCGCCGTGTCACGCGCGAGCTGCGCCTGCATTGCCCGGTCATCCAGCGTGAAAAGCAGATCGCCCGCCTTGACCATCTGCCCGTCCTTCACGTGGATGGCGGTGATCTGGCTCGCGACGCGGGCACCGACCTCCACGGTATCGGGCGCCTGGACATTACCCAAGGCATGGACAATGACGGGCACGTCCTGAAGCGCGACCGTGGCCGTTTCGACGGACACGCTGCCTCCATGTCTGGAGTTGGCTGCAACACCATTTGCGGGCTTTGTCTCGCTCAGTACGGCCGTCCGCGTCACACTGAGCCCGACGGCGGCCACACAGAGGAAACCCGCGGCGAGGATCGCGATACTTGATCGATTGGCCATCAGCGCCTCCGCGATCCCTGATATGCTCCGGACGTCCGCTTCAAGAGGGACCGCGACGTTGGAGCCAGAAGACGGTATCCGCACAGCCAGCGTGGTCCGTTTGCGGGTGAACGCACATGCAGCGGATCCCCACTGATCTGTTCGGCCAATTGGGGCGGCGGAGGCGCATCGTGGGAAAGAGCGCGCGTCGTGCCAACGCTTCCGAAATTGGGCGCGAATCTGGCCGCTTCAATGGCGCAACACGCTGAAAAACAATTAAAAATTGTTCATGTTTAGAGATCTACGCGCGGTCGCGCTTGGCGGCAGCTCCAGCCGCACGAGACGCTTCTCCTAGCGGGTCGTCAGGCGAGAGTGATGGCCGGATTTTAGAAAACCTGGCCAAGTGCTTGATCCATTCACTGTTTTGGAGGCGGAACTGTGGTGCCAACTGATCGCGAGCAATGCAGCAATCAAAAAGAGCACACCGGCGATGAAGAACGCCGGCGCTCGCCGTCGGCGAAGTGGCACACCACTCCCAAGCTTCCGCAGGCTCAGAGTAGCATAATCCTCATCGCGCCTGTAAACGCTGCGATGGATTGACAGCGCGCACTTCACCGGCGAGATGATCGAGGCGAACACGATCGCGCCTGACCTGCCACCGCTCTGCTGAAGGCAGCGTATGACAACTAGACCGCCGAACTGATGATGCACAGCAATCGCTCGATCTTCGAACGCCCCTTCTATCTGGCCCTCCTTTGGTGTCTGCTCCTGCTTGTCGGTGGAGGCATGCTGGCGGGATGGGAACGGCAGGCGCTGGTTGCCGAGCTTGAGCAAGAGAGCACGCTCCTCCATAGCCTGGCCTCCCAGCGGGCCGATCAGCACGATGCGCACCTGACCGCGCTGTCGGCCGTTGCCGTCGCCTCCGAAGGCCGCAGGCACGACCTGTTCCTGGAGGTCGCCCGCACGATTGCGCGCTTCTATCCGCGGATCGACGAGGTTCAGCTCGTCCCCCTGGATCCAAATGCGGAGACCGTCGGGACCGATCCACTCGACGCCAAGGCCGCCGAGCTCATCCGGACAGCTGCCAGAGCTTCGGACGGGCACATCGCTCTCCTGCCCCACCCGCAACGCCCCGACCACTACATCATGGTCAAGCGCAGCCCAAACAGCGACGAGGCGCGTTATGGATTGATGCTCGGCATCGACGCAGCGAAGTTGATCGGAGACGGCGGGCCATTCTGGTCTCGCCCGGGGGTCGCGGTGCGGTTATCTTTGCCGGACGGGCACCTCCTGCTCCAGCCGGCCGCCCTGCCCGAGGCAATCCGCTTTTCGAAGCCGCTGAGTAGCGCATCGCAGCCATTGCGGCTGGAAACGGGCATGGAGATCGGGTTCGCGGACATGTTCCCGCCCGTACAGACAGGCTTGACGCTTCTGGTGGTGAGCCTTGCCTACCTCGCAGGATTGGCTGTATTGCGCCAGCGTGCGCGTACGCGCGCAGCAGAACAGCAGGCGACGCTCAGTGCGTTGGAATCGCGCCTCACGCACGCCTCGCGCGTCAACGCGCTTGGCGAAATGGCGAGCGGCATGGCGCATGAACTGACCCAGCCCCTGACCGCAATCCTGGCGCAGGCGCAGGCCGGGCGCCGGCTGCTCAGCCAAGGGCAAGACGCAGCGCTTGCTCCGGTATTGGAGGATACAGTGAGCCAAGCGCGCCGGGCATCCGCCATATTGGAACGGTTCCGCAACTGGTCGCACCCCCATGCCGCGCCGGTTACTGCCTTCGATCTGCGACAGGCGCTCGCAAATGTTGAAGCTCTACTTGAGCCGGACGCGATATCACGCGGAATTCAACTTGATTTTCAGGTTCCAGATACAACGGTTTCGGTCGTCGCCGATCCGGTCGAGATCGAACAGGTCGCATTCAATCTGGTCCGCAACGCCTTTGAGGCATTGGCTCAACAGCCGGGCGATACAGGACGCGTGACCGTTACCTTGAGCGAGGACGATACCACGGTGGTCTTCGAGGTCGCCGACAACGGCCCCGGCGTTCCGGAAACACTTCGCCCGCGGCTGTTCACGCCATTCGTGACGACCCGCGCCGGCGGCACCGGGCTCGGTCTGGCGCTGAGCCAGCGACTGGTGGAACGCGCCGGCGGCGAAATCGCCCTGGTCGAGAGCGACAACGGTGCCACCTTCAGGGTGACGCTGCCCCGTACGCGCCGAACCGAGGAGCCGATGCGATGACCCTCCCCGTCTATCTCGTTGACGACGACGATGCCGTGCGTCGTGCGCTCAGCCTGTTGCTCTCGACGGTCGGCATCAAGGTCACGGGTTTTTCTGATCCGCAAGCCTTTCTGACACAGGTTTCTCGCCTCGCCCCCGGCTGCCTGGTACTCGATATCCGCATGCCAGCCATCTCCGGGCTGAAGCTGCAGGAGAGACTGGTGGAACATGGGATAGACTGGCCGACAATCGTTATCTCCGGGCACGGCGATATCGAGGCCTGCCGCCGAGCCTTCCGCAATGGCGCGATCGATTTTCTCTCGAAGCCGGTGGACGAGCAGGACTTGATCGATGCGATCCACAAGGGCCACGAGCTGCTGGAGCGGACCTTGCGCGTGCATGCCGAGAAGGCAGAGACGCTCGCTTTGCTGGCGATGCTCACGCAGCGGGAGCGCGAAGTTCTTGATCGTATCGCTGCGGGTTTCACCACCCGCCAGATCGCCGAAGGTCTCGGCCTCTCGCCGCGCACTGTCGAAAGCCACCGCGCCGCAATCGGCGCCAAGCTCGGCAGCACGTCGCAAGCGGAGATGACGCGCATTTGGCTCGATGGCACGAAAACTCCGTAGAACTACGGATAGCGTCGCAAGGCCTACGAATACCCGCGACAGCCGAGGCCGGATAACCTTTCCATATCAACAGGAAAGGAACCTATGATGATCCGCAATATCGTGCTCGCAGCCGCGCTTCTCGCTCCCGTCGCCGCCACGGCGCAGGAACTGCCGACCGCGGCCTACCTGCCGCTCGACATGGCCGTCAAGGCTGCCGAAGCCGCAGTGAAGGCTTGCGCCGCGGAAGGCCACAATGTCAGCGTTGCCGTGGTTGGTCGCGATGGCGCAACCAAGGTGCTGCTGAAGGCCGACAATTCCGGCCCGCACACCGGTAACAGCGCGCAGGGCAAGGCCTTCACGTCCGCTGCCATGGGCCGCGACACGGCCGGCCTCGGCGAGTTCATCGCCTCCAAACCGGCGAATGAAGGTCTTCGCGACATGGACGCCCGGATGGTGATCCAGGCTGGCGGCGTGCCGATCAAGTTCGGCAAGGCCCTGGTTGGCGGCATCGGCGTGGGTGGCGCGCCGTCGGGCGATATCGACGCGAACTGCGCCACGGCCGGCCTTCAGGCAATCGGTGCCAAGTAATCCGCTGGACATCGGAAGTGGCCCTCCCAAGAGGGCCGCTTTCCGTTGGAGATTCAGCGCTTCGGAACCGATCCAACCGAAACTTTCGTCGGGCCGAAGCGCCCGCATGCCCTGACCGTCAGTTCTGCGTAGGCTCTATGTTGCCGACGAATATCGTGCCGGATAGCACGCCTCGGGCAAGGTCTTTGCGGACGCTCGGCCGCAAATGCTCCGCTGCGCCGGCCATCATCCGAACCCGACTAGAAACCGGCCCCGCACTGGTCCCTTGAAATTTCGGCCGCCCACTCCATTTAGGGGGCATCACCCGTTTCGAGAGCTTGTCATTAGCGATGCTATCAGCATTCAATGACGGCACTCCGGGTTCGAACAGGGCGCTCCCCGGAATACGGGTCGAGCGCCCTGTTTCGTTGAACTCGGGCGAACGGAATACTGTCGTAGATGAGCGGCATCAGCCGGAACCGAGCATGCCCAGCGTTCTCAGTCTGCCTTGATCCGCTGCCGATAGACGAGATACGCACCTGCGGCGCTCATCGTCGCGAGCGCGAACCACGTCAGCGCATAAACGAGATGGCTGTTGCGAAAGCGGACGATCGTGAGGCCCCCGATCGGCAGCCCACCGGGATTGGGTGTTGCATCCGCATCGATAAAGTAAGGCGCGACATTGTGCAGGCCCTTCGCCGCGGCGATCTCGGCAACGTCGCGGGAAAACCACCGATCGCTTGCCGGGTCATTGGACCGCAGGAAGGCGCCGCCGGGTTCGGTGATGCGAAGAAGCCCGGCTACCGTAGCGGTTCCGTCGATCTCACCCTCAGCGCGTGCGGCAGCATCGCGGCGATCGGCCGGCACGAAGCCGCGGTTGATCAGCACGGTTGAGCCATCCTCAAGCCGCATCGGCGTCAAGACCCAAAATCCAGCGCCAAGCTCCGTCACCGCCTGTACCAGCGCGGTTTGGTCGTGACTGAAGGTACCGGTCGCGGTGACGCGGCGGTATTCGTCCTTTTCCCGGTTGACGGCACTCCAATCGGATTGTGCTGGTGGCGACACCGCGGGCGCCCCGACACGCGCCTCTACCCGAGCAACGAGATCGAGCTTCCAGAAGAGCCGCTGGACCTGCCAGGTACCGAGCGCAAGGAACACCGCAACGAGGAAGAGCAAGGCACCCGTCATCATCAGGCGGGCGCGGGAGGATACGCCGACCCTCCCCGTCGCCTTGTCGTCGGTGATCATCGTCGTATCCGCCTGCCCCGTCCCGCGCTCAGGGCATGTTCTTCATCATCTCGTTGGTCATCGGCATCATGTTGGTGTTGAGATGATGCATGACCCAGAGCGAACCCGCGAGCGCGATGCCGACGATGACGATCGTGAAGATCAGCGCCATCAGCGTCCAGCCGCCCTCCGAGCGGGCATTCATGTGCAGGAAGTAGATGACGTGCACGACGATCTGGACGACGCCGATGCCCATGACGATGACGGCGGTCAAAAGCTTGCTGTCAAGCACGCCGCCCATGACCAACCAGAACGGGATAGCCGTCAGGATCACCGACAGGATGAAGCCCGTCATGTAGCTCTTGAACGAACCGTGACCGGCGGCATCGCCGTGATGGCTGTGCGCGTGGTGAGGTTCGAACGCGCTTTCGTGGTCGGAATGTGCGCTCATCCGAGAGCTCCCAGGAGATAGACGAAGGAGAAGACGCCGATCCAGATGACGTCGAGGAAGTGCCAGAACATCGACAGGCACATCAAACGGCGACGGTTTTCCGGGATCAGCCCATGTTTGCTGACCTGCACCATCAGCGTGATCAGCCAGATGATGCCGAAGGTGACGTGCAGGCCGTGCGTGCCGACCAGCGTGAAGAACGACGACAGGAAGGCCGAACGTGTCGGGCCGGCGCCCTCGTGAAGCAGGTGATAGAACTCATAGAGCTCCACAGCCAGGAAGGTTGCGCCGAACACGCCGGTGACGCCGAGCCAGAAGAGCGTCTCCATCTTGGCGTTGCGCTCCATCTGGAGCATGGCAAAGCCATAGGTGATCGACGACAGAAGCAGCATCGCCGTGTTGAAGGCAACGAGGCTAAGGTCGAACAGGTCGGCCGGTGACGGTCCCGCCGCGTAGTTGCGGCCGACGACGCCGTGCGTGGCAAACAGTACGGCGAAGATCAGGCAGTCGCTCATCAGGTAGAGCCAGAAGCCCAGCATGGTGCTGTGTTCCGGGTGATGCTCTTCCGTGATGTAGAACTGCGGCTTCTCGTTTTCTTGGACTTGGGTTTCGCTCATCGTCTCAGGTCCGTTCCGCGAGCAGCTTGGAGCGTGCATCTTCAGTCGCCGCTACAGTCTCTGCGGGGATGAAGAAATCTCGCTGATAGTTGAAGGTATGGCCGATCGCGACGGCAAGCAGCGCGACGAAGGACACGGCCACCAGCCACCAGATGTACCAGATCAGCGCCAAACCAAGCACGACGCTGATGCCGGCGAGAATGACGCCCGTGCCGGTGTTCTTCGGCATATGGATCGGTTTGAAACCGGTGAGCGGACGCTCATAGCCGCGGTTCTTCATATCGTACCAGCTGTCGTGGTCATGCACGACCGGGGTGAAGGCGAAGTTGTAGTCCGGCGGCGGCGACGAGGTCGACCATTCAAGCGTGCGGCCCTCCCAGGCGTCACCGGACGTCTCGCGCAGTTGCTCGCGGCGGAGAAAGCTGACGATTAGCTGCATGATGAAGGAAGCGATGCCGATCGCGATCAGGACGGCGCCGAAGGCGGCGATGATGAACCAGATCTGCAGCGACGGATCCTCGAATTGGCTGACGCGCCGGGTCACACCCATCAGGCCGAGCACATAGAGCGGCATGAAGGCGAAGAAGAAGCCGATCTGCCAGAACCAGAAGCTCATCTTGCCCCAGAACGGATCGAGCTTGTAGCCGAAGGCCTTCGGCCACCAGTAGACGAGGCCGGCCATCAGCCCGAACAGCACGCCGCCGATGATGACGTTGTGGAAGTGGGCGATGAGGAACAGCGAGTTGTGCAGCACGAAGTCGGCCGGCGGGATCGCCAGCATGACGCCGGTCATACCGCCGATGACGAAAGTGACCATGAAACCGATGGTCCACAGCATCGGCAGTTCGTAGCGGATGCGGCCGCGATACATGGTGAAGAGCCAGTTGAACATCTTGGCACCCGTCGGGATCGAGATGATCATCGTGGTAATGCCGAAGAAGGCGTTGACCGAGGCGCCCGAGCCCATCGTGAAGAAGTGGTGCAGCCACACCAGGTACGACAGGATCATGATCACGCAGGTGGCGTAGACCATCGAGGTGTAGCCGAAGAGACGCTTGCCGCAGAAGGTTGCGACGACCTCGGAGAAGATGCCGAACGCCGGCAGCACGAGGATGTAGACCTCCGGGTGGCCCCAGATCCAGATGAGGTTGATGTACATCATCGGATTGCCACCAAGGTCATTGGTGAAGAAGTTCATGCCGAGGTAGCGGTCGAGCGACAGGAGCGCGAGCGTCGCCGTCAGGATCGGGAAGGTCGCGACGATCAGGATGTTGGTGCAGAGCGAGGTCCAGGTGAAGACCGGCATCTTCATGAAGGTCATGCCCGGAGCGCGCATCTTGACGATGGTGGCGATCAGGTTGATGCCCGACAACGTCGTGCCGACGCCCGCCACCTGTAGCCCCCAGATGTAATAGTCGACCCCGACGCCGGGACTGTAGTCGGCGCCCGAGAGCGGCGGATAGGCAAGCCAGCCGGTGCGCGCGAACTCGCCCACAAAGAGCGACATCATGATGATGACAGCACCGCCGGCGGTCATCCAGAACGAGAAGTTGTTGAGGAAGGGGAAGGAGACGTCGCGTGCGCCGATCTGCAGCGGCACGACATAGTTCATGAAGCCGGTGACAAAGGGCATCGCCACGAAGAAGATCATGATCACGCCATGGGCGGTGAAGATCTGGTCGTAGTGATGCGGGTTGAGGTAGCCCTCATTGCCGTTGAAGGCGATCGCCTGCTGCAAGCGCATCATCAGCGCATCGGCAAAGCCGCGCAAAAGCATGATGATCGCCAGGATGATATACATGATGCCGATCTTCTTGTGATCGACGCTGGTGAACCACTCGTGCCAGAGATAGCCCCAGAGCTTGTATTTCGTGATCAGGCCGAGGATCGCAAGACCCACCACCGCCACGACCGCGAAGGTCACGACGAGGATGGGTTCATGATAGGGAATTGCTTCCCAGGTAAGCCGCCCGAAGATGAATTGCGTGAGGCTGGTGTCACCAAACATGGGTCGTCCAATTTATCCCTGTATACGGCCCGAGGGCCTGGGCGCCCGCCGGAGGGCTGGCGAACGCGCGAAAACCTAGTGCGTCTTGTGCATATCCTGATTCATCGGCGCGGGCGGCGGCTGCTCTTCCTTGACACCCTCGGCTGGCTCCTCGCTACGCGCAGGGTTACCGGTTTCGGGGAAGGTTGCGCCGGGTGCGGCCGCTTCCGTCACGCCGCTCGCGTGGCGATTGTCATGCTCGAGCTTGGCGCGGTTCTCATGGCTTTCGACGCCGGCGCCGCCCATCATGTCGATGTGCATCATGTCCGTCATGCACATCTGCCCTTCCCTGACGCACATGTTGAGCACCGCCTCATAGAGGCCGTCATCGACGGAGGCGTAGTAGCGCACCGGTTCCTTGACGCTCGGCTTTTCGAGCTTCAGGTAGGCGTCGCGGTTGAGCATCGTGCCGTTCTGCTTCACCCGGGCGACCCACTGGTCGAAGCCCGCCTGGTCCACGCCGTGGAACTTGAAGCGCATATGCGAGAAGCCGTCACCGCTATAGTTGGATGAGAGCCCTTCGTACTCGCCTGCCTTGTTGATGACGGCGTGCAGCTTGGTCTGCATGCCGGGCATGGCATAGATCATGCCGGCGAGCGCCGGAACGTAGAAGGAGTTCATCACCGAGGAGGAGGTGATCTTGAAGTTGATCGGCACGTCCACGGGTGCTGCCATCTCGTTGACTGTCGCGATCCCGTACTCCGGATAGAAAAACAGCCATTTCCAGTCGAGAGCTACGACCTCGACCGTGATCGGCTTTATTTCTTCCGTCACCGGGCGCGCCGCATCGATCCGGTCGAGCGGTCGGTAGGGATCGAGCTTGTGTGTGCTCACCCAGGTGATCGCGCCGAGCGCGATGATGATCGCCAGCGGCGCCGACCAGATGATGACTTCGAGACCGGTGGAATGGTGCCATTCCGGATCATATTTGGCGGCCGTGTTCGACTGGCGATAGCGCCAGGCGAAGAAAACCGTCAGGAAAATGACGGGTACGATGATCAGCAGCATCAGGACCGTCGAAATGACGATCAGATCCCTCTGCTGTGCGGCAATATCGCCGGATGGCGACATCACGACCATGTTGCATCCCGTGAGTGTCGAGAGCAACAGGACGGATATCATCGATCGTCCGGCTAAACTGAATGGCTTCGGCATTGCGGCCTCAACTTGCGTTTTGTCTAGTCGGCATTACTCGGGCATGATCGCGCATGGAAATGAGGTCGATCGTCGCAGCGCAGCATTTTGCCGCAGTGCAGTGACAGCCTTATCGCTCTATGCGCGTTTGTACGGGCGCAAAGTCTATTGTCGGTTCGATGCCAGCTATTCCAGCGAACGTTAGGCACGAACTCAAATGAGACATGTGCGCATGTACGTGGGCGGCATTCTTGATATCAGACGCCAATTGGTCAACACTCTAACGACAAGACGTTCGTTCGTCGGAGAAATTCATGGTTTCGGTCTCTCACCCCACATCGTCTGGTCTCGAGCGGGATGCACGTCGCATTCATGAAGACGACAAGCCTCTGTCGCCGGGTAGCATCGCCATTGGGGTGGTCATCGGGCGAACCTCCGAATTCTTCGATTTCTTCGTCTACGGGCTCGGTTCGATCCTTGTCTTCCCGAAATTGATCTTCCCGTTCGCGGCCAATGCGGTGACCGCGACGCTGATGTCCTTCGCGCTGTTCCCGCTTGCCTTCCTCGCGCGCCCGGTCGGCTCCTTCGTCTTCATGTGGATCGACCGCAACTATGGGCGTGGCACGAAGCTGACCATCGCGCTCGTCATTCTCGGTGGTTCAACCGCCTCGATCGCCTTCCTGCCAGGATATGAAACGATCGGATACTGGGCGGTGGCGCTGCTGGCCCTCTTCCGGCTGGGACAAGGCTTTGCCCTTGGCGGCGCCTGGGACGGCCTGGCGTCGTTGTTGAACCTCAACGCGCCACCGAACCATCGGGGGTGGTATGCGATGATCCCGCAGCTCGGAGCCCCCATCGGCTTCGCTCTCGCCAGCATCATCTTCTGCTATTTCGTTGCCAATCTTTCGGAGGAGGATTTCCTCTCCTGGGGATGGCGCTATCCGTTCTTCGTCGCATTTGCGATCAACGTCGTGGCGCTGTTCGCCCGCCTGCGCATCGTCGCCAGCAAGGAGTTCGGCGCCGCAATGGAAGCACAGGAACTGCAGGCCCGGCCGGTGTTCGAGATGCTGAGCAAACACGCGCTCGACGTGGTGCTCGGCGCCTTTGTGCCTCTCGCGAGCTTCGCGATGTTCCATCTGGTGACGATCTTCCCGCTCAGCTGGGTCATCCTCAACGGCGGGCAGTCGGCCGCCCGGTTCCTGCTGGTCCAGGTCGCAGGCGCGGCCGTCTGCGCGATCGGCATTGTCGTGTCGGGCTTGATCGCCGACCGCGTCGGCCGCCGCAACGAGCTGATGTTCGGCGCGACCCTGATCGCGATCTTCAGTTTCTCCGCACCCTTCCTTCTCGACGCCGGGGGAGCCGGGCAGGATGCCTATATCCTGATCGGCTTTGCCGTTCTCGGCCTCACCTTCGGCCAGGCTTCAGGCGCCGTGTCCTCGCGCTTCACGAAGTATTACCGCTACACCGGTGCGGCGCTGACGTCGGATCTGGCCTGGCTCGTCGGTGCGGCCTTCGCGCCGCTCGTGGCGCTCGGCCTTGCCACCAGCTTCGGCATCGTCTTCATCGGCGGATATCTGATCTCCGGTGCGATTTGCACGATTGTGGCGCTCAGCCTGACTCGCGCGCTCGATCAGCAGTAGGGGCATGTCGGGGCGGCGACGCCCAGCCTAACAATCGTCAGAGACGAACTTCGACATGGAAGCCCCGGTCCATCCCCGGGGCCGGCGAAACGATCAGCAGTCGTCCGTGCATTTGTTCCACCAGCCGCTGCACGATCGCAAGGCCGAGGCCGGAGCCGGAAGCTTCCGTCGGCCCGCGATTGAAACGCTTGGTCAGGCCATTCAAGGTATCCGCGTCGATGACGACACTGTCGTTGGTGACGCGCACGCCTTGCGCATCGACGTCGATCCTGACCGGACTGCCGGAAGGGCTATGGATGAACGCATTCTCCAGGAGATTGCGCAGGACGATCGCAAAGGCATCGGGGGGAATCGGACGCACGAGTTCGGCGCCTTCGGCGACATGAACCTTGAGGCGGCTTGCGCCGAGCGCCGACCGCTCCATGTCCTCGAGGACAAGAGCCAGCACCGGCAACAGGTCCGTGCTTTCGTCCGAGATGGCGATCCCGGCTTCGGCCCGCGACATCTGCAACAGCTTCTCCGCCAGTCGACCGAGGTGAAGCAGCGCGCGTTCGATCTGGCTGGTTCGCTGCCGAAAAGCCGGTGGCACTTCGCTCGCCAGCCGCTGTGTTTGCGCGAGTGCACCGGCGATCGGGGTCCTCAGTTCATGGGCGCTGTTGGAGGTGAACTCCCGTTCTGCGTCGAGCGCGGCCTTGAGTCTCGTCAGCAGAAGGTTCACCGAACGGGCAATTGCCCGCAGTTCTTTCGGCAGGGCCACTTCGTCGAGCGGGGCCATGTTGCCGCTGTCCTTGGTGAGAATTTCTTCGCGCAACCGTTCGACCGGCGCAAGCGCGCGGCGCGCGACAAGGATGATGGCGATGATGCTCGTCGGAATCAGGGCCAGCAGCGGCAAGAGAAGCGCCGTGCCGCCCTCGAAAAGGGCTTCGGTGCGATGCTCGAAGGCGTCAGCCACCTGAACGAAAAGGGAGCCGTCGGCTGTTCCGGCGGTGTAGATCCGATGCGTTGCCGTTTCCGAGAAACCGACCTCAAGCGGAACGGCGAAGGGTTCCGGCGCGCCGTCGTCAAACAACACCCGGCCGCTGCGATCGCGGACCTGATAGGCTAGATACTGTGAATTCAGCGTTGGCGCGACCGTGCCGACGGCGGGTGTGCCATCGGCACGGTCGCGGGCGATGTCGTCGACTACGATTTGCAGCAGCCGTTCGGCCGTCTCCTGGACACCGCTGTCGAAAATCTCGGTGAATTCGTCCTGCATGACATAAACGCCAAGGCCGAGCGCGACGAACCAGAAGATGGCGACGACGCTCGTCAGCGCGATGGTCAGCCTGCGGGTCATGCTTGCAACGCGCGACATCCGGTCACCTGATGCTGTAGCCGAGGCCCCGCACAGTCTCGATCCGGTCGGAGCCGATCTTCTTGCGCAGGCGGCTGATATAGACCTCGACCGTATTGCTTTCGATTTCAGCGCCAAAGGCGTAGAGCGCGTCGTAAAGTTGCTCTTTCGACACCAGCGCTCCGGGATGGGCGACGAGCTTGTCGAGCACGGCCCATTCCCTTGCGCTGAGGCTCTGACTTTCACCTTCGACCAGCACCTTGCGATGAACCTGATCGATCTCGATGCCGGGAAGCCTAACCGTTGGCGTCGCCTTGCCGACATATCGTCTGGAAACGGCCAGCATGCGGGCACTCAGTTCACCGAGATCGAACGGCTTGACCAGATAGTCGTCGGCCCCGCTGTTCAATCCTTCGATGCGATCGGAGATCTGGTCGTGTGCCGTGAGGATGATGACGGGCGTGCCGTCGCCCCGCATCCGCAGCGAGCGCAGGAGCGATAGCCCCGAACCGTCAGGCAATCGAAGGTCGAGCAGTATCAGACCATAGAGAACCGTCTCCGTCGCGGCCGTGGCATCGGCAGTGCGCGTAAACCAATCGACGGCGTGGCCGGTCGCCGCGACATGGTCGCGCAGCGCCTCCCCCAGAACCTGATCGTCTTCGACTAGTAGGACTCTCAAGATATCACCGGACACTTGTTCGTCCTTGCCTATGTTCGATGGGGGACGGGCGTCAAGCCCCTGAAGCATTGCGCATCACTTTGCGGCAGCGGCGCGCCGACGCAGGGGTGGTCGCGATCGTGAAGCAATGGGGGCTTGCGGATTGCTAGGATGCGGCGCGTTCGCGAAACGCACCGCGCCTCTTCATGTAGCTGACGATCGCCGTACCGATGCCGACGAGCGCCATCAGAACGCCGAGCGCCGCGAGTACACCGGTATTGTGTTCCACGGGGGCATTGCTCGCGAACTTGTACATTTCGGTCGCGAGGATTGCGATCATCGCGGCTGAGACGGTCGAGTAGTCCTTGCCGACAACGCGTTTGACGTTGAACGACATTCCTTCGGTAGACTGCGCAAAGTTCCTCATTCGCAACGCCCATCGCGGCACGTCGCGGCAATAGGCCTGGTAGGCTTCGCCGAACATTCTGTCGAGGAAGGCTTCTTCGGCATAAACGATGCACTGGTACATGAAGGCAAAGAGCCCGATGCCGAAGACGACGAGAAGCGGGTTGCCGTGCAGCAGGAACACGCCTGAATAGAGCAGCATGTTTCCAACGTAGAGCGGGTTGCGGCAGACGCCGAACATGCCTTCCGTAACGAGATCCTTGGCATAGACCTTTTTCTTCAGGCCGCCGCGCTGAATGTATTTGTACCCGACCACGGTCGCACGCAAGCTGAGGCCGGCCAGGATGACCAGTACGGCCGCGAGGTCCTTGGCGAGCGTTAGCGCCGGGCTATCCAGCACCAGGGCCGGAGGTGGCGCCAGCAGGAACAGAACAATGATGATGGCCGGAAACAGTTGGTTCCGGAAACGGAAGAGAAAATTGCCGATCGCGATCATGGCCCGACGTTCCTATTTGATCGCGATGATGCCGCAGAAATTGTACCAGCGGAAAAAGACCTCGACGCTGCGGAAGCCGGCCTCCTTCAGGAGCTGGAGGTTTTCCTCCAGACGGTAGGGAATGAGCACGTTCTCCAGAGCTTCGCGCTTCTTGGCGATCTCGATATCGGAGTAGCCGTTGCGGCGCTTGTAGTCGTAGTAGTGCTCGATGAACAGGCGATTGAAGGTCGAGTCCTCGCTTGTGAGCTTTTCGACAAGCAGTAGGGCGCCGCGTTCATTGAGCCCGTCATAGATCGTGCGCATGATCCGCTCGCGATGAAGCGGACGGACGAACTGCAACGTCAGCAGCATCATCACGACACTTGCGTCGTGAATGTCGATGCCCTGGTGAAGGTCGCCGACCCTCAGGTCTATCGACCGTTTGGTGTTGGCTTCGACGATCTTCTCCCTCGCCTTCTCGATCATGTCGGGAGCGTTGTCGATGCCAACAAAGCGGACGGAGGGATCAACCATGGCATCGAGGCCGAGGAGCGTCGTGGCCGTCGAATAGCCAATATCGTAGAGACAGCTACCCGGTTCAGCGAAGTCTCCAGCGAGTTCGCAGGCCATCCGTTGGATCTCGCCGTAATAGGGAACCGAGCGGCTGACCATGTCGTCGAAGACAGCGGCCACCGTCGCATTGAACGCAAAATCGCCAACCGCCGTGTCCGCGGCGGCAAAAACCTCGTCTCTCCGGTTGTTGTTCTCGTGCACGTGAAGGTGCGGTGCCTTGCCAACCATTCGCACAGTCCTTTGTCCTTCCGACGCACTTCGAACATCGAGGCACCTCGCCCGTGTTTCTGAAATGGTCGATCCGCCGGCAGAAGGCCATCCAAACCTGACATGAACCTGAAAGGTGGTCTGCAAAACGCCTGCGCTCAAGCAAGATCCGCGTCACTCTTTGTTTCGATGGATTCGCGAGGTAAGCGCGTTGAGCGGCTCGGTGTCACCTGTCGGCCGCAACCGCCGGCGGTGAGGAGCGCTGGTCCTGCGCGGCAGAAGCATCAGCAAATCGGCAAGCAGTGTTTCCCGGCAAGCAGGGCCGCAAAAAGCGGTATTGTCCGGGTTGGCGGCACGCCGTTTTTCGTGGATGCCCTGATCGCGCCGATGATCGCCGAGTTCCAGACGCGCAATCCGGATGTCCGCATCGACCAGAGCTACGGCTACGTTGGCGACCTGCGCGCCGCGCTGAAGAGCGACCAGTTCGATCTTGCGATTTCCCCGCTCGATATTCTCGAGGAGGGATCAGGGCTTGCGTTCCAGAAGGTGCTACCCGGCCGCAACGTCGTCGCCTCCCGGGTCACCCATCCGCTCCTGATGAAGAGGCGGCCGCAGCCGTCGCAACTTCTCGAATATCCCTGGGTGGCGCCGCCGCCGGGAAGCGCGCTGCTCGCGGACCTTCATAGCCTGCTGCTCTCCTTCGGAGATCAAGATACGTTATACGGGCGGCTCGCTGATGAGCCTCGTCAACTATCTGAAGGGTATCGATGCGCTGACGGTGCTGCCGCACAGCGTCGTCTTCGCGCTGCGCAACGATAAATCGATCACGGCGCTGCCCGTTTCAGTCCCGCACCCGGAACGGGCGCTCGGGCTTCTCCTGCGCACGACCGCGGCGCAAACACCGGCCATCGAGAATTTCTCACAGCGCATCCGCCAAAGCTTCGAGCGGCTGCAACTTCTGATCCACCGGCACGAGCAAGCCGTGGTGTGGGGCGTCTAGCGAGGAAGGCAGCATCGCTCATTTCGGCTCAGTGATCGCGGATGCTCTTCGTCAGCGACCGCGTTAACGGGTTGATCATGTATTGCAGGACCGTTTGCTGGTGGTTGAGGATCATGACCTCTACCGGCATGCCGGGCGTGAGCCGCGCATCTTCGAGTTCGTCAAGAGCCGCGAGGATCGACCTCCACCTAAGTGTAAATTTGTCGCGCTAAGTCGATGAATCATCGAACCATAATCATAATGCTAAACGGTTAGTTCTTTGTACGTAGCACGGAAGGGTAGCTTGAAGAAAACCCCGAATTGGAGCTTCGTAATGATGCCGCCGCTACCTTTCCCAGCGTGCCGCGTTGTTGTTGGGGCTGGGTGTTCTCCTAACCGAGAGAGATGGCTGATTACCGAGAGAGATAGCTGACGACCTCATCTGAGAGAGGGTGCCTTACGCGGACACGCGTGAAGGTAGTTCAGCGATGTTCATCACGAGATGGTCACTAGCGGATTATTTCAATCGACGGCGTGACTTGTTCTCTGGCTTGCAGATCGTTCTGCGGCCGGGAGCCATCTGCGTGCCCGATTCTTACCGGCGGCCTGCCGTCAAAAGTTCCCCTCGACAAACACGACAGCAGGCGCGCCAAAGCCACTCCGGCAATCCAGCGGGAGGGCTGAAACGCCACCGACCGATTAGGTCGGTACGGTGAGGGAGAAAAACAATGGCTATCACGATCACAGCGACTGGCGCATTTGTCGTTATCGATGAAACCGATGGTCTGCAAAACTTGGCCGCCACACCGTCACCCGCGGGCGACGCCGACGATAATGATATTTCGAGCGGTAGCCTACCGACGGCATTTTCGGACCGGCTAACCAGCCTGACAGTGGATGAGGCGGCGCTGAGCGGCTTCAACGGCACCACCAGCAGTAACATCATCACCGTCACCGGCGCCACCGCGTCCAGCGACTTCGCGCTCACCGCCGAGGATGGAGTCGCCTTCCCGGATTACGAGGCAGGTGCGACGTCCACCTTCAGCAGCGGTTTGTTCGCGGTGGCTGACGACGGGACGATCACGGAAATCTTCCTCTTCACCGATCCGACCAACAACAACATCGTCTACGGCGTGGCCGGAGACAGCGGCGACGATCCCATCGCGTTCGCGATCTATCTCGAGGAAGTCAAGACATCCGGCATCACCACCGGCGCAAAGATGTGGACCGTGGTCGCGGACGGCTACACAATTGCACATGACGTCGATGGCAGCACCGTTGCCGCTCACGACGACTTCCTCGACCTGACGAACAAGCTGTTCGTCTCCGCCATCGCGGATAACGACTTCTCCTTCGCCAACGCGCCTTCGGGCCAGAACCTCTTCATGATGTTCGGAAACACATCGCAGGCGATCCTTATCACCGGCGAGGATCCGGCCAACCAGTCGGCCGGCCAGCAAGTGGGGAATGACGGCGACACCGTCAGTTCAAGCCAGGGCGGCGGTCCCACGACGCTCGGCACCGAAGGTCAACATATCAAGGCCCAGAAGGCGTTGGTGATCACCTTTGTGACGGGGGCCAACGCGGACTATATCGCCGGACCCAACCCCGGCAATGACCCAGGGGAACCTCTCAGCCCAACCGAGGCAAACGTCGAGGCCAACATCGATTTCGGCGGCTATACCCCAGACGTCCGGGGCGGCGAGATCACCATCTCGCAGATGAACCCGGGCAACCCCAACACGACTGCGACCGTGGAAATCCAGGCCTACCTCACCGCAGACGGAACGGGGACCAACTATATCAACAACAATGACCCGCTCGTGACCGGCGACGCTGGGGTCGATATCGAGTCGGTGCATGTTATCCGCGGAGGGGTCGACGTCACGGGCACCCTGGGCGTGACCGTCACGCTCTCGGGTAACTCGGCCACGATCACGGGCGTGAAGGACGACGATGTCATCCAGTACACAACCACTGACGACCACAACCGCGTGCTGGTCCGCAATGACCAGCCGATAGGCAGCAACGTGTCCTTCGATCTCGGCGGCTTCTCACTCAGACAGGTCGCGAGCGACGTCGAGGAGATTGGCTCGAAGGTCAGGTTCGAGGATGACGGACCGGACGCCGTGGCGAAGAACGTCGCAGGACCGACGGCGACGGTTGATGAATCGCCGCTGCCGCCCAACGGCGACGGCGTGAACACGGCGACGATCACGGCGGCGACGATCGCCGCTCTGTTCGAGACCCCGGACTTCGGCGAGGACGGCGAGGGCAGCGTCAGCTACACGCTGTCGGGCACCGACGGTGCGAAGACCGGGCTGTGGCTCACCGGCGAGTCCGCGCCGGCCGACGAGATCCTGCTGGTCAAGGTCAGCGATACCCAGTGGGAGGGCCGCAAGGCCGGCGCAGGCGGCACCCTCGCCTTCACCGTGTCGATCAACGGCTCGACGGGCGAAGTGACAGTTACCCGCAGCAGCGCGACGCTCGAGCACACCACCGACGGAAGCTCCGCGGCGGCGCATGACGACGCGCTGACGATGGCGGCCACCGCCAACCTGTTCGCGGTGCAGCACGTCACCGACGGTGACGGCGATACCGACAGCGCCACCGCGGTCAACCCGCTGACGATCAAGTTCGAGGATGACGGACCGGACGCCGTGGCGAAGAACGTCGCAGGACCGACGGTGACGGTTGACGAGTCTCCGCTGCCGCCCAACGGCGACGGCGTGAACACGGCGACGATTGCGGCGGCGACGATCGCCGCCCTGTTCGAGGCCCCGGACTTCGGCGCCGACGGCCAGGGTAGCGTCAGCTACACGCTGTCGGGCACCGACAACGCGCAGACCGGGCTGTGGCTCACCGGCGAGTCCGGCGCGGCCAACGAGATCCGGCTGTTCAAGATCAGTGACACCCTGTGGGAGGGCCACAAGGGTGTCGTGGGCGGCACCCTCGCCTTCACCGTGTCGATCAACGGCACGACGGGCGAAGTGACCCTCACCCGCAGCAGCGCGACGCTCGAGCACACCACCGACGGAAGCTCCGCGGCGGCGCATGACGACGCACTGACGATGGCAGCTACCGCCAACCTGTTCGTGGTCCAGCACATCACCGACGGCGACGGCGATAGCGACAGCGCCACTGCGGTCAACCCGTTGACGCTCAAGTTCGAGGATGACGGGCCGAATGCCGTGGCGAAGAACGTGGCAGGACCGACGGCGACGGTCGACGAGTCGCCGCTGCCGGCGGCTGGCGACGGCGTGAACACGGCGACGATTGCGGCGGCGGCGATCGCCGCCCTGTTCGAGGCCCCGGCCTTCGGCGCCGACGGCCAGGGTAGCGTCAGCTACACGCTGTCGGGCACCGACAACGCGCAGACCGGGCTGTGGCTCACCGGCGAGTCCGGCGCGGCCAACGAGATCCGGCTGTTCAAGATCAGTGACACCCTGTGGGAGGGCCACAAGGGTGTCGTGGGCGGCACCCTCGCCTTCACCGTGTCGATCAACGGCACGACGGGCGAAGTGACCCTCACCCGCAGCAGCGCGACGCTCGAGCACACGACCGACGGCAGCAGCGCAGCAGCGCATGACGACGCGCTGACGATGGCGGCCACCGCCAACCTGTTCGTGGTGCAGCACATCACCGACGGTGACGGCGATACCGACAGCGCGACCGCGGTCAACCCGTTGACGCTCAAGTTCGAGGATGACGGGCCAGCCGTCACGGTCAATGACACCAGCGGGACATACGCGGCGGGTGCCGAAGGGACCTGGTCCGACGACGATCCCGGCAGCGACGGGTTCGCGTCGCTGAGCGTGACCTTTGACGGCTACGAGATCGACGCCCACGGTGCCCAACCCGGCAGCGCGCTCACGCAGTCGGGCCTGGCCTTCGACGGATCCATCACCGACGACTTCAACGGCGACGGGATCGACGAGACCGTGGAGTTCACGCTGACCTTCAATCGGGCGGCCAACACCTACGACCTCGAGGTGACGACACCGCCTACGACCATCATCACCTTCGACACCTCGCAGGGCTCGCTGAAGGCCGGCGGTCCCGACGCGGTGCAGACTCTGTTGTTCGGCGGCAGCGAGGCGGGAGCCGACGACATCGTGTTCTTCGGCGTCGTCCCAACCGCGCCGTTCGAAAACGGGACCCCACCCCCCGTCACTAACGACATCGAGGATCTCGTTGTTGTTGGAGCCACCGACCTGACGGAGGCGCAGATCGAGGCGATGCTCCCGCTCCCAGGCCTGATCACCCCAGGGACGCAGATGAACGTGTCGACCTCGGGCATCGGCGTCAACAACAACAATCTCAACGGCGCGGATCAGGGCGCCGGGACTGGAGCGTTCGCAGGCACCACGATCACCTCGGGCGACGAGAGCTTCGTCGTCAATCCGGAGACGGTAGTGGACAAGGTGACGGTGTTCATCGACAACTCCGTCGGCAGCTATAATCCGGCCACCGAGGATCTGTATTTCACCGTCTATTTTACCGACGGGTCCGTCCAGGCGCCGGTGAAGGTCACGGCCGGCATGCTGACCCCGGTCACCTCAGGCGTGGCGTCGGGCGGCTTTTCCTTCGAGATCGATGGCGGGGCCAAGCAAATCGACGCGGTCCAGCTCACCATGGGGAAGGGAACCATCAAGGTCCCAGTGATCGCGTTCTCCGTCGAGCAGGCATTCGAACCGGAACCGCTGAGCATGGACTTCACCGCGACGTTGTTCGACGGTGATGGCGACAGCAGTTCGGACTCGTTCACGATCGATCTTGTCGAGACTGTCTGACACGGTCGCGAGCCCGCCCGGAGGCGGGCTCGCACCCTTCCCAGCAGAGTATTCAGTCACGGAAGGTAATTGAATGCTACCTCATACCAGCACCACCCGTCTTGCGGAGGTCATGGCCGCGGTACGCCGGGAACTACCTCTCCTGATTGTACTAAGCTGTCTTCTCAACCTACTTCTCCTCGTCGCCAGCATTTACATGCTGCAGGTCTATGACCGGGTGCTGTCAAGCGGATCTCTGGACACGCTCCTGTGGCTGACGCTGATCGCGATCTTTGCCATCGTGATCTACGGTGCGCTCGAGCAGGCAAGGCGCGTGGTTCTCAGCCGCGCCGCCGGCTGGCTCGACGGCGAACTCAACGTGCCGATGCTGAGGCGCGCGATGGAAGTGCGGCTCTCGGGAAAAGAGGGGCGCGCCGGCACCCGCGACGTGGCAGATCTGCGGACCTTTTATGCAGGCGACGCTGTCCTCGCCTTTCTCGACATGCCCTGGAGCGTGATCTTCCTCGCCTTCATCTGGGCTCTGCACCCGGCACTGGGCGTGGTCGCCACGGCCGGCGCCGTCGTGCTGCTGGGGCTCGCCTTGGCAAACGACGCCTTGACGCGGGACCGGCAGAAGCGCGTCGCAGCCTTCACCAAAACCCACCAGGAAAACGCTATGCGCTATGTCGATGCCGGCGAGACGATCGCGCCGCTCGGCATGGCGCAGGCCGTCTTCGAGCGCTGGCGCCGCCGTCAGGCCGAGGTGGTGGCCGAACAGCAGCTCTTGGCCGATCGGACGACCACGATCGTTTCGATTTCGCGCAGCCTCCGGCTGATCCTGCAAATTGCCATCCTGGCTGTCGGCGCCTATTTCGTCCTTCTCGGCGAGATAACCGCGGGCGCCATGATTGCAGGCTCAATCGTCATGGGCCGGGCGCTCGCCCCGATCGAACGGGCGACCGGCGCCTGGCGTGCCTTCGTCGCAGCGCGAAGCGCGCATGCAAACCTGAAGGAGCTCTTCGCCGGCACGACACGCGATGCGCGCGACCGCGTCGTCCTCCCCCGCCCCAAAGGCGGGCTCGCTTTCGAGAACGTGGTCTATGTCCCTCCCGGCAGTCAGGAACCGGTCCTCAATGCCGTCAGCTTCGCGATTCAGCCGGGCGAGAACTGTGCCGTAGTCGGGCCATCCGGCGCTGGCAAATCCACCCTCTGCCGCCTCGCTGTCGGCGCCTGGAAGCCGATCAAGGGGCACGTCCGGCTCGACGCGGCGGACGTTTTCGACTGGGATCCGGAGGATCTCGGTCCGCATATCGGCTATTTGCCGCAGCAGGTCGAACTCCTGCCGGGCACGGTGGCCCAGAACATCGCACGTTTCGGTGAGGTGGACAGCAGCGCGCTGATCCGGGCGGCGCAGATCGCCGGCGTGCATGAACTGATCCTCTCATTGCCGGATGGCTACCAAACCGAGATCACGCTGCACTCGCAGCGGATCTCTTTGGGCCAGCGGCAGCGCCTCGGTCTTGCGCGTGCCCTGTATGGCGATCCGGCCTTCGTCGTCCTGGATGAGCCGAATGCGAACATGGACGAGGCTGGAGACCGAGCTCTGATCGAAGTGCTGACGACACTCAAGCAGCTCCGAACGACGGTTCTGATCGTCACCCACCGGGCTTCGGTGCTGAAGTGCGCCGATAAGGTCCTGGCACTTCACAACGGCATCGTTGCAGGCTTTGGCCCGCGCGCGCAGATGGTGCGGCAGGTACGCCCGGCCGGATCGACGGTCGCGATGCCCTTGCAGGCTCTTCGTCCCGAGGAGCCATCGCAGGTCCTTGGTGGTGAGAACCGCCTTTCCGCGGGGGAATGAAGCATGTCTGACAAGCTGGATCTCAGCGTTGTTGTTAGCAACGTCCAAATGCAACTCTCCCACGCCCTTGACAGCCTGCTGGCCGGTTATGCCGCGATGATAGCCGCAATCCGTAACCAGTTGTCGCTTGCGGGCATCGCATTGAGCGAAACAGCCATTGAACTCATCGTTTTAGCTACGGCAGCAGTCACTGTTTTCGCCCTCGCGTGGATGCTGCGCTTTGGCATGCGCCGCAGCGCCGCAAAGTCGTCAGACGCGCTCGCGGCTGCCACCAGGATGCCGCGACGTCTGGCGCTCCTGGCGATAACGCTGTTCCTTCTGGTGCTGGGCGGCTGGTCGGTTCTCGCCCCTCTGGCGAGCGCCGCTCTGGCCCCGGGCGTCGTCAGCCCCGACGGCTACCGCAAGACTATCCAACATCTCGAAGGTGGGATCATTCGCTCGATCCATGTCCGCGAGGGGGATGTGGTCAGGGCTGGAGATCCGCTGATTACGCTCGATAAAACGAGGGCGAGGTCCCTCGAGGCGGAAGTCCGGGAGCGACTTCTGCACGTTCTTGCGACCGAGGCCCGACTCGAGGCCGAGCGGACCGACGCTGCCGAAATCAGCTTCCCCGACCTTCTTGTCAGCAACAGTTCCACAGGCCTGCAGCGATTGATGGAGGGGCAGCGGCAATTGTTCGTCAGCCGGCGTGCAGCGCATCAGGGACGCATCCAGATCTTGGAGGCGCGCATTCGCCAACTCGAGGAGCAGAACGCTGGCCTGCGGGAGGTGATCGCCGCTGAAGCCGAGCAGATCACATTGGTTAACGAAGAAATATCGGCCTCGCAGAAACTTCTCGAACAGAACCTGGAGCGCAAACCGCGACTACTGGCTCTCAAGCGTCATCGCGCCGATATCGTGGCCGCGAAGGCAGCCAACCGCGCCAAGATCGCCGAGAATGCACAAGCCGTTGGAGAAACCAGGCTTCAGCTGCTTACCATAACCGAAGAGCGCCAGGAAAAGATCGGAGCGGAGCTCGCCGAGATGCGGCGCATCCTGGCGGAGCTCAAGAGCCAGCTGCCGTCGCGCGAGGACATACTCAGGCGTACTGTTATTCGCGCTCCGCTTGCCGGCACGGTGATGAATCTCCACGTCACGACGGAGAGCGGCGTCATAGAGCCAGGACAGCGGCTGCTCGACCTCGTTCCGATTGACAGTGGAATGGTGATTGACGCCCGGGTTCGACCGATCGACATCGAGCGCGTCAGACCCGGCATGTCCGCCCGCGTCATCCTCACGGCTTATCGGCAGCGGAGCCTGCCGCTCATTCATGGCAAGCTGCGCTCGATCTCTGCGGATGCGATAGCGGATGAGCGAACGGGCGTGACCTATTTCCTGGCGAAAGTGGCGGTCGCTCCGGCGGACCTCGCAAAGCTCAAGGACGTACACCTTATTCCCGGCATGCCGGCCGAGGTCATGCTTATGGACGGTGAACAGAGCCTTTTCGCGTACCTTCTTGCCCCGATACTCGACAGCAGCCGGCGAAGTCTTCGCGAGAACTGAAACTGGGCTGTTGATCCTTGATGAAAATACCGTGAATGCGGAAATTCACCCGAGATACTCATGGGAGGTAATTCGAAATCTAAAGAATCTTTGGCAATAGATTGTAAATAAAGTAGAATATCAAAATTCTCAGATGTATCCGCAAACCGGCCGCAATCCTGTTGATGCACGAGCAGAGCAAAAGAATCGACCGAATGTTCGCCGTTATTCGAGATTTGCGGCGTCGCCTTCGAAGCTCACCGTGCAGCGATGCCCGGCTGGTATGTAATTGTCCGGATTGGGGAGCTCTATCCGCAGCCCGAACGTGCCGCTTGCGGCATCCAGAACCTGATCGATCACCTTGATCTTGCCAGTAAAGCTGCCCTTGATCGGGGCCTTGGGCAGCACCTGCGCATTCATTCCCACCCGCAATTTCCCGAACTCGCTGACCGGCATGAAGGCTTCGACATAGAGTGGGTCGAGCTTGGCGATGGTCGCCAGCTTGCCGTCCTGATCCAGATATTCGCCATCGAAGAGCGACCGTTCGAGAACGACGCCACTGATCGGGCTGCGAATGGTCCTTTGCTCAAGGACCGTCTCCGCCCGGCGCAGTTCCAGCTCGGCGCTGCGTTTGCGGGTTTCCGCCGTCGCGAGTTCCTTCCTGATGACTTCCATTTCGGCAAAGGTCTCTTCCAATTTGTCGGTGGATGCCACGTTGCGTGCGAGAAGCGCTTCGGTCCGCTTCATGCGACTGCGGGCAAGGTCGAGGCGTGCCTTCTGCGCCTCGATCTCGGAGGTGCTCGCGGCCTGCTCGGACATCAGCGCCACGGTTGCCTGCTCCGTATCGGCGTGAAGTCTGGCAATAACCTGGTTTTCGGTCACATGGTCGCCGCGCGCGATCAGCACCTCCTTCAAAAGGCCCGGGACGGGGCTGCCGACGCGGACGACGACGGAGGGATCGATGACGCAATCGAAAGCTTGCGCCGAAGGAGGCAGCGCAGCACAAAGCGAGGCGAGAGCAGGCAGCATCCGCCCTGCCCTGCTGCGCCTTTCCGGTCGTTGTTCGTCCGTCTTGTCTTTTGTCATAGCGTCACTCCGGCAGGCCCGAAAAGGCCAGCAATGTGCCCAGGCGTCGATCCTGGGCCAGAAGGTTCTTTCGGTCCTTGGCATGCGTTCGTTCCGCCCGCTGCTGGGCCAGATCGAAAAGCAATAGCCGGGCACGCTTTCCGCATCGACCGAGCAGACGCAGCGGCTGCCAGGGAATGAGATCGAGCAGCGGGTCTTCCAGAGACAGGATCGCTTCCGTGCTCCCGGGATCTCCCTTGCGGGCGGTTCGTCCTTCCATCTGCCTGTCGATGCGCCCCGCGTCATGTCGTTCGCTGAGCAAAACGTGAAGGCCACCCAGCGCGAGAGCCTGCGGGACCACGGCGATGTCGACGCCGCGTCCCGCCATGTTGGTGGCGACCGTCACCCGACCGACGCCGCCAGCCTGCGCAATGATTTCGGCCTCCTCCGAACTCTGTTCCGCATTGAGCACCCGATGCTCGATCCCTTGCCCCTGCAGTACGACACTCACTGCCTCGGAGGTCGAGACCGAGCGCGTCGCAATCAGGACCGGGCGGCCGGCGGCTTGCAGTTCCTGGACCCGTCGCACGATCGTAAGCCATTTGTCGTCGAGCGTGGGGCAAATCGTCGTCGGCAGTTTCGTACGCCGCGAGGGCGCGTTCGGGGGAATGCGCATGACCTGCAGCCCGTAGACATGCCGGAGTTCTTCGGTAATTTCGCGTGCGGTTCCCGTCATTCCCGCCAGGTGGAGGTAGCGGCGGAAAAACCGCTGATAGGTCATCCTCGCCATTGTCAGCTTGCGGCTGGTGATCACGCAGCCTTCCTTTCCTTCGACCAGTTGGTGCAGGCCGTCGCTCCAGGAGCGATCGGGCATCACGCGGCCGGTATACTCGTCGATGATCTGCACCTTGCCGTCGCTGACGAGATAGTGCTCGCCCTTCCTGAAGAGCAGAAGCGCGACAAGCGCCTGGCTGGCAGCCTCCTCACGCCGGATGCGATTGCGCCAGATGCCGCCGATCGCCTCGGCACGTTCTGCGAGCTTGGCCTTTCCGGCTTCGGTCAATTCGAGCCTGCGCTCGTCGACCAGCAGCAGATAATGGGTCGGCTCCTTGAAGCCGTCGATCAGCGCGAAGGTCTGCTCCACCCATTGCCGTTCGCCGTCCGCGTCCGTTTCCTGGGAAATGATGAGCGGCGTTCTCGCCTCGTCCACCAGTACGCTGTCGGCTTCGTCGACGATGGCGAAATGCAGTCCACGCATGACAAAAGGTGGCTCTTGGCCACGGCGCTCGTCCAGCATGCGGTTCACCTTCGCGTGAACGGGCCGTGGCTGGCCGCCGAAAGTGATGCGGTCGCGCAGATAGTCGAAGGCGATTTCCTTGTTGCTGGCATAGACGACATCGCACGCGTAGGCGGCCGGCCGATCCGGTCTTGGCACAGTACTGTTGACGAGACCAGTCGTCAGCCCAAGAAAATCGTAGATGGGGCGAAGTATATCCCGATCGCGCGCAGCCAAGTAATCATTGACGGTGATGACGTGGACTGGAAGCCCGGCAAGCGCCGCGATCGACGCCGGCAGGCCGGCGGTCAACGTCTTGCCCTCGCCCGTGTCCATCTCCGCCACGCGCCCCTTCAGCATGGCAAGGCCGGCAAGTATCTGCACGTCGAGGTGGCGCAATCCGATGGTACGCTGTGAAACTTCGCGCACGATCGCAAAGCCGAGACAAATATTGGCATCGGTGAGGCCATGGCACCGCAGGGCCGCACGGACTTCGCTGATGCGCGCAGCGAGCCCCTGCCCGGTTTCGTTGCCCAGGGCTGCTCCCGCCGCATTGATCTTCTGGACAAGTTCCCTCAGATGGCGCCGGTGCAAACGACCGGCAACCATCTGCGGAACGCTGGTTACCATCTTCTCGATGCCGTCAAGCCAGTGCTCGGGTCGGTCTTGGCGTTCGGGGTAGACGACCAGGGGAGGCGGCGACCAGCTCGGGACGAGAATATTCATGGTCGCTTGCCCAATCCGCCTTAGGCGCTCGCTTCCTCGACGGGCGCATCTTGGCCGTTCCGGTAGCTCTTCGGCTGTTTCGGTACGGCGGGCGGAGCGTCTCCCTTACCGGCAGTATCCACGGCTTCGGGCATGCGCTCCAGCATGCTGGAGAAATGCCTGAGCGAGTGGAGATGCAGGTACGTGCATTCCAGCTCGTCATTGGTGAACATGGCCTGCAGGTCTTCGCTTGCCAACGCTTTCAGCTTTTCACGGTTGACCGTCATGAACCCGGAAAGCGACCGGCGTTCGCCGCTGTTGAGGTTGAACTGGGCCTGCATCGGCTGCAGCAGCCCCAGTGATTTCAACCGCTCACAATACTGGCGGGTTCGCTGGTGCCTTGCCTGATAGTCCTGCAGGAAGCCAAGCACGCTCTTCAGGTATTGGGTTTGCTGTCCCTCGCTGTCGAACAGGCGCTCGCCGCGGCCTTCGCGATTAAAGCCGTCGAAACTTTCGTCGATGTGAAGGATGAACGTCTTGCCGCTGCGGTCCGTTGAGAACACGAACGGATAACGGCGCACGAACGCCGGCACATATTTGCCGAGCCAGGCACCGTCGTCGCCGACGAAGAGGTTTTGCGTCTGCTGGGCGCCGAGAACCACCGCAGGTGTCACCGTGTCGTCCGTGCCGGCAAAGACGATCGGATATTCGGCGGCAGCCTGAGCAAATTCGATGGCCGTCACCGGAACCGAGTTCACTTCTTTTGCGAACTTGTATGAAGTTCCGCTTTTAATTGACACATCCTTATGGCGATCTGCCGAGACAGGATGCACGTCTTGATAGAAAAGAAGTTGCGCTGTCATGGTGGTTTCCCTCTAGTATCTTGTAAGTGCCACTCAGGTATTCTAAAAGACAATCGCCAGATTTTTACTCAGGCTAATTTGATCGAACACTTTATTAGACTTCGTGTCCAGTCAAACTTTAAATAAACGCAGGAATATCTGCCGCGTTGAACGATAAATTCTACTGGCGACGGGGGAGGACCCGTGAGAGAACCTCACAAAGACACGTCCACCTATTCGAGGCACGGTCGGGCTCTCGGTCAGCATCAGGTCGAGATGCAAAAGATTGGCAAGCACCCGCCGCTGTGACGTGTCGCGGGGGTCGAGCGCAATGGCGCCGCCGCCGGCGGTGCTGAGCGCCGCATTGGGCAATGTGTCGGTTAGCGCCGGAACCTCGCGGACAACGACCGCCCTGTAGATCTTCGAAAAATCCTCGACGAAGCGCAGACTTACGTCCCGTGTTTGCGAACGGACAAGGTCGGCGTCCTCCTCCGGGACGATGACCCGAATGGTTGGCTTGTCGAAGTGCGCAACGTAGGCGATCACCTTGCCACGTTGCACGAACTTGCCGGGCAGGTCGCGATCGTCGGGCAGGATCAGCGTGCCGCTCGATGGTGCTCGGACGATCAAATTCTCCTGCCTTTGCCGTGCCAGGTCGAGATCGGCACGAGCAAGCCGCAGTTCCTCCTTGACCATGCTCGCATGGGCAAGATCCGACAGATCCTGCTTGGTAAGACGCCGTTGGAGCTCGGCGACACGCAGTTGCAGCAGGTCGACGCGCGCCGCCAGCAGCGGATCCTCCTGCCGGATCAGTGGATCGCCAGCCTTGACCTCGGCGGCGGGTGCGGCGGCGATTTCATCGACCGTACCATCGGTCTGAACATGGACGATCGCATCGCCTGGCAACCATACGATCCCCTGCACGACAGTCGCGTGCGGAATGGGCAGCACGAAGACTACCAGCGCGACTGCGGCGAGGACGGAGCCGACCACTGCGAATGCGCGGCCCCGGCTTCGCCGCAGGAGCGGGCTCGTCAGCAGGAACCAGAAAGCCTTTGCCAGCGGCACTGCAAACATCAGAATGAGCGCCCAGATGGCGAGCAAGGTACCGACGATGAAAAACTTCTGACTGACGAGCGCGATGATCGCGCCAGTGACCACAAGGCGGTAGAAGAACGCCGAGACGCCGTAGAGAACGAACCAGAACTCCTCCCCAGGCGCCGTCGCCGGCGAGTTGACCGAGCCGATCTTGAAGGCGTAGCGCTGAACGAGATAGGCGAGATATTTATTGGCCCGGCTCGCGAGGTTGGGTATCTCCAGAAGATCGCTCAGGACGTAGTAACCGTCGAAGCGCAGAAGCGGGTTGCCGTTGAAGAGCACGGTTGACACGCCGCCGATCAGCATGACGTTGAAGGCGAAGGCCCGCACGAGCCCCTCCTCCGCATAGACCCACACGATGAGGGCAACCGCGGCAAGCGTCATTTCCACGAAAATGCCGGCGGCACCGACGAGGGCGCGTTGCCACTTGCTGGCAAAAGCCAGGCTGTCGGATGCATCGACATATGGGACCGGCATGAAGACCAGCATCATCGCACCGACCTCGTGGACGTCGCCGCCCCATCGCTTGACTGCGTAGGCGTGCCCTAGCTCATGCAGGGTCTTGATGAGCGGATAGGCGATCAGCATCAGGAAGAGGTTCGACGTTGACAGAACGCGGTCGGTCACATTGGCGGTCAGCGCGTTCCAACTCATGCCGGCAAGAACGGCGGCATAGGCGACAAGACAGATGAAGACGAGCGCGCCGAACCATGAGAACAGCACCCGGCCGACAATGGCGGTGGCGTTCAGAAACTCGTTCGGATCGAGAAGGCCGAAGCGAATGGCGAGGGGATTGCCGAAACTCATCAAGAGCTTGCGATTGCGCGCCTTCTTGCCGCGCTCGGCGATTTCATTGATGTCGGGCGGGACATTGCCGAACAGGACGTCCGCCGCGTGCAACTGCCCGAGAAGCTCGATGACCTCATCTTGGGTCACGACCTTGTCGGTGAGCTTGTCGCAGGCGATGTCCCAGATCGCCTGCATCGTCCGGTGGCCATCCATCAGGCTGATGATGAGATAGGTCTCGGGCGTGAAGCGGTGGAAACGCCCGGATGTCCGGTCCTGCAGCACGTACCAGAGCTGATCACGAAAGACCGTGCGATGGATGCGCACATGGCCGCGCAGCTTCAGCTTCAGTTGCGCGACGCGGTACCAGGATGAGCTGAAGTAGGACCGTTCCATGTCCGCGCCCTCACGGCATCCAGCGCCACGCGGCGAGATAGGCCCATTGCACCATCTTGTCGGTGTAAACGCGGATCAGGAGCCGTTCGTCGACGGAGGTCTTGGCAATGCCCTCCATGCCAGGCCGAAGCCGATCGCTCAGATGATCCAGAGCTGCTTCGACCTTGAAGAAATTGTGTCCCTCCTTCTGGGTGGAAATCGCGGTGATCTGCTCGATCCGATAGGTGAGCGGCTCCTGCGGAAGCGCGGAAACTCGCAGGACTCCCTGGCGGCCGATCTCGACATCGTCAATGTCGCTTTCATCGACTTCGAGGATGACGCGATAGGACTTGAGCGGTGCGACCGTAAAGAGCTCCTGCCCGCGCTCGACCGCAGCGCCGATCGACTGGCTGAGGTCGCCGTTGACGACATAGCCGTCAAAGGGAGCGAGCAGCCGGGTGCGCTTGAGCTGTTCGTCGATCAAAGCAAGCTGGGCATCGGCCTGATCGATCTGCGACTTGACGATGAGCGCCTCGGCCCGTTCGTGCTGCATCAGCGCCCGGTCATATTCGGTCGTCTTCTGCTGTCGGGTGGTCGTCAGCCGAAGCCGTTCCAGTGTCAGATCCTGGTCGTCGAGTTGCGCCAGGATCTGCCCCTGTTTGACCACTTCGCCGGCCCTTGCCGACTGGCTGGATACATAGCCGTTGAATGGCGCCACGACCGTTCGCTGAATTGTACCGCGAACGACGGCCGAAGACGTGACGGAGTATTCCGTCGTGGCCACGCTGAAATAGGCGGCCAGGATGACGGCAATCAGCGTCGCGAGCTTGCGGCCGAAATAGCCTGGGCCCAGCAGGCGCCGCAACTGGTTGCCGGCGGCCTCCCAAAGCTTCACCAAGACGTTCCTGTCGTTGCGGCGTTTTTCCTCGAGTACCGGTCCGACGACCGCTGCCACTGCATCGCACAGGTCGACGGTCGTCTCGTCGAAGGCACTGCCGCGTGGGCGCTGCAGCGTCAGGGCGCCCACGATCTGATGCCCAGATTGCAGAGGGATCGTCAGCACGCCTCCGCACTTGTGCGTCTCGACCAGCTCTTCGTGCGCCCGAAGGACACGATACTCCCAGTGCTCCTGCGGCGGGTAGAGAACGATGGCGCGCTGATCGACAGCCTCGTCCATCGCCGCGCCGATGTCGCGAATGATGTTTACCTTGTTGCCGAAGCCTGCCGCATGCGAGACCGTCGCGACACGACATCGCCGTCCGCGGACGAAACCGACGCTGACGGGGTCACAGGCAAGCCGCATGGCGAGTTCCGTCACGAGCGCGGTGGCCGCTTCGGCGAAACCTTTTGCCTCGATCACCGCGGCAAGCATGTCGAAGGCCAGCCTGTTGCGTTCGCTGATTTCTTCGTTTTCGACTTGGAGCTTGCGCCTGAGCAGGACCTCGACCCAGCCGGAGGCCCATTGCACCTTGCGCATCACCGCGTTGATGGCAGCAGGCTCGACGGAAAGCGAAAGCGCGCAGGCGCCATACAAGCGCTCGTTGACGATCAACGGCGAAGCGATCAGTTGCACCATACGGGTACCGGTCGTTCCGGTGGAGATGCCCTGGCGTTGGCTCAGCGCCCTCTCGGCGGCGGCCGTCAATCCCTCGTCGGCGGCCCTTTCCGGCCAGAAGGCGATCGGCGTGTAGGGCCCGGTGTCCGGTTCCCCGAGCATGACCATGCCGCTAGCGACGCCAGAGATCTGCCGGCAGAGTATGGCCAGCCACGTCTCCATGAATTCGTCTGGCTCGGTCGCATTGCGGAACTTTTGCCAGAGCGCTTGATCCAAAATAGCGTACTTCACCGCCCCCGGGCCTTCGACCGGGGGCGGTGGTGCATATTCCCTGGCAATGTGATCAGTCATGCCGGCACGCGGTGGCCAGACAGTTTACTCGCACGCTAGCGCCCTCCAAAGAGACTGACCAGTCGAGAAAGCAGTCCCTTTCGGGCCTCCCACTCGATTATGCCGTTCAACACTTCTTGCTCACTCGCATCCGCATCATTCTCACCGGCGCCTGAAGTCTTGGCGGCATGATCTCCGACCTGTGTCCAGGCCGTTGGGTCGACAAACGTGCCGGTTGCCTCGTCGAAGACCCATGACTTCTCGTCGCTACTGCCGAAGCGCGCTATGCCATCGCCCCCACCCGTTGCCGGTTGCCACGCGGCCGCCAGAGCGCCTCTGCCGCTTCCGGCCCAGCCGGATGCCGCGGCTGTCTCGTTCGCCTCGCCAACCCCTGGGACATGGAGATCCGAGGCGCTGATGCCGGCAAGTTTCATCAGCCGTCGCTCAGTCGGGGTTACGAACAGACCCAGCTCCTCATCGAACACCTGGGCGTCGTTTCGCGTTTCGGACTGGGTTGCCGACAGCGGCAACCGGCGCTCGCCGACCTCAAGCGTTTCGGCCATGACGCCGCCGACAGCATCGTCGGCAGAGTGGACCAATCCGGCCTCGTGACCCATTTCATGGAGCAGGACCGAGAGCAGATCGAAGCGTCCCTCGGCTGGGCCGCCACCGATCGCCTGCCACTTACCGTCGACAAGGCTGTACTCCTCGTTATCCTGCGGCGTGAGATCGACGAACCAGCCCCGTCCGGCGGCGTTGCGGTCGATCCTGATTGCGCCGAACACGGCTTCGGCCAGTCGGTCGCCCTCAAGATCGACGATCTGCAGGTCGATCGTGCCGAGGCGCGCCAAGGTTGACGCATCGATCAGTCCCGATTTCGCCCAGAGGGCGACGGCATCGTCGAGCACCGACAGTGCCTGTCCTCTCGTGATCTCGCCACCGGCGACGGTCGTGCCGCCGGTCGCCGCCAGCAGATTGGTCGACGTGTTGAAGGCGGGATCGTTGGTACGGATCAGGAAGCGATCGAACGAGCTTGATCCGACACGTGACATCGTGCCGAAGCCGCCATCGACCAGTGCAGCATTGAAGCCATAGGTGCCGACGAGGCCGCCGTTCACCTGAATGCTGACCGCCGCCCCCTTGAAGATCAACTTCAAAGTATAGTCGACGCCGACATCAAGGACGCGACTGAAGGACTGATCGATCTTGTAGCCGCCCTTGGCACTGACGTGGCCGACAAGGACCTTGTCGTTCACCGCATCGAGGGCGACGAACTTGTAGTCGTTCGGACCATAGCTGTCGAAGACGATACCGCCCGTGCCTGCCGTCAGTAGCTTGGCCTCGAGTTCGAGGTAGGAGTCCGCCCGGAGCTTGGTGCCAAGGTTGAACGTGCTGATGGAAGCGCCGGCGGCGCCGACGAAGCGACCACCTGCGACGGTCCAGCCCGTGGCCGCCGTACCGCTCATCGGGAACCGGCTGGTTGCGTCGAAGTTGTCGGTATAGTCAAGCGACAGGTTTGGCGGCAGGATCTGAACCGAGAAGTTGTCCACCTTCGACTTGGAGCCATCGTTGCCGGCGCCCACCAGGCCGCGGTTGAGGCCCACGGGCACGCCATCCTCGATCCTCGGCGCGAAGGTGTAGCCGAACCAGTTCACACCCGCGACCGTCACCGTGACGTTCGTGCCGTTGACGGCAAGGAGCACGTCATAGGTTATGCCAGCCTTCAACTGGACGGGCTTGTTCGACTGGGCGACCTGGTGCCAGCCGCTGGCGTCGCGGTAGCCCATTTCGATCTTGTCATTCGAGATGTTGATACCAGCCCATTTGAAGTCGGTCGGCGAGTGGTAGTCGAAGATGACATAGGAGTTGGCCTTCCAGCCCGCCAAAGGCTTCTGAGCGGTGATCTTGGCCGAGATCTCGAAATAGATCGGCAGGTACTGGTCGGCATAGAAGACGGCAGCCGCCTGCCCCCACGATGTCTCGGATTCGACCGACATCATGCCGCTCGAGACTGAGAACTTGCCCTGGTCGGCGGCGAACACGTCGAGCGTGCCGTCGTTGAAGTCGGCCGTGCGCAGAACGTCGCGTCGTCCACCGGGGATATTGCCCGGTTGCGGATCAGTCGGTCCGCCTGTCTGGTCTTGCCAGATGCCGTGATCCTTCTGGGTCACCAGGCCAAGTTCGCCTTCGACCCCGCCCTGGAACTGCGACACATGGCTGTATTGGTCACTGCCATTGACGCTTCCGGTATCGGCCGTGCGGGTGATGTCGACACCATCGCTGAAGGCTTGCGCATAGAGGAAGTCGAAGAGCTGCGGCGGCACCTGACGGCTGACCGTCGCGATGCCGAACGGAGCGAACGGCACGAGATAGCTGTTGAACTCGCCGACCCAATCGATCAGGCGGTCGCCGCCGGTGTTGCCGATCAGGATGTCGAGCCCGGCGCCGCCGAAGACACGATCCTCGTAGACCGGATGCGTTTCCGGCTGGTCGTTCATCCAGCCATTGGTGCTAAGCACATCGTCGGCATTCATGAGGTCATTGCCCCAGCCGCCATAGATGTGATCGCGCCCTGTGCCGCCGACGATCCAGTCGTTGCCGAGGTCGCCGAAGATGGCGTCACTGCCGTCCGTATTGTGGTCGGCGAAGGCGATCGGCGTGCCGTTGGGCGAGAACGCGATCGCGCCGTTGACCAACGGTCCCTCATTGTCGACCAGGTTGAGGAAATACTGGAACTGGGTCGGCGCAGCACCCGACTTCCAGACGGTTCCGTCAGCATTGAACAGAATCGTCCGGCGCGGATCGTATTCGTCATAGAGGAAGAATTCGCCGAGCTTACTCTGAACCGGTTTCGGTGCGTTCCACGGATCGGTATCGGCACCAAAGCGCAGGATGTCTCCCGGGTTCCAGGGCCGTGTGAAATCGGTGCGCACCAGCCCGACCACGACGCCGTTTTCGAAGCGCTGGGTGTAGCTGAGCGGCAGGGCTTCGCCGCCACCGACGGCATCGTCACCGGCGCCGCCATGGATGAAGTCGTCGCCGAGACCGCCGAAGATGATGTCGTCGACGACATTGGCGTCGAACAGCGGATCATCCGCGCCCTGAGCGTTCGGCTTCAGGTTATAGGGCGTGAGGTCGACCGATTTCTTCAGCTGGCCGCCGATATTGATCGTCTCGGTCTGCACCTGCCCGGGCGTGTAGATGAATTCGTTGAGCACGTCGCCCTGGCTGGTGCGGGTATCCGGATCTGTGGCAAGGAGGGCCAGGACGCCGTAAAGCGGCTCGGCATAGGTGGCGCTGTTGCGGCTCGTGAAGATCCGTCCGTCATCGCCGAGGATGCCGTCCTGGCCAGTACCGCCAGAGATCCAGTCATTGCCCCAACCGCCGATCAGATCGTCATTCTCGGCATCGCCGAACATGCGGTCGTGGCCGCCGCCGCCGTAGGCGATGTCGTCGCCGGTTTCGCCGTGGAATTCGTCATGGCCGCCGATGTCATTCTTCGCCCACAGACCGAATTCGCTGCGATGGGCCGCGTCGTTCGGGTTCGTCTTCGAGAACAGGTCAGGACGGAAATCCGGGCCGCCCGGTGTGTAGTCGAGAAGGTGCACGCCGCGGACGACGATGCGTTCGGCGCCGGTGCGGGCCGGATCGTTCACATCGTAATTGTACCGGACGTAGAGCTGTTGGTTTGCCAGCCCGTTCGGGTTGATATCGACCCCATTGATCCCGACAATACGGACGATATTACCGTTATCGCCGACCATGGTGTCGGCATCGCGGGCATAACGCGCAGCCGCAAGGGTGCCGTCGCCCGGAAGGTCGAGGTCGTTCCGGTCGATTTCGCCGCCGGTACCGCCGAAGATGTAGTCGTCGCCGTCAGGCCGTGCATTTGCGTCGGTCAGGCTGAAGAACGAGGACGAGCCACCGACCAGGTCGTCCTGGCCGAGGCCGCCGAACAATTGGTCATCGCCACCACCGCCTTCGATGTAGTCCTGGCCATCGCTCGCAGCAGCAAAGGATGCGATCACCGTCAGCGGGCCGATCGGATCGGCAACACCGCCCGACGTCCGGGAGGCGCCGACATGCGACGTGCCGGCGAAGGCAAGTTCGATACCGCCGTCGCCCTGGATGACGTCATTGTCCAGTTGGCCGAAGATTTCGTCATGACCTTCGCTGCCGGCAATGTAGTCGTTGCCAAAACTGCCAACGCCGGCAGCTCCCTGGTCGAAGGCGAAGGTGTGAAGGGTCGCATAGTCGACCGCATACTCGCTCCACCACGGCGCGCCGTCCGGGTCGCGGTAACGGCGTGCGATACCGTCGACCAAGAGGAGGCCGCTGTTGTCGCCAGTGACGGTGCCGAAGCCAGCCGGAATAGGCCGATCCGTACGGCTGTAGAGCAGCGCGCCGGCCAAGGTCTGGAAGCGCTTGCTGAATGTGTCGTCCAGCAAGTTGCCGTCCGCGCCGCCCTGGCGGGTGAGGTAGACGTTGTCGCCGAAGATGCGATCGTCCTGCTGGTCGCCGTCCAGCATGTCATGGCCGGCACCGCCGACGATCACGTCGCGGTCAAGCCCGCCGAACACGATATCGTCGGCGCCGTTCTGCAGCTCGGCCGACTTGATCGCCGTCACGAGCACGAGCTCGGTCGTCTGGATTCGCTGTTTGAGACCGGACGGCAGGTTCGGATCGTCCACGAACATCTCGATGATGCCATGGTCGGCGAAGATGATGTCGTCGAAGTCGCCGAGTACGCCGGCCGCAGCGACGGCACTCGGGCCGTAGCCGAGATGGGATGCTCCATCACCGAAGATCAGGTCACGGCCGGCCTGCATGAGATCGCGAACCGCCGACTTCACCGGCTTGATCGTCGTGCCGTTGGTGTTGGTGTTCGGGTTGGCGGAAGGCAGCGGGCTGTTGTCGACCGTGTCGATGAAGAGCTGGCGGGTGAAGATGTTCACGTTCACGCCGCTGTCGCCATAGATATGATCGACGCCGCGGTTGCCGATGATCAGGTCGTCGCCGGAACCACCGGCCAGATGATCGCCGGCCTGGCTGCCATAGATCGTGTCGTTGCCCGCACCGCCGTAAATCGTCAGCCCGACGGTGGGCAGACTCCCCCCCGGAACATTCGCAAACAGTGCGCTGGCGTCGATGACGTCGTTGCCGGCGAGCTTGTAGGGATTGGCGAGCGGGAAGACCCATTCATCGTCTTCGTTCTCGCCATCCTGCAGTTGCGGGAAGGGATCGAACGGCTTTTCGCCGAATTCCATGCCGAGCACGTTGTGCGGCTGGCCGGAATACCAGATGCCATCCTGGCTGGTGTCGCCATAGATGACGAGCGGCGAGTTCGGACCTGCGCCGCCATTGACCTTGATGTAGTCGCCGCCGACGCGCTTGCCGCTATCGAGCGTGGTGTCATAGCCGAAGACGGTCAGTTCGACGCCCGTTGCCGGTGTCAACGCCACGTTCTGCAACGTCATCACCGCGGCGGTCAGCGCCTGGATCGTGAACGGTCCGGCATGGCCGCTGACATAGACCTTCTGGCCGACATAGAAGCCGTCTGCTTGCCAGCTCCCGGCGCTGCGCGTCAGGCTGTTGGTGGCAACGTTCATCGCGCCGGAAGCGGTGATCGTGCGTGCTTCGGCGACATGCAGAGAGCGTTCGGCATAGCTGTTGAACGCATCGGCCGCCAGCGAGACGCCGGCGCCCTGCCCGATGTGGGTGTTCGGCGCGCTCAATACCAGGGCGCTGAGATCGCCCCAGGTCAGGGCCGAGTTCGGCGGCGGCGGAAGGGTCGCGTCGACGATGGCAAGGATCGTCCGGGTGTAGGTCTCGCCCTCAAGCTGGATAACCTGGCCGACCTGGTACCGGTCTTCGGACCAGTCGCGCCCATCGAGGCGGGTCACGACGATCGAGCCACCGCCGGCACTGGCAATGTTCATCTTGCCGGCGCTTTCGAGGTACATGTTGCCGCCGCCGTGGACGAGCGTCAGGCCGCCATGCGCACCCTGCACATAGAAGCTCTTGACCGCATCGTTCTGCGTGGCGAGCAGCGCGCCTTCTAGCTTGAGCGAGAAGCCGTCATCGGAGATCTCGATGATGCGGAAGTCGCGCTTGCCGTTTTCATCGACCATGGTGATGAGGTGACCGGCAAGATAACCCTCGTCCGCCCACTTGATGCCGTCCTGACGGGTGACGATGCCACCGGTATAGGTCGGATCGATACTGACATCGGTGACCACCGTTTGCAGGATCGCGTTGGTGACCGGGTTGATGCGGTTGATGGTCCGGGGCGCGTCGCTGACGAGCGCGAGCTGACCGCCGGTGACGCGCATCGTCGAGCCGACAATCGAGACGATCTGGTATTCACCCTTCGCGAAGTCCTCGTCGATAGTGATGAAGTCGCCGACCGCAAAGCCGGTCCATGAGCCTCCATCGGTGCGCTCGATGATGCCGCCGGCAACCGTCTGGGCGACGTCGACGGACGTGTTGACGGTGATCACGTCCTTGTCGATCGCGGTGATGGTCAGTGCGCCGCTGGCAACGCCAGCGAGCGATGGGCCGCTGAGAACCAGGATCGAATTGTCGTTCGGGTCGGCGCCTTCTTCCGGATGCAGCGGATCGATGAGGGCGTCGTTGATCGCGACGACGGTCCAGGTGCCCACCTGCCCCGCAATCTTCACGGTCTGGCCGACGAGGAAGCCCATGGCCTTCCAATCGAAGCCCGCGCGCACGATCGTGCCGCCGTTGCTGCCATTCGGCGTCACCGTGAAATTATTGGTGACCTGAACGGAGGGCGCCGGATCGAGCGTGCCCTGGATGACGAGGCCATCATTGCCCTCGCCGAGCATCAGATTGACGACCTCGATGGTGCTTTGCGTCGCATTGGTGCCGAACTGGCCGTCAGAACCGACGCTGATCTTGCCGAAGCTGACGCCGCCCGGGAAGAAACCGGATTCGCCGAAGGTCGGGTCGCCGGTGACACCGAGGCCGAGGCTCAGATCATCGGCCATGTTGAAGCCGGTCAGCGTCGTCTGCGTCATGACGCCGTCGACATCTTCCTTGCTGGTGTCGTTAAAGATGTTGAGGACATCGATCTGTTGCGATTCCGGCGGCTGGGCGCCGATGGCGATCAGGAAGTCGTCCGCTTCACCCGGCAGTTTCAGGCCGTTTTCCAGAGAACGGTCAGCGCCCGTCGGGCCGCCTTCAACAGCCAGAGGTCCGCGCAGCTTCGAGAGATAATGTCCCGAAGCCGGGAAGACCTTCACGCCTTCGCGCGTGACGGGGATGTCGTAGTTGTCGTCCGCCTGCAGGACGACTGTCTGCTGGATATAGTAGTTCCCCGGATTGAACGTCGCGACCGCCGCGGTGCGCAGCACCTTGACGCCCGCAAGCGTGCTGCCGACCGGCAGCAGTCCAGCGTTCTCCGAGGTGATCTGGATCGTGGCATCCTTGGTGTCGTTCTCGCCGCGAATGATCGCGATCTTGAAGTTGCCGATAACGTTGTCGGCGGCGTCGAAGACACGGATCCACTGGCCTTCCAGGAAACCATAGGCGAGCCAGCCGTCCGCATCGTCGGCAAGGCCGGCGATCGTCATCCGATAGGTGGGTGTGCCGTCCTCGATGACCGTATGGAACTGGATATTGCCCGTGAAGGCGCCATCGCTGGCGAGGTCCGAGAGGATGACATCGGCAAGCTGGCCGCCGGTACCGAACGTCCGATCGACCTTGATGAACTTGCCGTCGACCGTGTCGATCGCGGTGATGTAATAGTCACCGCCGTTGCCGCCGGCGTTGCCGACGCGGATCTGCTGGCCGACGAAGAATCCTTCATCGACGAAGCTGCCGAGATCGGCGCCCGTGCCGCGGGTAATCTTGCCGTTGAGGCCGTCATTGCTGAAGACGAGGTTGCCGTCGAAAATCTGCGTCGGCCTGAGCCCGCCGATCACCGTATAGCCCGAGCCGGGTGTGACGGCGACGCCGTTGACGCTGACGACATCCGCCAGCCCGTCGGTGACGATCGCGACCTGTACGGTGGTGCTGGGCGCCTTGGTCAGCCGGATCGTATAGTCGTCCGTGTCGCTGCCATCGGCATTGAGCAGCGTCGTGCCGCCGCTTTCGAGCACGACGGCGCCTGCCGTGTCGTTGTCAATGACTTCGATGTCGACATAGCCGGGGCCGGAGCGCAGATTCGGAAAGACATAGTCGTGGTCGGCGTCAGTCGTCAGAACGTCGTCGCGCTGGAAGTAGATGACCGCCGTATGCGGATCTTCGCGCGGGATATCGTCACGCGCCTGAACGCCGATGCGAACCGGGTCATCCCAGTTGGTATGGTCGAAGGTCAGCCGCCAGTAGCCGTCGGCATGTTTGTACATGCGGTCGCCGACCGAGTTGAAGATGTTCGTCGGATCGTCGACATCGAAGATCTGGATATCCTCGTCGCTCGCCTCGTTGAGGAAGAGCTTGACGACGATGATGTCGCCTACCTCCGGCGCCGTCTGAAGCTGAACGAGGATCTCGTCCGTCAACTGGGTCGTCGGGCTGCCTTCGATGACCAGCGACCGGCCGTCTTCGATGTTCGTGCCAGGCGCGACCTCGGTGACATAGATCCCGGGTGTGTCGTTGTCCCTGACCAGCACTTCGACGTTGCGGACGTCGGCCGCGTCAAAGGGGTCTCCATCGGGATATTCGGCATCGATGTCGATGACATTGGTGTCGACGCCGCTCAGATCGGAAATCACGCTGTGCTGGATGACGACCACGCGGTCGCCTTCTGCCCGCGGGTCGTCCGGCGCATAGACGTAGACCATCTGCGGATTCATCCAGTTGCTGCTGTCGAACCGCAGCACGACCGCGCGATCCTTGATAATCTGCGGTACGCCGTTGACCATGACAACATGCTGGAAGTCGCTGTCGGTGACGGTTCCGCCGGGGTTGACGGTGGACAGCCAGATCGTGTCGCCGAGGCCGTTCGGCAAAGGCGCTGGGTTCAAAAGTGTGCCGTCTTCCTCTTCCTGCGGCGAGCGTGCCGCAGACACGGTGACATAGACCACCTGGCCGGCGAGCGGAGCGATTGCCAGCTTCACGGTGTAGCTGTCGACATTGACCGGGCCGCCTTCGCGCACGGCAGTAAAGCCGCCGGTTTCGTCGATGCGGATGATGCCCTCTTCTCCGGAAGCGACGTTGTAGTCGAAACCGTCGACCAGCACACCGTCGTAGAGCGCGTCACCGGACGTGACGAGATGATCGACAGCACCGGAGGCCCCTTCGAGCTCGCGGGTCACTATGTCTTCGGTCACGTCGCCGGTGACGTTGATCGTATCGGATCCCAGGCCGCCAATGACGCGATAGGCAACACCGAAGGCCGTCGACTGGACAAAGAACTCGTCGTCACCTTCGAGACCATCGACTTCGACCACTTCGATCGTGGTGTAGCGCACATTAAGGCCGGCGCCGAAAATGCCACGTTCGGTGATCGCAAAGTCGTCGGCGAACTCCGTGCCGAGGATGACGAGCTTGTCGAAGCCCGTGCCGCCGTCGACGGAAACCGGAGCATTAACGTTGTACTGGACCTCGTCCTCACCACCACCGGCGCGGATGTCGGGCGCCCGCGCAACAGAGAAGCCGAGCCCGATGATCGGCATCGCAACGCCCTGGTCGTCGCGCACGATCACGTCGTCGGTGTAGTCGTCGGGCGTGGAATCGGCATCGGCAAAGTTAATGACGCCGTCGCCATTGGTGTCGAGCGTGACAGCCGGCAGGTCGTCCTGGTCGATCGTGCCGTCGCCATTCCAATCCTGGTTGGCAACAGCGGCGATCGCAAAGGCGCGCACGATGAACAGGTCGTTGTTGTCGTCGCCTTCGAGCCTCAGTTCAGCCTGGTTCGAATAGACACGGAACTCGTCGTTGCCCGTTCCGCCCTGCGCGACCAGCGGCGCACTGATGCCGGGGCTCAGCCAGCCGCGTGTCGTAGCAACCATGTCCGGGAAGACGTCCTGGGCGAGCAGGCCGCCGCCAAAGAACGGCGTGACGCCGTTTTCCGGATCATCGGTGCGCTTGTTGCCGAAGATCTGCCCGATCTGGAAGGAGTCGTCCCCCGCTCCGCCCTGAAGCGACACGATCGCCGTCGTATCGTCGGAATAGAAGTTGTCGTTACCGCCGAGGCCTTCGACGGTGACGCGACCATTGAGGGCCGTGTCGTAGTTGATGCGTGCGCTCTCGTTCGACGGTTCGTTGTCTTCGATCGTGTCCGCATAGGTGGTCGGCTGGCCATAGACCATCGCGACATAGGCCGGGCGATCAGCCGTTTCATGCGGCAGATAGTTCGCGCCGCGCAGCAGGAAGATGTCGTCGATCGGCTTGTTGCCGTCGCCGTCCTTGCCGTTGAATGCCGAGTTGTAGCCATAGATGTTCAGAGCATCGACGCCGTCGTTGGAGCGCCCGCTGTCGAGCACGTTGATGACGTAGTTGCGGTTGAAGTCCGTACCGGCATTACCGAGGCCCGGATTGTTCGAGCCGAGCGTGTAGACCTCGTAGAGGTCGCTGCCGGAGACACCGTCGAGCGTCAGCGTATGTTCGGCTGCCGTCGTCATGTTTGGCGATGTCTGCGTCGCAGTATCCTGCAGGTAGTAGACCATGAAGCGATCTTCGCCGTCGGCGTTGGTCGGGTCGAGGTTCTGGCTGCCATAGGCCCGCGTCTTCGAGCCGAGGAAGATATAGCCGGGGCTGCCCTGAGTATTGGTGCCGCCGGCGCCCGAGGGATCGCCGAACTGGATGGTATCGACATCGGTGTTGCCGAAGATCCAGGTCAGATTCGTGGCGTGAGGCGCAGTCGTCTTTGGTGCAGCGGTACCAACAGGCGTGCCATTGCTCTTGTTGCCGGGCGTTACTGCGGCATTGGCGATGATGCGCCCGCGCAGCAGCATGACCGAACCGAAGCCGATATCGGCATTGGCAAGCAGGGTGATGGCCTCGTCGAAGGCGGTGACGTCGCCATAGATGTCGATCCGCTTGGCGGCCAGGATCTCGCTGTTCGAGTCGAGTGTGACGTTGTCGCCGACGCGCAACTGCACATTGCCCTTCTCGGCGAAGATCTGGCCATGCGGGATGAGACGCTCGGCATCAGCCTGGAAGGTCGGGAAGGTGAGGCCGTCCTCCGAGAAGCGTGCACTGCCGCTGTGCAGTAGATCGAGGTTTTCACCCTGGACCGCCGTCTCGCGCACGGTGATGCGAATGTCGCCGTCATAGGTATGGGCGAGCACGAGCCTGAGGTTGCCGGCGCTCTCGCCGGGATTAACGGGTGCTTCCGCCAGATAGATATTGTTGTCGGCTTCGAGGGCGACGTCGTCATTCGACGAACCACGCGATGAATCGATCTCGAGGTCATTGTTGAAGGCACCGATCGAGCCGCCGCCATTGGCGTCGAGATCGATGCTCTGGCCGAGCAAGTCAGCGAAATCGTCGCCAGCGCCGTTGTTGCGCGCATCGAGGATCGAGCCGGCGACGGTACGCAGCGAGATGTCACGCGTCGTATGGACCGTGTGGACGAGCAGATCGCCGGCAACTTCGTCGAGGAAGATGCCAAGCGTGCTGTCTGCGGTCGTATCGAAGGCCCTGAGGACACCGAGGCCGCCAAGGCCGTTGCGGATGTCGACGTTGATCTCGAGGAAATCGGTCGGCAGGCCGATACCGCCAAGCGGTGAATTGATGTCGAGCAGCGTCGGGTTGAGAACCTGCGCAGCGACCTGTGCATGGTTCGGATTGAAGAGACCGACGCCCGCGGCCATGGTGATGTTGCGGCCGGCGACATCGGCTTCGACATCGCCCTCCGTCAGGCCGCGCGCATCGATGATGCGCCGCGGCGAATAGAGCAGCACGTCCGACGCGGTCGACTTGATCCGCTCGACGCGCATGTCGCCGGTCTTTTCGCTCAAGGCGATATAGCCGTTGGTCACCACATCGATATCGCCGTTTCCGGTGATTTCGGTGATTCCGAGGACATTGATCGTCGTTGCGCCGGGATCGGGATTTGCTGCAGCGACGATGATGTCGCCACCGCTGGTGACCGCTCCGGCCTGGAGGCCGGGCAGAGTCCGATTGCCGGTAGCCGGATCGATGCCACGGAAGTCGTAGGTGGAAGCGATCGGCGTGTTGCCGGTTCCGAAAACGCCGCGGCTCAGCTCTTCAGGAAGGCCGCTGTCCGGCCGGAAGAAGTTGTAATGGGTGATCCCGGCTGCCTGGCTCGGCGCCTTGACGAGCACGCCGCCCGAGGCGCCTGCGCCGCTCTGCTCGAGGCTCGCCTGTAGCAGCACATTGGCGCTATCGCCGGCGCTTATCCGGTCGATTTCGACAATGTAGTAGCCGCCGCCGAGATCTTCGCGCAGCAGGGCCTTGAGGTCGAGGTTGATGTTCTGGACGGCATCGACGGTAAATGTCTCCGCCGCAATCAGGCTGTGCTGGTTGGTGAGCGGCCCGCTCGGCGAAAGATTGATCGCGACACCGGCGAGGGAATTCGCCAGCGTGCTCGCCAGCTTAACGCTCAGGCCATCGGACGAAGCGATGACATAGTAGTAGCCGCCATCGACGAGCCCACCGATCGCCGTGCTGACCGCGTCATAGCGCACGAGTTGGCCGGTATAGAAGCGGTTCTCGTGCCCGAGGAAGATCCGCTCCGTCAAGCCGCTGACACGGCCGGTATCGAAGCTGACAAGCTGCGGCAGGCCGGCGCTGTCGACGATGTCGATGTTGACGCGGTTTCCTGTCGTGCCGACGTTTTCGTCCGCCCGGATATTGAGGATGTGCGTGCGGATCAGGGATTCCCGGCCGTCGCTGCCGAGCACACCACGATCGTTGGTCGCGAAAACGGATCCGTCGGTATTGACGATCGAGGTGGTCCCGATCGGGTTTTCGATGGTGCCGTTGATGTAGATATCCGACCGGTCACCCGTGTCGGTGATCTCAATCAGCGTCGGCTGGACCTCGCGCTCGATGTTGAACGTCAGAGTCACCGTCTTCGACGGGTTCAACCAGGCTAGCGGCTGCTCGTCGGTGACGACATCGATGTTGTTGATGACGATGTCCTTGTCGGACTCGTTGCGGATCGTGACGCGCTGCAGCGTGTCGCGGAACGTCCAGGTGCCGCCGGAACCGACCATCGTGTCGGAATCGAAGACGACGTCGCCCGGACCGGGATTGTAGATGTCGTTGACGACGATGTCGTCGCTCTGGATCGTATCGCCCTCTCCTTCGCTGCTGCCACCACCGCTGGCGCTATCATTGACGGTCACTTCAACTGCGACGTCGATCTGGCCGTCAGCACCGATGACGAGCTGTTTGACAACCAGTTCTGGCGAACGCCCGGAGAGAATGAGGACATCCGAATTGAAATCGATCTGCTGCGGCCGGTCGTCCGGGCTGCTGCCATCGGAGCCGCCGGCGGCAAGCGAACGCTTGCTGTGGTCGGCGTCATCCGTCTGCGAGATCGAGCCGTTGACGGTGGAGGCATAGAGCGCCAGGTGTTCGCTCGATGCCGCGGGCTCCTGCGGGTAATCCGGATGGCCGAGAACACCATCCGCATTGTCGCGCGGGCCGGCCGTGACCAGAGCGCCGGCGGCGCCGAATATCTTCGACGCCACGTCGGTGTCGTTGTGCGCATCGGAATCGACGAAGCCGAAGAGGCCCGTCGCGCGGGCATAGGACTTGGCATGGGTCTTGACGTTGTCGTAGCGCGTGACGAGATCGACACCTTCCCAGCCCGTCAGTTCGGCGTCGGCATTGATGTGCACTTCCGCCTTCGGCCGGGCCGTTATGGTGCTTTCGGCCTGGCCTTCGCCATAGAAGCCGGCGCCGCGGCCGTCGCTGCCGGCGAAGACGTCGAAGCGCCCGACTTTCGCGCTGGCAACGGCGCGTTTGGCATTCAGGACCGCCCGGTCGCCGAGGGTTGCAATCGTGTCGGCCTGATCCGGATCGGGGTTCGGATCCGCAACACCGATATAGACATGGGTGACGGCGTCGCCATCTCCGCCGAAGCCGACGCCTGAACCGGTCGACTTGGCGGAAACGCCGGCTTCGGAATAGGCGGTTAGCCGTGCCAGTTCGCCGGCGACGACGATCGCGTCGGCGCCGATCGTCGCGGCACTGTTGTACTCGATCCAGACTACGGTCGTCGGCGAAGCCAAGCCAACGGCACCGCCGGCGCTCGCATGCGACGAGGCTCCGGTATTGGCATTGGTGCTGGATGCAACGGTGAAGTTCTTGCCGGCGACGATGCGCGTGCCGTCCCCAACCGAGGCAACACTGTTGATGTCCTGGTAGCTGTTGGCATCCGCGTCGCCGACGGCGACGAAGCCGCCGGTGCCGTTGACCGCGTGCGCCGTCGTATTGGTGGTGGCCGATGTGGTGATCGAGACATCGCCGCTCGTCGTTACAAGCGTCGCCGATATCGTGGCGGTCACGTTCGGATTGCTGGTGATATTGGCGTCATTACCGTTGACGCCAACAAAGCCGCCGCCGGAACCCTTTGAATAGGCCGAGGATACGCCGTCGCCTGACTGCGGCGCGATTTCGCTGAGCGAGACCTCGCCTGGGCCGAACAGGAACTGGCCGCCAGCTACCGACGTCACTGCATCGTTGATGTCGATCCGAAGCTGTTGCTCGCTCGTGGTGTCGCTCGATATGTCGACGGCCAGCGCGCCAATGCGATGGTTGGCGTAGGGGCCGGAAAGCCCGGTCGGCGTCAACGTCATCTGCGTGCCGCCGGAAGGCGCGTCCCACAGTTCGAAAGTGTCGTCACCGGGGCCGCTGACGCCACGGACATAATAGGTCTTGCCGTCTTCCAGCCCGCCGATTGGCAGATTCTTGGCGTTGATCAGCGAATGGATATCGTCGGCGGCATCCCCCGCGGCGCCGGGCTGATCGAACGATTTTGTGATTGTGGTTTCAGTGACGATGTTCACTTCTGCCAGGATGAGAGTGTCGCCGCTGACGTTGACAATCGTGTATTGCCCACTGTTGGCGCCGTCCCCGCTGATGAACAGCGAGCCGGGAACTACGCCGTGATCAGCCCAGCTTTCGCCGTCCGTCCTGATGATCCGGTCGCCGGTAGCGTTGCGTACGAATTGAACCTGTTCCGTGATGAACTGGTCGTTCGACTTCTCCTTGATCGGAGTAAGCGAGATGATGTCCTGGTCGAATGTCGCCGTAACTGGACTGCGCTGGACAGTAACCGTATCGGTGGGATCGTTATCGTTGACGAAACCACCGAATGTAACCGTCAGCGTATCGCCGGAAACGCTCACAATCGTGAAGGGTCCGTTATGCGCAGCAATGTCTGACCCGGAGACGTTGATGGTTCCTGAAGTGAACCCCTCGGCAGCCCAATCGTGGCCGGCCCATTTGATCTTGCCATTCGCCCCGGCGATGAATTCGAACTGGTCGATGACCCGCGTGGCGTCGACATCCTGGCTGACCGTGAGTGTGGCACCGCTGACGCCGGTGATCGTGTAGTTCCCGTTGTTGCTGCCCGCGCCACTGACGATGAGCGCGTCCCCGATCCCGAAGCCGCTGTCAGCCCAGCTTCCGCCACCCGTGCGAACGATCTGGTTCAGGCCGTCGTTCTCAACGAAATGGACCTGCTCAGTCAGGACGTCATTGCGCTTCAGCTGAATCGTCGACGCATTGATGACATGGACCCGGTAGGTCTGACCGTCCGTCAACCCGCCGATCGCCGTCCCCGTTGCGCCCGTGTCGGTCTCGACATTGTAGACGACCCGCTCGCCCTCACTGAAACCATGGTTCAGGGCGTTACCGTTGTCGTCGAAGAAGCGGATGTTGTTCTGACTGCCGTCGGCGATCGGCGAACCATCGGGATTGAGCGCCGTCGGATGGACATCGACCTGCCGGCTGACGAAAGTCTTGGGATCGGGCGCGTCATAGGTGACGGCCATGCCGTTGGTGAACCCATGTCCGGCGAGCGTGATCTGGTTGCCTGAAATGTCGTCGGGCTGGAAATTCTTGAAGTAGTTCTGCGGATTGACCGCCTTGTCATGGGTATCGACCAGCTTGATGTGGGACTCGTCGATAACCAGAACGTAGTAGAGATTGCCCTCGGTCAGGCCGAAGCTGTTCACCGTCTCGTCCGGCCCGGCATAGTAACGCACGGCATCGCCGCTGATAAAATTATGCGCGCCCTGGAAAGTAATAATCTCGGTTTCGGAATCGATGCTTGCGGCGTTGAAAGTCGAGCCGAAGTATAGCTTGTTCGGGTCGACATTGCCGCCGTCGATGACGTTGATGACGTTGTACTGGCGGTTGACCGCCGGATCCTGCGGATCGGGCCAGTTGAGGCCGGGGATCACCGCGCCACCGCTGCCGGCATCGTATTCGACGGTATCGCCGGTCACGAGACCATGGTTGTTGACGGTGATGGTGTTGGCGACACCATCGGCGTCGACGACTGCATAGTCGGGCTGCGTGCCTGGAATGGGCGCTGCAATCGCCTCGACCGAAACCGTGCCGGTCGCATTGATGACGCTGCCAGTGCCAATGGTGCTGGAGACGGTCGGGCTGACATTGGTCGTGGCATCGGAATCGCCGGCGCCGAAAATGCCGCCGATCGTCACGCCGACGACCTTCGAATCCCCTTCCGTGTTAGCGAGTGCCTTGAGCCGGATATGGCGTGCGGACTGAACGGACGTGTTGTTGCCGATGGTCGCCGCAACGGAGGACGGGCTTGCGGTTGCCGTGGCGCTGTTGAGCGTCAGCGCCCCAAGGACGCCGCCGCCTGTCGCTTCCGCAACGGCGAGCGCGCCGTTGATCGCAAGCGCGTCGACCCCGATGTCGCGAACCGAAACGATATTGGCATTCATCGCCGCGTTCGACTGGCCGTTAGCGGTCGCTTCGGCATCGGTTGCACCGACAGCGGCCGCACCGAAGGAATTCGCCTCGGTGTTGGCGACGGCGTAGTTGCGCAGGCGCGACTTGATATCGATGTCGTTGGTAATGGTCAGGCTGCCGCCCGCGCCGATCGTAGCGTTGACGATGGCGTTGGCCTTGGCGGTGGGCACGGCGCCCTGGCCGCTGAACAGGCCGCCACCCGAGGCTTCGGCAAAGGCCTTGGCGCCACGATCCGTCGCCGTTTCGCCGGCGAAATTGTGGGAGGCGAGCATTACGATGCCGCCGGCTGTAATAGTCGAATTGCCGCCAATCAGCGCACTTGTCGTCGGTACGACATTGACGGTCACGAAGCTCGTGCCGACCGCGCCGAGACCGATGGTGAGCGCGAAAACATCGCCCTTGGCATTGTGGCTCGAAAGCGCTTCCAGCGTCACGGTGCCGGTGGCATCGATGTTTGCGCCGCCAAGGATCGATGCTTCGATGTTGGTCTCGACGTCGATCAGCGCAAAATTGAACGAGAGGCCGAGCGCACCGCCGGCGAGCGCAAAGGTCTCCGCCTTGGCGTCGACGGTCGAGTCCGCATGCACAGTGATCGCACCGACCGTGTCGGTCTGGCCGATCTGGCTGCCGGCCCCGATGGTCGCCAGAGACTCGATCGTGTTGTCGTCGGTGTCGCCGATATTAAGGTCGACATAGGAGGCGCCGGCCGCCACTGCGCCGACCTGTATGCCTGTCGTCGTGACGTCGAAGTCCTGCGTGTTCGAAGCGTTGACCGACAACAGGGCGGCATTATCCACCACGGTTCCATCGAGCAGGCGGGCCTGCACGCGGCTGGTATCGTTGATGACGATGACCGATGCGCCGAGGCCGACGAACCCGCCCTGGAAGGCGACGGTCGTCACATCGACCTCTTCGTCAAGCTCAGCCTCGACCTTGATCTGGTTGCCGGCGCTGAGGTTACCGCCGGCCTTTGCCTTGACCTGTCCGGAGACGTTGAGCACGGTCACGGCTGCGCCGGCGCCGACGAGGCCCGCGGCAGCGTTGCCGATCAGAAGATCGACCTTCATGTTCTGGCGCGAGACGACCAGAATATCATGGCCGGCCTCGACATCCGCACCGGCTTCGATCGTGGCGGTCGTACCGTGCTCCTCATTCGTCGGGATCAACGCGGCATCGAGGTCCGCGCCCGAGAAGAACGACGGGTCGTTCAGCCGGTCCGATGCACCCTGCATGTTGTCCCTGACACGGGAGTCCGCGGTGCGGGAGTTTCCGTCGCCGCTGAAACCGGTCATCTGGCCGGTCAGTTCGCCGACGCCGCCATCGGTCTTTTCCCCCGCATCGGCGGCCGCGTTGTCGCCACCACCTGTGGTGGCATCGCCCGACGTGCCTTCCTTCTCGTTGGCGTAATCGTCCTTGAAATCCTGTCCGATAGACCAGACCGAGACCGACGCACCGAGGCCAACAACGCCGCCGACGCCGCTGAAGGCGAAGCCCTTGAGGACCTGAATCGAGTCTGCACTGACAGCGACATCGTTGCGGGCCAGGATGTCAGCATTCGCGCCGATCGAGGCTGTGGTGTCGTTCTTGATGCTGCCGAAATCGATGCCACCACCGATGCCGACGAAGCCGACGGCAGCCGAGCCGGCAAAGGACGTGATGCGGACATCATTGGCGGCGTTGACATAAACGCCCTGCCCGAGGCCGACATTGCCCGGATGCAACTGATAGTCTGCAAAGCCCTGGTTGATCGCGGCACCCGCGCCGATGGCGGCCAAAGTGTCGGAATCGATGATTGTCACACTGACCGCACCGGCAATGCCGACATAGAGCCCGCCGGCGCCGGCAACGGCGATATGCGTAACGATTTCCGACGATTGCGCCTGGACGATCACGCCGTGCGCCTCACCGGAAAGCGTGGAGAAACCGGTCGGATCGCCGCCGCTGGTCGTGATCTGGCCGTCGAGCACGTTCGAGATACCCGCGCCGTTGGCGCGCGCATCGATCGTCGCGTTTTCGCCGATCGTTGCCTCGGTATCCTTGGTGACGTTGACGACGCCAACGGAGCCAGCGGCACCACCGCCGGCGAGACCGATGGCGACCGCACCGGAAACGATGGTGAACTGCGAGTCGTCCTTGGCCATGACGGCGACATCGCCGCCGGCCTCAACCGTCGAATCCCCGATGCGCGCGAACGTATCGGCATCGAGCGAGACAACCGAGACGCCGCCGGCGAGGCTGACGGCGCCGCTTACCGCAAGCCCGGCGGAGACGACGAGAACCTTTTCCTTCGCAGTAGCGATGACCGCTACATCATTGTTCGCGTCTACGAGAGTGTCGTCGCCAATAGTCGCCTTCGTTTTCGTCGTGATGACCGACACGTCGACTGCCGGAGCGGCTGCACCCGACCCGCCGAAGGCCGCACCGGCGCCAACGCCGAGGTGGCTGAAATCGCTGGCTGCAGCGACTAGGACCGACTGCGCCCCATTGCCGCCGCCGCTCATGTCCTGATTGATGCGGGCGCCTTCCCCGATCAGCGCTGTCGTCGTCGTGTTGAGGACGTTGACCGCCGCACCGACGGCGACACCGACGGATCCGCCGCCGCCGACGCTGATGGCCGCCGTCTCGATATCATCCTTCGTGCTTGCCGAAACCGCCACGCCACGGAAGCCGCCATCAACGGCGGCCGTCGCCGTCCGCTGCTGGGTCAAGCCCGGATCGGTCGGCGTCCCGTCATCGCTCTCATCCTGGTCGAGGTCATTGAACTGGCCGAGGCCCCCGCCCCCTTGCTTGACCGGCACGCCCGCTTCGAGACTGTCCTTGCTGACCTGGCCGTCGGTCTGCGGGTCATAGCCATCGCCCATGCTTTGCGATCCGGCAAAGCTGATGTCGAACCGGCCGGTGCGTGCAGCCACGCTGTGCTGGCCCTCCCCGGTTACGCGCGCGTCTTCACCGATGAACGATTCCGTCGTCTTGGTAACGACGGCCACACCGGCCGCGACACCGACGCCGGCGCTGCCGCCGACGGCAACGCCGCCGACGATCAGATCGAGCTCCGTTTCATCGACCGCCTGCACCAGCACGCTGCCAAGGGCGCGAACGTCGGTCAGGCCCGCATTGCCAATGCCGTCGATCGGATCGTCACCGAGGAAGGCGCGAGTCTTCACGTCGAAGATGAACACATCCGCCGAGACCGTGATCGCGGCTGAGGAGGCCCCGCCGGCTGCGACCGAGAAGGAGCCGACGTCCTCGTTGCTGGTCGCTTCGACCTTGATGTTGCCATCGGCATCCATATCCATGCCGGAATCGATCGATGCCTGCGTGGTCTTGATCAATGTCGCGATATTCACGCCGGCGCCAACTGCGGCGCTGCCGCCGGACGCAGCAAGCGATCCCGCAACCGTCAGGAGATCCGTCTCGCCATAGGCGTAGACGGCAACACCCGGATCGTTTGCACCGGACTGGGCCGTGACCGCCGTATTCGAGCCGATGCGCGCGATCGTCGTTTCCGTCAGCACCGTGACAGCGACAGAACCAGCCACGGCTGCGCTGCTGGTCGATACTCCACCGGCGGCGGCGATCGTGGTCACGTCCTCAGTCGAAATCGCCGAAACATCGAGACCAACGGGTCCGCCGGTTTCAACGTCGGCGTGGCCGCGGATCTCGGCCTTCACATCGTCGATGTGAACGAAGACCGTGCCGCCGATGCCGATGCCGGCACCCTGGCCGAAGGCGATGCCGCCGGCGAGCGCGAAGATCTTGGCGTCACCGGTTGCCTTGAGGGAGACATTTCCGCCGGCATGAAGCTCGGATTTGTCGAGTGCTGTTCCCATCTCAACATAGGCTTCGGTCGAGGTGTCGAGCACGACGACACCGACGGACGCGGCGATGCCCGAGCCGCTGAGGCTCAAGCCGAAGGTGGCGGCAATCGAGGTGATGGTGTCGAATGAATCGGCATTGACGAGGATATTGCCGGCAATGGCACCGAGGTCCGCCGTTCCACCGACCCAGGCGCTGGTATTACGAATGATGACATTCACGTCGAGGCCGATGCCGACACCGGCATTGCTGCCGCCGGACAGTCCGATGCCGCCAGCACCACTGACCATGGTCAAGATATCGGTCGCTTCAACGGTCACCCCGCCATTGCCGTCGAAATCGGAGCCGTCATTGATGAAGGCATGCGTCTCCATGAAGACGACGTTGACGCTTGAGGAACCGCCCACTGCCGTTCCGTTGCTTGCCGCAACGCCGGCCGCAAAGCTGGTCACCGCCAGATTGCCGATGACAGGAATGCTCTCCGTAATCGGCAGCAGTTCGGCATGGGCCGTGACACCAATCGCGCCGCTCGCCTCGGCATCGACGCCGGTCCCGACGTCGGCCTTGGTGTTGAGATCGTTGACGATATTGATGGAAACCGCGACGCCGACACCGGTGCCGCCATTGAGGCTCAGCGCCGCGCCGCCGGCGATGCTCTGCATCTCGTTGACGCTGACCGCATTGATAGCGATCCCGCCGGCGTTGGCGTCGAGATCGGCATTGTTGCCGATGATGGCGCTCGAATTGACGTCGAGATAGTTGATCGCGACGGAGCCGCCGACGGCGGTGTTCTTCGAGACGGCGCCTGCCAGTGCCCGCGCCTGGAAGGTATTCCTTTCGCCATCGGCCGTGATTGCCCGCACCTTGATCGAGCCGGCGGTAAGATCGGCGCCGGAATTGACCTGCGCGGTATTGTCGAGCAAGGCGATATTGAGGCCGACAGCGGCGGCAACGCCGGTATTGGCACTCGTGTTGGTCGCTGTCGCCGTGCCAAGGGCACGCGCGTCGGTGGTCATGGTCGCTGCGATTTCCATCGCGCCCGAAGACCCGATCACGACATTGCTTGCGATCGTCGCGGTGTTGTCGGCGTCGAGGAAGTTGACGGCGATCGTTGCGGCGACGCTGGTCCCGCCCTGTGTCGACTTACCTGTCTCATTCGTGCTCTTGCTATCGGCGGTGCCGAGACTGCTGCTGCCAGATTGGGTCGGCGCCTTCGAGCCGCCACTCTGGTTCTGCGCCATGTTCGTCTGGTTGCTGCTCTCCTGGTCGGAGTTCGCCTTCGAGGTATCATTTCCCTTGGCGCTCGCCTTGGACTCTGCCTTCGTGTCGAAAGTCGACGTGGCGGTGACACTGACATTGTTGGCGCCGGAGAAGTTCCGGCCGACAAAGGCATCGTTGGTCACTTCGGCGATGTTCAAAGCGAGCGACACGCCGACGCCGACATTGCTGCCGGCCGCTTCGCCGTCGCCGAGCGTGTGGATCGTGCTGGCATGGCTCGCCTGCGCGGCGAGATTGCCGGTCAGCGTGATCGCACCACCCGCACCCGAGCCGATATGTGCATCCGTGTCATTATCCACGTAGGCGACTGCGATTGCGCCACCGACAGCAGTGTTGCCGGCTGCGCCCGCCTTTGCCGTGGTGGTGACCGTGTCGTTCGAGGTGGCAAGAGCCTGGAAGTTGCCGGTGTTGCCGCTGATCGTTTCGCCGTTTTCGATCCCGGCGAAGGTTGTGTTGAGCGAAATACCAAGCGCTATCGATGCGCCGACGCCAGTGCTTCCTGAGCCGCTGCCGGCACCATGGGCAGTTGCCTCCGTGGTCGTCTCGGTGGTGTTGGTTGCCTGCAGGCTGACATTGCCGCCAGTGAGCGTCACGGACGTCGTGCCGCCACCGCCGTGGTCGAGCCCAATCGTGCTGAGCGTATTGGTGGTTGCAACGCTCAACGCAAACGAGCCCGCTACGCCGGTGTCGCCGCCGCTCGCACCTGAAGTGGATTTCGCACCGAAATTGTGCTCGGCGTTGCCGCCGACCGTCTTCATCGTCGCCGAAGCGGTGAGGCCGTCGGCCGTGATGTGTGCGCCGGCGCCGACCGAAGCTTCGTTGCGCATGGTCGCGACGTTGATGGCAACGGCGACACCGACGCCGGTGCCACTGCTCGTGGTCGTCGCCTTGCCGTCGCCCGTGGCACTGGCATTCATGTTGTTGGAGGACTGGAGCTGAAGCGCTCCGGTGCCCGCACCTTGCCCGGCAATGATCGTGACGCCATCACCGATCGAGGCGACGGCAAGCGACGAGGAGACGTTGAGGGCGAGCGCTGCGGCGACGCTTACCTGGCCCCCGCCGGTACCGCCCTGGCTCGTTGCGGACTTGTCACCCGTGTTCGTCTTGCCCGATTTCTCATTGGCGAGTTGCTTTTGTTTGTTCTTCTGGTCGTCAGTGGTGGTGTTGCCGCTGTCGCTTTCCTTATCCTTGTCCGCACCCGCGGCACTGGCTGTAGCCTCGGCCTTGCTCGCGCCATCGCCATGGGCTGAGAAGCTGACATTGCCATCCGCAGTGATGTTGCGGGCGGTGCTCGCAGTCGCGCTGTCATCGACGAACGCAAGCGCAATAGCGGCGCCGACCGCCGTATTCCCGGCGATTGCGTCGCCGAGTGCCGAAGTCGCGCTGTCGCCATGGTGGGTCGCGGTCGCGGCGAAGGCGCCGTCAAGGTCGATAAGGCCTCCGGTGCCGAGCTTTGCCTCCGTCACATTGTCGGCAACAGTGATCGCGATTGCGCCGCCAACACCGGTACCATCTTCGGCTGTCGCGCCGGATTCCGCCGTCGTGGTGGTCTTGTGGCTACCGGTGGCATTGAGCGTCAGGTCGTCGAGACCGGTGAGGACCACGGAATTTTCGACCTTGGCCAATGCCGTGTTGTCGGCTGCGTTGATGGCGAAGGAGGCTCCGACGCCGGTGCTGGCACTCTCGGCATCCGCCTCGGCGACCGCGCTGCTTTCCGAAGTATTGGAGACCGTCAGCGAAGCGTCGTCGCTGCTGAGCGTGACGCTGGCGGAAGGCCGGATCGCCGATTCTGCGGTCGCATCCGACACGTTGAGCGCAAACGATCCGGCAACGCCGGTGTCGCCGCCGCTGGCGCCGGAGGTCGAATGCGCTTCGAAGACGTTCTTCTGGTCGCCGCCGACATTCTTCATGGTGGCAGACAGGATGACGCCGCCATCGGCGTTGACGACCGCACCGTTGCCGATGATCGCCCTGTTGCTCATGTCTGCGACGTTGATCGCCACGGCGGCGCCGACCGCCGTGCCCGAGGTTTCGCTTTCGAGCGTCGCGCTGCCATCGGCGATGGCCGAGGCATCCATGTTGTTTTTCGCCTGCAGGCTCACGCCGCCGGTTCCGGCGCCGTCGCCAGCCGTCACGGTGCGGCCAATGGCGATGCTGGCCAGCGCTTCGCTGTCGGAGATGTTGATCGCAAGGGCGGCCGCGACGCCGACATCGCCACCGCTGCCACCGCCGGTGTTGGCGGTCTGGCTCGTGTTGTCGGCATCGCCGGATTTGCTGTTGGCGAAGTCTACCTGCTTCTGCTTCTGCTGATCGGCCTTGGTGTTGCCATCGGCGGATTCGTCGTTCTTGTCGGCGCCTTTGGCGCTGGCTTTCGCGTCCGCCTTGCTGGAGCCATCGCCGAGCGCCGACAGGCTGACCGAACCGTCGGCGCGCAGGTTCCGGTTCGTGGTCGAAATCGCGCGGTTGTCGACGAAGGCCAGCGCAATCGCGGCGCCGACCGCGGTCGAACCGATCGCCGTGCCGTCAGCCGTGGTTGTGCTCAGCCCATGATGGGTTGCCGTTGCCAAGAAATCACCGGTTATGTCGAGCTCGACATCGTCCGTCCCGAGCGAGGCGCGGGTGGTGTTGTCGATCACGTCGATCGCCACTGCGCCACCGATGCCGGTGCTGCCGCCGGTGCCGCCGGCTTCCGCCGTCGTCTCGGATTCATGGCTGCCGGTTGCCGAAAGCGTCACGTCGTCTGCGGCCGTGACCGTCGCACCGTTTTCGAGCTCCGCGATGGTATTGTTGTCGATGACGACAAGAGCTACCGAGCCGCCGATACCAGTCTCGCCGGCTTCACCGAGATCATCGCCATTGGGGGTGGCGGCCGTCTCGGCGTGAGTGGTCGACGAGGCCGTGAGGCTGAGGTCGGCGCCATTGAGATCGACCGTCGCACCGGCCTCGATCACGGCTTCGACGTCGGTCATGATGATGCTGATCGCGAGAGACCCGGCGACGTTGGTTTCGGCGCCGCCCGCACCGGCTTCCGCCGTCACGACAAAACTGTCGCCGGCATTCAGCGTGGCATTGAGGTTGACGGCGCTCGCCGTCAGATCCGACGTTCCAGCGACATAGGCACGGGTGGTCACATCGGCGATGCCAAGCGCGACAGCCACGCCGACGCCGGTCCCGGCGCTGCCCGTAGCCGAGCCGTCGGCGGCTGCCGTGACGCTCTCGGTGGAGGTCGCCGTCAAGGCGAGTGTGCTTGCGGAAACGAGGGTGGAACTATCGAGATAGGCTTCCGTCGTTGTCCGGTAATCGGAAACCGTGACGGCACCTGCGAAGGTGATGTCGCCGCCGCTGGTCGCCGCCTTGTCAGAGGAATTGCTGTCCTGGTTCGGGTCGGCGAGCCGCTTTTCGGATTCGCTGGTGCCATCGCCCTGGTTCGAACCACCGGCGCTGGAGATCGCCGTGGTGCTGACATTGCTAGTCAAAGTCGCGCTGAAGGCGACAGAATCGGGCAAGTCACCGCCATTGGCGTTGAGCGACGAGTTGCCCGCCATAAAGGCGCGCGTCGTCGCGTTCACTTCCGAAACGGCAACGCTCGCGCCCTTGGAGCCCGAGCCGCCGTCCGCGATTGTCGTCAGTGCCAGCTGGGTGTCGGCGGTCAGAGAAACGGCGCCGGATACGTTGAGGGCGCTGCCGCCCAGCACTTCTGTGATGGAATCGCTGAGAACAACCGTCACGGAAACCGCGGCATCCTTGGTCGTGTCGTTCTCGCTTGCATCGCCTTCGTCGGCCGCGGTCAGCGAAACGCTGACCGAACTGCCGGCCGTCAGGCTCGCGGCCGTCAACGTGCTGTTGTCAAATCTGATCCTCGCCTCCGGCAAAACGGTGACGATGACGCCTTCGAGCGGCCCGACCTCCGCGGTCGAAGCCGAAACGGTCGCATCCGCCGTCGCCGAGATCTGCACGGCGCCAGAGGCGGTGATGGTCGCGCCGCTGAGGTCGATGATCGCCTCGGGTGTCGCGAAATGGGCGCCGCCGGTGATTTTGCCGTCGTCTTCGGCGAGCGCCACAAGGGTGACCGTCGTCGCCGAAACACCACCTGAAACCGTGATCTTTTCGGCATGAACCGCCAAGGCGCCGAATGTGTTCGTCCCCTCGATGAAGACTTCGTCCTTGCCGTCATCGCCAGCTGTATCGGCAGCGTTCTCGCCAAAAACAGTAAAGCTTGCAGCCCCTAGATTGACACCGGTAACCGTTAGGACATCCTTCGACAGCAGCGGGATCCCGAGGTCGGCGCCAAGTTTGACTGTCAGGCTGTTGCTGGGCTTGGCGAAGGTGACCTTCTCGAAGGTCGGGATAAGCGACAGCGACTCGAGCGTCAGAGTGCCGTCACCGTTATCCTTCAGCCTTGCTTCGTCGTCAAAATCGCTGGTCGCGATAATACGATCGGCGACGACCGTATTGTCTGTGATCGGTTCCAGACCATCGTAGCGCAGAACCTGACCATCGCGGGTGATCGTGCCCGACGCGGGACCGGTCGCAACGTAAGTGACGGAATGGAAGACGCCGCCATCGAGAACGAGACTGTCGAAGCCGTCGGCCCCACCGTCCATGACGCCGGTCAGTCCGCCGCCAGCTGAAACGAAGAAGGTGTCCTCGTTGTCGGCCGAACCTCTAAGATTCTCAACCTCGACGAAGGACACCCCTGAAACGTTGCCGGAATTCAGTCCGGTTATGTTCCAGTCGGTATCTTCTGGCGGTCCGATCACTGCGTCGCTGCCGGCCCCACCGCTCAGCAGGACCTTGCCCGAAACGGCGTTGTCGAAACCATTATGGACGAAGGTGTCGTCGCCGGCGCCGGTGTCGATCGTCAGCTTCAGATTTGGCGAAGCGAAGGTGTAGGACACCAGCGCGTCGCCGTTGATGCTGTCAAGTGTCGAGAACCCGTCTCCCGACATGCCGGCATCGCTGAGACGCAGAGTCTGTCCCTCGCCCGTTATGTCGGCAAATATCCGCTCCTGCGCGGTTGTCGCATCGGTCACGGTCGAGACGCCACCGATCCCGATCCGATGGCTGATCTCGCCGTCTACGGCGGTAAACACGCCGGACCCTGCGCCATCGACCGCGAACTCGACGAGATCGAACACGCCGCCGGTCAGCGAGAGCCTGTCGTCGCCGTCGCCGCCTTGAAAATCGATATCGAGCGCCTGAAGGAAATCCGTGCCAAAATCGATTGTCAGCGTATCGTTCGCAGCAGTACCGGTCACCCGGATATAGTCGATTTCCGCGGCATTCCGCTGCGCAACGAGGAGGCTCGACCTGTTGTCGTAAACCTGGACCGCCTGGATCAGGTTGTCATAGCGCAGGCTGTAGTCAGCGCCGCCATCACCGACCATGTCCACCGCAAAGGGCATGATATCGGCAGACAACAGATAACGGGGCTCAAGCGTCTCGAGCGCGAGCCCGGGTAGATGGCCGGTTTCCGAGCGCGGTGTGAAGCTTCGTGCCTTCCTGCCACCGAACCACCGGAAAAGGCGTTCGATCATCGCCGTTTCCTGGGGAGGTGGCCCATCCTGTGCGGCTGACTTTCGGCGGAGGTGTCGGGAATTCTTGGAATCAAGCATCGACGACAGCGGCATGCCACCCTCCCGCGTTCAAAGCTGTAATGAAACCCCTATATTCGAATGTTAACAAACTCTAATGCGGAAAGACAAGCCGTAATCTTTCCTAGTCAATAAATCTTCATAATCCGCTAGATTTTTACTTAAACCGGAAAGCATATGACAACTGCGTTACAGAAATTTCATAATAGATCTGTCGCCATTAACGGATTGGTTTGAATGGTTTTTATAGCTCCTACGAGCTAATTCGGCCGCCTCTTTTTGATGACCCAAAGTGATCAGAGGCCCGATCTGCTCAGCGCCGGTTCGTACGCCACATGACCGCCATTCGGGTGTCGATTAAACGCTTCGCGTTTAACGAGCAACAAGATTGCAATCCCCAATTGCATCCAGATAGTCTACGATCTTTGCGATGCCTTGCCTGCCTCCGGGAACTCCGACCTGAAAACCAGGCGGAACCAGACAGGGCGGACGGCGGCCGCTGCTGAGATCACGCGATTTTGCACGCAGGCCGCCTCCCAAGAAGCCATGTTTGGCCGATAATCGAGCGATCGGAAACCGGAGGACGAGCTATGCGCCCTGGCTTCGCAGGTACGTTGCTGACCTTTTCGTTGCTCCTGTCGGAGCCGACTGCTCTTCATGCAGTCGACGTCACGCGTTCGGGCCAGCCTGTGTTTGACCGCGTCGTCGAACTGGTGGATGAGGAATTCTACGACACAACGGCGCTGGCCCGCTTCAACGCCGCTGCCCGGGCACAAATCGACGGGAGGTTGCACTCGATCGCGGCCGCGAGTTCGCCCAGCGACGTCGACGACGCGATTACATCGGTCCTTTCCAGCCTTCGGGTCTCGCATACCGGACGCTACAAGCCCGATACGATCGACTATTTCGAACTCTCCGACATTTTCCGTTTCGCAATCCGGAATGACGTGCGCCGCCTCTTTCCGCCGGATGGCGAGGTCCGCTATCCCGGCATCGGCATGGTGACGACCGTTGACGGTGATCGTCGCTTCGTTGCCGATGTCTACGATGGATCGCCGGCCGAGAGGGCCGGCCTGCTCGTTGGTGACGAGATCCTGTCGGTGGACGGGCTTCCCTACCGGGAAATCGGCTCTTTCGCCGATAAGGTAGGTCGAAGCGTCGAGATCCGGCTTCGACGCCATCGCGATGCCGCACCGATTTCGGCGAAAGTCCAGGTGGAGCGCTTGCGGCCGCTGCCGATGTTCGAGCGGGCGATCGACGAAAGTCTCGCACTCAGCGAACCCGATGGCCACAAGATCGGTTACGTGCGGATGTGGACACTTTCCACACGCAATGGCCTCGATATCGTCGCAGAAGCCTTGGCGAACGGAGCACTCAAGGATGCGGAAGGTCTCGTCGTCGACCTGCGCGGCCGCTGGGGTGGTGGCCCTGCCGATGCGGCGGAGCTTTTCGTGGGCGACACGCCCTCGTTCCGGCTTATACCGCGCCGGGGCGAAGCAACGCTTGCGAATTTCCGTTGGCGAAAGCCGGTGATCGCGCTGATCGATAACGGCACGCGCAGCGGCCTGGAGCTCTTCGCCTACACCCTTAGGCAAAACGCCATTCCACTGGTCGGTGAACGGACCGCGGGCGCCCTGCTGGCGGGCCGCGCCTATGTCTTGCCGGATGACAGTCTGCTCGAACTCGCGGTTTCCGATGCGGTGATCGACAACGATCTTCGGCTCGAAGCTGTCGGCATCGAGCCGGATATTTCGGTGGCATTCCCGCTTGCCTATGCTGCAGGAAGGGATCCACAGCGGGAGGCGGCGGTCAACGAGATGGCCCGGATGCTCGCCGCCGGCAAAAACGGAAGGACCTCGGCGCCACTCGATCCGGCGTTGACACGCTAATCCGGCCAATGATCATACCCAAGGCGCGTGACGCCTCGACCTCGACCGGAAGCACGCCCTAGCGGCTAGCACGTACCGGCGACGACTGTCGCGGTGGAGCGCAATTCGACTTTTCCCGCCCGGATCGACTGCCGGGCAAGATCCAGAACCTCAGCCTTGATACGCTCCCGCGTTGCAATATCCGCCTGGCCCAACCCCGCGACCACGGGTGCGGCGATTTCGGTCATGAAGGTCCAATAGTCTTCGGGCGTGTCGTGAACCATCGTGGTCGTGACCTCTTCCTCGCGGACGTCTCGCAGGCCCGCGTCGGTAAAGACGGCAGTCATCAGGCCCTCGGGCGCACAGCGGAACAGGCCGGGGGCTCCCGCCGGCGGTTTCGGCATTTCCACGTGGCGCGCAATGGTCGACATGATCGTCGTTGCCCAGATGTTCTTGTCAGGCGAGGCCCAGACGGCGGCACAAACACGTGCACCCGGTTTCGCGACCCGCTTCAATTGTTCGGCTGCTGCCGCAACATCAGGGAAAAACATGAAGCCAAACCGGCAAAGAACAGCGTCGAACGTCGCGTCGGAGAAAGGCAATGCGCCGGCGTCGCAGATCCTGGTTTCAAAATTCGTCAGACCGCGGTTCCTGGCGTTTTCGCTCGCCACCTGAAGCATGCGCTCGGATAGATCCGTGACGGTGACGCGCCCGTTCGGAACCGAGGCGGCGACGGTCAGTCCCGGCTCGCCTGTCCCGGCAGCGACGTCAAGCACCTGATCGCCGTCCTTGATCGCTGCTTGGCGGATCATCGCCTGGCCGAAGGGGGCAAGCCAGCCGAGAACGAGAGCGTCCCATTTCTTCCAGCCGGCTGAAAAGCGGTCCCAGGTTTCTCTTTGCTGATCGCGGATTTGATCGAGATGCGCGGACATACTGGTTCCTCCCTTGGCGCCGTTTTTCGACCTCGTCTGGCGAAACTATGAACCCGCTTTCGGATGGTACAAATCAATTTTGCGCCGGGATACGAGGGCCTTTGTGACCGCGGTTACATGTGAGCTTAGACAATCCGCTCTAGGGTGAGAGCGTAAGGCACGCTATATTCCAATTAAAGATACCGGGAAGGAGAGATTCGCACCGATGTCGAACCGGACGAACGTCAAGAATAGCGGCCGGATAGAGCCCAGCGACGAACAATCCCTCGGTGATCAATTGCGGATGATGCATCGGGCTTTCATGGCCTCGCCGCTACGCAACAAGATCATTTGGCTCAGCATAACCATCGTCGTTGTCATCGTTGTGACAGCCTTTGGCCAGATCATCCTCAATCGATGGTACAAACCGTTCTACGACACGCTCGAGCGACGCGACCTTCCGGCCTTTCTTCATCAGCTGGTCGTCTTCGCCCAGATCGCCGGCGTACTTCTCGTCCTCAACGTCCTGCAAACCTGGCTCGGACAGGTCATCAAGCTGCGCCTGCGCGAGGGCCTGACGGAAGATCTCATAACCGAATGGATGCGCCCCTCGCGCGCGTTTCGTCTGGCGAACGCCGGCGCAATCGGTATCAACCCGGATCAACGCATCCATGAGGATGCACGCCACCTGACCGATCTGTCAGCCGGGCTTTCAATCGGCCTTTTCCAATCGGGTATTTTGCTGGTGAGCTTCATCGGCGTGTTGTGGTCGCTGTCCGACGGCTTCGTCTTTCATGTCTCTGGCTACGCCTTCGCCATTCCCGGCTATATGGTCTGGGCCGCCATTCTCTATGCAGGCACGGCCTCGTGGCTAAGCTGGCTGGTCGGCCGTCCGCTGGTGGCGCTGAACGGTGAACACTATGCCCGCGAGGCGGCGCTGCGTTTCTCGCTGATGCGCGTTAACGAGCATATCGAGGCGGTGTCTCTATCTTCAGGCGAGGCCAATGAAAAGAAGCGCTTGCAGCGCGATCTCGCCTCGGTGCTCGAGATCAGCTACGGCCTGTTGCGCGCGGTGACACGCCTGACCTGGGTGACGGGCGGTTATGGCTGGATCACGGTCGTTGCCCCGATCGTCATTGCGGCGCCGGTTTACTTTGCCGGCGACCTGAGCTTCGGCGGGCTGATGATGGCGGTCGGTGCCTTCAACCAGGTGCATGCGTCGTTGCGCTGGTTCGTCGACAACATCGGCGCGATCGCCGACTGGCGTGCCACGCTGCTACGCGTTGCCGCCTTCCGTTCCGCATTGCTGATGACCGACGAAAGGCACGAGGGCGACAAACGTATCGAATTCAAGACGTCGGAAACGTCGCAGATGAGCTTCGACAATATCGAAATCGTCTCGCCGACGGGCTGCATCACGCTGCGGGAGCAGAGCGTGACAATCGATCCGGGCGAACGGGTGCTTGTCACCGGTGCGCCCGAGGTGGAGAAGGCGCCGTTCTTCCGGGCGATCGCCGGCCTTTGGCCCTGGGGTCACGGCCGCATTGCACTGCCGGTCGATGATGGCCTCGCTTTCGTTCCGAAGTCACCTTACTTCCCGCCCGGGACCCTGGGCGAAGTTCTCGCCTACCCCGGTCCAGCCGATAGCTACAGCAAGGGTGAACTTGCAGCCGTACTCTCCAAGGTCGGGCTTGGTCGCCTCAGCGGCCGGCTTGACCAGGATGCGCGAAAGCAGATGAACCTCAGCGAAGCGGAACAGCGCCTTTTGGCGATTGCCCGGCTCAGCCTGCACAAGCCGCGGTGGCTGATCATCGACGAGGCGCTCGACACGCTTGAGGACGACGCCTACCAGCGCGTTCTGAAGTTCATGGATGAAGAGCTCAAAGGTGTCGCGATCGTCAATATCGGACGCACCGAACGCGGCAACGACTTCTTCACCCGCGTGCTGCACCTCGACAAGAACCCGGCAGGCAATACGCTGCGGCGACTGCAGCCAAGGAGCCTTCAGCCCGCCGATCCGCAATTGGTGGATTGAAGCAAGCGCGCCATTCGCAAGCGCCAGTAACGCATTGAGGAAAATAGAAAACCGCGCACTCATCGAATGCGCGGTTTTGCCTTATCTTACCTTGCGTAAGCTGCCTTAGCGCGCCCGCAGCTTCATATGGCGGTTCACGTCCTTGTAGAGCAGGTAGCGGAACTTGCCCGGACCACCGGCATAGCAGGCCTGCGGGCAGAAGGCGCGCAGCCACATGTAGTCGCCGGCCTCGACCTCGACCCAATCCTGATTGAGCCGGTAGACCGCCTTGCCTTCGAGCACGTAAAGGCCATGCTCCATGACGTGTGTCTCGGCGAAGGGTATGATCGCGCCGGGCTCGAACGTGACGATTGTCATGTGCATGTCGTGGCGCAGGTCCGCCGGATCGACGAAGCGCGTCGTCGCCCACTTGCCGTCGGTGCCAGGCATCGGCGACGGGGTGATTTCGGCTTCATTGGTGAAGATGGCTTCCGGCACAGGCAAGCCATCGACATATTCATAGGCCTTGCGCACCCAATGGAAGCGAACCGGCGCTTCGCTTCCATTGCGAACGCTCCAGTTGCTAGCCGGCGGAATGAAGGCGAAGCCGCCCGGCTGCATCTTGTGCGCCTTGCCGTCGAGCGTAACGGTCAACTCGCCTTCGACGACGAAGATCGCGCCCTCGGCTCCCTCGTCCAGCTCGGGCTTGTCGCTGCCACCGCCCGGAGCGATTTCCATGATATATTGTGAAAATGTTTCAGCAAAACCGGAGAGCGGACGGGACAATATCCACAGCCGGGTTTTATCCCAGAACGGCAGATAGCTGGTGACGATATCCATCATCGTCCCCTTGGGAATCACGGCGTAGGCTTCGGTGAAGACCGCGCGATCCGAAAGGAGTTGGGTTTGCGGCGGGTTGCCGCCATGCGGCGCATAGTAACTACGGTTGGTCATATCTTCCTTCAGTCTGCTGGCAGGGCACCGCCTCCTCTTATCAGCGGTGCAATTGGTTCGCGTTGAGCGTCAAAGCAAGGCGGTGCGAAGATCGCGGGGCTGATCCTTCTCCTCGTCCAGATCCAGTTCCGCTTCCACATGGTTCAGGTGTTCGGCCATTTCCTTGATCGCGCTCGCGACATCGCGCGCCGCGATGTGCTCGACGACGGCCAGATGTTCGTCCGGCCCGCAATTGTGCAGGTGGTTCGAGCGGTACATCGCGGTGATCAAGGATGTGCGCGAGACGAGGTCGCGCAGGATACCGAAGAGAAAGGCCGAGCCCGAAAGCTCCGCGAGCAACAGATGGAACCCACCGGAAAGCCGAACGATATCAGAGAGATTGCCGGACCGGCCGGCAATGCGCTCTTCTTCGATATGGCCTCGCAGCCGGACGATATCCTTGGGGTTGGCGCGTTCGCACAGGCGCTCGACGACGCGCTGCTCGATAGCCCGGCGGGCAACGAAGACATCGCGCGCCTCATCGACGGAGGGCTCGGAGACGAAGGCGCCGCGGTTCGGCATGATCGTCACCAGGCCGTCGCGCTCCAGCGCGGTCAGTGCCTGTCGGATGCGGGCCCTGCTGACGGAGAATATTTCGGCAAGTTGCTCTTCTTTCAACCGCGTTCCCGGCCGTAGCCGCCGCTCTGCAATCGCAAGCCAGATCTTCTCGCAAATGATCGCCGTCGGAGCACCGGCGGCTTCGTCCGCGTTGTACATGAAATCTCCCTTAGCCGTTCGCTTACTCTCGCCGTGCGGCGCTCAAAGTCAATTCCATCAGCTGCAGTTAGATATTGACTACAAAATTGTAGACAATATTGTGTACCGCAACTTGATGTGCAATGGCAACTGCTTAAACACGACCGCGCGACCGGCCCGAAGCCGGGGCGTGGTGCCACTTGAGAGCCCCGATGGACCTTGATTTCACTGAACTGCCGGACCAGGAGAAGGGCGTGATACGCACTCCCGACATCACCGCCGACGCCTGCCTCGCAACCGTCCCTCGGAAAACGAGCTGATCCATGCGTCTCCTGCTCATCAACCCGAATTCTACTCGCTCCATGACCGAGCAGGCGCATCGCAGTGCAGAGCGCGTCGCAGCCCCTCATACCCTACTGGAGTCCGTTAACCCAACGTCAAGCCCTGCCAGCATTGAAGGGCATACCGACGAAGCCATGGCCGTACCGGCGATGCTCGCCGAGATTCGCAAGGGCGAGATGCGCGGCGTCGACGCCTATGTCATCGCCTGCTTCGATGACCCAGGCCTTGGTGCTGCGCGTGAGATCGCCCGTGGTCCGGTGATCGGCATCTGTCAGGCGGCCGTGCAAGTGGCGATGAACATCGCGACCCGCTTTACGATCATCACCACCCTGCCCCGTTCCGTGCCGATCATAGAGGATCTGGCCGAGGCCTATGGTGCCGGTCATCGCTGCCGCAGGGTCCGTTCGGTGGACATGCCGGTGCTGGCGCTGGAAGAGGACCTCGCCCATACCGAGGAGATGCTGGTACAGGAGATCCTCAAGGCGCGGCAGGAAGATGGTGCTGAAGCAATCATTCTCGGCTGCGCTGGCATGTCAGAGCTCTGCGACCGCCTGAAGGCGCGCACCGGCATGCCTGTCATCGACGGCGTGACCGCTGCGGTGAAGCTAGCCGAAGCCCTGGTCGGCGGCGGCTATGCCACCTCAAAGGTCGGCGCCTATGACTATCCCCGTGCCAAGGAAAACCCGGCCTGCAGGCTGGCTGACGTCGCCGGCTAAATCTCGAGCCTTTACGGGCCACCGGGCGGCACCCCGTCCGGTAGCTCTCGCGCTGGTGCCGATTGGCTAGATCAGCGCATCAAGGCGTCAAGCTGCTCCTGCAGCGTCGCCACCTTCTGCTCAAGCGCTTCCAGTCGTTCCTCGAGGGCGGATAGCGCCGAGCCGCTCGGAGCCGAAGACATCGCCACCCTCTCGGCAGCCGGCTGCTCGACTTCACCGCACAGCAGATGCGCGAAGCGGTCCTCGCGCTGGCCGGCGCCCCGGTTCAATTGAACGATCAGTGGCGGCCGACGGCCCATCATCAGATCGAGATTGTCCTTCAGCTCCTCGATCGATGAGAACCGCGCCATGCGCTCGCTGCGTGCCCAGAGCTCGTAAGCCGTCTGCGGACCGCGAAGAAGCAGCAGGCCCAGCATGACGATCTGCGGCGACGTCAGCGAGAAACGGTTGGCCACAAGGTGCTCGTAGCGCTCGACCCTGGACGCAAAAGCCTGCCGGACCAATCCCTTCTGCGCCAATGACGAGAGCGCGCGGTGAACATCCACCTGCTCGACCGCCATGACGGGATCGCGGGCCGTCTTCTGGTTGGCGGCCGCCTGTGCCGAATTGAGCGTCAGCGGGTAGACGTCGGGCGTCGTTTCTTTCTTCTCGATCAGGCAGCCGAGAATGCGGGCTTCAACGGCATTGAGGACGGGGAAATCGGTGTCGGAGGTCGTGTTCATAAGCCAACTCTTCAAATCAACGCATTCGATCCCAACCGAGCCCCCAAACGGAGTGCAGCCCGGCTTTCGGCCCCTACCCTAACGTGAGTGTCGAAGCCCGGAAATGGTCATCAGTCTATTTCGTTGAATTCCGGTTAGCACCGTAGCATTCGCCTGACGACAGGGATGCGAAACACGGTCGCTCGCAATACGGCTCGCTCGAACAGTGGCCAAAAAAAGAGGCTCCGCGTCTGGCACGACACGGAGCCCAAGTCTTCAGGGAACTAAATGGGTCAGGCCGCGTGGATCGCCTTCACCGTTTCTTCGGTGCGGTGGCAGGCGGCGCGGGAACCGTCGGCGAAGTTGCGCATTTCCGGCCGCTCGCTCTTGCAGCGCTGGTCCGCAAATGGGCAACGCGGATGGAACGTGCAGCCGGACGGCGGATTGAGCGGGCTCGGCACCTCGCTGGCAGCGATGCTGCGCCCACGCTTCGGATGGGTGATGTCCGGGATCGTCTCCAGCAGCAGTTGCGTATAGGGATGCCGCGGATTGGCGAAGAGCGTTTCGGTGTCTGCCTCTTCGACGATGCGCCCAAGGTACATCACCGCGATACGGTCCGACATGTGGCGCACCACGCTCATGTCGTGGCTGATGAAGAGATAGGTCAGTCCCATCTCGTCCTGCAGCTTGCGCATGAGGTTCAGGATCTGGGCCTGGACCGACACATCGAGGGCCGAGGTCGGCTCGTCGCAGACGAGAAACTCCGGCTCGCCGGCAAGCGCCCGCGCTATCGATATGCGCTGGCGTTGACCACCAGAGAATTCGTGCGGAAACTTGGCTCCGTCCGAAGGCGAAAGGCCGACGATCGTCAGCAGTTCGCCGACACGCTCCATGATCTCCGCTTCCGAATTGCGCAGCTTCAACTCGCGCAGCGGCTCGGCGATGATATTGCGCACGCGCCAGCGCGGATTGAGGCTGGCATAGGGATCCTGGAAGATCATCTGCGCCGAGAGCGGCTCACCATTCTTGCCTGGCGCAAACCGTACCTCGCCTTCGCTCGCCCGGTAGAGACCGGTGACGAGCCGCGCGACCGTCGACTTGCCGCAGCCGGATTCACCGACGAGGCTTAGACAGCCGCCCATTGGCACGCTGAAGCTGATGTCGTCGACCGCCCGCAGGAACTGCTGCGGCTTGCGCTCGATCACCCGGTTGAGCCAGGGCGCGGAAACATCGAAATTGCAGGTCAGGTCGTTGACCGTCAGGGCATCACTCATAGAACTCCTCCTGCATTGAGCCAGCAAGCAGCAACACCGGTGCCGACCGGAGCCGGCTCGGGACGATCCTTGCGGCAGCGCGGCCCCGCCTCCGGGCAACGCGGATTGAAGGCGCAGCCGGCTGGGATCGCATTCAGCCGCGGCATCGAACCGTCGATCTGGTTCAGCCGCTCAACACGGCGCCCGAGTGCCGGGATCGAGCCCATCAGGCCGCGGGTATAGGGATGACGCGCATTCTTCAGCACGTCGCCGACCGGACCGATCTCAACCAGCCGCCCGGCATACATGACCGCGACACGGTCGGCGGTCTCTGCGATGACGCCCATATCGTGGGTGACCAGCATGACCGCGGTTCCATGATCGTCGCAAAGACGGCGGAGCAGCGAGGTGATCTGCGCCTGGATCGAGACGTCGAGCGCCGTCGTCGGCTCGTCGGCAATGATCAGCTTCGGCTCGGCAGCAAGGGCGAGCGCAATGACGACGCGCTGGCGCATGCCGCCCGAGAACTGATGCGGGTAGTGATCATAGCGCGCCTCGGGCGCCGGAATACCGACCTCCTTCAGCAACTGGATGGCACGCGCCTTGGCATCGGTCTTGGAGAGCTTCAGGTGGAGGCGGATTGTTTCGACGAGCTGCGCGCCGATGGTGAAGAGCGGATTGAGCGAGGTCAGCGGATCCTGGAAGATCGCGCCGATCTGCCGGCCACGCACGTTCTGCATCTCCTTGTCGCCGAGCTGGTCGATGCGGCGGCCGGCGAGCCAGACCTCTCCGCCGGAGATACGGCCGGGCGGCTCCAGCAGTCCCTGGACCGCAAGGCCGGTCATTGACTTGCCGGCGCCGGATTCGCCGACGACGCCGAGGATCTCGCCCGGGCGAATGCTGAGCGAAACGTCTGACAGTGCCGAAACCGTGCCATGGCGCCCGGGGAATTCAACGCAGAGGCCGCGAACGTCAAGCACGGTCGATGAAGCATGTTCCGTCATCGCGGCACCTCCAGAGGGTAGCTCGGCGGGAAGATCTCGCTGACCGGCGGGTGACCGAAGCTTCTTTCGGGATATTTGGCGATCAGACCATCGAACTGCACCTGCGCCTTTGCGCGCGCCTCGTTCATATCGAAGCCTGCCACTTCACCGTCACGCATCGACAGACGGCCATCGACGAAGACCGCCTTGGTGACGCGTCCCGAACCGCCGACCACCAGCGTGGTGATCGGATCGACCGCCGGTGCCATGTGGTGGTCCATGAGATCGAAGACGGCGATGTCGGCGCGAGCACCCGCTTCCAGGCGACCGAGATCCGACCGGCCGAGAGCCTTGGCACCGCCGAGTGTCGCGGCGTCGAACAGATCGGCACAGCTGACGGCGCTTGGATCGTTTTCGACCACGCGGCAGGTGATCAAGCCGACCAGAAGGTTCATCAGCATGTCCGGCGGCGTCGTGTCGGTGCCCATAGCAATGTTGACGCCGCGGGCCTTGACGGAGCGGAACGAGTTCAGCGTGCTGCCGCCGCGAGCCGAAACCAGCGGGCAATGGACGATGCTGACGCCGTTTTCGGCATAGAGACTGAGGTCGTTGTCGGTCGCCTGCGTCGCGTGCGGCGCAATCAGCCGGTCGCTGAGGAAGCCGAAGCTTGCCAACCACTCCGGCGCCGTCTTGTCGTGCAAGCGGCGAACGGTATCGACTTCCATGGTGCCCTGCGCCGCATGCAGGCGGATCGGACAATCAAGGTCGCGCGCCGCGTCGGCAGTGCGGATCAGAAGCTTCTCGGTGCAGGTTTCCACCCGGTCCGGAGCCAGCAGCCCCTTGACCAGGCCACCGTGACGCCCTTCGTGCTCGCGGATGAAGCCGATGGCATCATCGAGGCCCTTCAGGCCCCTTGCTTCGTCGAAGATCGCTTCGAGCTGGCCCGGCGCCGTGACCATCATGCCGCCAGCGCGATAGGCCGGGCTCAGATAGACGCGCAGACCCAGATCGCCGGCCGCATCCGACGCTGCAGCGAATTCCGCGACGGTCTCGCCCCACTCGCGGTAGAAGAGCGAGGCGATCGGCGCTGCCGTGGTGATGCCGTTCAGGAGAAGCTGGGCGAAGGCGAAGCGCTTCTGGAAAGCGAGCTCCTCCTGCGTGTACATCTCATAGGGCCCACGCTCGATATAGGAGCGCGGCCAGACGCGACCCTTGGCCCAACCGGGCTGATGGTCGATCGAAAGGATCGTCGTGTCGAGATCCGAGAGCGCATCGAGGTCGATCAGGCCGGGGCTGATCATCGCGGCCCCGAGATCGATCCGCCGGGCTACCTCGCCTTCGAAGCGTGGCCCGACATAGAGCAGCGTGCCGCCTTCAATGACGACCTCACCGTTCGGGATCAGCCGGTGCGAACCGTCCCGGTGACCGAGCACCCATTGCGCCGTCAGAAGCGTGCGTCCCTCGGCCCGTTGGCCGAGCGTCAAGTCCTTGATGCTGTTCATGGGATGGCTACCTCCGCAATGCCGTTTCGGGCGACCACACGTCCGCGCTTGACGACCAGCGGCCGCGGCGCGACGTCGACGACGGCATGCGCCAGCGTCTCGCCGGTGAGCAAGGTGAAATCGGCGTCGCAGCCGACGTCCAGGCCGTAGCCATCGATGTCCATGACCTCGGCGCCCCCCTTGGAGCAGACATGCAGCGCATGTTCGAGATCGACGTCACGGCGCAGCCCATTCTTCATGCCAAGGATGCGGGCGCGATCCATCATGTCGGGTTGTCCCCACGGACCCCAGGTATCGCGGATACCGTCGCAGCCGGCCGCGACCTTGACGCCGGCTTCCTTCAACCGAAGGATCGAAGGCACGGAGGAAGACGGTGAACCGGTCGTGACGATGCGGATATCGAGCTCGGCAATCTGTTCGATCAGGCCGGCGACACGCAGATAGTCCGGTGCTCCGAGAGCGAAGGCGTGGCTGATCGCCACCTTGCCCTGCATGCCGAGCGCGCGGATGCGCTCGAACATCATCTCCATGCTGAAGGCACCGAGTTCGCCCTGCTCGTGCAGGTGAATATCGATCGGCTTTGCATGTTTGTCGGCAAGGCCGAAGATCACATCGAGGTGTCCCTTCGGGTCCCGGTCGATGCCGCAGGGATCAATGCCGCCAAGGACTTCAGCGCCCTTGCTCAGAGCCTGGTCGAGGAGCTCGACGGTGCCCGGGCGGGTGACGAGACCGGACTGCGGGAAGGCGACGATCTCGATGTCGATGATGCCCTCAAGCGCCTTGCGGGTCTCGACTATGCCTTCCATCAGCCTGAGGCCGTGGGTCGTGTCGATGTCGACGTGGCTGCGGATGTGGCTTGCGCCGTTGGCGGCGAGCATGATTGCCTGGCGCATGGACTGGCGGTGCGGCTCAATGCCGATTTCGAGCCGCTGTTCGCGTTCGAAGTCGATACGTTCGCGCAAGCTCGCAGACTTGGCATTGACATGCCAGGGCATGCCCCAGACGGACTTGTCGAGATGGGTGTGGGCTTCGACGAGACCAGAGATCACGATATGGCCGTTGCCGTCCTCGGTTGCTACGCCTTCAGCGGAAAGACCTTTGCCGAAGGCCGCGATCTTGCCGTCGCGCACGAGGATGTCGGTCGCTTCGCCGGCGTTCGGCCTGACGTTACGGATCAGGAGATTGGACATCATTCACCTCAATTTCGGATTGAGCGCATCGCGCAGCCAGTCACCGAGCAGGTTGACGGAGACCACGAGAAGGCAAAGCTGGACGACGGGGAAAAGCACGACCCACCAGATGCCAGAGAACAGGAACTGGTTGCCGAGGCGGATCAGTGTTCCCAAACTCGGCTGACTCGGCGGCATGCCGATACCGAGGAAGGAGAGCGTCGCCTCCGTCAGGATCGCCATGCCGAAGTTCAGCGTGGCGGCGACCATGATCGGCGTCAGCGTGTTCGGCAGGATGTGCTTCAGCATGATGCGCCGCGCCGGCGTTTTCAAAAGACGCGCAGCCTGGACATACTCTTTGCCCCGCTCGACGATCGTCTGGGCACGCACGGTACGGGCATATTGCACCCAGGCGCTGAGCGTGATCGCCAGCACCAGGACTGCGGCGGAGCCGACGTCTCTGAGTTCCGGCGGCAGCATCTGGCGCGCGACGGCGCTGACGAGGATCGCGATCAGGATCGTCGGGATCGAGAGGAGCACGTCGCCGATGCGCATCAGCAGATTGTCGATGAAGCGCCCGAAATAGCCGGCGACGAGCCCGAGGCTCAAACCCACGGCCAATGAAAGGACGACCGAGGCGACGCCGATCAGGATCGAGATGCGCGAGCCATAGAGAATGGCCGAAAGCATGTCGCGCCCTTGCGTGTCCGTGCCGAGCACGTAGGGCCATTGGCCGTCGGCTTCCCAGATCGGCGGCAGCTCGGAATTCCAGAGCTCGAGCTGGGCCGGATCGAAGGGGTTCTGCGGCGCGATCAGAGGAGCGGCGAAAGCGGCGACGATCAGGAAGGTGAGGATGACCGCACCGATGATCGCCGACGGCTTGTGGGTGAAGGACCACCAGAGATCGCTCTGGCGCCAGCGGGCAAGCCGCGAGGGCCGGCGCGGCGGTGTGGTTTGCTGGACGTGATCTGTCATGGCAGCGACCTCAGCGGGTGGCATCGCGCAGCCGCGGATCGATGACCGCATAGGCGATATCGACGAGCGTATTCAGCGTGACGAAGATGAAGGAGACGATGCAGAGATACCCCGCCATGACAGGCATATCGAGGAAGGTCACCGCCTGAATGAACAGCATGCCCATGCCCGGCCACTGGAACACGGTCTCGGTGATCAGCGCGAAGGCGATCAGCGAGCCGAAGTTCATTGCCGTCATGGTGACGACGGGCATCAGGCAGTTGCGGAGTGCATGGCGGAAATAGATCCGCCAGCGCGGCACGCCGCGGGCACGTGCGAACTTGACGAAGTCGGAACGCAGCACTTCCATCATCTCGGCGCGGACGAGACGCATGACCAGCGTGATCTGATAGAGCGCGAGCGCCAGCGACGGCAAAAGCAGCGACGCGCGACCCGAAGCCGTCAGCAAACCGGTGCTCCACCAGCCAAGCTGCACAACATCGCCGCGCCCGAAGGCGGGCACGAGGCCAAGCGTTACGGCAAAGACAAGGATCAACAGGATGCCGACGACGAAGCTCGGGAGCGAAACGCCGATGATACTGACGAATTGAAGCCCCTCGGAATACCATCGCCCTCGGTGGATCGCAGTGATGACGCCGAGCGGAATACCGATCAAGAGCGACAGGACGGTTGCGACCAGCGCCAGCTCCATCGTCGCCGGGAAACGCTCGGCAATCAGCTTCATCACGTCCTGGCCGTTGCGGTAGCTGATGCCGAAATCGCCCTGGGCGGCGTTGACGACGAACCGTCCGAACTGGGTCAGAAAGGAATCGTTGAGCCCGAGCTTTTCGCGCAGTTCGATACGATCGGCCTGCGACATCTGCTCGTTGGCCATCAACTCCACCGGATCGCCGGCGAAGCGGAAGATCAGGAAGGCGAGCAGCGCAACGGCGAGCATGACCAGCACGGCATTGGCCAGCCGCTTGATGAGAAAGACAATCATTGGGTTTCTCGCAGAATGAGGAGCCCCGGCGCAGCGCACTCCGCCGGGGCAAGGAAACTCAATCGCCGATACGCGTCAGCCAGTGGCGCGGCTTGTTGTCGGCTCGAATGGTCACATCAGTCACGTTTTTGGACATCGCCCAGGCCATCGGCTGCTGGTGCAGCGGGATCATGATGACCTCGTCCTTGGCGAACTTCAGCGCCTCGGTTTCGATCGCCAGACGCTTGTCGTGATCCATCTCGACCGCTGCCTTCTTCACCATCGCGTCGAGTTCCGGATAGGACCAGCCGCCATAATTGGCGACACCGGCCGCACCTTGACGCGTCGAGAGCACCTGAACCAGGATCGAATAGGCATCGAGCGTCGGCTCGTTGGCCCAGCCGATCATGTAGGCGTCGGACTTACCGCCGGCGCGCTTCGGCGCCTGAACCGCACGAGGGCCGATGTCGAGGGTCGGCTTGAGACCGACGCGCGACAGCATCGAAACGAGCGCGCTGCAGACGTCTTCCTCGTTGACGCTCTCGTCGTTCATGCAGACGAACGTGAACTCCTTGCCGACGGCGCCCGCTTCTTCGAGCAGCTTCTTGGAGAGCTCCGGATCGTAGGCGGTCGGCACGTCGAGTTCGGCGCTGTAGCCGGGGATCTCAGGCGCGACCATGGTGCCGGCAACATGCGACTTGCCGCGCATCACGCGCTTGAAGATGAGTTGGCGGTCGATTGCATGGTCGATCGCCTGGCGCACCTTGATGTTGTTGAAGAAGTTTTCGCGACCGTCGGCGAAGGTCTCGTGGCGGTTGAAGACCATGTGCACGGTGCGCAGATCGGTGCGCTCGACGACCTTGATGTCCGGCGAGCTCTTCAAGCGCTCGAGATCCTGCACGGGCGCGCCGTCTGTCAGGTCGATTTCGCCCGAAAGCAACGCTGCGACGCGGGTTGCGGCCGAGGTGATCGGCATGAATTCGATACGGTCGAGATTGTGCTTCGGCGTATCCCACCAGCCATCGTTCTTGATCAGCACGGTCTTGCTGTCGGGAACGCGGGACTCGACCTTGAACGGGCCGGTACCGTTGGTGTTGTAGGTGGCGTAGCCTTCGACCTTGGCACCGACATCGGTCGGCAGTTCGGACTTGTTGTCGACCAGCCAGTCCTTGTCGAACATGAAGATGTTGGTCATGTCGTTGAGGAACAGCGGGTTCGGCGAATTGACTTCAATATCGACCGTGTAGTCGTCGACTTTGGTGGTCGAGACATAGGCCGGAATGTTGCCGCGCAGCGGCGAGGTCGGGTGGCTGACGCGGGCCATCGAGGCAACGACGTCGTCGGCGGTGAAATCGGCACCATTCTGGAACTTCACGCCCTTGCGCAGATGGAAGCGCCAGACCTTGTCCTTCACCATCTCCCAGCTGGTAGCGAGCGCCGGCTCGACCTTGAACTCCGGCGTGTAGCGCGTCAGGCCCTCATAGACGTGGTTGAGGAAGGCCAGGTTCGAGGTGCTGCCGTAGGAATAGGGGTCGAGCGAGAAGATATCCCGCGGGCTTCCCCAGCGCAGCGTTTCGGCGGATGCCGAGGATGCGAGGACGGTAAATGCCAACCCCGCGAGGAGATGCTTTCTCAGTTTCATGTCGTTCCCTCTGTTTTCTCGTCAGTCGCCCTATGCCGGCGCTCTCGCCCACTCGTGAGCAAGCCACCCTAGATTTGAAGCTGTTGGCGACAATGTCAACTATTTTGTCGACAATTTTGTATGCATAAATGTTTAAAGTGGCATACGGTGCAAAAAGTGGGGGATCGGTTCTCCGAACAAACAGTCTGAAAAACAGTGATCGAGCAGCAACTATGAGGCGAATCAAAGCCGTCGGAGCGCGTGAAACGGCACGCCCGCCGGTGTCTTTCGATACCGGCGGGCGAATGCGATTTGTCAGATTACTCGGTGCTTGGGCGCGTCAGCTCTCGCGGAACGCGCGGTTGAGCTGATCCATCAGGGGCTTCACGAAATAGGAGGCAACGCTGCGCGCACCGGTGGTAATGAATGTCTCGACCGGCATGCCTGGCATCAGCGACACATTGCCGAGCCGTTGGATCTCCTCAGGCGAGATCGCGACGCGAGCGACGTAGTAGCTGGCGCCGGTCCGCTGGTCGACGGTGACGTCGGCGGAGACACGCTCCACAGCACCATTGATCTCCGGAGTCGTCTTCTGGCTGAAGGCGGAAAAGCGCAGGATAGCGCGCTGGCCTGAATAGATCTGGTCGATATCCTGCGGCGCGACCTTGGCCTCCACCACCAACTTGCCGATGTCGGGCACGATCATCATGATCTGTTCGCCAGGCGCGACGACGCCACCTACCGTGTGGACCGAGAGCTGATGCACGATCCCGCTCTGCGGCGCCACGATGTCGACCCGTTTCAACTGGTCTTCGGCCGCCACCTTGCGCTCGACGTACTCGCCGATGCGGGCATCCATTTCGCGGAGATCGCTGCCGACCTCTTCCGCCCATTGCTCGTCGACCTGGATGATCTGTAGGGCCGTCTCGGCGATTTTTTCATGCACGCCGGCGATCCCGGCGGTGAGGCGGCCAATCTCGCCGTCGATGTCGGTTGCCTGGCGTTCCAGCGTGCTGATGCGGCTTTTCTCCAGTAGGCCCATGTCGTGCAGGAAGACGTAGCGGTCGAGTTCGTCCTTGATCAGCACCCGCTCCCGCTCGCTTGCCGCCCGCTCCGCCTCCATGCCGCGGATTTCGTCGTTCAGCTGCTGGACGCGCCGTTCGAGCTGGCGCTTCTTGCTGTCACGAACGTCGCGCCGGTTTTGATAAAGCTGTTCCTCCGCGTGCATCATAGCTGCGATCTCCGGCTCATTGCCGCGTGCAAGCAGGGTCTCGGGAAAAGCCACGCGCTCACGACGGTCGCGCTCGCCTTCGAGTCTTGCCTTTCGCGCCGCGAACTGGTCGAGGCTCTTCAGGATGATCGCAAGATTGGCTTTCGTCATCGTCGCATCGAGACGCATGACCACGTCGCCGGCCCGGACCCGATCGCCGTCACGAACCATGAGTTCGCTGACGACACCGCCCATCGGGTGCTGTACCTTCTTCAGGCTGCTTTCGACAACAACCGAACCCTGCGCAATCACGGCGCCGACGATTTCCGTGCCGATCGCCCAGCCGCCGAAAAGGCCGACGAGCGTCGCAAAGCCGAGCGCGCCAACGATCAGATGCGTGCGGATCGAGCGCCGCAGTGTCTGCCAATCGTCCATGTCCATCATGCCTTTGCTGCTTCCGCTGTTTGCACGACCTTGAGCGCGCCGGGATTGCCCGGCGCCTGCCTCAAGACCTTCGAGAGAACCTCATCCTTCGGACCGAAGGCCTGCTGTTTGCCGGTGGCCAGCATCAGCACCTTGTCGACCGCAATCAGCGCGCTCGGGCGATGGGCGATGACGATGGCGATGCCACCGCGGTCCCGGATACCGAGGATTGCCGCGGTCAGCGCCTCCTCCCCTTCGGAATCGAGATTGGAGTTCGGCTCGTCGAGAATGACAAGGAACGGATCGCGATAGAGCGCCCGCGCCAGCGCGATGCGCTGCTTCTGGCCGGCGGAAAGCGCGCGGCCATTTTCGCCGACTTCCGTCGAATAACCGTCCGGCAAGCTGACGATCAGGTCGTGAACCCGCGCCGCACGCGCCGCGGCGATCACATCGTCAGCTTGAGCGTCGGGCTCGAAGGAAGCAATGTTCTCGGCGATCGTGCCGTCAAGCAGTTCGATCGCCTGCGGCATGTAGCCGATGTGTCGCGCGAGCGCTGCCGCCGGCCATTGATCCGGTGTTGCGCCATCAAGCCGGATGGCGCCGCGTGCCGGTTTCCAGATGCCGACGAGAATGCGTGCCAGCGAACTCTTGCCCGAGCCACTGGCGCCGATGACACCGAGGCCGGTTCCGGCTTCCAGCGAGAACAGGATGTCCTGAAGTACGGTTTCACTGGTTTCCGGGGGAACCGCCGTGATGCGCTCGACGGAAAGCACTCGCTTCGGCGCTGGCAGGTCCATGCGACCCTGCGTCTCCGGCAGCAATGACAGCGTCTTCTGCAGACGCACCCGGCTCTGGCGGGCGGCGATGAAGCCTTTCCAGTTGGCGATAGCGAGATCGACCGGGGCAAGGGCGCGCGCCGAGAGGATCGAGCCGGCAATGATGATGCCGGGCGTCGCCTGCTGGTTGATCACCAGCCACGCGCCGACGGCGAGAATGCCGGACTGCAGCAGCATGCGCAGCACCTTGCTGAAAACGCTGAAACCGGAGGCGATATCGCTTGCTCGGCGTTGCTCGCGGGTAAAGGCGCGGTTTTCGTCCTGCCAGCGGCGACGCAGATGCGGCCCCATCCCGAGAACCGAGATGACGTCCGCGTTCCGCCGCGCGCTTTCGGCCATGCGGCTACGCTTGGAAGAATGCCTGGCGGCTTCCTCGACGGGTCGTTTGGAGACAAGCTCGGTCAGCAGCGTGATGGCCGCAAGAACGATGGCGCCGCCGAGTGCGGTGACGCCGAGCCAGAAATGAAAGGCAAAGCAGATGGCGATATAGAAGGGCAGCCAGGGCAGATCGAAGAGCGCGGTCGGGCCGCTTCCGGAGAGGAAAGAGCGGATGGTGTCGAGATCGCGAAGGGGCTGGGCATATCGGGCGCTCATCGGCGCTTGCAGCTGCAGGCCGACGATCGCATCGTAGACGCGTGGCGAAATTGCCAGATCGAGACGATCGGCAATGCGCACCAGGAGACGCCCGCGCAGGGCGTCGAACAGCCCTTGGAAGGCATAGAGGACCGCGACGATGGCAAGCAGCGCCGCGAGCGTCGGCAGGCTCCGGCTCGGCAGCACTCGGTCATAGACCTCCATCATGAACAGGGAGCCTGTGAGATAGAGGATGTTGACGACGGCGCTGAGCAGGCCGATGCCGACGAAGGCGCTCATGCATCCGGCAAAGACGCCTTTGAATTGATTAGCACTTCTGGTCGAGGAAAGATCGCGCATGGTCCGTGGTCCGTTGAGATCGCGGCGGTAGCAGTCAGCCATCACAGGGAAATGACAGGGATGTGGGTGAGAGGGGCCAGCACAGTGCCCGCCCCTCGTCTTTCATCAGGCGAAGCGGAAATCGTCGATGACGAAGTTCTCCGTCTTGACGCCGTTGAAGGTGATCGACGAGCCGTCGTTGAGCGCGATGTGTGCGCCGTTGTCACCGTCGGTGACGGCGCCCGAGGACATCAGTGCCTGGTAGTCGGCAAAGAGATCCTTGGAGAGAACGACCACGTCGCCGCCTTGAGCGCCGGCTTCGAAGTTGAGCACGACATCGCGGCCATCGCCAGCGGCGAAGACGAAGGTGTCATTGCCCTCACCACCCGTCAGCACGTCGTTGCCCGTGCCGCCGTTGAGGGTATCGTTACCGGTACCACCGTTGAGCTGGTCATTGCCAGCGCCGCCGTTCAGCGCATCGTTGCCGGCGCCGCCCATCAGCACGTCGTTGCCGGCGCCGCCCTCGACGACGTCATTGCCGTCACCGGCCACAACCCGGTCGTTGCCAGCACCGGCGTCGACCATGTCGTTGCCGTCACCGGCAAGCACCGTGTCGTTGCCGTTGCCGGACTCGATCATGTCCTTGCGGTCGGTGGCGACCAGCGTGTCGTTGCCGTCGGTGCCTTCGACGACATTGTACTCGGTGTAGCCGTCGACCCGGATCGTCGCCGTGCCGGTCGATTCTCCGCCCTGGGCGTCGCGCACGGTGTAGGTGACGGTGACGAGCGCGTTCTGCTCGTCTTCGAGAGCCACGAAGGCCGAGGACGGATCGGCGACCAGCTTGCCGTCGACAATCGAGAACGCGGCAGCGGCCTGAGCGTTCGTCAGAGCGATGCCGGCGACCGCGGTTACAGCGAAGCCCACGAGCGTCAGGCCATCATCCTCGACATCGGTGTCGTTGCCGACGAGATCGAAGCTCGCGGTCTCGTTTTCGGCGACCACTCCGGTATCGACAACAGCAACCGGTGCGTCATTGACCGGTTTCACCGTGACGCTGACCGTGCTCTCGGTGCTACCGCCCTTACCGTCGGACACGACGACCGTGAAGCTGTCGGAGCCGTTGACATTGGCGTTCGGACGGTAGGTCCAGGCGCCGGTTGTGGCATCGAGCTGCACCTGGCCATTGGCGGGGCCGGCACCAGCCTTGACCGCATAGCTGAGCGCATCGCCGTCCACATCCGCGGCTACGATCTGGCCGCTGACCGGTGTGTCCTCGCTGGTTTCAACCGCTGCAGGCGATGTCGTCGGGGCATCGTTGACCGGCTTGACCGTGAAGGACGCACCCGCCTCGCTCGAACCACCGCGACCGTCGGAGACCTGGTAGCGGAACGAAGCCTCTCCGTTGAAGTTGCCGGCTGGCGTGAAGCGGATGCCGCCCTGTTCGAGAACGGCCGTACCGCCTGCGACCGAGGTGACGCCGGTCACCGTCAGGCTGTCGAGATCCGCATCGGTGTCGTTGCCGATGAGGCTCGAGAACGGGATGAGGAAAGATGCCGCATCCTCGTCGACGGGAGACAGCGTGTCGGCCACAGCGACCGGGCCGCGGTTGACAAGACCGTTAGCGATCGCCGCACGGTTCAGGACCGTGCCGTCGGCAAAGGTCACGAGCTCGACGCCACCGCCTGCGAGCTGGCCCTTCAGGGTCAGCTTTTCGCCATTGGCGAACTCGACCTCGACGGCTTCACCGTATTTGTGCAGCACGGCTTCGCCGCGGGCGATGTCGTGCAGGACGAGAACGTCCCGATCACCAAACGTCGTCGCCGTTTCCACGATTTCGTCGGAGCCTTCACCGCGTCCGTAGACATAGGTATCGGAACCGTCGCCGCCGATCAGCACGTCGTTCCCGGCTCCACCTTCGATGACGTCGTCGCCGAGACCGCCGGCGATCATGTCGGCGCCATCTCCACCCATCAGGACGTCGACACCCTTGCCGCCGACGAGCGCATCATGCCCGGCGCCGCCAAGCAGCGTATCGTCGCCGTCGCCACCGTCGAGACTGTCGTTGCCACCATTGCCGAGCAGCGTGTCATTGCCGCCAAGGCCGTAGATCGTTTCGTCGGCATCGGTGCCGGCGAGCACGTCACGGGCATTGGTGCCGTTGATGATCTGGCCGCCCTCAAGCCCGGACTTCAGATCGACGACCGTGAGGTTGTCGAAGGTAAGACCGGCATTGCCCCAGGAATAAAGGCCGAAGGTGCCGGCATCAAGGCCGCGGTCGCCGACCGGATAGGCAAACAGTGCCTCGTCATTGATGAAGGCGGTGATCTTGTCACCGACCACTTCGACCCGGAGCTTCATTGCCTGGCCCGGCTCGTACTTGCCCGGAACCTGGGCGAGGATTTCCTCGACGCCATTCTTCATGCGGATGAGGTTGAAGATGCTGCCGGCGCCGTTGCCCGGGTTGCGGTCAAGAATGCCGTCAGCATCGAGCTCGAGTTTGTAGTAGTTCTTGTTGTCCTTGTAGCGGAACAGGAAGCCGAGGCCGTCCTTGTCCGGCGTCTGGATCGTCGCCTCGACCGCATAGTCGGTCCAGGTAAGCGCCGCCGGATCCTTGAACAGCGCATAGGTGCCGAGACGCAGCACGTTGACGCCGTCGCCGAGCGGGCTCCAGCCGCGCTTCCAGTAGTCGGCAGCGGTGGCGCCCGACCAGGTGAGCTCACGGCTCTGCAGGTCGGTCGTCTGAACGAGCTTGCCATTGTTCACCAGCCATTCCGACGCCTTGCCGTTCGGGCCGATGCCGCCGAATTCGCCTTCATCGATGATGTTGAAGCGAGAGAGAGCGTTGGCGTTCGAGAAGTCCTCGGAAACGAGGATCTTCGTGCGGTCGACGACGGTGACGTCGATGCGGTCGGCCGAGACCGAACCATCCGCAGCAGTCACCTTGAGCAGGAGCTTGTTGACACCCGCGTCGAGGTTGACGCTGGCCGTCTTGCCGGTGGCGACAACATTGCCGGCAAGGTCGGTCCAGACATAGTCGACGAGCTGCTTCGGACCGAAGGAGCCGGAAGCGTCGAGCACGACCGAAGCCTTGCCGTCGCCGTCGATGTCATAGGTCCGCTGGTCGATGCCGGCCTTGGCGGTGGTGTCGGCCCTGGTGACGACGATGTCGTCGAAGACCGAAGTGCGCTGGCCGCTGGAATAGAGGCCGACGGTGCCGCCCTGCAGCGGCTGGGTCGCATCGACGATCGGACCGCCGAAGACGTTCTTGTCGCCGAGGAAGACGTTGATCGCATTGCCGGTCACGGCAACGGTCAGCGGGATTTCCATATTGTAGGGCGAGCCCTCGTTGACCGAGGCGATTACCGTTTCGACGCCATTGGCCACCTTCACCAGCTGGCGGCGGTTGGTTTCGCCGTCGAGGGTGAAGCGGTAGTGGTTGTTGGCGTCCTTATAGTAGAAGAGAACGCCGATCGTGTCGTTGTCGAGCTGCGTCAGCGACGCCTCGAAAACGTAGTCCTTCCAGTTTGCCGCGCCTTCGCCGATGAAGACGAGCTTGTTGCGGGCCGCATCGCTCTGGTCGAAGAGCGCTGCCTCCGGTGCGGCGAGGCCTGCCGTGCCTGTCGGCCGCGAGAAGACGGTACCCTTCAGGAGGAAGTTGCCAGTGTTGCCGTTGGCAGCACCGATTTCGGTCGCCCAGCCATTGGCATTGCCGTCGTTGAAGGTTTCCACGAGCAGGGTACGGTCGCCGCGCACGATCACGTCAACCGTGTCGCTGGTCTTGACGCCGTTGACGTCGGTGGTGGTCAGCGTCAGCTTGTGCTTGCCAAGGTCAAGTTCGGCCTTGGCTTCCTTGCCTTCGGCGACGACGTCGCCGTTTTCATCCGTCCAGACCCAGCTCTTGACGTTTGCCGGCAGCAGCGACTTCGCGCCGGACAGCGAAACGTTCGCCGAGGATGCGCCGGTTGCGGCGTCGGCGAGGATGTCGTCACCCGCCTCCGCCATTGCGCGCGCCTTGCCGCCGCTGACGTCGATGTTTTCGAAGACTTCCTGATGGCCCCGGTAATAGCCGGTCAGGCCGTCGCGATCGAGTTCCGGCTTGGAGCGGAAACCGTCAAGATAGTCGTCGAAGCCGGTGAAGTAGGTCTCGGTCGAGACGCGGTTGTTGTCCGGGTCGATGGTGATCAGGCGGATGGCGCCGTTGCCGCCATTGTTGCCCTTCGCCTCATTGCCGTTGCCGGTGATCTCGCGCGACACGCCGTTCTGGTAGTTGACCAGGAACTGGAAGACCGGCTCACCATACTGGTTATAGGTGATGTCGGTTTCCGCGCCATCGCCGAAGATGTGACCGGAGAAGGTCATGACGATGTTGGGGTAGCGGGAAAGCAGTTCGCGCGAAACATATTCGCCGTCGTTGGCGCCGCGCTGGTCGGTGCGCATGCCATAGTCGTAGCCAGCGCCTTCGTCGTAGAGCGGCAGGGCCAGATTGTCCTGGCGGCCGGCATAGCTCGTCAGCGAATGGGTGGCGAGCATGACGCGGTAGTCGGGATGGGCCTCGATCACGTCGCCGGCCCAGCGGATCACGTCGTCGCGCGGGCCGAATTCGAGCGAGATCGACAGCCACTTGGTGCCGTCGGGGGCAGTGAAGGTGCTGTAGGTGTTGCGGGCGCTCATCAGCTCCTGGTCATAGGCGCCGCCGAACGTTCCCGGATTGGTCACCTTCTGCTTGTCCGGCGAGAAGCGCTGGTCGAGATAGATCGACGTATGGTCGGCTGCACTGCCGCCGTTCGCCTGGTCGTGATTGCCCGGCAGAAGCGCATAGGGGATCTTGCCATCGAGCTTGCGCAGCGCTGCCTCGGCGATATCCCACTGACCCGAGAGGTTGTTCTGGGTGATGTCGCCGACATGCGTCATGAAGACGATGTTGTGGCCCTGGCGGTTGTCCACTAGCCATTGGGTCATGTCGCCGAAGAAATGCTTGAGCCCGTCGTTCGAGGTGTAGTCCTGGGTGTCCGGGAAGACCGCGATCGTATAGGCGTTCGCACCGGCGACGCGGACGCGGAAGTCGTCGATCACCGCGTTGCCGGCAGCATCGGTCGCGGTGACGCGGATATCGGAATGGCCGAGGGCGGCGAAGTCGAGCACCAGCTTGTTGCCGTCGACGAGAACCGCCTTCAGCACTTCGCCCTTGGTGTTCTGCACCGTGTAGGTCAGGTTTTCACCGGAGAAATGCTGCGACAGATCGATCGTCACGTCGCCAGCGTCCGGTGTCACCATCATGTCCTTGATGGCGAGCGTCTTGGTGACGGCACCAGGGTTCGGCGTCGTCGTATCCTGGCCGACAGCCGGGATGCCAGCGGTTGCCGGGGTGGTGGTGGTCACCGTGGTACCCTTGCCGCTGAGGCTGCCCTGGCCGAAGGTTGGCGTCGTCGAGCCTTCGCCGAAACGGAATTCCGTGCCGTTCGACAGGAGTGCATCCGGCTTCAGCGCATCCGGAACGATGCCTTCGGGCTTCGCCTTGCCGAGGGCGGAGAGCTCGTCGCCGCTCAGAACCTTTTCGATAAACAGGAAGTTGCTGAGATAACCCGAGGAGGTTTCGCCGTCGTCGTCGGCAAAGATCAGGAAACCCTTGGCCTTGTCGATGGTGAAGCGGGCGGCGAGCGAGCCGGTCATCTTCTGTTCGGCCGCGAACTCGCCATTGATGTACTTCTTCATCGAGACGCCGCCGCTGGCGTCTTTTTCGATCGTCAAGCCGATGCGGTTCCAGGCATCGAGCTTGGCAGCGCCGCGATAGTCGCTGTTGATGCCGAGGCCGAAACTGTCGCCACCGACCTTGCCGAAGATGTCGCCGTCCGACGCGTTGGTCGCATCGGTCTGCAGGAAGGGGATCCAGCCGCTGGAGCCGGCGGATGGGAAGTAGACGTCGTAGACGAGGCTGTAGGACGAAACCGTGCCGGTGCCGCCCGGCGATACCAGGATGCCCTGCTGCTGCGACAGGCGCGGGATGTTCAGAAGCCAATCGGAAGACGACTGGATTGGCGTTGCAAGCGCGTTGGGGGAGGAAGTCATGTCGGCTTTCTCTCTAAGGTGAACGGGATCGGCTCTGGGCCGTGCGTCACCGTTAGCGAAGCCGCTTACCGGCCAGATGACAGATCCTTAACAAAGCGTAAAACGGCCATAGCGTTTTCCCATGCCTGCCATCGGTTTTGTCCGTGGGCCATCCTGATTACCGTGCAAAACATGAGCTGATGTCACGTGACTGTCAGCTTTGCCGACAATGATGTGCGGCGCCGCCAGGTGGCGGCAATCACAGGCAGCAGAACGGACCATATGTCGATCACCCAGTTGAAAGCCTTTCATATCGTCGCGCAATCCGGCGGGTTTTCTCAGGCTGCGCGCGACATGGCGATCAGCCAGTCCACCCTCTCCTCCCATGTCCGCGAACTCGAGGCCCATTGCGGTCTCAACCTCTTTGAGCGAAAGCCACGCGGTGTCTGCCTCAGCGCCGATGGCGAGCGCCTGTTCGAAATCACCTCGCGCCTGTTCACGGCCGAGAAGGAGGCGAATGCATTCCTTCGCGGCGAGGCGGGCTCGAATGGCGGGCATTTGCGCGTCGCGGCCGACGGCCCGGTCCTGGCGCTGCCGATCCTGTCGCGGCTCAAGGTCGATCGGCCGAAGCTGACCTTCTCGCTCGCCGTCGACAATTCCGCCCGCGTCATCGACCAAATCCTCGACTATCGGGCCGATGTCGCGATCACCGCGCAGACGCCTGACGATCCGCGCCTCTATGGTGTTCATTTCCTCAGCATGCGGATCGGGCTTTGCGTGCCGATCGGCCACCCGCTTGCCGAGCGCGACGGCGTGAAGATGAGGGAGCTGGAAGGCATGTCCTTCGTCATGCGCGAAAGAGGATCACGCACACGTGAGATCTTCGAAAGGAATCTCGCCGAACACGGCACCACCGTGCAGCAGATCGTCGAGATCTCGTCGCGCGAAGGCGTGCGCGAAGCGATCGCCAACGGTGTCGGTTGCGGCGTCGTCGCCGACCTCGAATTCGGGCACGATGGACGGCTTGCCTTCGTGCCGATCGACGATGCGCGGGAACTCATCGACGAATATGCCATCTGCCTTGCCGAGCGCCGGCACCTGCCGCTGATCCGCGGATTTATCGACGAAGCGGGCCGATTGCGGCCGGACGACAGCGAAGCGGTCTTCGCGACGCCGCTGCCGGGCGCATTTCCCGACACGCGCGATCGCAAAACGACCCGGCCGACCACGCAATAGTGACGGTCAGCGCACTTGGATCACGCGATTCCGGGCAGAAAACCGCTTCACACTTCCCGGAATTGCTCCAGCTATGCCGCCCCGCCAAAGCCGCTGAGGAAGGACGTCAGGTTGTCCGATAACGCATCGCAGAGATACCCCCCCTCCTGCACGATCGCGGCCGGAAGGCCGAGGCCCGCGATCGCTTCGCCGATCCGGGCGAAACCGGGCGTGGAAACGGAAAGCCCCCCGAAAGGATCGCCTTCGAAGGCATCCAGGCCGAGCGCGACGACCAGCGCGTCCGGCGCGTAAGCGCGGATTCGGCGGAAGGCGACGTCGAGCGCGGCGAGAAATTCCGCATCGCCGGATTTGCGTTCGAGCGGCAGGTTGAAGTTGTAGCCGAGGCCCGCCCCCTCGCCGCGCTCGTCCGCATGACCCCAGAAGAACGGGTAGAAACGCACCGGGTCTGCATGGATCGAGATCGTGAGCACGTCGGCGCGCTGGTAGAAGATGCCTTGCGTGCCGTTGCCATGGTGCAGGTCGATGTCGAGGATCACCACGCGGGCAGCATTTGTCAGGAAGCGCTGCGCGGCGACCGCCGAATTGTTGACGAAGCAGAAGCCGCCGGCGACGTCGGCAAAGGCATGATGGCCCGGCGGCCGGCAGAGCGCATAGGCTGCCCGCTCGCACGCCATGATCGCATCGGCAGCATCAACAGCGCTCCAGGCGCTCCAGCACACGCTCTCCCAGGTTTCGCCCGAGATCGGACACGCGGTATCGGCCATGTGATAACCGGCCTGGCCGACGGCGGACGCCGGGTAGCGGCCATTGCGCGAAAGCGGATGGATGTTCGGGATCACCTCTTCCGAAGCCTCGGGAATGCGCTGCCACCGCGCGTAGATATGTTCGAGGAAATCGAGATATTCGGGCGTGTGGACCGCGGCGATCGGGCCGAGTCCGTGATCGCGGGGCCGCAGGATCTCGCAGCCGGCGGCACGGGCACCGGTGAGCAGCCGCTCGACCCGTTCCGGCTGCTCCGGATTGGGCTGCGGTGCGCCACTCGACAGAAAGGCTTTTGGATTGTGGCGCTTCTGTTCGGCTGCATAGAAGGCTTTCATGCTGTCTCCCTTTCCTGCGTCGTCAAACTTTCAGTCCCCGGCCAGAGCCCCGAACGCCTCGCCATACGCGGCATGAGCGCGATCTTTCGTCTGCCAGGTGATGCCGATACGCTCGTAAAGCCGCTGCGCCGGCAAGTTCTCCACGTCGACTTCCAGCCGCAGATAGTCGCCGCCCCGCGCCTTAGACCATGTGGCCACTTCGCGAAGCAGGCGCTCGCCGATACCGAGGCCACGGAAACGATCGTCGACATACAGATCCTGCACGAAGACGCCGGGCCTCCCGCGCCAGGTCGAAAAGATCGGGAAGAACAGGCAAAGACCGGCAAGATCTGCACCCGCCTCGGCGATCAGACTGTGGAAGGCGGCGTTCGGACCGAAGCCGAAACGGCGATAGTCATCGACCGTGCAGGTGACCTTGTCCGCCATTTCGAGCCCACGCCCCATAGCCAGGATCGCGTTATGTATGGTGTCGGCATCTCCTGGTTCGCCTGCGCGAATTCGGATATCAGCCGTGGAGTGCTGCATCGTCGTCACTGTTTTCCCTTTCACTGCCAGCAGGCGAAGGCTCAAGTCGAACCATGCCCGTGTCGCCGGCCTCAGAATGCCACCTGATCTCCGCCCTTGAGGCCGAGAAGCGCGCGTGCCTCCTTAGGGGTTGCAACCTCCAGTGACAAGGCGTCGAGAACTGCGCGGATCCGGTGGACCTGCTCGGCATTGCTGGTCGCGAGCGTCCCGCGGCCGTTATAGAGGCTGTCTTCTAGCCCCACGCGCACATTGCCGCCCATGGCAGCAGCCATGGTGATCATCGGCATCTGGTGACGGCCGGCGGCGAGCACCGAGAACGAGTAGTCGTCGCCAAAGAGCTTGTCGGCGATGCGTTTCATGTGCGTCAGGTTCTCAGGATCCGCACCGATACCGCCGAGAATGCCGAAGACGAACTGGATGAAGAGGTGCCCGGACACCAGGCCGCGATCGCGGAAATGCGCCAGCGAATAGAGGTGACCGACGTCATAACATTCGAACTCGAAGCGCGTGCCGCAGCCCTGGCCAAGCCGCGTCAGGATGAATTCCATGTCGGCGAAGGTGTTTTTGAAAATCGAACTGCGTGTTGCTTCGAGAAGCTGCGGCTCCCATTCGTGCTTCCACTCCGTCGGCTTGTCGAGCGCAGGAAACAAAGCGAAGTTCATCGAGCCCATGTTCAGCGAACACATTTCCGGTTCGGCACGCAGGGAAGCGGCAAGCCGATCTTCCAGCGCCATCAGCGACGAACCGCCGGTGGAGATGTTTATTATCGCATCGGTCGACTGCTTGATGCGCGGCAGGAACTGCATGAACAGCGCCGGGTCGGCCGATGGGCGACCGTCTTCGGGGTTCCTTGCATGGAGATGCAAGATGGAAGCGCCGGCCTCGGCTGCAGCGATTGCTTCGGAGGCGATCTGGTCGGGGGTAACAGGCAGGTAAGGCGACATGGTCGGCGTATGCACCGATCCCGTCACCGCGCAGGTGATGATCACTCTGCGCGATGTTTTGGACTTCGTCATGGTCAAGCCCTCAGCGGTTGACGGGAAGATTGAGTTCTTCGGCGAGCACTTCGAGCACGTCACCAAGGATGGCTGTGATCTCGCCGATCTGTTCGCGGGTAATGATCATCGGCGGGCAGACGAGGAAATGGTCGCCCTCCACACCGCCGCGCGTACGCCGTGAATAGATGATCAGGCCGCGCTCATAGGCGAGGTCGACCATGCGCTGGTGTGCGTTCAACTCTTTCGGCAGCGGCTTCATGGTCTCACGATCGGAGACGAACTCGGCCGCGAGCAGCAGTCCCTTGCCGCGCACATCGCCGATGAAGGGGAAGCGGCCCGATAGCGCCTCGAGTTCCGCCTTAAGCGCCTCGCCCATGGCAGCCGCATTGTCGATCAGTCCAAGCCGATCGATCTCGTCGAGAACGGCGAGGCCGGCCGCACAGGCGAGCGGGTTTCCGGCATAGGTGAAACCATGCTGGAAACCGCCGGCGTCGAGCACCGGCTGAACGATCCGCGACGGTGCGGCCATGGCGCCGAGGGGGCAATAGCCCGAAGCAAAGCCCTTCGACAGCGCGATCAGATCCGGGCGGCAATTCCAGTGGTCGCCGCCGAGGAATTTTCCGGTGCGGCCAGCACCACTCATGACCTCGTCATGGATCAATAGGATGCCGTACTTGTCGCAGATCTCGCGAATGCGTGGATAGTAACTGTCCGGTGCCACGAGCGCGCCGGTGGAGGCACCGCCGATCGGCTCCATGATGAAGGCGAGCACGCTCTCCGGGCCTTCCGCCTGGATTCGCTCCTCCAGTATGTCGGCATACTTGATGCCGCGCTCCTCCATCGTCAGGTTGTCCCGGTCGAGATAGGCAGTCGGCGCCGGAACCTTCGGCATTTCGCGCATCATCGGCGAGAAAGGATCGGAGAGCGCAGCATAACCGGTCACCGCCAGAGCACCGAGCGTGCCGCCATGGTAGGACGGAAAGCGCGAAATCACCTTCCAGCGGTCCTTTTGACCGGTCGCAACCGCCCATTGCCGCGCGAGCTTCAGGCACGATTCGACCGCTTCCGAACCGCCGGACACGAAGAAGATCTTGTCCATGCCCTCAGGCAGCTTTTCCGCCGCGCGGCGGGCGAGATCTTCGGCCGGCTCGTTTTCGAAGTGCAGCCGATAGGCAAAGGTGACGCGATCCATCTGGCTCTTCATCGCGTCGAGCACATTGCGGTTGCCGTGGCCGATATTGACCACCATGGCGCCGCTTGAGCCGTCGATTACCCGGCGTCCGTCCTGGTCCCAGAGATAGATGCCTTCGGCCCGATCGACCAGCGGCCGACGCAGGCGCGACTGGTAGAAGAGATGCGAGGCAGGTCGTTCGTTGGAAGCTGTCGTCTTGAGCATGGCAAATCTCTGTCAGCGAGTGAGATAGTGATTGAGAACATTGGCGGTGACGCGCTCGACCATCGCGTCACCGCGTTTGAGCGCCGCCACCCATTCGCAACTGCCGGCGTGGAACACCTCGCCCTTGCCGCGCGGGAAGTTTATGATCATGCCGCAGCCGCGCTTGACGCGCTCGACGGCCGCAGCAGCGCTATCGCCAATCAGCGTTTCAGCCACGAACTTGGCATCGGCGTCCGAAAGGAACTGGTCATCAGCGGGAATGTCGGCGCTTTCTTCCTTCAGCGACGACATGCCGAGCGCGAGGATTTCGAGACCGTCAGGCGCGCCGCTGTCTTCGGTCGGCTCGGGCAATCCGCCCCGGATGATGTAGTCGAGACCATCGACCTCATAACCGAAGGCATGGCCTTCCGAACCGAGAATATCGCCGTAGTAGATGCCCGTTCCGGCAAAGGCCCAATGCCCCGGCCGATAGACCGGAAAGCCACGGGCGCCACGCGGGGCGCAGCCACCCCAACCGACATAAAGGCCACGTGTGGCATTGAGCCCGAAGGTCTGAGCACCCGGCCGGCCGATCTCGGCCGCTTCCCAGGAACCGCTGGTGCGCGTCGGATCTGCCGAGTGATAGGCGGGGTCTTCTGCTCGTGATCGGTACTTGTAGCAAACCTGCCGCTTGCCGCCGTCTTCGAGGCGGGTCTGCCACATGAAGTTGCCGGCAAAGCGGGCCGCCTTTCCGCCGCGTTCGACATAGTTGTCGACCGCATCGCGCATTTCCCAGGTCCAGTATTCGTCATGGCCGACAAAGACGACGCAATCGTAGCCGTCGAGGATCTCCGGGTTGAAATGAAGCTCGTGCTGGCTGGCGAGATCGACCGCATAGCCCTGACGTTCCGCCCAGCGGAAAAAGTGGCTGTCATAGCTCGCCCAGCCGGACGAGGCATATTTCTTGGAATAGCCGTTGGCATAGGCCCATTCCATGTGCGGATAGCGCGGAGCAACCGCCATCGGCGCATAGATTTCCAAGGGCACCCGTGGAGCATCCGGGGGCAGCACGACGAAGCCGCGGCAGAACGGACGTTCGATGCTGACGGTCGTCGCATACTGATCGCGATTGGGGCCGGTGGTCCCCTGGTAGTGGTTGGAGCCGCCCCAGGTGTTGTAAGAGGTCCAGGAGCCGGTGGCGGCGACCTGCAGGACCCTGCCCGGCTTGCGACCGGCGAGCGGCCGCACGATGAACAGATGATGGCAATGGATCGGCTTGCCGTCCCTGCCCTCGGCCCTCAGCGTGATGCGATAGGCGCCCGACGGCCAGTCTTCGGCAATCTTGAATTCGAAGCTCGTTTCCCAGCCGCAGCCGATGACCGAGCATTGGTCCGGCGTTTCCTGCCAGCGCGCATCAAGCCCGTCGCGCTTGAAAACCTTCGTCTCGGTCGCTCCGTCGCGAACGATTTCAAGCGAGAACCGTGAAGCTGTCGAACTCACTTGTAGCCGCGCGGTGCCACCGGACGGATAGGCATAGCGGTCGGTGTAGCACCAGATCTCGCCGCGCTCACCGTCCATGCCGGGATATTCGTAGTAATGCCCAAGCACCGCCTCGCGACGCTGTTCCGGCGTGAGGCCGAAATCGGGGTATTGGTCTTGGTGTCCCATTGTTCCCCCCTTCACGCTGCCAGGTATTTCCTAAGGAACGCCCGGGTGCGCTCCTGCGTCGGCTGGCGGAAAATCTCGCTGGGCGCGCCCTGCTCGACAACGACCCCGCCATCCATGAACAGCACCCGATCGGCGACCTCGCCGGCAAAGCGCATTTCGTGGGTGACGATCAGCATGGTCATGTGCTCGGCAGCGAGCTGTTTCATGACGGCGTTCACCTCGTCGACCAGTTCCGGGTCGAGCGCCGACGTGGCCTCGTCGAAGAGCATCACCTTGGGCTGCATGGCGAGCGCCCGGGCGATTGCGACGCGCTGCTTCTGACCACCGGAAAGCCGCGACGGAAAGGCGTCGACCTTATCCTTGAGCCCCACCTTCGACAGAAGCTCGATGGCGAGTTCACGCGCCGCAGCCTTGCCCATTCCCTTCAGGATGATCGGGCCCATGGTGATGTTCTGTAGCACTGTCAGATGTGGGAACAGATTGAAGTGCTGGAACACCATGCCCATCTGCTGGCGCACGGCATTGATGTGCCGTTCGAAGGCTTGGCCTTTCAGGTTCTGGTTGACCTTTACGCCATCGAGCCAGACCTCGCCGCCATTCAGCGTCTCCAGGTGGTTGATCGATCTCAAGAGCGTGCTCTTGCCCGACCCGCTCGGGCCGATGATCGCGACAATCTGCCCTCGGGCAACGGAGAGGTCGATGCCCTTCAGGACCTCCAGCGCGCCGTAGTTTTTGCGGGCGCCCTTAACTTCGACCATGGGTTTTAGAGCGGTCATCGGGAGACCTCCACGTTCTTTTCGACCTGGCGCAGACCCGCTTCAAGGACGAGATTGAGGGTGTAATAGAGAGCGGCAACCGTGATGTAGAATTCGAACGGCCGGAATGTCTCGCTGATCGCGAGTTGTGCTGCGTGCACCAGTTCGGCAATGCCGATGATCGAGACGAGCGAAGATTCCTTCAGGAGCACGATCAGGTTGTTGCCCATGGCAGGTATGGTGTTGCGGATCGCCTGCGGCACGATGAAGTAGCGCAACGTCTGCATCCGGCCGAAGCCGAGGCTGCGCGCACCTTCCGTCTGGCCGGCATCGACTGCCACGATGCCGGCGCGAAGGATATCGGCGTTGTAGACCGCAAAGTGCAGACCGAGGCCGATGATGCCGGCGATCAGTGCCGGTATCTTGAAACCCAACTGCCCCAGCCCGTAATAGATCAGGAACAGCTGCAGGAGCAGCGGCGTGCCCATGAACAGCCACATGAAACCGCGCACCGGGAGGGCCACCGACTTCGGTGCGTAGAGCACGACGAGGGCGAAAACGATGCCGAAGACGAAGCTGATCCCGGCGGCGGAAATGGTCAGAACGACCGTCCACCAGACACCCATCCAGAGGATATCGGCATAGGGTGGAACGACGCTGAAATCGAGACCTTGCATGTGGCGTGTCCCCCTCAGGCTATGGCGTAGCGTCGATCAAGCAGATCGACGATCCGCGCGACGACATAGACGATGAGCATGTAGAGCACGGCGGCCACGCCGAAGATCTCGAACGGCTTGTAGGTCGAACCGATATAGCGCTGCGCCGTGTAGGTGAGTTCGACCACCGAGATCGTCGAGACCAGCGCCGATCCCTTGACGAGCGCCACGGCATTGACGCCGAGCGGGCGGATCATGAGACGCGCGGCTTGCGGCAGCACGACCTTGCGCATGGTCTGGAACCGGCTGAAGCCGATCGAGCGGGCGGCTTCCGTTTGCCCACGGTCAACCGACAGGATGGCGCCGCGGATGGATTCTGCCATGTAGGCGCCGATATTGAGACCGAGGCCGATGACGCCGGCAGCAAAGGGCTCCAGATTGATACCGATCTGCGGGCCACCGAAGTAGAGCACGAAAAGCTGGATGAGGCAGGGCGTGCCGCGAAACAGGCTGACATAGGCGGTGCCGAAGGCGCGCAAAAGGAACGAGCGCGACATCTTTGCAGCCGATATCAGGAACGCAACCACGAGGCCGAGCGCAAGCGCAAGTACCGAGATCTCGATCGTGATCCACGCCGCTTCCACGAAAAACGGGAAGACGCGCTGCACCAGCGAAACGTCCATGGGGAAACTCCGGAAGGCAAACTCGTGACCTCCGGCCGCGGCTTATGCGGCGACCGGAGAGACGGAAGCGTAGGGGATCAGCGGATGTCGCTGCCGACCCATTGCATGGCGATCTTCTCGTAGGAGCCGTCGGCCAGCATGTCCTCGAGCGCCTTCTGCATCGCCGCCTTCAGTTCCGGATTGTTCTTGCGGATGGCGATACCGATCGCGACGCTGCCGCCTTCGATATCAGGCGTTTCGAGACGACGGACCTTCTCGCCGGTCTCCTTGACGGCAACCATCACCGGGATGTTGTCGACGACGATCGCATCGACGCGGCCGCTCTTCAGTTCCATCAGCAGTTCCGGCAGACCCTTGTAGGTGCGGACATCCCAACCGCCCTGCTCGCGCGCCCATTTCTCATGGGTTTCGCCGAGCGTTACGCCAAGCGTCTTTCCCTTGAGTTCGTCGAGCTTCTGGACACCAGATGCTTCGCTGACGAAGACGGCGCGGCCGGCATGGTAATAGGGGCCGACGAAGTCGACGACCTTCTCCCGCTCCGGGGTAATCGTCATCGAGCCGACGATGGTGTCGTATTTGTTGGCAAGCAGGCCGGCGATGATGCCGTCCCAGGCGGTGGTCACCAGCGTGCCCTTGACGCCGACACGCTCGGCGAGCGCCTGGCCGATCGAAGCGTCGAAGCCAACGACCTGGTTTTCTTCGTTGACGAAATTGAAGGGCGGGTACTGGCCCGACATGGCGATCTTCAGTTCGCCGGCGGACTTGACGTTCTCAAGGTCGTCAGCCCGAGCCGTGACGGCGGAAAAAGTCGCAGCGATGGTGAGCGTCGCGGCCAAGAGGCCGGAGAATAGGGTCTTCATGAAATGTTCCTTGTTCCTCTGGATTGGGGCGCGCCTTCTTGTGCGCTTGGGATTGGCAAGGGGCGCCTTCCGAATTTCATGATTGCTTCTGCATCAGCATTGCGCAAATAGATAATGGAAATAGAAGGCATAGATTTCAGGAATGGCTTCACAGCGATTGGAACGGCTCGTCTGGGAGCTCGACTGGAACCTTCTGCGCACCTTCGTGGTGATTGCCGAGGTGAAAAGCATCACGCGCGCGGCCGAGCGGCTGAACCTCAAGCAACCGAGCGTCAGCAACGCGCTCCGGCGGCTGGAAGACCGTGTCGGCCGCCGACTGGTCGAACGCGATGCGACCCGCTTCGATCTCACCGAAGTTGGACAGTTGCTCTATGAGCAGAGCGTCGAGGTCTTCGGCACGATCTCGCAACTGCCGCAACTCGTGCGCGGCGTCAGCGACGACGTCACCGGCCACGTCACGATCGCGGTTGCGAGCCACGTGGTCTCGCCGATCTTCGACCGCGCGCTGATGGAGTTTCACCGCAGCTACCCGCGCGCGACGCTGACGATCAACGTCGGGCCGAGCGGCGAGGTGACGCGCCAAGTCCGGGAAAAGCGTGCTTCCTTCGGTCTTTGTCTTGTCAGCGTGCGGGATCCGGCGCTCGACTATCTGATGGTCTTCCGGGAGTTTTTCGGCTTTTTCTGCGGCCCGCACCACCGGCTGTTCGGCAGGGACGGATTGAAGCTTACCGATCTCAAGGGCGAGACGTCGGTTTCCTTTCATACCGACCACATTGCCGATGCGCTCCGGCCTGTGGCGCTGCTTCGCAGCGAAGCCAAGCTCAACGCCAATGTCGTCGGGGTTTCGTCAAGCCTTGAGGAAGTGCGGCGAATGACGCTTGCCGGTCTCGGCGTCGGCTCACTGCCGCTGCATGTCGCCCGCCGCGATGTGGCGGACGGGCTTCTCTGGCGCCTGCCGCCCTACGACAATCCGCCGGCCATCGACATCTTCATGCTGACGAACCCGGAGAAAGCGATCAACCGGGCCGAGAAGGCGCTGATCGCAGGCATGCAGACGCTGATCGCAGAAACGCCGGTTGAAGATCGCGTCTATGCCGATTGATCTGCTCGTGCAGGCTCGTTGCTCGACATGAGCGCCTCGGCGCGCGCCCGCGCGTCCGGCTCCAACGCAATTGCCGCGCGTGCCTCAAGATCGAAGCGTACGGTCGTGGTCCTGTTGACCGCATGTACGATGCCGTCGAGCGTACCGGACATGATCTGCTCGAAGGTGACCGACGAGCGGCCAAGCTTGATGACGCGCGACCGGATAGTGATCAGCGCGCCAGCCTTGGTTTCGTGTTTGTATTCGACCTCGGAGCGCACGTCCGCCCACCCCCTGCCCGATTCCGTCTCCACGCCGGCGATATGGCCGAGAAGCTGGAAGCTCGCATCGTCGAACATCGCCGCATAGTGGCGGACGTTCATGTGTCCCATCGTGTCGCACATCCAGGGGTGAGCGACGCCGACATAGGTAGTCAAAGCTTGGATGGACATGGGTGCCTCGATCGTTGCGTAGGATCGGTTGCCAGACATAGCGGACGCCCGGCGCTCCTGTCCATGGTGATCCGGAACAACGTCACATCGGCGGCCGCGTCTACATCGTTTTGGCAAAAGATGAGAAAAATCCGTGGGTAAGCGCGCTTGCTTCGGTCGGCAGCTAGGCGCGGCTGCGTTGCCCTCCTAGATTGCTCGCTTGAGACGTGAGGAGGAATGAGCGTGAAAGTCTATCTCGCTGGCCCGGAAGTTTTTCTGTCCAATGCGGTGGAGATCCAGAAGGAGAAGGCGGCCCTGGCGCGTGCGGCCGGCTTCACGCCGCTGGTGCCGGGCGATCTCGAAATCCCTCCGGCCCCCACCAAACATGAACGTGGCCTTGCGATCTATGCGGTGGACGAGGGCATGATGCTCGCCTCGGATATGATCATCGCCAACCTGACGCCGTTTCGCGGCATCAGTGCCGATGTCGGCACGGTGTTCGAGCTCGGCTTCATGTGCGGCCGTGGCAAGCATGTCTATGCCTATACCAACACTTCGCGCAGCTACTACGAACGTATCCTGAATGATCATTACCAAGGCAACGCGGCCCTGTGCCCCGACGGACGCATGGCAGGCGCCGACGGCCTCAGCATCGAAGATTTCGACATGGCCGACAATCTGATGCTGGATGGTGGCATCCTTCGCCGCGAGGGGGCGCTGATCAAGCGCGAAGTGCCTGAGGCCGATCGCTTCACTGACCTCGAGGCTTTCAAGGAATGCCTGGCCATCGCCGCGAAGCGGCACCTGGCGTAAGCTTCCGGTTGGCACGCTGACTTTCGAGACAGCGAAAGCCTCTAATCGGAGGCGCAGGGCCAGCCTGTCGGCGTGCTCAGACCTGCCGGCAATTTGGTCGAACTGTCGCCGCAGGTCATGTCGACCTGCTCCTGTTCCAGTCCCGTCGCCTCGGACAAGTTGACGCCCTCGATCCGCGTCAGGAACATGAAAGCACCATTGAAGTCGATCGGCCCGGTGAAGCTCGTATTGGTGAAATCGGCACGGGAAAGATTGGCGTGCGAGAAGCGGGTCCCCGTCAGTTCCGCCCTGTCGAAATTTGCCCGTCCGAGTTCGGCTTTCTCGAAGCTCGTACCCGTCAACCGGGCGCCGCTGAAATTCGCGCGCTGCAGTTCGGAGTTGACGAAGGATGCCTTTTCGGCGGCGATACCCGCGAAATTGCAGCGATAGGCTTCGATCTTGGAAAAATTTGCCCCTTCGGCCAGGGCACCAGCCACCGATGAACGCACCAGTGTTGCCTTCTCCAGGTTGGCGCCAATCAGATTGGCGCCCCGCAGGTCCGTCAAGGTGAAATCCGTGTTGACCAGATTGGCACCTTGCAGATCGCTACCGCCAAGCATGAGCGCCTTCTTGTTGCAGTCGGTCCAGTCCGCTCCGGGTGCTGCCGAGTCCTTGCAACTCGCCGCGTGGCCGGCAGCCGGAGCCGCCAGGGCGACAAGGCAAGCCGTAATCACCGGCGCCAGCAGGCTTTTTACCGTACGCCCTGTCATTTTCAGCGCTTTCCGGCGTGATGAAGTGGACTGGCGCATCGCGCCGCACCCGTGGTCGAGATCGGTTTTGAGGATAGTCATGGCGCCGCTCCGGGACCCGCGGGGTCGAATTGTTTGCATTTCAGATGGCATACACACCCTTTGGATGATCGGCATCCCCGGTTGTGCGTGCTTCGGCGGTAAACGTATGACGTTGCTGCCCTTTATGCAAATAACAGAAATGAAATCGCTTCGTTTCAGATGGCGACTTCCAACAGCCAGTCACGCAGTTTGGCGTGGGCGCTCCCTTCGAAAATGGCTGCCGGTGCGAGCAGTTGATAGGCCGTTCCGTCCTCGTTAAATTCCAGCGGCGCGGCCAGAATGCCACTAGCGATGTCGTCACGAACGAGCTGCCAAGGCCCGATCGCGACGCCGATGCCGGCGACCGCGGCCTGAAGGCTTATGTAGAAATGCTCGAAACTCTGGGAACGCCGTCCGAACGTGTGGCAATCGGCGAGCCTTGCCCAGGTTTCCCATGCGTCCGGGCGGCTATGCGAATGGAGGAGAACCGCATCGGCGCGCAACTCCGGCAGGCGGTCTGCGTCAGGCCGGTCGAAGAAAGACGCAACCTTGTCGACACGGCAGACCGGGCCGGTGCGTTCGCGAAACAGCGGGGTGGCATGGACCGCGCCCGTCTGCAGGAAATCGTTTCGCCGGATGGCGAGATCGATGCCGCGCCCCAGTGTTACCGGACCACCCCCGGCAACGAGATGTACCGGGACATCCGGGTGCCGCCCTTGAAAATCCGGCAATCTCGGAATGAGCCAGCGCATCAGAAGCGTCGGCTCGCAGGAAACCACGAGGGCCGGCACCCTCACCTCTTCCCTGATCTCCCGGACGGCTGCCTCTACGAGAGAAAAGCCCTCGCGCACGGCGGTAGCGAGCTTGCGGCCGGCGTCCGTCAGGAAGACGCGCCGGCTTCGCCTTTCAAACAGCGCCACGCCCAACTCGTCCTCCACGAGACGGACTGCCCGGCTGATCGCGCCATGGGTCAGATGCAATGCGTCCGCAGCGCGGCTGAAGCTTTCGAACCTCGCCGCCGCCTCGAAACAGCGAAGCGCTGCCATGGGCGGCAGGCGAACGGGGTCGATCTGTGAGCCCAGCTCACCAATGTCGTCAGAATTCATCGTTAGTCGCCGAACCGTTTGTTGCCTATTGCTGATGCAGCATCGAAGGAACGAGCGAGAAATGCAATGACGGAACTGTTAGCCGTAGTCACCATTACGATCTTGGCTGTCATCAGCCCCGGCCCCGATTTCGCGATGGTCACGCGCAACAGTCTTTTGCTGTCCCGCCGGGCCGGCGTTTTGACCGCGCTCGGGATCGGCGCAGGTGTCTGCGTCCATGTCGCCTATACCATCCTGGGTGTCGGGCTTGTAATCCGGCAATCGATCCTTCTCTTCAGCCTCCTGAAGTTTGGCGGGGCCGCCTACCTGATCTGGCTCGGTTTCAAGATGTTGCGCGCCAAGCCAGCGGGCCCACTGGAAAAGCTCGACGTTCCGGCGCTTTCCGATCTCAGTGCCCTGCGCACCGGGTTTTTCACAAATGCGCTCAATCCGAAAACGACGGTCTTTATCGTCAGCCTCTTCATGCAGGTCGTCGAGCCAACGACCCCGCTGCTTTTGCAAGTCGGCTATGGCGGCTTCATCGCAGCCGCCCATATCGTCTGGTTCGCCTTGGTGGCATTGTTCTTTTCGTCCGGTGTCGTGCGCGTTCGCCTTCTTCGACTGCGGCATTGGATCGATCGCGTCTTCGGCGCCTTGTTGGTGGGTTTCGGCCTTCTCCTGGCAACGGCGAGTGTCACCAGACCCTAGCTGCGCCGAACCTCTGACAGGCGCCTATCCCCTGTCATTGATCAGCCATATGCCTTGCCTGGGACGCGAAAGCATGCAATATCCATACAATTATCAAGGCCGGATATTGTAGCGATGAACGACGACCGCTTGCAGATTTCGTGGAGCCCCGCCATCCGCAAGGCTGACGGACCTCTCTATCTCGCGATCGCGGATGCGATTGCCGCGGACATCACCGACGGGCGGCTCGCGGACGGGATGCGACTGCCGCCGCAGCGCGTGCTCGCCGAGACGCTGGGGATCGACTTCACCACCGTTAGTCGCGCTTACAACGAAGCGAGGCACCGTGGCCTTGTGGAAGGCCGCGTCGGACAGGGCACCTATGTTAAGGCACGGCGGGCCAAGATCGCCCGTCCGGCGACCAGTGGCATTGTCGACATGAGCATGAATCTGCCACCGTTGTTTGACGATCACGCCCTTTCTATGCGGCTCTGGGATGACATGGCAGCACTTCAGGCTGAGCACGGACTCGACCTGCTGATGCGCTACCAGGCGCCCGCCGGCACCTTGCACAACAGAGCCGCCGGCGCCGCCTGGCTGAGACCGCGCCTCGGCGAGGTACCAGTCGGGCGCATGCTGGTCTGTCCTGGCGCGCAAGGCGCGCTGCTTGCCGCGCTCAGCAATTTGGCCAAGGCAGGCGACACCATATGCGCCGAGACGATTGCTTACCCGGGCCTTCGGGCGCTCGCCGCCCATCTCGGCATTACGCTGCTGGGGATCGCCATCGACGACAAAGGCCTTGTTCCGGAAGCCTTTGAGGAGCTCTGCTCAACGCAAACATTAAAAGCTCTCTACTGCAACCCGACACTTCACAACCCGACGACCGTCACGCTCTCGCTAGAGCGCCGCGAAGCGATCGTCGCCATCGCCAGACGACATGGCGTGGCGATCATTGAAGATGACGCTTATGGCGCCCTCCCGGTGGCGCCGCCGCCCGCGCTTGCCGCGCTGGCGCCGGACCTTGTCTACTATATCGGGGGCCTGGCGAAATGCCTCTCGCCGGCGCTCCGCATCGCCTATCTCGTCGTACCGGATAGCCGCAGCTCGGTCCGGATCGAGGGCGCCATCCGGGCAACCGCCGGCCTGGCTTCACCCCTCACAGCTGCTATCGCGACCCGTTGGATCGAGGATGGAACGGCAGATGCCGTCCTTGGCGCGATCCGCACCGAAACAGCCGCACGGCAAAAGATAGCCGAAAACCTCCTTCCCAAAGGTACGGCCGTCAGTGACCCTCATGCCTTTCATGTTTGGTTGCGCTTGCCGCAGCCGTGGACCCGCGGCGAGTTCAGCGGTCGGCTGCAGGCGGCGGGCATCGCGGTCGTACCCAGTGACGCCTTTGCCGTCGGCCCGGCCCCGGAAGCCGTACGCCTGGGGCTGGGCGCGGCAGCAACACAAGAAGAATTGCACCGCAGCCTGTTGACCATCGCTGACCTCCTCGGCCAATCCCCCGCCGCATCCAGCCTCGTGGTCTAAGGAAACGGTGCTGCTGGCAGGCGAAATTGTCGCAGCAATGTATGCATACAATAATTTGACAATGTATGCTTTCGGGCGCTTAATCCTCTGGACCTGAGGCGGCGCCTGGAACGGCCGGCCGCATAGTGAGGCAACATCGGCGAACATCAGGATGCGCCGGACGAGACGCCTGAAAGGAACGACTATGTCTTCGGATCACGATTGGCCACCCATCCCACCCATGCAGACCGGTCTGCGCGGCCGTTGCCCGCGCTGTGGACAAGGGCACCTCTTCCAGGGATTCCTGAAGATGCGCAAGGAATGCGAAGTCTGCGGTCTCGACTATTCTTTCGCAGACCCAGCCGACGGCCCCGCTTTCTTCGTCATCTGCTTTGCCTGTGTGCCAAGCGTGCTTCTCGGCGTCTGGCTCGAGGTTCAATATAGCGCGCCGCTCTGGGTGCATCTGCTGGTCACTGGCCCGTTCATGCTTTTGACATGTATTCCACCGCTTCGACCCTTGAAGGGATGGCTCGTCTCAAGCCAGTTCTTCTACAAGGCCGAGGAGGGCAAGGTCGTCAGGCGCAGCGCGGATCCGCCGGTTGCGACAACGCAGTAGTGCCGCCCGGACCGCGCCTCACTGCGAGAACATGGCTACCGGTCGTCGATAGCGCGGCGACCGTCTTCAGGTGGCGGCGCGCCTTGTCAGGCGGTACCGTCCGCCCGCATCCGCCGGTAAGGCCGATCATTTGTTCGATATAGGGCGGCACTGGTCGAACAGAACCTTCTCCTTGGCATCCGCTTCGGGGCCAAGCCAAGTCAACGCGCCGAACTCGTCCCCAATCCGCCAACGGTAACTGCCTCCGTCACCGTGCGGAGAGATATACACCTCCTCGGAGCGGTCGGTGAGGCGCCACATTCGAACGGTTTTGTCCGCAAGTTCCGCCAGCACGGACTCCTCACCGCTCTTCTTCTTCGCATAGGCAATGGTAACCGGACCTTGTTCGCAAGAATAAGCAATGACCGTTACTGCCGTGGTCGCCTTTGCTGCGAAAGATGAAGATGCATCCGAGAGCGACATGACCGCCGCGGCGATGAGGAATGCACATCGATTCATGCCGAAATCTCCGATGGGACCGTGCAGGCGGATCCCCTTGCGGGCCTTCGCCCCCGGAGGAAGTACAATCATTGGTTTCAGTTCGTCAAGCAAGTCGCGACCGTCTGGAGCGCGCCGGAGTGTCAGCGCAGCGGTTCCCTTCTAAGCACCTTTTAGAGGCGTTGCGTGTGGGTCGCTGCGGCACAGATCGCGAACGGTCGGTCGCGTCCCCGAGTAGAAAAACCCCTCAAAAATAATGGCGCCGCCAACTGTTGATCGTTGACGCCGCTCTTCACCGGAAGCCTCTCTTCTCAAAGGCCGGCACTAGGTAAAATAGAGCAATTAGTCCGTCAATGTGTAGTTTGTAAATTTTTTATGAGCGATTTTTGCCACTAGTTCTTCACTGTTAAAATATAATTCTGATTCATTACTATCTTTAGCGATCATTTTTATTTTAGAAAAACATGATAGTAGCTATTTTGCCACACTATATATCAAAGAAGTTCTCCAAAGATTCGAAACAAAATTGTTACAAAACTGTCGTTTGGCGATGATAGCGGTGTCGCCGCTGCCCGCCGCGAGTCATCGTGGCCGGTTCATTTCGTCGCAGCGCGAGCGAGGTAGCCGATAATTCTCTGGGGGACACCAGGGTCGGGCCTTGTTGACCTTGAGAACCATTAGAGAGATCGTCCGTATGAATATCAAAAGTCTTCTTCTCGGCTCCGCTTCTGCCCTCGCAGCAGTTTCCGGCGCACAGGCAGCTGACGCAATCGTCGCAGCCGAGCCGGAGCCCATGGAATACGTTCGCGTTTGCGACGCTTTCGGCACTGGCTACTTCTA
>NZ_JBBBBO010000012.1:0-275473 GCF_037120565.1 Ensifer sp. CCNWLY38
GGGGTGGAGCAGCCCGGTAGCTCGTCAGGCTCATAACCTGAAGGCCGCAGGTTCAAATCCTGCCCCCGCAACCAAATCAAACAAAAGCCCGCGTGACACAAACGTCCGCGGGCTTTTTGGCGTTCTAGACACAGCGAACGGCCAACGCGCCCCGCGTCGACGAAACGCACAATCGCCAAGCACTCCTTCCGCCACCCTCCGCTCACTCCACCATCCTCGTTGAGTAAGGCTCAACGCTCTCGAGGGGGCACAGAGGCGACTTTCCGCTTCCACGCTACAACTGGACAATCCCGAAAAAATGGAAACTATCGCCATTAATCAAAGACTGGGCCGGCTACGGCTCGGACAAAGCGGGGGGCATGCAGGCATGAGCTATGAGGGAACTTTGCACGCGGGGCGAAACCGACCCATCCACGCGGTCTTTCTCGTCTGCGCCGGACTGGCAATCCTCGGTAGCCTGCTTGCTGCTTCGGATGGCTCTGTCTGGCGCTGGCTACACTATCTGACCAAGCCAACGGCAACTCTGTTGCTGCTCGTCGTTGTCCTCAGAAATCTCGCTTCTTCGTCGCGCGCCTACGGGACCGCCGTCGCGATCGGTCTGATCTTCGCCGCGGCCGGCGACGTCTTTCTCATGCTGCCGGGGGACTATTTTCTCGCCGGGCTCGTTTGTTTTCTATTGACCCACTGCGCCTATATCTTTGCGCTCACACGCGACGTCAGATTTGCTGACCATCGTGGAGTGTTTGCATTTTTTGCCTTGGTCGCCCTTCTCGTCGTCGGTGGTCTGTGGACGTCTTTGCCATCGCCGATGCGCATCCCGGTCGTCATCTACGCCCTGGCGCTCGGCGCGATGGCGGCCCAGGCCATCTCGCGCGCCCGCCAGCTTTCGGGAACGCCCCAGCGCACGGCAGCACGGTTCGCCGCCTATGGCGGCCTGTTGTTCCTGATCAGCGACACCGTGCTCGCCTATGGCCGCTTCCGCTGGGACATTCCCCTCAACGCGCTCTGGGTGCTCGGCACCTATTATGCTGCGCAATGGTTCTTTGCTCGCTCGACTGAAAGCCGATGACAGCAATCGATACCCCCTCGGATCTTAGCGCCACGCTCGACCGGCTGCGCAGCGCCTGGCTCGAAGGTCGCCCGACCGTCGAGCAGCGCCATGCGGATCTAAGCCGGCTCAGGGATCGCTTGCGCGCCCGCATGGATGAGATGTGCGAGGCGATCGACACGGATTTCGGTCATCGCGCGCGGCACGAGACGTTGCTTGGCGAGGGCGGCGTGGTGCTTTCCGAGATCGATCACACGCTGGCGAAGCTCAAGCACTGGGTTCGGCCGGAGCGGCGAAAGGCCGGGTGGAAGCTTTGGCCCGCCAAGGCGGAAGTGCGCTTCGTCCCGCTCGGCGTCGTCGGGATCATTTCACCGTGGAACTACCCGGTCAATCTGGCGCTCGCGCCCTTGGTCGCGGCGATTGCTGCTGGCAACCATGTCTACCTGAAGCCCTCGGAGCGTACGCCGCAAACGGCAGAGTTCCTGCGGTCGCTGCTTGCTGAGGTGTTTCCCGTGTCGCGGGTGACGGTCGCGCTTGGCGGCCCCGAGCTTTCCGCTGCATTCTCAGCCCTGCCCTTCGATCACCTGTTCTTTACCGGTTCCACCGCCGTCGGGCGCAAGGTGATGGCGGCAGTCGCGCAGAACCTGACGCCGGTGACGCTCGAACTCGGTGGCAAATCGCCGGCGATCATCGGAGAAACTGCCGACCTCGCGAAAGCTGCCGCGCGTATTGCAACGGGCAAGTTCTTCAATGCCGGCCAGACCTGCATCGCGCCCGACTATGTCCTCGTCCATGAGAACAAGCGCGATGCCTTCGCGGATTTGCTGAAGCAGGAAATGGCAGCGCGCTATCCGGCAAAGCGGTACCTCGAAGATTACACATCAATCATCAATGCGGGGCAGCATGAGCGCCTGAGGCGCCTGATTGCCGATGCCGTCGCGCGCGGCCACAAGGTGGTCCCGCTTCTCGATGAGACACAAGACAGTACGGCCCGGTCGCGCCTTCTTCCGCCGACGCTCGTCATAGATCCGGATCGCGACAGCGCCGTCATGGGCGAGGAGATCTTCGGCCCGATCCTGCCTGTTGTCAGCTACGCTTCGATCGACGCGGCGATCGGCTATGTGCTCGGCCATGATCGCCCGCTGGCGCTCTATTGCTTCAGCCGCGAGGAAAGCGAGATCGAAGCCATCCTCGCGCGGGTCGTCGCCGGTGGCGTCTGCATCAACGACACGCTTTACCAGTTCGGCTGCAGCGACCTGCCGTTCGGCGGTGTCGGCGCCAGCGGCATGGGACACTATCACGGGCGCGACGGATTCCTGACATTCTCCAAGGCGATGCCGATCTTGAGGAAATACGATCCGGCGCCGAGCGACCTGGTGAAACCGCCCTATAAAGGCATCGCCGACTGGGTGATCCGCTTCCTGTCGCGATAGCTGCAAAAAACTGCATACACGCTGCAATTTCGCCTTGTAGCTCTAGTTGCTCGAGGTCGTAGCCTTTGCTTCAAGATTGCTAGGAGCAGGTTATGGCGAGCACTATTCGAGAAGCCCGTTATCGCGTCGAAGGCATGGATTGCGCATCCTGTGCGACCAAGATCGATACGGCGGTACGCAGGCTGTCAGGCGTAGAGGACGTTTCGGTTTCGGTGTCGGCGGGCACCATGTCGGTAAAGTTTGCCGACGAGGGAGATCTTGCAACGTCAATTGTAAGCAAGGTCGGAAAGCTCGGCTATCGTCTGCATCCGATCAATGCTGGCCAGACGCTGGAACAAAAAGCAGCGCACGTGTGCTGCGGCCATGACCATGGCCACGATCACGACGACCACGGTCACGATCATGGGCATCACGTCGACCACCACGATCATCACCATGAGGGCCACGCCGGACAGAAGGGCGAAAACGCAGCGGCCGCGGCAATGGGCCTTCATGGCCATGACCATGGCCCGACGAGTGGTCCTTGGTGGAAGTCGGGTAAGGGCAAGCTGACGATCGCCAGCGGCCTGGCGCTGATCGCCGCCTATGCGGTCGGCAAGATGATTCCGGCCACAGAGCCCTGGATCTTCACGCTGGCCATGCTGGTCGGCCTGTTGCCCATCGCGCGCCGCGCCTTTGCCGCTGCCACCATGGGCACGCCCTTCTCGATCGAGATGCTGATGACGATCGCCGCCGTTGGCGCGGTCTTCATCGGGGCGACCGAAGAAGCGGCGATGGTGGTGCTGCTCTTCCTGATCGGCGAGCTGCTGGAAGGCGTAGCGGCCGGTAAGGCGCGCGCCAGCATCCAGTCGCTGACAGCACTCGTTCCAAAGACCGCCTTCGTCGAGCGGGACGGCCGGCTGGACGAGGTTCCTGCCGAGACGCTCAACGTCGGCGCTGTCATTCTCGTTCGTCCCGGCGATCGCATTCCGGCAGACGGCGTGGTGCTTTCCGGCGAGAGTGCCGTCGACGAGGCGCCTGTGACCGGCGAGAGCACGCCGGTGCGCAAGGAGGTCGACGACACCGTCGTTGCGGGCACCGTCAACGGTTCCGGTGCGCTGCGCGTGCGAGTGACGGCCGCTGCTGCGGACAACACCATCGCGCGGATTGTCCGCCTGGTGGAGGAAGCACAGGAAAGCAAGGCGCCGACCGAGCGCTTCATCGACCGCTTCTCGCGGTATTATACGCCAGGTGTCGTCGTCGTTGCGGCGCTGGTCGCCGCGCTGCCGCCGCTTCTCTGGGGCGGCGCCTGGGATGAATGGATCTACAAGGGCCTCGCCATTCTTCTGATCGGCTGCCCCTGCGCTCTTGTTATATCGACGCCAGCCGCGATCGCAGCGAGCCTGTCGGCCGGTGCCCGGCGCGGTTTGCTGATGAAGGGCGGCGCGGTGCTGGAGAATGTCGGCAAGGTGACTGCCGCCGCCTTCGACAAGACCGGCACGCTCACCGAGGGCAAGCCGAAGGTGACCGACATTGTCGGCTTCGGCCGATCGGAGACCGAGGTTCTGCGTATGGCTGCTGCACTTGAGCAAGGATCGAGCCATCCGCTTGCCCGCGCCATTTTGGAGCGGAGCGCGGCCGAGGGCCTTGTCGTCCCCAATATCGCGACCGTAAATGCGGTCGGCGGCAAGGGGCTCGAAGGTTCAGTCGAGGGCGTCGCATTGTTCTTCGGCTCGCCGAAGGCGGCCGCTGAGCGGGCACCGATGACGGCGGCTGAGACGGCGCGGGTTTCGGCCCTCAACGACGAAGGCAAGACGGTTTCGGTGCTGGTGGCCGGTGGCGTGATTGCTGGTGCCATAGCCATGCGCGACGAGCCGCGGTTGGATGCGGCCGCCGGCGTGAAGGCGCTGACCGATGCTGGTCTGCGCGTCGTCATGCTGACCGGCGACAACCGCCGCACGGCGGAAGCAATCGGCCGCCAGTTCGGCATGGAGGTTCGCGCCGAGCTTCTGCCTGAGGACAAGCAACGCATCGTGCGTGAACTGAAGGCCGAGGGCTTCAACGTCGCCAAGATCGGCGACGGCATCAACGACGCGCCGGCGCTGGCGGCTGCCGATATTGGCATTGCCATGGGCGGCGGCACGGACGTGGCGCTGGAAACGGCGGATGCCGCGGTGCTGCATGGCCGGGTGGGCGATGTGGGGGCGATGATCCGGCTGTCCCGCGCCACCATGCACAATATCGTTCAGAACATCACCATCGCGCTCGGCCTGAAGGCGGTCTTCCTGGTGACGACGATCATTGGCGTCACCGGCCTTTGGCCCGCGATCTTGGCCGACACCGGCGCCACAGTGCTCGTTACCATGAACGCTCTGCGTCTGCTTCGGCCCGTGCGAGCCGCTTGAACAGCTAAAATGCCCTAAAAAGAGGACCGGCGGCACATGGTGTCGCCGGTTTTTCGCGTCCAGGTGCCTGTGTATATTCACGCTGGACTCTCACCAGCGATCTGATGAGAGTATAAGGAGAACTCGATTGAGGGCTTCCGCCCCGAAAAATCGATGATAAACTTATACCAAATGGTAAAAAAATCGCCGGCACGGTTTCTGGGAAGAATGCCGAAGCGGGCCAGTTTGGGGATCGCAAGGCCAATATGGACAATATTGCCATCGAACTGCGTGGGATCGACAAAAGTTTCGGCCCGGTCCACGCCAACAAGAACATCAATCTGAAGGTCCGCAAAGGGACGATCCACGGCATCATTGGCGAAAACGGTGCGGGAAAATCGACCCTGATGTCGATCCTCTACGGCTTCTATCAGGCCGACAGCGGCGAGATCCTCGTCGATGACAAGCCGGTTGCGATCCGTGATCCGAATGCGGCGATCGCCGCCGGCATCGGCATGGTCCACCAGCACTTCATGCTGGTCGAGAACTTCACGGTCCTGGAAAACATCATGCTCGGCGCTGAGGACAGCCAGATCCTCAACAAAGGTATTGCCAAGGCGCGCGTCGAGTTGAAACGGCTGGAGCGCGAATACGCGTTGGAAGTCGATCCGGACGCCGTCATCGAGGAGTTGCCGGTCGGTTTGCAGCAGCGGGTCGAGATCCTGAAGGCGCTTTATCGCCGGGCCGATATCCTGATTCTCGATGAGCCGACGGGCGTCTTGACGCCGGCCGAGGCCGATCACCTCTTCCGCGTGCTCGAGCAATTGAAGAGCCAGGGCAAGACCGTCATTCTGATTACCCACAAGCTGCGCGAGATCATGGCGATCACCGACGAGGTCTCGGTCATGCGCCGCGGCGAGATGGTGGCGACCCGCACGACGGCCGAAACGTCGGTCGAAGAGCTCGCCGAGCTTATGGTCGGGCGCCGCGTGCTCTTGCGTGTCGAGAAAGGCGAGGCGAAGCCCGGCGAGGTCAAGCTCGCCGTCGAGGGGTTGACCGTCAAGGATGGCCGTGGGGTCACCATGGTCGACAATGTCTCGTTCAATCTGAGGGCTGGCGAGATCGTCGGCATCGCCGGCGTTGCCGGCAACGGCCAGTCTGAACTGCTGGAGGCGATCTCCGGCATCCGCCGCGCCGTTTCCGGCTCCGTGCTTCTGAACGGCAAGCCGATCGATGTCACCGGGCGCGCCGATCCCTCCGAACTGCGTGATCGTGGTCTCGCCCATGTTCCGGAAGACCGCCACCATGTCGGCCTCGTCCTGAAATTCGAAGAATGCGAAAATGCCATCCTCGGCTATCACCATGACAAGCGCTATCTCAACGGCGTCTTCCTCAACGTTGATGCGATCCGCAAGGACGCCGAGAAGCGCATCGCCGAATACGATATCCGCCCGCCGAATCCGCGCCTGAAGACCGCGAACTTTTCCGGGGGAAACCAGCAGAAGATCGTGCTGGCACGCGAGATGGAGCGCGGGCCCGATGTGCTGGTCATCGGCCAGCCGACGCGCGGCGTTGACGTCGGCGCCATCGAATTCATCCATAGGCGGATCATCGAGATGCGCGACCAGGGCATGGCTGTCCTCTTGGTCTCCGTCGAACTCGATGAAATCCGTGCCCTGTCAGACCGTATCTTGGTCATGTTTGCCGGCCGTGTCGTCGGCGAGCGCGATCCGGATGCGACCGAGGGCGAACTCGGCCTGCTGATGGCCGGCGTTGAAGGCCGCAAGGAGGCCGCAGAATGAGCTCCCCCTATGCTAAGCTCCCGGGCTGGGTCGAATATGGCCTCATCCCGCTGGTCAATCTCGCGGTTGCCTTCCTCGTTGCCGGCCTCGTGGTGCTGCTCGTCGGCGAAAATCCCCTGGAAGCGGCCTATCACCTGATCAACGGTGCCTTCGGCCGAGGCGAGTATTTGGGCTTCACGCTCTACTACGCCACCACCTTCATCTTCACCGGTCTTGCCGTCGCCGTTGCCTTCCATGCCGGCCTCTTCAACATTGGCGGCGAAGGCCAGGCCTATGTTGGCGGCATCGGCGTGGCGCTCGCCTGCCTCTGGCTCGATCAGACGATGCCCTGGTTCGTGGTGTTCCCGCTGGCGATCCTCGGTTCGGCCTTCTTCGGCGCGGCCTGGGCATTCCTGCCCGGTTGGCTGCAGGCCAAGCGCGGCAGCCACATCGTCATCACCACCATCATGTTCAATTTCATCGCGTCGAGCCTGATGGTCTATCTCTTGACGCGCGTCTTGAAGCCGCTCGGCTCCATGGCGCCGCAGACGCGGACCTTCGCCGAAGGCGGGCAATTGCCGAAGCTGGACTGGCTGCTTGCGATCTTCGGGCTGAATGTCGGCACGGCGCCGTTCAACGTCTCGTTCCTGCTGGCGCTCGTTGCGGCCTTCTGTGTCTGGCTGCTGATCTGGCGTACCAAGCTTGGCTATGAAATGCGCACCATGGGTCACAGCCCGTCGGCGGCGCGTTACGCCGGCATGAGCGAGAGCCGCATCACCGTCATCACCATGATGATTTCGGGTGGTCTCGCGGGCATGATGGCGCTGAACCCGATCATGGGTGAGCAGGCGCGCATGCAGCTCGATTTCGTGCAAGGGGCAGGCTTCGTCGGCATCGCCGTGGCGTTGATGGGCCGCTCGCATCCGGCTGGCATCATCCCGGCCGCGGTCCTCTTCGGCATGCTCTATCAGGGCGGCGCCGAGATCTCCTTTGAAATGCCGTCGATCTCGCGCGACATGATCGTCATCATCCAGGGCCTGGTCATTCTCTTCGCCGGTGCACTCGAAAACATGTTCCGGCCGGCAATCACCCGGCTGTTTACGATGCAGAGCCGCCGTGCGGCCGTCGTGACACAGACCAAGGGAGCTTGAAGCCATGGATTTCTTCCACGTCATCGTGGTGCTCCTCGAGTCCACCATCCGTGTTTCCGTTCCGCTGATCTTCGCAGCCCTTGCCGGGCTCTTCACCGAGCGCGCTGGCGTCTTCGACATCGGCCTTGAAGGCAAGATGCTTGGTGCGGCCTTTGCCGCCGGCGCCGTCGCTGCGGTCACCCAGTCCGTGTGGATGGGGCTGCTTGCGGCGATCCTGATCTCGATCGCGCTGTCGCTGGTGCACGGTTATGCCTCGATCACCCAGCGCGGCAACCAGATCGTCTCCGGTGTCGCGATCAACTTCATCGTCGCCGGCTCGACCGTCATTCTCGGTGAAGCCTGGTTCCGCCAGGGCGGCCGCACGCCGGCGCTCGGCGAAGGTTCCCGTTTCCAGACGATCACCTTCCCCTTTGCCGACAGCGTCAGGGAGATCCCGATCCTCGGCCCGATCTATTCGGACCTGCTCTCCGGCCATTTCCTTCTGACCTATGTCGCCTTCGCGATGGTGCCAATCAGCTGGTGGATCCTTTACCGCACCCGCTTCGGCCTGCGCTTACGCGCCGTTGGCGAAAACCCGGGCGCGGTCGACACGGCCGGCATCTCGGTTCTCTGGCTGCGTTATCGCGCCGTCATCTGCTGCGGCATCCTCTGCGGCTTTGCCGGCGCCTATCTGTCGCTGGCAATGACCGCAGGTTTCGTCAAGGGTATGACTGCCGGCAAGGGGTACATCGCGTTGGCGGCGCTGATCTTCGCCAAGTGGCGGCCGTTCAACATCATGCTGGCCTGCCTGCTCTTCGGTTTCCTCGATGCGCTGGCGATCCGTCTTCAGGGCAATCCGCTGCCGCTGATCGGCCAGGTGCCGGTGCAACTGATGCAGGCACTGCCCTACATTCTGACCGTGATCCTGCTCGCCGGGTTCATCGGCAAGGCCATCCCGCCGAAGGCCGGCGGCGTCCCCTATGTCAAGGAGCGCTAGAACCATGGAAAAGGAACTGTTCGAGGCCGCGCGTGACGCGATGGCCAAGGCGCACGCGCCCTATTCGAAGTTTCCGGTCGGCGCGGCGATCCGCGCCGAAGACGGCAAGATCTATACCGGCGCCAACATCGAGAACCTGTCGTTCCCTGAAGGGTGGTGCGCAGAAACCACCGCTATCAGCCATATGGTCATGGCCGGCCAACGCAAGATCATGGAAGTGGCCGTCATTGCCGAGAAACTGGCGCTCTGCCCGCCCTGCGGCGGCTGCCGGCAGCGGCTGGCGGAATTTTCCGGTGCCAGCACGCGTATCTTCCTGTGTGATGAGACTGGGGTGAAGAAGACCCTGGCGCTGTCGGACCTGCTGCCGCACAGCTTCGAGACCGAGATCCTCGGATGACCGCTGCCGCTGAACTGCTGAAATCCAGGCTCCGCGGGCTTTCGCCGCGCTATGGCATCGTGCTCGGTTCCGGGCTCGGCTCGCTGGTCGATGCCGTGGACGAAACGCTGCGGCTTTCCTATGCCGACATACCGGGGTTCCCGGTCAGCAGCGTCTCCGGCCATGCCGGCGAACTCGTGGCCGGAACGCTCTCAGGCGTTCCTGTTGTCATGCTCTCCGGCCGAGTCCATTATTACGAACAGGGCGACGCCAATGCGATGCGCGTGCCGCTGGAAACCCTGAAGGCGCTCGGCATCGAATGCCTGGTGCTGACCAATTCCGCCGGATCGCTGCGCGAAGATCTGCCGCCGGGATCGGTGATGCGGATTTCCGATCACATCAACTATTCGGGCTTCAATCCGCTGATTGGCGTGGAAAGCGACGATCGCTTCGTCGGCATGACCAATGCCTATGATGCCGAGCTCGCCGGAAGAATGCAGGAGAGTGCCGAACGCCTCGGCATACCTCTCATCGACGGCGTCTACATGTGGTTCTCCGGCCCAAGCTTCGAGACGCCGGCCGAAATCCGCATGGCCCGCATCCTGGGTGCCGATGCCGTCGGCATGTCCACGGTTCCGGAGGTCATTCTCGCCCGCTTCTTCGGCCTGCGCGTCGTCGCCGCTTCGGTGATCACCAATTTCGGCGCCGGCATGACCGGGGGCGAAATCAGCCATCACGAGACGAAGGACATGGCGCCGGTTGGTGGCAAGCGGCTTGCCGCGATCCTCGCCGACATGATCGCAGCCGACGTGGTGCGCGGGTGACGATGCTTCCGCAGGAAACAATCAGGCGCAAGCGCAACGGCGAACGCCTCGCTCCAGCCGAGATCGCGGACTTTGTCAGCGGCCTTTCGGACGGCTCGATCTCCGAAGGGCAGGTCGCCGCTTTCGCCATGGCCGTCTGGTTCTCCGGCATGAGTCGTGACGAGACCGTGGCGCTAACGTTGGCCATGCGCGACTCCGGCGAAACACTCGACTGGAGCACCATCGGCCGCCCGATTGCAGACAAGCATTCAACCGGCGGCGTCGGTGACAACGTCTCGCTGATGCTGGCTCCGATCGTTGCCGCCTGCGGCCTTGCCGTGCCGATGATTTCGGGGCGCGGGCTCGGGCATACGGGCGGCACGCTCGATAAGCTCGAATCGATACCCGGCTACGATATCCAGCCGTCGGCGGCGCTATTCCGCAGGACGGTCGACGAGATCGGCTGTGCAATCATCGGCCAGACGGCGAACCTCGCGCCGGCCGACAAGCGGCTTTATGCGATCCGAGATGTGACCGCGACCGTCGATTCCGTGCCGCTGATCACGGCCTCGATCCTGTCGAAGAAGCTCGCCGCCGGCCTTCAGTCATTGGTGCTCGACGTCAAGCTCGGCAATGGCTCCTTCATGAGCGATGCCAAGGAAGCGGAGGTGCTTGCGCGCTCGCTGGTCGATGTCGCCAACGGTGCCGGCGTTCGCACCTCGGCGCTTCTGACCGACATGAACGAACCTCTGGCCGATGCCGCCGGCAATGCGTTGGAGATCGAAAATTGCCTGGCCTTCCTCCGGGGCGAGAAGAAGGGCACGCGGCTCGAAACGGTCGTCCTGGCCTTTGCTGCCGAAATGTTGGTGGCGGGGGGCGTCGCTGGTGATGCCGAACAGGGCGAAGCGCTGGCACGCAAGGCGCTTGGCAGCGGAGCGTCGCTCGAACGCTTTGGAAAAATGGTGCACGCGCTCGGCGGCCCGACGGATTTTGTCGAGCGCTCGGTATCCTACCTCGGCCGTGCGCCGGTCATCTTGCCGGTCGAAGCGAAGCAGTCCGGCTATCTTGCAGCCTGTGAGACGCGCGAACTGGGCATGGCCGTCATTGCGCTTGGCGGCGGACGGTCACATCCGGATGACAGGATCGACCATAGGGTCGGCTTCGATGCGCTGAAGCCGCTGGGTACGCGGATCGAGAAGGGCGACCTGATCGCCTTTGTTCATGCGGCCGATCGGGATGCTGCAGAGGTAGCCCGTCGTCGTCTGCACGAACTCTATACGATCGATGATATGGAGCCGGCGAAGCGTTCACCGATTCTTGCGAAAATCACCTGACGAGGTGCAGGGCACCGTCCTCGACGCGGAAGGATGACAGCCGGTTCAGGAACGTCATGCCGATCAGCGTGCCGGAAAGCGCCTTGTCCGGCAGCACCAGCGCCTGAACGTCGCGTACCGATATGCCGCCGATCTCGATCCGGTTCAGCATCGCCGGAGCCGCTTCGACGACGCCATTGGCTGTGTTGACGCGAGCCGTGAAGGAAAGCGTGCTTGGCGCAATGCCGAGCCGGCGTGCGGTCGAAAGGTTGATGGCGATGCTGCTGGCGCCTGTGTCGACTAGACCGCGCTCACTGCGGCCGTTGATGCGGAAAGTGCCAAAGAAGTGGCCTCTGCCATCGGCGTCGAGCACGACGCTCCGCCCCGCCGCATACTTTGCCGTGGTCGTCGGCGGGGCCGCAGCTTCCTTGGCAGCCGTCTTGTTACCGCCTTGCGTCAAGGCGGTCGTTGCCAAGTGCGGGACCACCATGGCTGCAAGCGCGGCCACACCTGCCAATGCGAGCAAACGGACGAGCATGGACATCACCCCTCAATGGCATCAGTGCTGCAAACTCAATTGCTGCGGAGACCGTCTGCGCGCCCGAAAGGAGGCGCGATCGCTATGGGGCAGTAGACCGCATGACGCCTAAGATGACATAAAAAAGCCGCCGGATTCCGGCGGCTTTCTCACGGATTTGCAATCCTGGTTAAGGATCAGGAAATCATTTGGTGCCGTACATGCGGTCGCCCGCGTCACCGAGACCGGGCATGATGTAGCCGAGTTCGTTGAGGTGGCTGTCGATCGAGGCCGTGTAGATTGGCACGTCCGGGTGTGCACCCTGGAAATTGCGGATGCCTTCGGGGGCGGCCAGCAGGCAGAGAAAGCGGATGTTCTTGGCGCCGCGCTCCTTCAGCTTGTCGATCGCTGCGATCGACGAGTTGCCGGTAGCGAGCATCGGGTCGACGACGATGATCAGGCGTTCGGACAGGCTTTCCGGTGCCTTGAAATAGTACTCAACCGGCTGCAGCGTTTCATGATCGCGATAGACGCCGATGTGCGAGACGCGGGCCGAAGGCACCAGCTCGAGCATGCCTTCGAGCAGCCCGTTGCCGGCGCGCAGGATCGAGGCGAACACAAGCTTCTTGCCCTCGAGGACCGGCGAGTCCATTTCCTGCAGCGGAGTCTCGATCCGCTCCATCGTCAGTTCGAGATCGCGCGTGACCTCGTAGCAGAGCAGCGTCGAGATCTCCCGGAGAAGCCGGCGAAAACCCGCGGTTGAGGTCTCCTTCTTGCGCATGATGGTCAGCTTGTGTTGCACAAGCGGATGATCGATCACTGTAACGCCGTTCATGGCTCACCTTTCCGGATTTTTTGTATCCGTCCTTTTTCCATGGAATGCGTCGTCGCCGCAAGGGTATTGGCCGGCCGGAGAGCGTCATCCCCAGCCGACGGATCGCTATCCGGCGTCGCGGTTCCTAGAGCATCCCGCCTTCAAGCGTAATCGCTTGAAGCGGAAAGATGCTCTAGCATCAAAGGCTAGAGCGACCTTGGTGCGTTCGTCTGAACGCACGGACACTCTAGATTCGCGCGAGCAGCCGCTGGCGCGTCGGCTCGTCGACGAAGGCGGCCTCGATCGCCGTGCGGGTCATGCCGTTGATCTCCTCGTCGGTGAAGCCCATCACCGCACAGGCGATGTCGTATTCCTGAGCGAGCGACGTATGGAAGAACGGCGGATCGTCGGAGTTGAGCGTGACACGCACGCCGGCTTCGTGCAGCGCCCGGAGCGGATGCGAGGCAAAGTCCGGGAAGACCTGCAGCGAGATGTTGGAGCCGGGGCAGACTTCGAGCACGACTCCGGCGTCGGCAAGGCGCCGCACCAGATCCATGTCTTCGATCGCCCGGACGCCATGGCTGATGCGCGCGGGGTGCACGTGGTCAAGCGCGTCGCTCACGCTAAAGGCGCCGGAGAGCTCGCCCGCATGGATCGTCAGGCCAAGGCCTGCGTCACGTACAATATCGAAGGCGCGGGCAAAATCGGCCACCTTGTGCATGCGTTCTTCCCCGGCGAGGTTGAAGCCGGTGACGAGCGCATGCTCCCGCTTGGCCGCGAATTCTGCGGTCTTGATTACGGACTCCGGGCCGAGATGGCGAATGCCTGTGATCAGCATGCGCGATTCGATCCCGGTCTTCTGCCTGGCGGCTTCCATGCCGGCGGCAAGGCCCTCGAGATAGGCATGGGCGCCCAGGCCGATCGTGTTGCCGTGGTCGGGCGAAACGATGATTTCACTGTAGATCGTGCCGGCCTCGGCAAGCTCCGTCAGATAGGCTTCGGCGAGCAGCGCGTAGTCTTCCTCGGTCCGAAACAGCGAGGCGATGGCGTCGTAGCACTTCACGAAGCTGGTGAAGTCTTCCCAGACATAGGCCCTGTCGCGGATGATCGCGCTGGTGTCGATGCCATACTTCTCGGCCTGCGCCAGAGCCAGTTCGGGCGGCGTCGCGCCTTCGATGTGGCAATGCAGTTCCGCCTTCTTCAGATGTGCGGTCAAATGAGGCTTCTCCCATGACGGCCCGGCGCGATGCCGAGATGTTTGGCGACGGATTCGCCGATATGCGCGAAGGTGTTGGCGACGCCGAGCGAGCGGCTGCGCAGCGACGGACCGAACATCAGCACCGGCACCCGCTCGCGCGTATGGTCGGTGCCGCGCCAGGTCGGGTCGCAGCCGTGATCGGCCGTGAGGATGACGATGTCGGTGGGCTGCAGGCGGCGGTCGAGATCCGGCAGGCGCGCATCGAAGGCTTCGAGCGCTGCCGCGTAACCGGCGACGTCGCGGCGATGGCCGTAGAGCATGTCGAAATCAACGAAATTGGTGAAGACCAGGCTGCCATCCTCGGCCTCGTCGATGGCCGCGAGACTTGCGTCGAAGAGCGCCATATTGCCGTCGGCCTTCGTCAGCTTCGTCACGCCCTGGTGGGCGAAGATGTCGCCGATCTTGCCGATCGCGTGAACCGTGCGCCCCGCTTCCGTCAGCCGGTCGAGGATCGTCGGCTCCGGCGGCAGCACGGAATAGTCACGGCGATTGCCGGTGCGGGTGAAGGTCTGCGGGCTGGTGCCGACGAAGGGGCGGGCGATCACACGGCCGATATTGTAGTCGTCGACCAGGCGGCGGACCGTCTGGCAAAGCTCAAGCAGGCGCTCGAGCCCGAAGCTCTGCTCATGCGCCGCGATCTGGAAGACCGAGTCCGAAGACGTGTAGCAGATCGGCTTGCCGCTGCGCATATGCTCCTCGCCGTGACGGGCGATGATGTCGGTGCCGGAAGCATGGCAATTGCCGAGGATGCCGGGAACGTTGCCTTCGCGGCAGATGGCTTCGACGAGCTCGGGCGGAAAGGCATCGCCTTCAGCCGAAAAGTAACCCCAATCGAACATGACCGGCGTGCCGCCGATTTCCCAGTGTCCGGAGGGCGTGTCCTTGCCGCGCGAGACCTCGCTGGCGGCGCCAAAGGCACCATAGACCCGATTGGGCACCGGCATGCCCTTGGGAATCGCGCCGCTGGCGAGCTTTGCTGCGTGAACAAGGCCAAGGGCGGACATGTTCGGCAGATTGAGCGGCCCTTCGCGCAAACCAACCCGATCTGCGGCGCCGGCGGCGCAGAACTCGGCGATGTGTCCGAGCGTGTTGGCGCCCAGGTCACCGTAGGCTTCGGCATCCGGCGCACCGCCTATGCCGAAGGAATCGAGAACGAATAGAAACGCACGCGTCATGATGCACCTGACAGCGGAAGCGCTCGCATCGCGCTCCCAAAGCTTCTGGAAGAACGCGACGACGCCGGAGGCGCGCGCCACGCACAATCCCGAAGGGATAGCGCTGCGCACGGCGCAATGCAATTGCGCCGGATCAGTGCCCGATCAGCAATCAGTGCATTTTATTGTTTGGGCGAGACGCGAGTGGAAGTAGGCCGTCTTGGAGAGGTTTATCGTCTTCGCCGTGGTCTGAAGGCTCGGAGCGTAGAGCAGCAACTCATGCGGCACGGTCAGCTCCGTCCGAATGACAAAGGACTTGTTGGCCGTGAATTGGCCGGGCAGGGTAACCTTCGAATTCACGGTGTAGGGAACCCCGCCGGCCTGATCGTGCGACCAAATGACGGTCCCCTCATTGGTGCTCGAGACCTCGATACCGGTGATCTTCAGTGTGTAGTTCACGTTCCCATAGGGTTCGAGCATACTCTTTGCGATATTCGGCACCTTGGCGAGGAAGGCTTTGTTGACTTCCGATTGCTGTGCGATGATGTCGGCGACGGCACTTGCGGCGCGGGCAGTCTTGCCTGCGACCGTAAAACCGACCGATAGCTCGAACGCACCGAGATAGGTCATGATCAGCAAGGGTGCGACGATCGCGAATTCAACGGCCCCCACGCCGCGTCTGTCCCGCCGCAGCGCGTGAAACAAGGCAGAAGCCGCCTGAAGGCGCAGGATCTTTTGTTTCGCAATCTGCTTCACGGCAAACCTCACTCGCTCTCGTTTCGGAAGGTGGCCGTTGCCACCATGAGATAATCCTTCGGCATGCTCGCGCCGGCGGGCCGCAAGTTGGTGACGAACGGCCTGACGAGGTCGGTGATCACGCTCCATCGATAGTAGGCACGCACCACGTTGAAGGTACCCGGGCCGCCGGGGGCGAATTTGAAGTCGGCCGTATCAATATCCGTCGAGCCGGCCTTGCGCGGGATGTTCACCGGAAACTTGCTGAGATCCGAGACCGCCTGGACGTCCAGGTAGAACTGCGAGGGCTGGTTTGCTTCGGTGGCGGAGCATTTCATCAGGATCGAGATTTCATTGCAGAAGGCCTGGCGAAACTGCGCTTGAGTCATATCGGTCGCCTTCCCCCGCTGGAAGGTAATCTGGCCGGTGCGGACCTTGCGTGCCATCGTCTCAGTTGCGTTCGCCAGGAGCTGGTCGCCGTAGAAGGCGGCAAAGGTTTCGAGCGAGGCGAATATCACCACAAAGAAGGGCAGCGCGAGGATGGCGAACTCGATACTCGACGTGCCTTTGCGGTCGCGGATGAAGCGGCGCAGAATGCCTTTTCGCCTGATATCAGGCCCGCTCGCACGTTCGATTGCCTGCTCGATGCTCATTGTGCCGTCCCATCATGTTACGCCAGACGGGCGACAGATTATGGAGCAACCGTTGATATTTCGTTCCCGCAGGTCATGTGCATTTTAACGAATCGGGGGTCGAAACCCATAAAATTCAGTTGGTGCTACCTGTGGTTTTACGATCCGCGTGTCGTTCGCAATTTGGCGTACAGGAGAGTACGGTGCGCGACGTCTGCTTGTAGACGCGCACGGTGTTGCCTTCGTCGATCGACACCAGAATCCGCTCATCGACAATGGCGTTTCCGTCCTGGTCGAGGATGACCAGATTGGTCGTGCCAAAATTGCGGCCGGTGATGACGATGGTTCGGGCGTCGGCAACCGTGGCGTCTGCCACTTCGGCATTTCCGATGATGACCTTGCTGACCGGACGATCGAGTTTGAGCACACGCGCGTGATCCATGTAGACGCGCATCATGTCGTTCTCTGCGCCAGCGGCGACCACCGGGGCCAGCGACACGATCACGAAAGCAAACAGGGCGGCTCGGCCGGTCGCGAGTGGCATGGTCATGGCGGGTCCTTGAGGTGGTGCTCACGCCATACTCGCCCGTCTTGGTGAATGAACCGTTAAGTTGCCCATTTCGAGAGCGGATGGATGCTGCGCCGTTTTCTGTTCGTTTACCCAAAAATCAGGGATGCATCGTTAACTTGTCGGTAACCGCCTTCTTTAAGTCGATGGCAATGCGCCAGGACTAGTTTGAGGCCATCCGATCAACGGCAACAGTTGGCGGAAGTGCTGAACAACAAAGTGAAGTAGGAGAATCATCATGAAGAAGATTTTTGCCCGTCTGATGAAGGACGAGTCCGGCGCGACCGCCATTGAATACGGCCTGATCGCCGCCCTGATTTCCGTTGCCCTGATCGCTGGCGCAACGACCCTTGGCAATCAGCTCGATCTGCTGTTCAACGGCCTCGGCACCCGCATGTCGACCGCCGTCACGAACATGTAAGCGCAGGCGAGCGCTCATATTGCCTATCGTAATGAGGGCCGCTCGGATGGGTGGCCCTCATTGCGTTAAGCGGGCGTCACGCCGTGCGCGCGGCGCGAAATAGACCGTTTAGACATTTTTGAGAGACACTCGTTTGGATAGTGCGAGGGGCGTGTGATGGAAAATGTAGCGATCCTGCTTGTGTTTCCGCTGTGTCTGGCTTTTGCGGCCGTCTCCGACCTGTTGACGATGACGATCCCGAACCGGGTGTCCGCCATTCTCCTTTGCGCCTTCGCCGCGACCGCTGTCGTCTCCGGTTTCGATCTGCAGCAGATAGGACTTCATTTCCTCGCCGCCGCCGTCGTCTTTGCCGTCTGCTTCGTGCTTTTCGCACTCAACGTCATGGGTGGCGGGGATGCCAAACTGCTGACGGCCTGCGCGGCCTGGTTTGGCTTCAACGCATCGCTGGTCTCGTTCCTCATTTATGTTTCACTTTTCGGCGGGGTGCTGACCATCGCGGTCCTGCTGCTGAGGACCCAGGAGGCGAGGATCATGGCGGCCGGCATTCCGGTGCCGCGTCTGTTGCTGACCGCCAAGAAGGTCCCCTACGCGATCGCCATCGCCTGCGGCGGATTTGTCGCCTATCCTCTCTCGCCGCTGATGTTGTTGGCGTTCCCGCATCTGCAATAGCCAGGCTAGCAGCCGAGGCGTTACGCTTGGTTAACCATGGTTGTAAGCGGCTCGTTAACTATAATTACACCAATTCCTGATCAATCTGGCCCTGGCATTTCTTTGGGGCTCGGAAACGATCATGAAACCGGTGCGCATCATCATACTGGCAGTGGCCGTCCTCTCGGCCGCGATGGCCGGTCTTTTGGCGATGAAGCTGACGCGCGCCCCTGCTCCGCAGATGGCGGAGCCGGTGATCGAGCGGGCGCCGACCGTAAACGTTCTCGTTGCCAGTAAGAGCTTGCCAGTCGGATCGCGTATGGGCGGCGATTCCATCCATTGGATGGCCTGGCCGAAGGATGGGATCGTTGACGGCCTGATCACCGAGGAAAACCAGCCGTCGGCGATCGATGATCTGAGCGGAGCGGTTGTCCGCCTGCCGATCTTCAACGGCGAGCCGGTGCGTCATGAAAAAGTTGCAGATAGCTCCAGCCGGATCATGTCGTCGCTGTTGCCGGCGGGCAAGCGCGCCGTCGCAACCGAGATCACCGTCGCCACGGGCGCCGGCGGCTTCATCCTGCCGAACGACCGTGTCGACGTCATCATGGTTCGCAAGGGTGATGGGGAGCTTTATCTGACCGAAACCGTGCTCAGCAATGTGCGCGTTCTGGCAATCGACCAGCAGGTCGAGGAGAAGGAAGACGGCACCAAGGCCGTAGTCGGAACCACGGCCACGCTTGAGCTAACACCCGACCAGTCGAAGGTAATGACAGTGGCACAGCAGATGGCCGAACGCATTTCGCTTGCGCTGAGAAGCGTCGCCGACGCCCAGGAGCCCGATACGGACGCGGCCGGCTATCTGTTGAGCGGTGATGGCCAGCCGAGCATCCAGGTCATCAAATCCGGTTCCATCGTCAAGAACGATGGCTCCGTCGGCCAGGCACAGCAGTAAGAGAAGCGATAACCAGATTAGAATGGGGCATAAGGTGAAACGGAGCGGAAACACATTTCGGGCGTCTGTCGCAGCCGGCCTATCATTCTGCCTGGCGTTTACCGGTATGTACATACCGGCGCCGACGGTCGCGCTCGCCGCCGCTTCCTCCGTCGTACGGATCCTTGAAAGCGGCCCAGGCGTGAAGAAGAAAGTCAGCCTCGGCTTGAACAAGGCCGTGGTTGTTGATCTTCCAGCGGATGCGCACGATATCCTGGTGGCGGACCCGTCGCTGGCCGACGCCGTGACACGCACGTCGCGGCGCATTTACCTCTTCGGCAAATCCGTCGGCCAGACCAATATCTTCGTCTTCGGCCCCAACGGCGAAGAGATCGTCAGCCTCGACATCGAGGTAGAGCGCGATATCGCCAACCTCCAGTCCAATCTGCGCCGCTTCATTCCCGACGCGGATATCAATGTCGAGATCATTTCCGATAACATCGTCTTGACCGGAACCGTGCGAACGCCGCTTGATTCCACGCGTGCCGTCGATCTCGCCAAGGCCTTCCTGCAGGGCGGTGAGGCGACGACGCGTAATATCACCGCCCAGGGCAACAACGGCGACGCGGATATTTTCGCCGAAGACCGGCAGGTTTCGCAGATCGTCAACCTTTTGACGATTGACGGCGATGATCAGGTCAACCTCAAAGTCACCGTTGCCGAAGTCAGCCGACAGGTGCTGAAACAGCTTGGCTTCAATGGCCGCATCGGTGATGGCGAAAGCGGAATAGCCTTCCGCAATCCGGCCAACCTTGGCGATGCGATCGGGGTTGCGGCGAACGCGGCAATCCAAAATACCGTCGGTGGCACGACGATAAACACCTATATCAACGCAATGGAGCAGGCTGGCGTCATGCGCACGCTTGCCGAGCCGAGCCTGACTGCGATCTCTGGCCAGGAGGCGAAATTCTACGTTGGCGGCGAGTTTCGTCTGGCCGGAACCCAGGAAGTCACGTCTGAAAACGGCGAAGACAGGGTCACGCGCGAAGTCAACGACGTCGAATATGGCATCCGCCTCAACTTCAAGCCGGTCGTTTTGGGGCCGGGACGCATCAGCCTGCAGATCGAGACGAATGTCTCGGAGCCCACCTACGAGGGCTCCGTCGTAACCGGCAATGGCAGGAACACGATCCCCGGCAACACCTTCCTCGGCATCCGCAGGCGTGAGGCCTCGACCAGCGTCGAGTTGCCTTCCGGCGGCTCGATCGTGATCGCCGGCCTGGTTCAGGACAATATTCGCCAGGCGATGTCCGGCGTGCCAGGTGCTTCGAAGATCCCGATCCTCGGAACGTTGTTCCGCAGCAAGGATTTCGTGCGCAACGAAACCGAGCTCGTCATCATCGCGACGCCCTACCTCGTCCGTCCTGTCGCCAGAAGCGCGATCTCCCGGCCTGACGACAATTTCAATCCGGCCAATGATCTCGACAGCTTCTTCCTTGGCCGCGTGAACCGCATCTACGGGCGGCCGGAGGCGGCCGCTCCGGCAGGGCGTTACCACGGCAATGTCGGCTTCATCTACAAATAGGTCGGGTCATGACGCTTCGAACCGGTTCCCACCAGAATTCTGAAAGGCCGACTGCCATGCCCATGAGCACATCCAGCGCCTTCATGCGATGCACGAGCCGCGTGGCCATGCTGGCCATCGCTGGCATCTTTCTTGCGAGCTGCGGGACAAAGGACAATCTCGCTACGGGCTCGATTCCGGACGACTATCGCACGAGACATCCGATCGTGCTCGCTGAAGGCGAACGCGCCATCGACATCCCGATCGCATCGGGCGACCGTCGCCTGACTCAGGGCACGCGCGATGTTATCGCCGGGTTCGCTTCCGACTATCGCAATTCGGCAAGCGGCGTCGTGCAGATCATGATGCCGCGCGGCGCGGCCAACAGCCATGCTGCGCAAGCGATGCGCAGGGAAATCCGCGGCGTCCTGGTTGCCGCGGGCGTTCCCGCCAAACGTCTGCTCGAGACGAGCTACGACGCCGGACCTTATGGAGACGCGGCACCGATCCGCTTGAGCTACGTTGCGATCACCGCCCAGACAGAACCTTGTGGCACCTGGCCGGAGGATCTGAACCTCAACACACTGGAAAACAAGAACTACTACAATTTCGGTTGCGCCTCGCAATCGAACCTGGCCGCCCAGATCGCCAATCCGACAGACTTGCTCGGCCCGCGCCAGACGTCGCCGATCGACGCGGAACAGCGTGGCCAGGTGATCAAGGACTGGCGTGGAACCGACAAGAGCGACGGCCCGGTCGTCATCTTCAACTGATAGCGGCGGGATGAAGAAATGAACACGATCGATTACAAGATCGAGGCCGGCGGCGAGGGGGACGATCCCTTCTTCGACCAGGTGCGCACGGGCGATCTCGAGCAAGTCCGCCCGCTGCCGCGGATCTCGATCCACGCATTCTGCGAAACCAATGCGATGCAGCGGCTGATGGAGCGTTGCGGGCAGGACCGGCGCATGGCCAAGGTCAGCTTGCGCATCAACAGCGGCAGCATCGACGCGGCCGCAAACATGTTCGCGACCGTATCTACCCCCAATCTCATCATCCTTGAAACATCGACCGAACCGCGGTCGCTTCTGGCGGAGCTTACGCCGCTTGCGGAGGTTTGCGACCCGAGCACCAAGGTGATCCTCGTCGGCAAGCACAATGATATCGGGCTCTATCGCGAGCTCATCCGCAACGGCATTTCCGAATACATGGTCGCTCCGGTGTCTATGCCGGACATTCTCACCGCCGTTTCGGCGATCTTCGTCGACCCGGACGCGGAGCCCTTGGGCCGCAGCATTGCCTTCATCGGTGCGAAGGGCGGCTGCGGCTCGTCGGTCATCGCACACAATTGCGCCTGGGGCATCTCCAGCCTTTTCTCGACCGAGACCATTCTCGCCGATCTCGATCTACCTTACGGCACCGCCAACATCGATTTCGACCAGGATCCGCCGCAGGGCATTGCCGAGGCGGTGTTTGCGCCCGAGCGCCTGGACGAAGTGTTTCTCGATCGCCTGCTGACCAAATGTTCGGAGCATCTGTCGCTGCTTGCAGCGCCGTCGATGCTCGACCGCGCCTATGATTTCGAAACTGGCGCCTTCCACCCCATTCTCGAGATTCTGCAGCGTAGCGCTCCCGTATCCGTACTCGATCTTCCGCATCTGTGGACGGACTGGACGCGTTCCGTGCTCGGCGAAGCCGACGAAGTGGTCATTACTGCAGTTCCCGATCTTGCGAGCCTGCGCAACACCAAGAACCTGCTCGATGCGCTGAAGAAACTGCGGCCGAACGACAAATCGCCCCATCTGGTCTTGAACCAGGTCGGCATGCCGAAGCGTCCGGAGATTGCCGTTGGCGAGTTCTGTGAATCGCTGGAATGCGAAGCGGCGGCCATCATTCCTTTTGACGCGGCTCTGTTCGGCAACGCATCGAACAGCGGCCGGATGATCGCCGAGATCGACAAGAAGGCTCCGGCCGCCGAAACCTTTTCGCAACTCGCCCATGTTTTGACCGGCCGGGTAACGATGAAGAAGCCTCGCCGTGCCGGCCTTGGCAAGGTGCTCGCAGCACTCGGCCGGAAATAGGATCACGCAGATGTTTGGCAAACGCGGAAATGAAGGCCTCGGCAAGAGCGGTACTCCCGGTCCCGCTGCCCCGCCGCTTGTGCCCGCCGCGCAATCCGTCGCAATCGAGCGGGCGGCCGTCCCTGTCCTCGCCGAATCACCCTCCACCAGTCAGAGGGTGCAGCCTGCCGCCGCGGCGCCGGCCAGGCGACGCACGGCACGCACGGAAGACTATTACGATACGAAGTCGCAGGTCTTTTCCGCGCTGATCGACACGATCGACCTGTCGCAGCTCGCCAAGCTCGACACCGAAAGTGCGCGCGAGGAAATTCGCGACATCGTCAACGATATCATCACGATCAAGAACTTTGCGATGTCGATCTCCGAGCAGGAGGAACTGCTCGACGACATCTGCAACGACGTGTTGGGATACGGTCCGCTCGAACCGCTTCTCGCCCGCGACGACATCGCCGACATCATGGTCAACGGCGCCGGCCAGACCTTCATCGAAGTCGGCGGCAAGGTCCAGGAATCGGAAATCCGGTTCCGCGACAACGCGCAGCTTCTCTCGATCTGCCAGCGCATCGTCGGCCAGGTCGGCCGCCGCGTCGACGAATCGAGCCCGATCTGCGACGCCCGTCTGCCGGATGGCTCGCGCGTCAACGTCATCGCCCCGCCGCTCGCTATCGACGGCACGGCGCTGACCATCCGCAAGTTCAAGAGGGACAAGCTGACACTGGAGCAGCTCGTCCGCTTCGGCTCGATAACGCCGGAAGGCGCAACGCTCCTGCAGATCATCGGCCGTGTGCGCTGCAATATCGTCATCTCGGGCGGCACCGGTTCGGGCAAGACGACGCTGCTCAACTGCCTGACCCGCTACATCGACACCGACGAGCGGGTCATCACCTGCGAGGACACGGCGGAACTGCAACTGCAGCAACCGCATGTCGTTCGTCTCGAAACGCGCCCGCCGAATATCGAAGGTGAGGGCGAGATCACCATGCGCGATCTCATCAAGAACTGCCTGCGCATGCGTCCCGAGCGCATCATCGTCGGCGAAGTGCGCGGACCAGAGGTTTTCGATCTGCTTCAGGCGATGAACACCGGCCACGACGGATCGATGGGCACGATCCACGCCAATACGCCGCGCGAATGCCTGAGCCGTATGGAATCGATGATTGCGCTCGGCGGTTACACGCTGCCGGCCAAGACCGTGCGCGAGATCATCTCCGGATCGGTGGATGTGATCATCCAGGCTTCGCGCCTGCGCGATGGCTCCCGCCGCATCACCCACATTAGCGAAGTGGTGGGCATGGAAGGCGATGTGATCATCACGCAGGACCTGATGCGTTACGAGATCGAAGGCGAGGACGCCGGCGGGCGGATCATCGGCCGCCACGTCTCGACCGGCATCGGCCGGCCGCATTTCTGGGATCGCGCCCGCTACTTCAACGAGGACAAGCGCTTGGCCGCGACGCTTGACGCCATGGAAAAGAATTAGGAGCCGCGATGTTCGGCATAGACATGACCGTTTTGGCGTTGGCCGTCCTTGTCGCTATTTCGGCGGCGGCGCTCGCCTACGGCTTGTTGTTCTCGCGCATCGAAAGCGAAAAGAAGGCGGACGGCCGTGTGCGCAAGATCAGCGCAGCGGAAACGGATCGCGCCAAGGTGAAGGCCGCGCGGGACCGCGTGAGCGAGCTGTCGAAACGGCGCAAATCCGTCCAGGATTCGCTGAAGGAACTCGAAAAGAAACAGCAGGAACGCTCGGCCAAATCCGCCCCGTCGATGAAGGTGCGGCTGGCCCAAGCGGGCCTGTCGATCCCCCTGGGACGCTTCTATCTGTTCAGCGCGCTTTTCGGCTTCTTCGCCTTTCTCATCGCGTTGATCATGGGCACGGGACCCGCCATCGGTGTCGGCGTCGGCGTGATTGCAGGTCTTGGCCTGCCCCGCTGGTTCGTCGGTTTCCTGGTCAAGCGCCGCTGCAAGAAATTCCTCGAGGAATTCCCGAACGCGCTCGACATCATGGTTCGCTCGATTAAATCGGGTCTTCCCCTCAATGACTCCCTGCGCTTGATCGCCACCGACGGACAGGAGCCGGTCAAGACCGAGTTCCGCCGTGTGGTCGAATCCCAGCAGGTCGGCTTGAGCGTCGCCGAGGCCTGTGCCCGCATGATCAACGGCATTCCGGTTCCCGAGGTGAATTTCTTCGCCATCGTTATCGCGATCCAGGCGCAGGCGGGCGGCAACCTTTCGGAAGCACTCGGCAACCTGTCGCGGGTGCTGCGTGACCGCAAGAAGATGAAGGCCAAGGTCGGCGCGCTGTCGATGGAAGCCAAGGCGTCGGCCTGCATCATCGGCGCGCTGCCGTTCATCGTCTCCTTGCTGGTTTACCTGACCTCACCCGAATACATGATGGTGCTTTTTACTGATCCGCGCGGCCATCTGATCATCGGCGCCGGCCTTGCCTGGATGAGCATCGGCATCCTGGTGATGCGCAACATGATCAACTTCGATATCTGAGGGGCAGGGATGGACACGGGCCTGATCAAGACACTGACCGATCCGAACGTCGTCGTCGCCGTTCTGGTTTCGCTGGCTGTGCTCGCGACCTTCTATTCGCTGGTCGTGCCGTTCTTCGAGCGTGGCAATCTCGGAAAGCGGATGAAGTCCGTTGCGATCGAGCGGGAGCAGATCCGAGCGCGCGAGCGTGCTCGGCTCGCCGCCGAGATGCAGATCGGCAAGGCAAGCCTGCGCGGGCAGAACAATTCCTCCGTCCGACAGGTCGTCGAACGTCTCAACCTGCGCACGGCGCTCGTCGACGACGGTACGGTCAACCGGTTGAAGATGGCAGGCTTTCGCTCGCAGAACGCCCTCAACACATTCTTGTTTGCGCGCTTCTGCCTGCCCTTCCTGTTCCTGCTTGTCGCTCTCGTCTACATCTTCGGGCTCGGCAATTTTGCCGAAAAGCCTGTCATGGTGCGGCTCTTCTTCGCCATCGGCTTCGCCTATTTGGGTTTCTATGCGCCGAATATCTTCGTCGCCAATGCCATTTCCAAGCGGCAGCATTCGATCCGCCGGGCATGGCCGGATGCGTTGGATCTCCTGTTGATCTGCGTCGAATCGGGCGTGTCGATGGAACTGGGTATGCGGCGCGTCGCCGACGAGATCGCCGCCCAGTCGCAGCCGCTGGCGGAAGAACTCGTGCTGACGACGGCCGAACTTTCCTTCCTGCCCGACCGCCGGGTGGCGCTCGAGAATCTCGGTCAGCGCACCGGCCTCGATGAGGTCAAGTCGGTGGTCCAGGCGCTGATCCAGGCGGATCGCTACGGTACGCCGATCGCCCAGGCCTTGCGCGTGCTTGCGCAGGAAAGTCGTGACCAGCGGATGACAGCGGCCGAGAAGAAAGCGGCGGCGCTGCCGCCCAAGCTGACGGTGCCGATGATTCTCTTCTTCCTGCCCGTGCTGGTTGCCGTCATCCTCGGACCCGCCGGCATTCAGGTGGCCGACAAGTTCTAGACCGCCCTGCGTTCAGACGAACGCGCGAACGAGGCTCTGGAACTTTGATTCCAGAGCAGCTTTTTCGCTTCGGGCTGCTCCAGCGAATTTCGGGGTATAGCTGAAAACCGTGTCATCCGTTGCGCCCACTGTTTGGGACGGTGTCCGCCTCACGACGTCGCGCGGTCTGACGTGCGCTTAACGCATGCGTTTCTGAGGTGAAGTACACCGGAGGAGGGGAGAGCCGCCCGACTGTGTCTTGCCTGCAAGGCGCTCAGTTGGTCTTCGCTTCGTCAGCCTTGGCCAACTGCTTCCACGCTCCCTGCTGGGAGAGCATCGAGCGCAGATAGGCGACGTTCGCTTCTGCCTGCTCGCTCGAAAGCTCCTGCCGGGCGATGGTCTCGGCCTCCTGAAAGCGGCCCTGAAGCCCGACGGCCAGCGCCAGGTTCTGGCGCACGCTGCTGTCAGCACCGGGCTGGGCCGCCGCCGATTTGAGATAGGTTTCCGCGGTACGGAGATCCTTGGTCAGAAGATAGGACATGCCGAGATTGGAGAGCACCGACGGTTCGTTCGGCTTGAGTTCGAGCGCTTCGCGGTAGCGCGTGCGCGCCTCCTGCGGGCGTCCGAGCTGGTCGAGGATCGCCCCCTCGGCCGATTTCAGCTTCCAGTCCGGACGGTCCGGGGTCTGGGCGCGGCTGATCGTCGCCAGCGCCTGGTCGAGTTGGCCCGCCGCGGCCTGCGCCTTGCCGTAGGCGCCGAGCACTTCGCGGTCCGCAGGGTGGTTGATCGCGACCTGCTGCATCACGGCGAGCGCCTGCTCGTTGCGGCCGGTCATGCGCAGCAGGTTGGCGTAGTTGAGCCCGGCTTCACGATCCTTGGGGTTCTTTTCATAGGCCTGGCCAATGCTTTCGGCCGCCGCCGAAAGCTCGGTGGCGGTCATCGACTGCACCGCGTTCGACGTTCTCGAAATCGAGCCCGTGGTCAGCTCCTTCTTCGGCTGATTGGCGCAGCCCGCGAGCGAGAGCGCCACCAGCGCAATCGCCGCACCCTGGAAGAAGTGAGCGGCTTTCAAGGGTGAAGTCGTGCGTTTGGCCATGAGTGTCCCCAGCATGCATGCGCGCACCTGAACTTCAGACAACACCGGCGCAACTTTCACTCCAGCAATAATCTGTTAACCCTAACGGAGCGTTAATGGCGCGATTCCATCTGTCAGCCGAGGACTTTCATGGCTCCCTATCAGTTCATCGAGCGGCCGTCGCCGTTCAACACCAGCGCCGGCAAGACCCTGCCGATCTTCGCGGTCACGCCGGCGCATATCGAGACGGGGACGATCGATCCGATCGCTTTGGACTGGGCGCGCAAGGCTGGCTTCACCGCCGAATCCGGCGCGGTGCTGTTGATCCCGTCCTCAGACGGCCATCTCGGCGGTGCGCTCTTCGGTCTCGGCAGCAACCCGTCGGAAGCGCCGTTTCTGGCCGGCAAGCTTGCGCGTGCGCTGCCGGCGGGCAAGTGGCACATCGAAACCGCGCCGCTCACCGCTAACCGGCTGGCGCTCGGCTATGGCCTCGGTTCCTATCGCTTCGAGCGCTACAAATCCACCAAGGGCGAGCCGCCGACACTGCTGATCCCCGCCGACGCCGATGCGACCGATATCAAGCGGCAGCTCGCCGGCGTCTTCCTTGCGCGCGACCTGATCAACACGCCAACCAACGACATGGGTCCCGAGGCGCTCGAAGCGGCATTCCGCGCGCTTGCCGCCCACTACAAGGCCGATGTCTCGGTGATATCGGGCGAAGCGCTGCTGACGCAGAATTTCCCTCTGGTCCATACCGTTGGACGCGCCAGCGCCGAAGCTCCGCGCCTGCTTGAGCTGCGCTGGGGCAAGAAGGGCCACAAGAAGGTAACGCTGGTCGGCAAGGGCGTCTGCTTCGATACCGGCGGTCTAGACATAAAGCCGGCCGCTTCGATGCTGCTGATGAAGAAGGACATGGGCGGTGCCGCCAATGTCCTCGGCCTCGCGTTGATGATCATGGACGCCAAACTCAAGGTCGATCTGCGCGTCATCGTGCCGGTTGTCGAGAACTCGATCTCCGCCAACGCCTTCCGCCCCGGTGACATCTATCGCAGCCGCAAGGGGCTGACAGTTCAGATCGACAACACCGATGCCGAGGGCCGGCTGATCTTGGCCGATGCGCTCGCCTATGCCGACGAGGAGAAGACTGACCTCCTGGTCGACATGGCGACACTCACCGGTGCCGCTCGCGTCGCACTCGGCCCGGATCTACCGCCCTTCTTTACCGACGACGCCGACCTTGCCCATGATCTCTCGGAAGCAAGCCTCGAGGTCGACGATCCGATGTGGCGCATGCCGCTTTACAATGGCTACGACAAGGATGTCTCGGCACGGATCGCAGATCTCACCAATGCGCCGGCGGGTGGTATGGCCGGTTCTATTACCGCGGCGCTCTTCCTCCGGCGTTTCGTCACCAACACCAAGAGCTGGGTGCATTTCGACATCTTCGGATGGGCACAGTCCGAGCGGCCGCATTCGCCGGTTGGCGGCGAGGCGCAGGCGATCCGGGCGCTCTACCATCACGTCCAGAAGATGGCGAAATAGCCTATCGGAACGATTGGCAAGAAAGAAACGCTTGCGTAACGATCCGCCGCTATCGTGGCGGATCATCTTTCTGCGCAGGAGCCGCCATTGCCGATCGAGCTTACGCCCTCCCAAGCCCTCGGGCTTTGGCATACGGTGTCGCTCGCCCAGGTGCGCGTCGACAGCCGCGACCTGACCCTGCGGCAGCTGGCGATCCTTCTGCACATCTACCTCGTGCCACCGCCCCACACGGTGCGCGGGCTGGCAGCGACGCTTGGTGTCACCAAGCCGGTCATCACCCGCGCGCTCGATACCATGGGCGCTCTTGGTCTCGTGGACCGTGTGCGTGACGATATCGACCGGCGAAACGTGATCATAAAACGCACCGTCGAAGGTGCGCTTTACCTTGAAAAACTCGGCGATCTGATCATTCTTCAGGGTCGCAAATTGACCTTGTGAGTCTCAGCCATGTCGCAACTGCCGGACCGTCGTCTCAACGCCTATCGCAGCGATCTCGCTGAAATCGCGCTTCGCGGCCAGGTCGAGGCGGAGCGTTATGTCGAGGGAGAGGTGGCGACGCTCGCCGTGCCGGTCGCGCCGCTCCGTGCTCGCCCGGACGCCGCCTGCGGCACGGACACCGAGGTGCTCTATGGCGAGGGCGTGCGGGTGCTCGATACGGCCAACGGCTGGGCCTGGGTCAAAGCCGATCTCGACGGTTATGTCGGCTATCTGCCGGAGACGGCTCTTCTGCGGCAGACCACAGTTCCGACCCATATCGTCACCGTGCCGCGCACATTCGTCTACAATGGTGCCGACCTCAAGTTTCCGCAGGCCTTTGTTCTCTCGATGGGAAGCCGTGTTGCTGTGACCGGCGAGGCGGAAACGCGCGGAACGCGCTACTTCCTGCTTGAAGGCGGCGGCGCGATCGTCGCCAATCACTGTGCGCCCGTTGGCCACGCCGTCAGCGCCGACTACGTCACGGTCGCCACCCGCTTCCTGGAGACGCCCTATCTGTGGGGCGGCCGCTCCGGCTTCGGCATCGATTGCTCGGGGCTCGTCCAGACGTCGATGTTGATGGCAGGCCGCGTAGTCGAGCGCGATTCCGACATGCAGGCGGCTCGGCTCGGCGCGCCGATCGCGCGTGAAGAGTTGCGGCGCGGCGATCTCGTGTTCTGGAAGGGCCATGTCGCGATCATGGAAGACGAGCGCACATTGATCCATGCCAACGGCCACACCATGTCGGTCGCGCATGAAGGATTGGAAGAGGCGATCGCTCGCATTGGCTGGCTCTATGACCAGCCGACCGGCTATCGCCGGCCCTGAAGCAAGCCACGTGCAGGCGGGTTGGCTTCCGCCGCACGCCTCGCCGGCGCTAAATCAATAGCCGGCTACTTTGTCGACCACGTGTTCGAGCGATTGACCGCTTTCGAAGCGAGCGATCTGCTGTTCGACATGGCGGAACAGCGCCTTGACGTCGGAGGATGCCGCCACATGCGGTGTGACATAGACGTTCGGCATGGTCCAGAAGCGGCTGTCGCTGGCCAGCGGTTCCTCTTCGAAGACATCGAGCGAGGCGCCGCCGAGCACACCGCTATCGAGTGCCTGAAGGATATCGGCTTCGACCTGGCTGCCGCCGCGGCCGGCATTGATGAAAACAGGCGCGCCAAACGGACCGTTGCGGCTGAGCTTGGCAAACAGGCGCAGATTGAAGATGCCGCGGGTGTCCGGCGTCAGCGGCAGCAGGCCGACGAGGAAATCCGTGCGCGCCAGGAAGGCGTTGAGCTCGTTGCCACCGAAGGTCTCGATGCCGGTGACGTCTCGTTTGCTGCGCGACCAGCCGACCACCTTGAAGCCCATCGCGGAGAGCTTGCGGGCGGCGTCCTGGCCAAGCACGCCCATGCCCATTATCCCGACGGTGATGTCGGCCGCTTCCGGCTGGGTCAGATCGCGCCATTCACGCTTCGCCGCCAGCGCCTCGTAGGCGCGGTGCTGGCGCAGATGCAGAAGGCATTGCATGACGACCCACTCGCTCATACGCGTCGTCAGCGTCTGGTCGACGAAGCGCACCAGCGGCACCTCGGGAAGACCGGGAAGCGTCAGCACGTGATCGACGCCGGCGCCGCCGGAGAAGACCACCTTGAGGTCCGGCGCCCGTTCGAAGAGATCCGGCGCCGATTTCCACACCACCGCATAGTCGATCCCCGAGAGGTCGCGGTTGTGGTGCACGACGTCGGCGCGATTGATCACCTCGCGATCGGGAAAGGCGCCGCGAAGGGCTGCCTCCACCTCCTCCGGAATGAACTTCAGATCGACGATGACGGGGCTCTTTGCGGGCATTGCGGACACCTACTGGCGGATCGCGGTGAGATTGACGGCTTCGAGGTTGAAGGCGGCTGCCATCAGCGCCTTCGTGTAGTCTTCGCTCGGCGCATTGAAGATGCGCTCGGCCGGCCCCTGCTCCACCACCTTGCCCATGCGCATCACGATCATCTCGTTGGCAAGCGCCCTCACGACCTTCAGGTCATGGCTGATGAACAGATAGGCGAGATCGTGTTTGCTCTGCAGGTCGCGCAAGAGATCGACCACCTGCGCCTGCACGCTCATGTCGAGTGCCGAGGTTGGTTCGTCGAGCATGACGAATTGCGGCTTCAGCACCATGGCACGCGCAATGGCAATGCGCTGCCGCTGGCCGCCGGAGAACTCGTGCGGATAGCGCCAACGGGTCGAGGGGTCGAGGCCGACTTCTTCAAGCGCTGCGGCGACGCGGGCGTCGCGCTCGTTCTCCGAAAGCGATCGCTCGTGGATCTTCAGGCCTTCGGCAATGATATCGGCGACCGACATGCGCGGGCTGAGCGAACCATAGGGGTCCTGGAAGACGATCTGCATCCGGTTTCGAAGCGGCCGCATCTCGTTGAAGCTGTAGCGGTCGATGTCCTTGCCGATGAAGGCGATGCGACCCTTCGATGAGATCAGCCGCGTCAGCGCCAGCCCGAGCGTCGTCTTGCCGGAACCGGATTCTCCGACGACACCGAGCGTCTGGCCGGCGCGCAGCTTCAGGTCGATGCCGTCGACCGCCTTCACATGGTCGACCACCTTACGCAGAAAGCCGGCCTTGATCGGGAACCAGACCTTCATGTCCGAGGCTTCCATCACGATCGGCTTCGACGCGTCTGATGGCGGCGGGTTGCCCTTCGGCTCGGAGGCGAGCAGATGGCGGGTATAGGCGTGCTGCGGATTGGCGAAGATCTCGGCGGTCGGCCCGGTCTCGACGATCTTGCCCTTGGTCATCACGCAGACCCGGTCAGCGATCTTGCGCACGATGCCGAGGTCGTGGGTGATGAACAGCATCGACATGCCGTGCTCGTCCTTGAGCGTCTTCAGAAGATCGAGGATCTGCGCCTGCACCGTGACGTCGAGCGCCGTTGTCGGCTCGTCGGCGATCAAAAGCTCGGGCCGGTTGGCGAGCGCCATCGCGATCATGACGCGCTGGCGCTGGCCACCGGAAAGCTCATGCGGATAGGCGCTGAGGCGCTTCTCCGGCTCGCGGATGCCGACCTGATTGAGAAGCTCGAGAATGCGGGTGCGCGCAGCGGCTCCTTCGAGCCCCTGGTGCAATTCGAGGATCTCGCCGATCTGCCGCTCGATCGAATGCAGCGGATTGAGCGAGGTCATCGGCTCCTGGAAGATCATGGTGATGTCGTTGCCGCGCACGTTGCGCAGCTCCGCATCGCCGGCCTTCAACAGGTCTTTGCCGTTGAAGACGATCTCGCCGCTCGGGTGGCTTGCCGAGGGGTAGGGCAGCAGCTTCAGGATCGAATTGGCCGAAACCGACTTGCCCGAACCGGATTCGCCGACAAGCGCCACCGTCTCTCCGCGCTTGATCTCGAAGGAGATGTGGTCGACGGCGATCGAGGTGTTGCCGCCCTGGTGAAAGGCGACCGAGAGGTCGCGGACGGAGAGGATAGGATCTGTCATCGTCGCGCTCACCGGAACGTCTTTCTCGGATCAAAGGCATCGCGCGTCGCTTCGCCGACGAAGATCAGCAGCGATAGCATCAGAGACATGACGCAGAAGGCCGTCAGACCGAGCCAGGGTGCCTGCAGGTTGGATTTGCCCTGGGCGATCATTTCACCGAGCGAAGGCGAGCCCGGCGGCATGCCGAAACCGAGGAAGTCGAGCGAGGTCAGCGTCGTGATCGAACCGGAGAGGATGAAGGGCAGGAAGGTCAGCGTTGCGACCATCGCGTTCGGCAGCAGGTGGCGGTACATGATCGTGCCGTTGCCGACGCCGAGCGCGCGTGCCGCGTTCACATATTCGAAGTTGCGCGCCCTCAAGAACTCGGCGCGCACGACGCCGACGAAGCCGACCCAGGAGAAGAGCAGCATGATGCCGAGCAGGATGAAGAAGCCGGGCGGCAGGATCGCGGCAATGATCAACAAGATGTAAAGCACCGGCATCGACGACCAGATCTCGATGAAGCGTTGCATCAGGAGATCGGTCCAGCCGCCGAAATAGCCCTGGACGGCACCGGCGGTCACGCCGATCACCGCCGAGGCAATGGTCAGCGTCAGGCCGAACAGCACCGAGAGACGGAAGCCGTAGATCATGCGTGCAAACACGTCGCGGGCCTGGTCGTCGGTGCCAAGCCAGTTGAGATTGCCGACGATGCAGTTTCGGTCGTTGAGCCCCTCCGGATAGGCGGAGCAGCGCTCCTCCTTGTCCATCAGCCAGAAGGGTTTGGTAGGCGCCGAATGTGGGATGTTGGAATTGACGGTCTGATAGGAGTAGCGGACCGGCGGCCAGATCATCCAGCCATTGGCTTCGATCTCGTCGCGGATGAAATCGGAGCGGTAGTCCGTTTCGGCAAGGAAGCCACCAAACTTTTCCTCCGGGTAGTCGATGACAACTGGGAAGAGAAGCTCGCCCTTGTAGGAGGCGACGATCGGCCTGTCGTTGGCGATGAACTCGCCAACAAGGCTCAGCCCGAAGAGCGCCAGGAAGATCCAGAGCGACCAGTAGCCGCGTCGGTTCGCCCTAAAATTCTGCCAGCGCCGCTGGTTGACCGGAGACAGCCAGCCGCGCGGGGGCACCGCCACGCGGCTTGTCGGGGAGGTCGTCACTTCCACCATCAGACGTCCCTCCGCTCGAAGTCGATGCGCGGATCGACCCAGGTGTAGATGAGGTCCGACAGCAGGCTGACGAGCAGACCCATCAGCGAGAAGATGAAGAGCGTTGCAAAGACGATCGGATAGTCACGCTTGACGACCGAATCATAACCGAGCCGGCCGAGGCCATCGAGCGAGAAGATGTATTCGATCAGCAGCGAACCGGTGAAGAAGGCCGAGATGAAGGCGCCCGGAAAACCGGCGATGATGATCAGCATGGCGTTTCGGAACACGTGGCCGTAGAGCACCTGGCGATCGTTGAGACCCTTCGCCCGCGCCGTCGTCACATATTGCTTCTTGATCTCGTCGATGAAGGAATTCTTGGTGAGCAGCGTGGTGGTCGCAAACGCCGAAAGCAGCAGCGTAATCAGCGGCAGCGTCATGTGCCAGATATAGTCGAGCGGCTTCTGCCACCAGGGCAATTGCCAGAAATTGTCGGAGACAATGCCGCGGAGCGGGAACCAGTCGAAGAACGACCCGCCGGCGAAGATGACGATCAAGAGGATGCCGAACAGGAAGCTCGGCACGGCATAGCCGATGACGATGATGCCGGAGGTCCAGACGTCGAAGGCCGAGCCGTCGGAAACCGCCTTCTTGATGCCCAGCGGGACGGAGATTGCGTAGGAAAACAGCAGAATCCAGAGGCCGAGCGAGATCGAGACCGGCATCTTCTCCTTGATGAGATCGATGACCGATGTGTTGCGGAAGAAGCTCTCGCCGAAATCGAAGCGGATGTAATTCCACATCATCGTCGCGAAGCGCTCAAGCGGCGGCTTGTCGAAGCCGAATTGCTTCTCGAGCTTGGCGATGAATTCGGGATCAAGCCCTTGGGCACCGCGATAGCGCCCGCCTTCGTCGCCGCCGGCCTGCATCAGGTCGCCGCTATTGCCGCTCAGGCGATCGGAGCCGCCAGCATTGGTGAGATCCGAAATCACCTGCTCGACCGGGCCGCCCGGCGCGAACTGTACGATGGCAAACGAGATCGCCATGATCCCGAATATCGTCGGGATCATCAGAAGCAGGCGGCGCAGAATATAGGCACCCATCAGGCGAGCCTTTCGATCGACGTATGGGCGATGGCCCGGACCGGCGAAGCGTCGGCATGCCGTCTATGGTGTCTCAATCCCTGTGTCTCCTTGCGGCTGTCAGGCCCGGATCGGGGCTTGTTTCAGTGATTCGTTTTTCTGCATTTGGAATCGAGACGCCATCCGAGTGCAAGGACTTCATTTGGGGGTGGCGTTTTTCGACCACCAGGCATCCGGGAAGCCCATCCCGTAATAGGGAAGTTCCTGCGGACGGGCGAGCTGGTTCCAATAGGCGACGCGGATTGACTTCGAGTAGAAGAGCGGCACGACGTAGTGATGGGCCAGGAGAACGCGATCGAGGGCGCGTGTCGTCGCGACCAATTCGTCGCGGTTGGGCGCGAAGATGATCCGGCGGATAAGCTCGTCGATCGCCGGATCGGCAATGCCGGCATAGTTTCTCGATCCGGTCTGATTGACCGAGCTCGATCCCCAGTAGTCGATCTGCTCGTTGCCCGGCACAAGCGTCTGGGCCCAGATGCCGTAGATCATGTCGTAGTCGAAGCTTCTGACGCGATTGGTGTACTGCGAATCGTCGACCGTGCGGATGCGCGCATCGATGCCGATCTTCTTCACGCTGTTGACGAACGGCGTAACCGTGCGTTCGAAGGACGGGTTGGACAGGAGGATCTCGAAACCGAAGGGCTCGCCGGTCGTGACGTTCACCAGTCGGTTGCCCTTGAGCTCGTAGCCAGCCTGCTTGAACAGGTCGAGCGCCTTGCGCAGGTTGTCGCGCACTTTCTGTGGTTCGCCGTTGACCGGGTTCGTATAGGGCGTGGTGAATACTTCGGAGGGAACCTTGTCCTTCAGTTCCTCAAGGATCGCCTTCTCGCGGCCTTCGGGAAGTTTGGAGGAGGCGAGTTCCGTGCCCCAGAAATAGCTGTCGACGCGCTGAAAGGTGTTGTAGGCGAGATTTCGGTTCAGATCCTCGAAGTCGAAGGCGTAGTTCAGCGCCTCGCGCACCCGCTGATTCCGGAATTTCTCGCGGCGCATGTTCGGCACGAAGGCTTGCATGATGCCGGTTGCACGCAAGGGGTTCTCGATCTCCTCGCGGATCACGCGGCCGTCCTTCATGGCCGGGAAATCATAGGCGGTCGCCCAATGGCTAGCGCTAGGATCTCGGTAGAAATCGACGTTGCCGGAGCGAAAGGCTTCGAACTCCACGTTTCTGTCGCTGAAGAAGGCGTAGCTGATCACGCCGAAATTATACTGACCGACATTGACGTTGAGGTCCTTGCCCCAATAGTCGTCCCTGCGTTCGAAGCGGATCGAGCCGCCGGCCTGGAACGAGGCTATTCTATAAGGGCCGGAGCCCATCACCGGCTCCAGCGTCGTGCGGCTGATGTCGCGCTTGTTGCCCTTGTCGTCCTGGCCTTCCCACCAGTGTTTCGGCACGATCGGGAGCTGGCCGAGAATGTTCGGCAGTTCGTGATTGTTCTTCTCGTCGAAGCGGAAGGTAACGTCACGCTCGCCTGTCTTTTCGGCGGAAATCACGTGGCGGTAATAGTTGGACAGGAGCGGATTGTGTTCCTTCACCTTTCCAATGGAGAAGACCACGTCCTCGGGCGTCACTGGCTTGCCGTCAGCCCATTTGGCCTCGGCGCGCAGGCGAAACGTCGCGGAGGAAATATCGTCGGGATAGGAAACAGCCTCGGCGAGCAGGCCGTAGGCGGTGGTGATCTCATCCTCGGCCGATTTCATCAGCGTATCGAAGACGAGCGAGGTGACGCCGCTCGCCGCCTCGCCCTTGGAAAGGATCGGATTGAACGTGTCGAAGGTGCCGCTTTCGGAGAGATGCAATTCGCCGCCTTTGGGCGCATCCGGATTGACATAGTCGAAGCGGGAAAAACCGGGCTTGTATTTCAGTTCACCGATTGACGACGTGCCATGGCGCCAGACGGGCTGATCTTGGGCGTTCGATGCAGGAGGAAGGAGAAGAAGTGTCGCGGCCAGAAATGACGCTGCGATTCTAGGTTTCACGATCCTGCAGAAGTTTGGCATCCAGCCGGTACCCCTTATATTTCAATCTTCTTTTGCGAGAGCATAGGCGAAATCGGGGCAATTGACAGGCACTGCCGCAAATCAGGCAAAATTTTTGAGTCACATCCCGGTGATTCACAAGCGCGTGACGCGTAAGGCTGAGGCAAAGACGGGGCCTTAGGATCGGGGTTCGTCGGATAGGGAATGCCGCGCGTTGGCGCTGCTGTCCGCGAGACAAATGGGACGAAATTCAATGATTGCTCCACTTCGACGTTGCGGCTCAGCGTTTCTTGCGTTGCTGCTGGGAACAGGCCTTCTGATTGCCGACAACGCGGCGGCCGAGGATGTGCCGGCAAAGGCGCTGTTCGGTGCCAAGGCCCTGCCAGCCGAGATGGCCGCGAACCCCTATGGTTTCTACGCGAAGGGCTGCCTTGCCGGTGGTGTCGCCATTCCGACCGACGGGCCCACCTGGCAGGCGATGCGGCTGTCGCGCAACCGCCGCTGGGGCCACCCGCAGATGATCGCGCTGATCGAGCAGTTTTCGCACGATGCGGCTGAAAAGGCCGGCTGGCCCGGCCTGTTGCTCGGTGACATCTCGCAGCCGCGCGGCGGTCCGATGCTATCAGGGCATGCGTCCCACCAGATCGGCCTCGACGCCGATATCTGGCTGACGCCGATGCCGCAGCGCACGCTCACCTATCGCGAGCGCGAGGATGTTTCGGCGACCTCGATGCTGCAGAAGAACAAGTTCCTGACGGTTGATCGTTCCATTTGGACGCCAAAACACGCGCAGCTCATCATGCTGGCTGCCAGCTACCCGCAGGTGGAGCGCGTCTTCGTCAATCCGGCGATCAAGAAGAAGCTCTGCGACACCTGGACCGGGGACCGATCGGCGCTCGGGAAGGTCCGGCCGATCTACGGTCATGACTATCACTTCCACATCCGCATCAAATGCCCCGCGGGCGCAGCGAGCTGCAAGGACCAGGCGGCGGTGCCGGCCGGCGATGGCTGCGACAAGTCGCTGGCCTGGTGGTTTACCGACGAGCCCTGGGCAAAGCCGAAGAAGAAGCCGGGCGAAAAGCCGGTTAAGCCAAGGGCCACGACCATGGCCGACCTGCCGAAAGCTTGCGCACTGGTGCTGAACGGTCCCGCGCCTGCCTCTGAAGAGGCCGCCACGTTTGGCACGGCCTATCGGGCGCCGGCACCTGCCGTGGCGGCTGAGGGTATCGAGCAGGTAATCGGCGCTGCCGCGGGCGACGTTCCGCCGGCCGATATTCCGGTGCCACTGGCCCGTCCGACCTTGCAATGATCAGGATGCGTGCGCGGGGTGGGCTGGCTTCAACCTTCCCATTGCCGCAGCGTTCATGTATAGGGCGATCAAATCGATTTAAAGATTGATGCGAGGCCCGACATGGCGGATCGGAAATGCATTGCCCTGATCGCTCACGATCAGAAGAAGGACGATCTTGCGGCTTTCGCCAAGGCGCATGAAGCGGTTTTGTCCCAATGGCGCATCGTTGCGACAGGCACGACAGGCGGCCGTGTCCTCGATGTCTGTCCAGGGCTCGACATCACGCGCCTGAAAAGCGGTCCGCTCGGCGGCGACCAGCAGATCGGCGCGATGATCGCCACCGGCGAGGTGCAGCTGCTGATCTTCTTCGTCGATCCCCTGACCGCAATGCCGCATGACGTGGACGTTAAGGCGCTGATGCGTCTCGCGATCGTCTACGACATTCCGATGGCCCTCAACCAGGCGACGGCCGAACAGTTGATCGACTTCAACCCAAAATCATAATCATGTTCGCTTCTCATGAGTTAGGCGGATGCGGGCGGAAAACCGCACACACTTTCCCTTATCCCGCTCTAGCTGATAGACAGCGATTTACCTGCCACGACGATCAGGATGGATCTTGCGATGCCCGGCACCAGTGAAAACGCCTTCCCCTTTCCGATCCTGATCGGCGATATCGGCGGCACCAATGCCCGCTTTGCCCTGCTCCTCGATGCCTTTGCCGAGCCGAAGCAGCTGCCGCCGATCAAGACCGGCGATTTCGAAACGATCGAGGAAGCGATGCAAAAGAGCATCCTCGACAAGACCTCGGTGCAGCCGCGTTCGGCGATCCTGGCGGTGGCCGGTCCGATCCGGGGCGATGAAATTCCGCTCACCAATGCCGGCTGGGTGATCAGGCCGAAGGACATGCTCTCGAGCCTTGGCCTCGAGGACGTGCTGATCATCAACGATTTCGAGGCACAGGCGCTCGCCGTGGCCGCGCCGGCGGATGAGGATCTCGTGCAGATCGGCGGCGGCAGCGTTCGTCCCCTGACGTCGCGTGTCGTGCTTGGCCCGGGCACGGGTCTCGGCGTCGGCGGACTGGTCTTTGCCCAGCACACCTGGATCCCGGTACCGGGCGAGGGCGGCCATGTCGACATCGGCCCGCGCAGCGAACGCGACCTTCAGATCTGGCCCTTCCTCGAGCCGATCGAGGGGCGCATGGCGGGCGAGCAGATCCTCTGCGGGCGGGGCATCATGAATCTCTATCGCGCCGTCTGTGCCGCCGATGGCGTGGACCCGGTGCTCATCGATCCGGCGGAAGTGACGACGCACGCGCTGGCCGAGAGCGACAGGGCGGCGATCGAGACGATCTCGCTGTTCTGCACCTATCTCGGCCGCGTTGCCGGCGACATGGCGCTAATCTTCATGGCCCGCGGCGGCGTGTTTCTGGCGGGTGGCATCTCGCAGAAGATCCTGCCGGCGCTCGTGAAATCGCCGTTCCGTGCCGCCTTCGAAGACAAGGCGCCCCACTCGGCGCTGATGAAGACGATCCCGACCTTTGCCGTCATTCATCCAATGGCGGCGCTCTCCGGCTTGGCCGCTTTTGCCCGCACGCCGAGGGATTTCGGTGTTGCAACGGAGGGACGCCGCTGGAGAAGCTGAGCAGTCGGCGCGCGCAAAGACTCGCCAAAGCGATACCAAACTACTATAGAGCCCCGGGAAAGGTCGGGCCGGAAACCGGCTCGCCACATTGGGTCCAGGGAAGACGGGCTTTTTGAGCGCCAGCAATAGAAAACAGCACGCGGTCGATTCCGATACGATCAGCGGAATTCTGAAACGGGTCATTGCGGAAAACGGTCGCGACCACATTCGCGGCTATGCTTTTGCCATCGCCTGTCTGGCCGTCGTCGCTGCAACAACCGGTTTCACGGCCTCGATCATGGAGACCGTGATCAACGAGGCTTTCGCCAACAAGCGGGCAGATATCGTCCTGCTCGTCTGCGGCGCGATCCTCACAGCCTTCATTCTGCGTGGCTTCGCCACCTACGGCCAAGCCGTTGCCCTGTCGAAGATCGGCAACAACATCGTCGCGCGTTACCAGCGCCGGCTCTACGCCCATCTGATGGCGCTGAGCGTCGGCTACTTCAATGAGACGCGATCGGCACAGCTTGCAGCCCAAATCAGCCAGAATGTCAGCGGCATCCGCGACGTGCTCAACCTGACGGTCACGTCGATCGCCCGCGATCTCCTGACGCTGATCGGTCTGGTCGGCGTCATGTTCGCCAAGGACTGGCTGCTGTCGATCATCGTCTTCGTCGCGGCGCCGCCATTGCTGCTCGGCCTGCGCTACGTTTCCAGGCGCCTGCGTTCGGCAACGCGCGAATCGATCGAGGTCAATAGCCGCGTTCTCGGCGCGATGCAGGAAACCATCCAGGGCATCACCATCGTCAAGGCCTTCACCATGGAAGGCGAACTGCGCGGTAAGGTCGATGCGATCATTGATCGGGCCGAGAACCGGGCGAACCGCATTGCGCGGTTGAGCGAGCGCACGGCGCCGATGACCGAAACCTTCGCCGGCCTCGCGATTTCTGCTGTGCTTGCCTATTCCGCCTTCCGCGCGATCTATGCCGACGTGCCGCCCGGCGCCTTCTTCGCCTTCGTGGTGGCTCTTCTGATGGCCTATGATCCGGCCCGCCGACTGGCGCGGCTGCAGGTCTCGATGGAGCGTGCTGCCGTCAATGCCCGCATGGTCTACGAAATCCTCGACACCGTGCCGCATCAGCGCGACAAGGCGGACGCCAAGGAACTGACCTTCACGAGTGCCGCAGTCGAACTGCGCGACGTCCGTTTCCAATACGCCAATGGCGACGAGGTTCTGAAAGGCGTCAGCTTCGTCGCCGAAGGCGGCAAGACGACGGCGCTCGTCGGCCCCTCCGGTGCCGGCAAGTCGACGGTTATCAGCCTCATCCCGCGGTTCTACGATCCGGCTTCCGGCCAGATCCTGATCGATGGGCAGGATATTGCCGACGTCACCAAGCAGTCGCTGCGCAAGAGCATCGCCTATGTGTCGCAGCAACCCTACCTCTTCGAAGGATCGATCCGCGACAACATCCGCTACGGGCGCATCGATGCGACCGACGCGGAGATCGAGGAAGCCGCGCGGCTTGCCTATGCGCATGATTTCATTCTAGCGCAGCCGCAGGGATACGATACCCCGGTCGGCGAAAACGGCATGACGCTTTCCGGCGGCCAGCGCCAGCGGCTGTCCATCGCCCGTGCCCTCGTGCGCAATGCGCCGATCCTGCTGCTCGACGAGGCCACCTCGGCGCTCGATACCGAATCGGAAGCCGCCGTGCAGAAGGCGCTCGATTACGCCATGAACGGCCGTACGGTGATCGTCATCGCGCATCGCCTTTCGACCGTCGTCAATGCCGACAAGATCATCGTCATGAAGGATGGTTCCGTCGTCGAAGAGGGCACGCATGCCGAGCTTGCACGGCGACCGGACGGTCTCTACGCTCGGCTTCACAATCTTCAGGGCCAGTCGCCTGAGGCCAAGGCGCCCGAAGCGCCGGCCGGCGCCGAAATCTAGAACATTTCCAGCAAAAGCGCGTAGCGGTTTTGCGTCCGGAAATGCGTAAGAACAATGAGATAGAGCGTTTCCCGACGCCGTTTTGACTGGGAACGCGCTAACAGCGGACGAGAAGGAAATCACCGATGGGCGAACCCGATATGAAGCTCGTGGTGGTGGGTGCTGCCGGCCGTATGGGCCAGACGCTGATAAGGACGGTTCACGCGATGGACGGCGTGCGCCTGCATGCCGCCATCGAACGTCCGGGTTCTCCCTTCATCGGCCGTGACGCCGGCGAAGTGGCCGGTCTTGGGCCGATCGGCGTGCCGGTCACCGACCAGCCGCTCGAAGCTTTCGTCGAGGCGGAAGGCGTGCTTGATTTCACAGCACCCGCGGGCACCGTCGAGTTTGCTGGCCTTGCGGCCCAGGCCCGCATCGTCCATGTCATCGGGACCACCGGTTGCTCGGCCGACGACGAGGCGAAAATCCAAGCCGCCGCGCGCCACGCCCGGATCGTCAAGTCGGGCAATATGAGCCTCGGGGTGAACCTGCTCGGCGTGTTGACGGAAAAGGCGGCGCGTGCCCTCGGCCCCGCCAATTGGGATATCGAAATCCTCGAAATGCACCACAAGCACAAGGTCGATGCGCCCTCGGGCACCGCATTGCTTCTCGGCGAAGCGGCGGCGACGGGACGCGGCATCAGCCTTGCCGACAATTCGGTGCGCGTGCGTGACGGTCATACGGGCCCGCGTCCGGCCGGTACGATCGGCTTTGCGACGCTGCGCGGCGGCTCGGTCGTCGGCGAACACTCGGTCATTCTCGCCGGCGAAGGCGAGCAGGTGACGCTCTCGCACAGTGCCACGGATCGCTCGATCTTCGCGCGCGGCGCCGTCACGGCGGCGCTTTGGGCACGCAGCCAGAAACCCGGCTTCTATTCCATGCTCGACGTTCTCGGGCTCAACTGACCTTTCCACTCTCAAGTCTCAAGGGGAATTCGACATGAGCGGTACTCTCGTCCTCGTCCGGCATGGCCAGAGCGACTGGAACCTGAAGAACCTGTTTACCGGCTGGCGTGATCCGGACCTGACGGAACTCGGCGTCGCGGAAGCCAAGGCAGGCGGCAAGGCGCTTGCCGAATATGGCATCAAGTTCGACATCGCCTTCACCTCCGACCTCGTCCGTGCCCAGCGCACCTGCCAGTTCGTGCTCGATGCCGTCGGCCAGTCCTCGCTCGAAACGATCCGCGACCAGGCGCTCAACGAGCGCGACTATGGCGACCTCTCTGGCCTCAACAAAGACGACGCACGCGAAAAGTGGGGCGAAGAGCAGGTCCACATCTGGCGCCGCTCCTACGACGTGCCGCCTCCGGGCGGCGAAAGCCTGCGTGACACCGGTGCCCGCGTCTGGCCCTATTACCTGACCGAGATCCTGCCGCGCGTGCTGTCGGGTCAGAAGGTTCTGGTCGCCGCCCACGGCAACTCGCTGCGCTCGCTGGTCATGGTGCTCGATCGTTTGACCAAGGAAGAGATTCTGAAGCTCAACCTCGCGACCGGCGTGCCAATGGTCTACAAGCTCAAGGCTGACTCGACGGTCGCTTCGAAGGAAGTGCTGGGCGACATGTCCGGCGCCCACTGAGCGCTGACAAATATGGAAATGAAGAAGGGGCGCCGAGCGCCCCTTTTTTGTTCTTGCCAAGCAGTTCCAGGAAAGGTGTGACGCGGCTTTCCGTCCGGAACTGCGTGACTTGGAGCATCAGATCGTGCCGTCCGCCGCCTTGCCGGCTTCCCAGCCGAGGATCGCACGCTTGCGCGTCAGACCCCAGTGGTAGCCGGTGAGGTCTCCGCTCTTGCCGAGTGCGCGATGGCAGGGAACCACGAAGGAGATCGGGTTACGCCCGACGGCAGCACCGACGGCGCGCGAGGCCGTCGGCTGGCCGATCGTCCCGGCGATGTTCGAATAGGTGGTGGCGCAGCCGAGCGGGATCTTCAACAATGCCTGCCAGACCCGGATCTGGAAATCGGAGCCGATCAGGAAGATACGCAGCGGCTCTTCCTGGCGCCAGCGCGAGGGATCGAAGATGCGTGCCGCATAGTAGGCGGTGGCCGCACTGTCTTCGATATAGCTGGCGTTCGGCCAGCGTTGCGCCATGTCCTCGAAGCTCGCCTGTTCGCCGCCGCCATCGTTAAAGGCGAGGCCTGCCAGGCCGCGGTCTGTGATCATCACCAGCGCCGTGCCGAAGGGCGAGGGATGGTAACCGTAGCGGATCGTCAGGCCGGTGCCGCGGGCCTTCCACTCACCCGGCGACATTGCCTCATGGGTCACGAACAGGTCGTGCAGGCGGCTCGGTCCTGATAGACCGACCTCGATGCTGGTTTCGAGCAGCGGCATGTCTTCCTGGCGCAACAGGCGCTTGGCATGGTCGAGCGTCACCGCCTGGAGGAAGGCTTTCGGCGAAAGCCCGGCCCAGCGGGTGAAGACTTTCTGGAGTTGCGTCGGCGACTGCTTCAGGCGGTGCGCCACGGTTTCGAGCGACGGCTGGTCGCGATAATCCTCGGTGAGCATTTCGATCACGCGGCTGACCGTATCGTAATCGGTGCCTTTCGGCGTGATGTCTGTGGGTACGGATGTCGCAATGTTCATGGCTCTTCTCCTGTCATGCCACAGGTAACCATTTGCAGGGGTCCGCAGCCACCCGAAACTTGAGTGAATGCGAGGATTTAGCCGTTCGGCAAGCGTCAGCGACGACGAACGGTGGCAAGTGCGCCCGATAGCGCCAGCGCGAAGGTCTCACGATCGTCGCGGTTGAGAAAGGAGCCGATATCGATCCTGTTGCCGCCGCCGCTGATCGTCATCGAGATGATGCCGATCTCCTGGTGCCGGGCGACGTTGAAGCGCGCCCAGAACGGGTTGAAGCGGTGTTCGGTGATCTGCCCGGTCGGCGTGAACTTGCGCACGGACACGTCGGTTCTGGAAACGCTGACTTCTTCGCGGCTGAGCGCCGAGCGGTAGTTCAGCCAGAAGGCGCCGAGCAGCAACAGATAATCAAGGCCGAAAAAGAATACGATCGGCCAGGCGCCGATGACCAGGAAGACGAAAGCATGCACCAGGCTCAGGAGCCCGGCGATCAGGAGCAAGATCTTGAAGCCCCTGCGCCCGAGCGAGCGATAGGGCGTGAGCTCGGCGGTGAAGACCGGCGCATCCTCGGGCGGGGTGGTGACGTTGCCATTGATCATGACCTTTGACTATAGATGCATCATGAAAAACGTGAAGCCGAAATTCCCCGCCAGCGCCGCAAAACCCAATACGAGCCGCCGCGCGACGCCGCGGGTGAAGAGCCTCTACAGCCAGGACGAGCTCAAGGAGATCTTCCGCCGCTTCTCGATCCAGCGCCCCGAGCCGAAGGGCGAGTTGGAGCACGTCAACCCGTTTACGCTCGTCGTTGCCGTGGCGCTCTCCGCCCAGGCGACCGATGCCGGCGTCAACAAGGCGACGCGCGCGCTCTTCGCCATCGCCGATACGCCGGAGAAGATGCTGGCGCTCGGGGAAGAGAAGGTCCGGGACTACATCAAGACCATCGGCCTTTATCGCAACAAGGCGAAGAACGTCATCGCCCTCAGCGAAAAGCTGATCCGCGATTTCGGCGGCGAAGTGCCGCGCACGCGCGAAGAACTGGTGACCCTGCCGGGTGTCGGCCGCAAGACCGCCAATGTCGTGCTCTCGATGGCTTTCGGCCAGTCGACGATCGCCGTCGATACCCACATTTTCCGCATCGCCAACCGCCTCTGTCTGGCGCCGGGCAAGACCCCGGACGAGGTGGAGGACAAGCTGATCAGGATCATCCCGGATGAGTATCTCTACCATGCCCATCACTGGCTGATCCTGCACGGGCGCTATTGCTGCAAGGCGCGCAAGCCCGAGTGCGACCGCTGCGTCATCGCCGATCTCTGCAAGTCGCCGGAAAAGACCTGCGATATCCCGGCGCCGCTCGTCGAACTGCCGCCGCAGATCATCTCCGCCGCAGGCTGAGGCACCTTGGTATTGTCTTGACGGTCGGCGTCAGGCCGACACCAGCCGGTCGATCAGCGTGCAGATCGTTTCCGCATAGACATCTGTCGACGCACCATCGGCAATGTCGAGCGCCGCGCGATCGAAGGCGGCCGAAAGCAACGAGGCCATGGCCGAAAGCCTTTCCGGGCCAGGCACTGCCGGCGCCATCGCCTCGGCAATGCCTTCCTCCAGGGTTCTCTGGGCATTGGCCGCGTCGATCGCGGCCATTTCCTGCTTGCCGAGCACCGCCGGCCCGTCGAGCAGCAGCAGGCGAATTCGGCCCGGCTCGCGCATCGCGTCGAAATAGGCGCGCGCACCGACTTTCAGTGCGTCGCGGGGCGTGAGGTCGTTGGCCGTTGCCTGCTCGATCGATATCGCCACTGCGCCCGCCTCCCGCTCCGCTACGGCACGGAACAACGCCTTCTTGTCTTCGAAGTGGTGATAGAGCGCGCCGCGGGTCAATCTTGCGGCGGCGACAATATCGGGCGTGGAGGTATCGGCATAACCCCGGGTGACGAAGAGGCCGCGGGCTGCATCGAGGATCGCGGCGCGGGTCGTGTCGGATCGCTCGCGATTGGAGCGGCGGGAGTTTTGTTGTTGCATACATGCAGCCTGTATGTTAATTGAAGAAACATACAGATTGTATGATACGGCCGAAGCGAGGGAAAGCCATGAAATCGACGAGCTACTATCCTGTCATCATGACATCAGATGTTGCCTCCACTGCCGCCTTCTACATCGAGCACTTCCGTTTCCAGGCGCTCTTCACCAGCCATTGGTATGTGCATCTCCAGTCGGTCGAGGACGAACATGTGACGCTGGCGGTGCTCGACTACCGCCACGAGACGATCCCGGAGGAAGCACGTACGCCGACCCGTGGTCTTCTCCTGAATTTCGAGGTCGAGGATCCGGATTTGATCTACGCGCAGGCGGTTGCCGCCGGGCTGCCGATTCTGAAGACTCTGCGCGACGAGGACTTCGGTCAGCGCCATTTCATCACCGCCGACCCCAACGGCGTGCTGATCGATGTCATCAAGCCGATCCCGCCGAGCGCCGAATTCGCCGCAGCCTACGACGAAAGCGCACTTCCGACGGCCTGATGCGATGGCCCCACGTCTTTTGTCTTCCAAATGGCCGGAAAACCGGTATTAACGAACACCGGCCATCACGGAGACCGGACGAGGTTCATGACAAAATACGACGTGCTGACGATCGGCAATGCCATCGTTGATATCATCGCGCGCTGCGACGATGCTTTTCTCAATGAAAACGGCATCATAAAGGGCGCCATGAACCTCATCGATGCCGAACGAGCCGAGTTGTTGTACTCGCGCATGGGCCCGGCCGTCGAAGCGTCCGGCGGCAGCGCCGGCAATACGGCAGCCGGTGTCGCCAGCCTTGGCGGTCGCGCTGCCTACTTCGGCAAGACCGCGAGCGACCAACTCGGCGAGATCTTCGCGCACGACATCCGCGCCCAGGGCGTTTACTTCGAGACGAAGCCGCTCGAAAACGTGCCGCCGACCGCGCGCTCGATGATCTTCGTCACCGAGGATGGCGAGCGCTCGATGAACACCTATCTCGGCGCCTGCGTCGAGCTTGGCCCCGAGGATGTGGAGGCCGACGTCGTCGCTGAGGCCAAGGTCACCTATTTCGAAGGCTATCTCTGGGATCCGCCGCGGGCCAAGGACGCCATCCGCGAGACCGCGCGGATCGCCCACGAAAACGGCCGCGAAACCGCGATCACGCTGTCCGACAGCTTCTGCGTTCACCGCTATCGCGACGAGTTCCTCGAACTCATGCGTTCCGGCACGGTCGATATCGTCTTCGCCAATAAGCAGGAAGCACTGGCCCTCTACGAGACCGAAGACTTCGATCTGGCGCTGGAAAAGCTCTCGAAGGATTGCAAGCTCGCTGCCGTGACGCTGAGCGAAGAAGGCTCGGTGGTCGTGCGTGGAGAGGAGCGGGTTCGGGTCCGCGCAACGCCGATCGCCCAGGTCGTCGATACGACCGGTGCCGGAGACCTCTATGCCGCGGGCTTCCTGCACGGCTACACGACCGGACGCTCGCTCGAAGACTGCAGCAAGCTCGGCAATCTCGCCGCCGGCATTGTCATCGGTCAGATCGGCCCGCGGCCGATGGTCTCGCTGGAAACGGCCGCCAAGCAGGCCGGTCTGGCCTGATTCGCCCTGATTGAATTTTGTGAAAAGCAGGCGTGGCCTTACTTGAAGGCCTCGCCGGGATAGGCGCCCCAGATCTCGCTCTGGGCGATCCAGCCTTCGACGCCCTGCGTCTCGGCATGGCACCAGTCGCCATTGCATTCGCCGACATGCACGATGACCCCCGGCTCCATGCGGGCGACGATCGGGGATGTACCCTGCGGATCGCGGCGCATGTTGACGAAGACGCCCTCGCCCTTGCCGCGCATCCAGGGCGCTGCGACGGCTGTACGGTCGCCGGAAAGCAGCGCCTGGTTGACCCAGCCTTCGGTGCCGTCGGCGTCGCGGATACGGCGCCAGTTATCGTATTCCTGGATGATCTCCACCGGCACGCCGGGCTTCATGTAGCGGAAGGCGACCGCGTAATCGACGCTCGGGCCGATCCTAAGATTGACGCTCTTCGACTTGAGGCTCACGAAGCGCGGCAGCGGCAGTCCGCTGGCGCCCTTGGCAGCTTGAGCGTACGCCGCCGACGCCATGATCCCGGCGCCAAGGCAGGCGGCGATCAACGAGAACGAGAATCTGGAAATGACATGACGCATGACGAAGCTCATTTTCCGTGGCACTAGCTTTTGCGGGCGCAGTTCACCTGGGGCCCAACACACGGGCTGAAATCGCGGGGACGAACGCGCGAGTTTTGTTTGTCTTCCCGGTGGGGTCTGGTAGAAATTGCGGCTACAGGGAGAAAGTATCGCCCAACTTGGTTAAGGACCCGTCAACAAGGCCCGTCGCAGCAATGACAAGCAAGAAGAAGCCCACGGTCTACATCACCCGTAAACTGCCTGATATCGTCGAGACGCGCATGCGCGAACTCTTCGATGCGGAGTTGAACATCGACGACACGCCGCGCAGCCAGCCCGAGCTCGTCGCGGCGGTGAAGCGCGCCGACGTGCTGGTGCCGACGGTGACCGATCGTATCGATGCGGCGCTGATCGAGCAGGCCGGTCCACAGCTGAAGCTGATCGCCAGCTTCTCGAACGGTGTCGACAACATCGATGTTGACGCCGCCGCGCGCAAAGGCATCACCGTCACCAATACGCCGAACGTGCTGACCGAAGACACGGCCGACATGGCGATGGCGCTGATCCTTGCCGTGCCCAGAAGGCTCGCCGAAGGTGCGCAGATCCTGACCGATCGCAAGGGCGAATGGGCCGGCTGGTCGCCGACCTGGATGCTCGGCCGGCGCATTGCCGGAAAGCGCATCGGCATCGTCGGCATGGGCCGGATCGGCACCGCGGTCGCACGCCGCGCCAAGGCCTTCGGCCTTTCGATCCACTATCACAACCGTCACCGGGTGAATGCGGAAACCGAGGAGATGCTGGAGGCGACCTACTGGGACAGCCTCGACCAGATGCTGGCCCGCGTCGATATCGTTTCGGTCAACTGCCCGTCGACGCCGGCGACCTATCACCTGCTCTCGGCCCGCCGCCTGGCGCTGATGCGGCCTGACAGCTACATCGTCAACACAGCCCGCGGCGGCATCATCGACGAGACGGCGCTGATCAAGTCCCTGCGCGAGGGCAAGATCGCCGGTGCCGGCCTCGACGTCTTCGAGAACGAGCCGGCGGTTAATCCGAAGCTGATCAAGCTCGCGGGCGAAGGCAAGGTCGTGCTCTTGCCGCATATGAGTTCGGCGACGCTTGAGGGCCGCATCGACATGGGCGACAAGGTGGTGATCAACATCCGCACCTTCTTCGACGGCCATCGCCCGCCGGACCGCGTACTTCCGGGCCGCGACTGATCGCGAAGCGCCGCACGGCGCTGTCGTGCGGTTGTCTGTCCGTCCTGCTCAACGTCAGAAGCTAAAGCCTGTCGCGCAAAAGTGCGCAGCGGTTTTGCGATAAACGACATGCGAAACATCAAAAACTTAAAGCGCAAGGAGCGAATCTGAAAGATCGCGACGCGCTTTAGAGTGTCTTGCGCATCTCGATCGCCGTCGGCCGGGTAAAGCCGGGGTGGCACATCGTAGCGGTTTCGACGAAGCCCCAGGCGGCGAACGCCCGGTGGTTTTCGGTGAGTTCGATGCGGGTGAGTAGCCGCAACGCCGAAAGGCCGAGCGCTCGCGCTGTCGCCTCCGCTTCCGCGAGCAGCAACCGGCCGATACCCTTTCCCTGTGTCTGCGGGGTAACCGCGAGCTTGCCGATATAGAGGCAATCGGCTTCAGGCTTGCAAAAGATGCAGCCTACAAGCCGCTCGCCGTCGCTGACGCCAAAGGCGATCTCGTCGGCAATCTTTTGTCGGAGCGATTCAATGCTCAAGGCATGTGCCGACGACGGTGGATCGATCCGTCCGTCCATGTAGGAGAAGGCGCCAAGGATCAGCTTCTGCAGTTCCTCGTGCCGGTCGAAGCTTTCACTGATTCGGAAGATCTGCACCATGATCGGCCTACGCTCGGCGACGGTAGCGGATGGTGTTGAACTGCGCCGTCAGTGCATCATACATCAACAGCCGCCCGACCAACGGTTCGCCGAAACCGGCGATCACCTTGATCGCCTCCATCGCCTGGAGCGTGCCGATGACGCCGGTCAAGGCCCCGACGATGCCGGCTTCCGCGCAGGAGGGCACGACGCCGGCCGGCGGTGGTTCCGGGAAGAGATCGCGATAGGAGGGGTTCGGCCGCCCATCCGTGCCGGCCTTGTACGGCATCAGCACCGTCAGCGATCCGTCGAAGCGGCCGACGGCGCCGGTCACCAGCGGTATGCCGACCGCCGCTGCCGTATCGGCTGCGAGATAGCGCGTGTCGAAATTGTCCGAGCCGTCGATCACCAGGTGATATTGCCGGAACAGGACCTCGGCATTGTCGGGGTTGAGCCGCAGCCTGTGTTCGTCGACGCTGACATGCGGGTTGAGTGAACCGATCGCTTCGGCTGCTCTTTCGACCTTGGCGCGATCGATGTCCTCGGTGCGGTGAATGATCTGCCGCTGGAGGTTTGAGAGCGCAACGATGTCGTCGTCGACGACGCCGATCCGGCCGATGCCAGCGGCCGCGAGATAGACGAGCACCGGGGCGCCGAGCCCGCCGGCGCCGATCACCAGCACACGTGCCGCTTTGAGTTTTTGCTGCCCCGCGCCGCCGATTTCCGGCAGCACGATATGGCGGGCGTAGCGGGCGATCTCCGATTGGTCGAGCTTCTCACCGGTCATGCAACATCCTCCTCATCCCGCTCGGCCGGGCGGCCGATCGATTCTCAAGCGAGAGCGGATGCGGGCGGAAAACCGCACACACATTTCCTCATCCGCTCTTGCTTATCCCGTAACGCTCCCGTGCGAAACGGTCAGGAACCGGCCGCGTTCGCCAAGCGCCTCGAACATCGCCTGGTCCGTTCCCGTCATGAAGGCCTGGCCGCTGAGGCCATCGACGAGGTCGAACAGCGCCGCACGCCGGTTGACGTCGAGATGCGCGGCGATCTCGTCGAGCAACAGGATCGGCGCGTGGCCGGTCATGTCGCCGACCAGGCGCGCATGTGCCAGCACCAGTCCGACGAGCAGCGCCTTCTGCTCGCCGGTCGAGCAGCGTGCGGCTTCCATGTCCTTGTCCCGATGACGCACCAGCAGGTCGCTTCGGTGCGGCCCATCGAGCGTCCGGCCCGCCGCTGCGTCGCGCGGCCGTCCGTCGCGCAGCATTGTCAGATATTGCTCTTCGAGATCATAGGCCGGGCGATGGCCTTCGTCGTCGAGAAAGCCGGAAAGGGCCAGCCGCGCCGACGGAAAAACGCTGTCACCGACATTCCGTTCGACGAGTGCGGTCAAGAGGTCGAGCATCTCCTGCCTTGCCAGCGCCATGGAAACGCCGAGACCGGCCATCTCTCGCTCAATCGCAGTCAGCCAGGACGGATCCGGGCGAAACTCGCTGAGCAGCCGGTTGCGGCTGCGCATCGCCCGATCGAATTCGCTGGCGCGTCGGCCATGTTCCGGATCGAGCGAAAGCACCAGCCGATCGAGGAACCGCCGCCGGTCGGCCGAAGGCCCGGTGAAGAGCCCGTCCATCGATGGCGTCAGCCAGAGGACGCGCAGGTGATCCGTCAGTTCGTCGACGGTTGATGCCGGCGTTCCGTTGAGCCTCAGCCGCCGGGATTGGCCCTCCGACACGCCGGCGGTGCCGGTGCCGATTTCGACCGGCCCCTCCATGCCCTCGACCTCCGCAAATACGGAAAACCCGTCGCTCGCGCCGACGCGGGTGACGTCGGCGTAAGCCGCGCGCCTCAGGCCCCGTCCTGGCGAGAGGAAGGAAACCGCTTCCATCAGATTGGTCTTGCCGGCGCCATTCTCTCCCGTCAGCACCACATGGCGCTGGTCGAGCTCCAGCGCGAGAGCCGCATAGTTGCGGAACTCCGTGAGCTTCAAGCGGTTGAGAAAGACCTTGTGGGGCATGGGCAAACCGGATTCGACGTTGGGCGCCAGCTACAGCGCCGCGCGTCTTATCAGACGCGCAAAGGTCGCTGTAGCACTTTGAATTGCTGCATGTCTTCGTCCTTAAATCGAGGTCGATTTAAGGAGACATGCAGTAGGACGAAAGCGTTGGCCAAGGCAAGACGAAATGGCCAGCGCGTCGATATCGCCTGGGATAGGTCGATATCGGCAGGGGATAGGCGGCAAACCCCTTGAATCAGGTGCTTTTCTTGAGCGCCTCGGTCAAATATGACAGTTTCATGACAATCCACGGATGGATATATTTGTAATGCTGGCTTGGTTCCGCAAACTGCTTCCCCGCGAAGATCGCTTTTTCGACCTTTTCGCTAAACACGCGCTCACCGTCGTCGGTGCCGCCGAAGCGCTCGACAGGCTGCTTGCCGGTGGCGACGACATGGAGAAACAGTGCGACCGGATCGTCGCGCTTGAGGATGAAGCGGATCATATTACTGGCGAAGTGCTCCTGGCGGTGCGCCGGTCCTTCATCACGCCGTTCGACCGCGGCGACATCAAGGACCTGATCCAGTCGATGGACGATGCCATCGACATGATGCACAAGACGGTCAAGACGATCCGGCTCTACGAGCAGAAGACATTCGATCCGGGCATGCGCGAGATGGCGACGATCATCGTCCAGGCCGCGCATCTGATCGGCGAGGCCATTCCGCTGCTTGATCGTATCGGAACCAATCACAACCGCCTCATCGCCATCGCCGAGGAAATCACCCGCATCGAGGGGCGTGCCGACGAATTGCACGACCTCGGCCTCAAGGATCTCTTCCGCCGCCACGGCGCTAGCAACCCGATGGCCTATATCATCGGCAGCGAGATCTATGGCGAGCTCGAAAAGGTGATCGACCGCTTCGAGGATGTTGCCAATGAAATCAGCGGCATCGTGATCGAGAACGTCTGATGGATGCGACGCTCGCCTTTCCGTTGCTCGTCGGGCTGATCGGCATCGCGCTGTTCTTCGACTTCCTGAACGGTTTGCACGACGCTGCCAACTCGATCGCGACAATCGTCTCGACGCGGGTGCTCAGGCCGCAATATGCGGTCATGTGGGCAGCCTTTTTCAACTTCATCGCCTTCCTGTTCTTTGGCCTGCATGTGGCCGAGACGCTCGGCAAGGGCATTATCGATCCCGGCATCGTCACGCCGCTGGTGATCTTTTCGGCCCTCTTAGGCGCCATCGTCTGGAACATCGTCACCTGGCTCTTCGGCATTCCGTCGAGTTCGTCGCATGCGCTGATCGGCGGCCTCGTCGGTGCCGGCCTTGCCAGCACCGGTTTTAGTTCCATCGTCTGGACCGGTCTTCTGAAGACCGTCGGCGCCATCTTCATGTCGCCGGCGATAGGCTTCTTCCTGGCCCTGCTTCTGGTGTTGATCGTCTCCTGGATTTTCGTGCGGCAGACGCCCTTTGCCGTCGACCGCACCTTCCGCGTGATGCAATTCGTCTCCGCGTCGCTCTATTCGCTCGGCCACGGCGGCAACGATGCGCAGAAGACCATGGGCATCATCGCCGTGCTGTTGTTCTCGCAGGGCTATCTCGGCTCCGAGTTCTACGTGCCCTTCTGGGTGGTGATCACCTGCCAGGCGGCGATCGCGCTCGGCACGCTGTTCGGCGGCTGGCGCATCGTTCACACGATGGGCTCTAAAATCACCAAGCTCAACCCGATGCAGGGTTTCTGCGCCGAAACCGGCGGGGCGATCACGCTCTTTGCCGCCACCTGGCTCGGCATTCCGGTTTCGACGACGCACACCATCACCGGCGCGATCATCGGTGTCGGCGCGGCGCGGCGGGTCTCGGCAGTGCGCTGGGGGCTCGCCGGCAATATCGTGATTGCCTGGTTCATCACCATGCCGGCAGCGGCAGCAATCTCGGCGCTCGCCTATTTCACCATCGATCTGATCTTCTGATCGAAGCGAATGGCGTCTCCCGCTTCAATCGACGGGAGACGCGTATCATTTCTCGACCCGAGGCGCGGGGCTGTCCCGTCCGCCCTGATGCAAGGTCAGGCTCCCGGCGCGGGTGCCGGTTACGGCGAAGCTGATCTGCGCATCGATAAGCTTTGCAAAGAAACGATGCTCGGCCTCCGGGAAGATTTCGATCCGATCCTGTCCCGTTGCCTGGGCAAACAGCCGATCGCCATCGCGGAAGATCGTCAGATCGAAACCGGGTGCCAGCCGATAGGTGCCGACATAGGCGTCATAACTCGTTGGATCGACAGTTATCGCAGTGCGCCGGGCCGCGGCCGGCGCAAGCGGAGCGTTGCGGTTGAGCAAGTGTAGGCCGATATCGTCCACGCCGACGTCGGTCGACGTGTTTGACAAGGCGACGACGCCGACGCCGGTCGACGGACGGTAGCCGACGAAGGATCGATAGCCGCCGGTCCCGCCATTGTGCCAGATAAACTGTTCATCGCCCTTGCCCGAGATCACCCAGCCAAGCGCCTGCCGGTCTTCGTCGCCGTTGCCGAGCGGCTGTCGGGTCGCAAGTAACGTGGTGAAGGCCGGTGCTAGCGGCGACGGCGTTTTCCCCATGACCGCCTCCAGGAATATCAGAAGATCGTTCGCCGTGGAGCGCAGCGCACCGGCTCCCTGCAGCGCGTTGAGATCCCAGTCTCTCACTGGCTCCAGCGCCGCATTGTGGCCTGTCGCCCGCCTTTCGGCCCAGCCGGGCTGCGACGAGATCGCCGTGTCCTTCATGTCGAGAGGCGCCGTGATGCGGCTGATGATGAGCTCCTCGTAGGAAAGGCCGGCCTTCAAGGCGAGCGCGTGGCCGAGTAGCCCGGCGCCGAGATTGGAGTACTCGTGCTCGATGCCAGGGCGCCGCAGCGGCTTGTGATGGGACAGGAAGGCATAAAGCTTCGCAGTGTCGTAGGCCGCATACGGATTGCTCGTGTCTGTCAGGTCCAGATTGGTGGGTAGCCGCGGCAGACCGGACATGTGTGTTGCCAGGTCCTTCAGCGTGATCGGGCCCTCCTTGTCGTTCGGCATCGCCACATCTGGCGGAAGCAACGTGGAGACGGGCGTGTCGAGGCGCAGCGTGTCTTTTTCAATCGCCTCCGCGAGCAACAGCGCGGTGAAGACTTTGGTGACCGAGCCGATCTCGAACACGGTCCGTCCATCGACCGGGCGCGGGTCACCTTTGGCCGGATGGCCGTACGCTACGATGCGTCGTCCATTGGCATCGATGATTCCGACGACAATGCCGACCGACTGCTGCTGCTTGTCGATTCGATCGGTCAGAATATTCAGGATTTCGGCATCGGTCGGGGCCGTGGAAAGGTTGTCCGCATGGGCGGCGGTGCCAAGTGTCATGGCGACGATCCAGTTCAGAAAGAAGGTCCGCATGATGAGAAGATAGGAAACCAATCTTTGGTTGCGATGGGTGCGAAGCGCATGCCAGCCGATTTCGATCAAGCTTCTGTCGAGACTCGATCGGCAATCGGCGAGATACAGTCGCTGGCAACGATTACGCGGGGGTTGCGGAAACGCTTCACGGATCCCAATAGGGCGGATCGCCAAAAGCTTCCTTCAGATGTTGGGCGATGGCTCGGAGCTTGGCGGAGACGCGTCGTCCTTCCGGATGCGCCATATAGATGAATTCGGGCTCCGGACGCAGCCCGACATCGATCTCACGCAATTGCCCTTCGCGCACCGCGGGGCCGGCGATGAAGGCGGGCAACAGCGCGATGCCGAGCCCGGCGACGGCGGCGTCGTGTATCATGTCGCCATTGTTCATGCCGAGGGCCAGGCGCGCCCTGACGATCGTTGCACCGGAAGGTCCCTCGAACCGCCAATCGGCCGCACCGCGATTGGTGTAGAAGACGCCGCGATGGCCTTCGAGCTCGGCAAGCGACGCCGGTGTGCCCTGTCGTTCGAGATAATCGGGCGAGGCGACGAGCAGGCGACGGCTTCTGGCAAGCTTCCAAACAACCAGGCGGGAATCGGCGATCACGCCGTGGCGGACAATCGCGTCGTAGCCTTCCGAGGCCGCATCGACCCACCGGTCGTCGAGATCGAGCGTCAGTTCGATTTCCGGATGGCGCGCCAGGAACGGATAGAGCGCCGGACCGAGATGCCGGCGGCCAAAGCTGACGGGCGCGGCGATCCGAAGCGGCCCCGTCAGCTGTCCGCGCCGCTCGGCAAGGTCGCTCGCGGCCGCCTGCACCTCGCTGACGATCCTGACGGCGCGCTCGCGGAAGGCGATGCCGTCCTCGGTGAGCGTCAGCTTGCGCGTCGTCCGATGGAGGAGCGTGGCGTTGAGCCCGCGCTCCAGTTCCGCCACGCGTTCGCTGACGACGGATTTCGACAGGCGCAGGCGCCGCGCCGCTTCGCTGATCGAGCCAGCTTCGGCGACCGCGACAAAGGCGGCTATTCCCTCGATCTTCACCATCGTTCGGCTTTTCCGAATTCGAGTTCCACAATTGGAAGACTAATCCGAACGATCGTTTTCCGCCATATCTGTTTGCATTCGAGGACGACGGTTCCAGCCAATCGAGCCGATCTCCTCTTCAACCCAACAAGAGGACTTTCATCATGTCACGTTTGCAGAACAAGACGGCACTCATCACCGGCGGCACCAGCGGCATCGGTCTCGAAACCGCGCGCCAGTTCATCGCCGAAGGCGCAAGGGTCGCCGTCACCGGCACCAATCCGAAGAACATTGCCGAAGCACGCGCCGTCCTTGGCGAGACAGCTCTGATCATCGAGGCCGATGCCGGCAATGTCGCCGGCCAGGCCGCCGTCGCTGAAAAGATCCGCGCCGCCTTCGGCACGCTCGATATCCTGTTCGTCAATGCCGGCATCGCCAAGCTGCAGCCGATCGAACAGTGGGACGAGGCAAGCTTCGACCGCTCGCTCGCCATCAACCTCAAGGGTCCGTATTTCCTGATCCAGGCATTGTTGCCGGTCTTTTCGAAGCCGGCATCGATCGTGCTCAACACCTCGATCAACGCGCATATCGGCATGCCGACCTCAAGCGTCTATGCCTTGACCAAGGCGGGGCTGCTGTCGCTCGCCAAAACGCTTTCCGGCGAACTCATCGGCCGCGGCATCCGGGTCAACGCCGTCAGCCCCGGCCCGATCCGCACGCCGCTTCATGACGGCCATGCCCCGACGGTCGAGGAAAACAAGCAGGTCGTCGACGCGATCGCGGCACAGATCCCGCTTGGCCGCTTCGGCAACGCAAGCGAAATCGCCAAGGCGGTCGTCTTCCTCGCCTCCGACGAGGCTGCTTTCACTGTCGGCGCCGAACTGATCATCGATGGCGGGATGGCGACACTTTGAGTACGGCTCAACTCTAACGAACAGAACAGAAGCGCCGCGTGTTCAATCGGATGCGCGGCGCTTTCCGTCGTCTTCGGCCGGCCGTTGGCATCGCTGGTTGGGAGGAGTATATTTCTGCAATCTAATGGAATGCATCCAGTCGCAAGAAATCGACCTACAGCGCCGCGCGTCCAGACGCGCAAAGGTCGCTGTAGCACTTTGAATTGCTGCATGTTTTTGTCCTTTGGTCGGCTACGATGAAACGAACATGCAGTAGACCGAACACCGATCAGATCCCAGGAGGAGACGATGACGAGTGTGAGATGGATGATGAAGGGGCGTGAATTCATACATTGCAACTGCGCCTATGGCTGTCCTTGCCAGTTCAATGCATTGCCGACACAAGGCCATTGCAGCGCCGTCGGCGCCTTCGAGATCGAGGAAGGCTATCACGGCGATACGCGGCTCGATGGGCTTCGTGGCGGCCTGATCGCCGCCTGGCCGGGCGCCATCCACGAGGGGAGGGGGCAGGTTGTGCCGATCGTCGATAGCCGCGCCTCCGCCGAACAGCGCGGTGCGTTGCTGCGCATCATGAGCGGCGAGGATACGGAACCCGGCGCGACCTTCTTCCAGGTTTTTGCGACGACCTTCGAAACCATGCACGATCCTGTCTTTGCCGAGATCGATTTCGAGGTCGACGTCGGCGCGCGTACGGCGCGGCTGAATGTGCCTGGCTGGCTCGTCGCTCGCGGCGAACCGATCCTCAATCCGGTGACCGGCTCCCCCCATCAGGCGCGCATCAATCTCCCCCAGGGGTTCGAATACGACGTCTGCGAAGTCGGGCGCGGATGGGCCGATACGAAGGGGCCGCTGACCTTGGCACTGGCGGACTCGCATGCTCATTTCGCGCGCATGCACCTGACCGAAAGCGGCGTGATCCACTGACGTCGATGAAGGATACGGCGCTCGAAACCCTGCTCAGACGTGATCGCGCCATCGTTGTGGCAGCGCTGATTACGCTGACGGCGATCAGTTGGCTCTACATCCTGTGGCTGGCTTCGGCCATGGACATGACTGCGCCCCCAGCAGCCTCCGACACCATGGATATGGGTTCGGGCATGGACATGGAGATGCCCATGGACATGCCGATGAACATGCCCATGGAGGCGCAAGGGGGATCGATGACATCGATGGCGGCTGCGGCCGCCGGTCCCTGGACCGCCGCAACCTTCGCCTATGCCTTTGTCATGTGGGCTGTCATGATGATGGGTATGATGGTGCCGTCGGCTACGCCGATGATCCTGCTCTATGCCCGTGTCGGTCGGCAAGCGGCGCAGCAGGGCAAGCCCTTCGCCGCGACCGGCTTCTTCGCCGGCGGCTATCTGTTGGCCTGGACCCTGTTCGCGCTGATTGCCGTTCTCGCGCAATGGCTCCTGGATCAAGCCTTGCTGCTCACTCCGGCGCTCTCGAGCGCCAACCAAGCCTTGAGCGGTGCGGTCCTCGTCGCCGTGGGCCTGTTTCAGTGGACGTCGCTCAAGGATCGTTGCCTCAGGCAATGCCAGTCGCCGCTGCTATTCATCCAGAACCACGGCGGATTTCGTCGCGAGGCGGGTGCCGCCTTTGGCCTCGGTCTGCGACACGGCCTTTATTGCGTCGGCTGCTGCTGGGCGCTGATGGCGCTTCTGTTCGTCGGCGGGGTGATGAATGTGCTGTGGATCGCGGCGATCGCCATCTTCGTGCTTGCCGAAAAGGTGGTGCCCGGCGGCCGGCTCCTGTCCCGTGTCGCTGGGGTGGCGCTCGTCATCGCCGGGCTGTGGCAGCTTACGGCGATGAGCTGATGCAGGGGCGCCGCGCAACCGTCTCCGGCGCGCGGCGCTGAAGCAGCCCATGGCTGGAGCCTTAGTCGCTCAGCGTATCGAAGAAATCCTTCATCCGGGCGAAGAAGCCCGTCGATTCCGGATTGTTGTCCTTCGAGGAGATCTGCTCGAATTCCTGCAGCAGTTCGCGCTGACGCTTGGTCAGCTTCTGCGGCGTTTCGATCTGGATCTGGATGTAGAGGTCGCCGGACTGGGCCGAGCGCAGCACCGGCATGCCCTTGCCCTTGAGACGGAACTGCTTGCCCGCCTGGGTGCCCTCGGGAACCGTGACGCGCGACTTGGTGCCGTCGAGCGTGGTCACGTCGAACTTGCCGCCAAGGGCCGCCGTCGTCATCGAGATCGGCACGCTGCAATAGAGATCGGCGCCGTCGCGCTGGTAGAACTCATGCGGCCGGACCGAGAGGAAAATGTAGAGGTCGCCGGCCGGTCCGCCGCGGAGCCCCGCTTCGCCTTCGCCGGAGAGGCGGATACGCGTTCCGTCCTCGATGCCGGCCGGGATGTTGACCGAGAGCGTGCGCTCTTCGGTGACCCGGCCCTGGCCGTGGCACTTGCCGCAGGGATCGGTGATCGTCTGGCCGCGCCCGCCGCAGGTCGGGCAGGTGCGCTCGATCGAGAAGAAGCCCTGGGCCGCGCGCACACGGCCGGAGCCGTGACAGGTGCCGCAGGTCTTCGGGCTCGTGCCGGGCTTGGCGCCGGAGCCGCTGCAGACGTCGCAGGTGATCGAGGTTGGAACACGGATCTGCGCGGTCTTGCCTGAGAAAGCTTCTTCGAGCGAGATCTCCATGTTGTAGCGAAGATCGGCGCCGCGTTCGCGGCCGCCCGAGGAGCGCCGCTGACGTCCGCCACCCATCATCTCGCCGAAGATGTCCTCGAAAATGTCGGAGAACCCGCCGGCAGCGCCGCCGCCGAAGCCGTTGCCCATTCCGCCCTGCTCGAACGCCGCATGACCGTAGCGGTCGTAAGCGGCCCGCTTCTGCGGGTCCTTGAGCATCTCGTAGGCTTCGTTGATTTCCTTGAAGGTCTTCTCTGCTGCCGCGTCGCCGGGGTTCTTGTCCGGGTGATACTTCATCGCGAGTTTGCGGAAGGCGCTCTTCAGCTCCTTCTCATCGGCATTCTTGGCAACCCCAAGCGTTTCGTACAGATCACGTTTCATTCGTCGAAGACTGTCCTATTGACGAGGCGTACCAGCGCGAGGGCTCGGCGGCTGCCCGTTTACCTTGCCACCGATTTAGTAAACCTTGAAGCGCGATACCATAGCCCGAGCGGTGGTAGATGCGGTTTTTTGTCGGAAAAGTAACGTTTGCAGCGGGTCGCGGCACTTGTCGCCACTTTTGCCCGTCGCGCCGGGCTGTGCAGATAACAAAAAGCCCGGGGCGATCCCGGGCTTTTCGTCTGATCGAAGGGACGGATTAGGCCGAACGCTTGCGGTCGTCCTCGTCGTTGACTTCTTCGTAGTCGGCGTCGACGACATCGCCGTCGCGCGCTGCGTCTGCTGCGGCATCCGCATGAGCGGCTTCCGTCTGCTGCGCTTCGTAGATCGCCTGGCCGAGCTTCATGGAAACTTCCATCAGCGTGTTGGTCTTGGCCTTGATGTCTTCGGCGTCCGGCTCGGAGGCTTCGACGGCAGTCTTCAGCGCGGCAATCGCGTCGGAGATCGCCTTGCGGTCTGCTTCCGAAACCTTGTCGCCGTAATCCTTCAGCGACTTCTCGCTGGAGTGGATCAGGCTTTCGGCCTGGTTCTTGGCTTCGACGCCCTCGCGGCGCTTCTTGTCGGCCTCGGCATTGGCTTCGGCGTCCTTGACCATCTTCTCGATGTCGGCGTCGGAAAGACCGCCAGATGCCTGAATGCGGATCTGGTGCTCCTTGCCGGTGCCCTTGTCCTTGGCCGAAACCTGCACGATGCCGTTGGCGTCGATGTCGAAGGTGACTTCGATCTGCGGCATGCCGCGCGGTGCCGGCGGAATGCCGACGAGGTCGAACTGGCCGAGCAGTTTGTTGTCGGCGGCCATTTCGCGTTCGCCCTGGGAGACGCGGATCGTCACGGCCGACTGGTTGTCGTCGGCGGTCGAGAAGGTCTGCGACTTCTTGGTCGGGATCGTCGTGTTGCGTTCGATCAGGCGGGTGAAGACGCCGCCGAGCGTTTCGATGCCGAGCGACAGCGGGGTGACGTCGAGCAGGAGAACGTCCTTGACGTCGCCCTGCAGAACGCCGGCCTGAATGGCGGCGCCCATGGCAACCACTTCATCCGGGTTCACGCCCTTGTGCGGCTCCTTGCCGAACAGCTGCTTCACGGTTTCCTGAACCTTCGGCATGCGGCTCATGCCGCCGACGAGAACGACTTCGTCGATCTCGGCAGCCGAGACGCCGGCATCCTTGAGGGCGGCCTTGCACGGCGCAACGGTGCGCTGGATCAGGTCGTCGACAAGCGCTTCGAACTTGGCGCGGGTCAGCTTCATCGTCAGGTGCTTCGGACCGGAAGCATCAGCCGTGATGAACGGCAGGTTGATTTCGGTCTGCTGCGACGAGGAGAGCTCGATCTTGGCCTTTTCGGCAGCTTCCTTCAGGCGCTGAAGGGCGAGCTTGTCGTTCTTCAGGTCGATGCCCTGTTCCTTCTTGAACTCGCCGGCGAGGTACTGGACCAGACGCATGTCGAAGTCTTCGCCGCCGAGGAAGGTGTCGCCGTTGGTCGACTTCACTTCGAAGACGCCGTCGCCGATTTCGAGAACCGAGATGTCGAAGGTGCCGCCGCCAAGGTCATAAACGGCGATCGTCTTGCCGTCCTTCTTGTCGAGACCGTAGGCAAGAGCTGCCGCGGTCGGCTCGTTGATGATGCGCAGTACTTCGAGGCCAGCGATCTTGCCGGCATCCTTGGTTGCCTGGCGCTGAGCGTCGTTGAAGTAGGCCGGTACGGTGATGACGGCCTTTTCGACCTTTTCACCGAGATAGGATTCGGCCGTTTCCTTCATCTTCTGAAGGATCATGGCGGAGATCTGCGACGGGGAATAATCCGTGCCGTGCGCTTCGACCCAGGCGTCGCCATTGTCGGCCTTGATGATCTTGTAAGGAACCATGTCCTTGTCTTTTTGCGTGGTCGGGTCCTGGAAGGTCCGGCCGATCAGGCGCTTGATCGCAAAAAGCGTGTTTTCCGGATTGGTGACGGCCTGGCGCTTGGCCGGCTGGCCGACGAGACGTTCGCCGTCGTCGCTGAATGCCACCATCGAGGGGGTCGTGCGCGCACCCTCGGCGTTTTCGATCACCTTCGCGTCTTTTCCGTCCATGACGGCGACGCAGGAGTTGGTCGTTCCCAGGTCAATACCAATAACTTTAGCCATGTCGTTCTCTCCTTGCAGCGGACTGTCGGAACCCGGTCAGGCATTCGTAAGACAGCCCCTAACGGGATGGTCTCAGGATTTCTTCGCAGCCGAGACTGCGCCGATGCGGCGTATATAAGGACCGGCGTTTCGGACTGCAAGGCATTCTGCGGGGCGTTTGGGGGCAAATGCAAGTCCGGGATTTGCCTAGCCAGAAATGGGCTATCCGCGGCTGGTGAGAATGGCACCAGTCGCACGCTTGCCGCGCCGGTCGCGCCGGCTCAACCGCCGGTCAGAATGTCGAAGAGCGTAGTGCGGCGCGTGGCACCCGTCGTCTGGCCGACATCGGCCGGTGGTACGAGGCCGCCATTGCCGTGATCGGCGCTCTGTCCATCCCATTCGCCCCCCTGGTCTACTGGACGCTGCCCCACTGCGACCGCGCCATTGACCCCAACGGGGGCTTCCGGAAAGGCTTCCGGATCGCCGGAGAGCAAGTCGCCGGCCGGTGCGCCCACGCCTTCGTCGAAGACCGGCTGCACGCCCGTCGTGCCGAAGAGCGGTGAGGGCGAGAGGCCCTCATGGGCTGCCATCATGAAATCGTGCCAGGCCTTGGCGGGCAGGCCGCCGCCGGTGACCTTCTTCATCGACTTGCCGTCGTCATTGCCGAACCAGACGCCGGTCGTCAGGTTCGAGGTGTAGCCGACGAACAGCGCGTCGCGGAAGGATTGCGTCGTTCCGGTCTTGCCGGCCGCTTCCCAGCCCTTGAGCTGCGCCTTCTTGCCGGTGCCCTTGGTCAGCACCCGCACCATCATCTGGTTCATTTCGCTGACGATCGCCGGGTCGAGCACCCGCGGCGGGTTGTCGTAGGTGTTTTCGTAAAGCACCGTGCCATCGGCCTTGGAGATGCGGCGAATGACGTGCGGCGTCGCCTTGAAGCCGCCATTCATGAACGGGGCATAGGCCGACGTCAGTTCGACGAGGCTGACTTCGGATGTGCCGAGCGCGATCGAGGCATTGGCCTGCATCTCGGAATCGATGCCGAGGCGATGGGCGACCTTGACGACGTTCTGCGGCCCGACCTCCATCACCAGCTGCGCGGCGATGGTGTTCAGCGAATTGGCGAGCGCATCGGCGATCGTTACCTCGCCGCGATATTTCTGGTCGTAATTCTCGGGCGTCCAGTTGCCGATCCGGACCGGACCGTCGTTGCGGATCGACATCGGCGTGCGGCCGATCTCGAGTGCCGCGGCATAGACGAAGGGCTTGAAGGCGGAGCCCGGCTGACGCTTGGCCTTGGAGGCCCGGTCGAACTGGCTCTCGGCATAGTCCTTGCCGCCGACGAGCGCCCGGATGGCGCCGGTGCCGTCGATCGAGACGAGTGCTGCCTGCGAAGCGTCGAGCTTCTTGCCGTCGGCGTCCAGCGTGGCAGCAATCACCTCCTCGGCCTTCTTCTCGAGATTGAGGTCGATCGTCGTGTCGATGATGAGATCTTCCTTGATCTCGCCGATCATGCCGGGAAGCTGGTCCATCACCATGTCGGCGACGTAGTGTTCGGCGCCGGACCAGTAGCTCTTGGCCTTGGTCGGAGTCTGCGACATCGCCGTCTTGATCTCGCTGTCGGTGACGTAGCCTTCTTCGCGCATGGCGCCGAGCACGACCTGGGCGCGCTCTTCCGCAGCCTTCGGGTCACGCGCCGGCGAAAGGCGGGACGGCGCTTTCAAAAGGCCGGCGAGCAATGCCGCCTCGCCGAGGTTCACGTCGCGCGCCGATTTGTTGAAATAGCGCCGCGATGCCGCCTCCACGCCATAGGCATTGGAGCCGAAGAACACCCGGTTGAGATACATCGCCAGGATCTGGTCCTTGGAATATTTCTTCTCGAGCCAGAAGGCGAGCAGCACCTCCTGCACCTTGCGCTCGAGCGTGCGCTCCGGCGACAGGAACAGGTTCTTGGCAAGCTGCTGCGTCAAGGTCGAGCCACCCTGCACCATGCGCCCGGTGGTGAGGTTCGTCAGCATGGCGCGGGCGAGACCCAGCGGATCGATGCCGAAATGCGAATAGAAGCGGCGGTCCTCGATGGCGATGACCGCCTGCGGAATATAGGGCGACATGTTTTCCAGCGACAACGCTTCGCCGCCGGTGGTGCCGCGATTGGCGATGACGTCGCCACTGACCGCAAGGATCTTGACGTTCGGCGGTCGCTCGGGGATCGACCAGCTCTCGGCGCTCGGCATGCGCGCGCCGTAGTAGAGCACCAGGCCGCCGACGCCCATGGCGCCCCAGATGCCGAGCACGATACACCAGTAGAACAGCGTGCGGACAAGGCCAATGAAGCCGCCGCCGCCAGAGTTGCGCCGTGCGCTGCCGCGCTTGCCGGCTGACTTCTTCTTGCTACTGCCCTTCTTGCCGGTGCCCGAAGATTTGTTGCGGGGCGCCTTGCGGCTGCTGGTCACACGATCGCTGGCCTCGACGCGAAAATCGTCATCATCGTCTTCGTTTCCGCCGAACGATGGCTCGATCCGCTGTCCTGACCTGCCGTTTGTTGCCATGCCGTTTGGATTTGTCCCTCTGCCGTCTGCGGGGCCGATTGGCTCAATCACGACGGTGACTTCGATCTCGACGGCGGTACCGGCGCTCTGCGCTCATCCGCCACGGCGACCGGGTGAACTTTAAATACGGCAATTTAAGGGGGAGTTAAGAAGCGGATCGTGAAATACGCATGGTGTTCAACAGCTTGCGTTTAAGCGATGCGCTGCGCGTGGCAGGGTGAGACGTCCACTCCGTTGTGCTGACGAGCCCAATAGGGTCGCAACTACTGGATGGAGCTGCGCAGCGGGGTATCTTCGACCGCCACGTTCGATGCGGCAGCACCGGGCTCGGTAAAGTCGTAGAGCCATTGGCTATAGGGAAGCCGAAACAGAACCCGTTTCCCCAGGTGGTTCATCGCCACGTCCTCGCAGTCCTTCGCCGGGTAGGCCTGTCGGCCGCACATGGCGCGCGGGCTGTCCACCAGGCGGTAGCCGTGCCCTTGATAAACGAGCGCAGTCATCGCTCTTAACTTGAAGGAGCCCGGTGGCAGCACGACGAGGCGCAGGCTGGCGATCCATGTGGCGAGGATCAGGACAACGATGATTGCGGTGGGGACCTGGAGCAATAATTTCATCTGAAAGCCTGCAATTATGGAGAGTAAATATACTTCTTCTAATATTGCTGGTCGTATATCAGAAAAGCTGAAGTAGAGTAAAAAGCTATCAAGGGTTGTGGTTTCCGGCCGGTTACCGCGCCATGCGTGGGCTCTCGCGCGTCGGCCCCGGCGACGAGTTGTTCCCTGGCTCAGGCTCGGATGAGCGGGTCAAGATGGCTCGACCTGCCGCTTCGCCTCACAATTTTGTGCAATGCAAAAATCACGTCTTGAAATTGCTGCGACGCACGATTATTATATGACTTATCGAAGCGCTGCACCTCCTCCCGCGGCGCCCGATGCGGATCGGTGGCACTCCTCCTCCCAGTCACCGATCAAGTTCGAGAGCCCCGTGTACCTCCTCCCACACGGGGCTCTTTTCATGTCTCGAATACGGCCGTGTTTCCTTGTATGTGGCACTTGTCGTGCGCAGTTGGCGGCGCGGCGGGTTCTCGCAGGTATCGGCGCGCCATGACGTCCACCGTCTCACAGGCTTCCAAGGCAAACGGCTACATCTTCACGCTTCTGGCGATCGTCATCTTTTCGATCCAGGACGGCATCTCCAAGCATCTGGGCGCGATCTATCCGCCGGTCTTCGTCGCGATGATCCGCTATTGGGCCTTTGCGCTTTTCGCGATTGCGCTGGCTGCGCGTACCAAGGAGGGCCTGAAGTTCACGGCGACAACCAGGAGGCCGTGGCTTCAGATCGTGCGCGGCGTGTTGCTGCCCACCCAGATCGTCATGGTGATCACGTCTTTCACCTGGGTCGGGCTTGCCCATTCGCAAGCGATCCTGGCCGCGACGCCTCTGTTCGTTGCCCTCCTGTCCATGCCGCTTCTCGGCGAGCGCGTCGGTTGGCGGCGCTGGCTGGCAATCTCCGCGGGTCTCGGCGGCGTGCTTCTGATTCTGAAACCCGCAGACGGCCTTTTCGACCGGACCTTCCTCTTGCCGCTCGGGGCGGCTCTGCTGTTTGCGCTTTATGTCATCGTCACGCGGCTCGTCAGCCGGCAGGATTCGGCGATGACCAGCTTCTTCTACACCGGCGTCGTCGGTGCTGCCGCGATCAGCCTAGTCGGTCCGTTCTTCTGGGTCACGCTCGCGCCGGCGGACTGGGGCTGGATGTTGCTGCTCTGCGTCACCGGATCCTCCAGCCACTACTTCCTCATCCGCGCCTATGAGGTACTGGATGCGGTGGCCGTTCAGCCACTCACCTACCTGCAGCTCGTCTTTGCCTCGATCATGGGCGTGACGATTTTCAGCGAGACGCTGACGGTCAACATGATCGTCGGCTCCGTGCTGGTGGTCGCAGCCGGCATCTTCACCGTGTGGCGCGAGCGCGTCGTCGCCCGCCGCCGTGCCGGCTTGCCACCGGCCTGAGCTCAGCGCCGCGCGTCGGACGGTTTAAGGAAACATGAGGGAAGCGAATCCTGCTATGGCTTCGCCTTATTGTTGTGCTCGGCTGCCGCACGACAAAAGGAGGATTGCATGAAGCTTCGATCCACCGTCTTCGCCCTCGGCGCATTTGCAGCGTTGAACGGCGAGGCTCTGGCACAGGAAGGCGTCGCCTATGTCGACGACCGCTCCGATGGGGCAGCTCTCGTCCGTTCGCTCTACAATGCCATCAACCGCAAGGAATATGCCCGCGCCTACGGCTATTTCGGTGAATCGAAGCCCGTCGGCGGCTTCAAGTCCTTCAGCCGCGGCTATGATCGCACAGTGTCGGTCGAGGTGAAGATCGGCAAGGTGAAAACGGAGGCTGGCGCCGGCAGCATCTATTCGGCGGTTCCGGTTGCGGTGAAGTCTATCGAGAAGCCCGCGCGGGTACGGTTCTTCGCTGGCTGCTACGTCACGCGCATCATCAACCCGTCGCTACAGGTGCCGCCCTTCACGCCCTACCAGGTCGAAGCGGCGCGGCTTAAGGAAGTGAAAGGGCCGCTCGAGCAGGCGCTGCCGACGGTCTGCAACGCGCCCTGATGTGGGTCGAGGGAAGCGTGTAGTTTCCCCCGCGCCGCAATTCCAGCCCCTTAGGGAAGGTCGGTCCCTCCCGGGGGAAGGCGTTGTGCCAAGAAGCGTGCTCGCTCGAAGACGAGGATCACCACCAATGCCAGGACAAACGGGATGACCAGGTAGAGCAGGCGGAAGATGGCCAGCGCCGCCAGAACGTCGGCCGGGTCCATCTCCGGCAGCGCGGCGATGAAAATCAGCTCAAGCACGCCGAGCCCGCCCGGTGCATGCGAGAGCAGCGCCGCCGAGAACGAGGCGAGGAAGATCCCGAGGATGACGATATAGCCCGGGTTTCCGGCTTCCGGCAGTGCGAAATAGATGATCCCGGCAGCGCCGATCAGTTCCACGGGCGCGATCACCAATTGCCGGGACACGATCCTCGGCTTCGGATAGTGCAGCTGGAACCATCGCGTGCGGAACGATGGAAGCCCCACGAGGCTGCCGACGACATAGAGCCCGATGACGACGAGGATGAGCACGCCGGTCGTCAGCGACATTTCCACCGGCAGGAATTCGGCGAAGCGCTCGATGATGTCGGGTCGCACCAGGAGGACGATGGCCGAAAGCACCAGTGTTCCGAGCGTGAAGGTGAAGGAGCAGAAGGCGACGAGCACGCCGACTTCACCTGGAGAAAGCCCCTTGGAGCGATAGGCCCTGTAGCGCACGACCGCGCCGGAAAAGACCGAGGCGCCGAGATTGTGCGACAGCGCATAGGTCGTGAACGAGCAGAGCGTGATGAACCAGATCGAGATGCGGTGGCCGAGATGGTCGAGCGCTAGCCGGTCGTAAGCCGCAAGCGCCGCATAGGCGACCAGTGTCGAGCAGATCGCCAACAGCCAGCTTTTAAGCGAGATCGCGTTGAAGCTTGCGAGGAACTCGTCGAGCGAAAGACCGCGGAGCTCGTGATAAAGCGCATTCACCGAAAAGAGGATCGCGAGAAGGCCGACAACGGGCCAGAAGTAGGTCTGCAGCCTCTTCATACAGGCGCCGCGATCGATGTGAGGAAATGGCCAAGGCGTTCTGAGGACACTTCTGCTGCAGCTGCCGGAGTGGTTCTCCGAGCGGAGACATCCTGTTTTCCAAGCTGCTTTGTCGTAGCGTCACGCCCGCAGCGCGACGCTTCGGTCCTTACCCTTGCCAATGATCCGATTTCCCTTTGTGATTTGTTTCACAAAAAGGAAGCACCTGAGACCCCTGAGGTCAAGGATTGAGGGTCTGCCGAAAACGGAGAAACCGCCGGGAAACGGTGAAGGGGACACGGTAAAACGTGGACATCGCGTCGATCGTTTGGAAATGCGCGCGCGTCGGTTGGTGCACTGCGCGTGAGGGCTGCGCGATTGGCGCGTGTGCAACCGCAGTCCAGAGCCGCGGCGAAGCATTTCGCCGCGGCTCTGATGATGTCAAGCGGCGAGCGCGTCCAGGATACGGATCCAGGAGCGGATGCCCTTGTGGTAGGACTGCAGTTCGTATTTCTCGTTCGGCGAATGGATCCGGTCGTCGGAGAGGCCGAAGCCGACCAGCAGCGATTCCATGCCGAGCATCTTCTGGAAGTCGCCGACGATCGGGATCGAGCCACCCATGCCGATGATGACGGCCGGCTTCGGCCATTCGTCGGAAAGCGCCACCTTCGCGGTGTTGAGCAGCGGCGATTCGTAAGGAAGGTGGATCGCCGGCGAACCGCCATGGGCGTGGAACTCGACCGAGCAATCGGCCGGAACCTTGGAGCGGACATAGGCGCGGAACGCCTCGCGGATCTTTTCCGGGTTCTGGTTGCCGACGAGGCGGAAGGAAACCTTCGCCGAAGCCTCGGCCGCAATCACCGTCTTGAAGCCTTCGCCGGTATAGCCGCCGGTGATGCCGTTGACTTCCGCGGTCGGGCGCGCCCAAGTCAGTTCCAGCACCGAGCGGTTCTTTTCGCCCGACGGGATCGACAGGCCGATTTCGCCGAGGAACTTCTCCGCCGTCTGGCCGAGCGTTTCCCAGGCCGCCTTGATCTGGGCCGGGGTCTCTTCGACGCCTTCGTAGAAGCCGGGGAGCGTCACGCGGCTGTTCTCGTCGTGCAGGCCAGCGAGAATGGTGGTGAGGATGCGGATCGGGTTGGCAGCGGCGCCGCCGAAGTAACCGGAATGCAGGTCGCGGTCGGCCGCCTTGACGATGACCTCCTCGCCGACGAGGCCGCGCAAGCCCGCGGAGATGGCCGGCGTATCGTGGTCCCACATGCTGGTGTCGCAGACCAGCGCATAATCGGCCTTGAGCTCGGCGGCATTGGCTTCCAGGAACGGCTTCAGCGACGGCGAGCCGGATTCCTCTTCACCTTCGAACAGAATGGTGACGCGGCAGGGCAGTCCACCATGCACGTCCTTGTAGGCGCGTACCGCCTCGACGAAGGTCAAGAGCTGCCCCTTGTCGTCGGCCGTGCCGCGACCGGTGATCACCTTGCGGCCGGGTTCGATTTCCTTGATGCCCGGCTCGAACGGGTCCGTGTCCCAGAGATTGAGCGGATCGACCGGCTGGACGTCGTAGTGACCGTAGAACAGCACATGCGGCGCATCAGGCTTGGCAGCATCGTGATGGGCGACGACCATGGGATGGCCGGGGGTGTCGCGCACCGAGGCGGTGAAGCCGAGGCCGTTGAGTTCCGCCACCAGCCATTCGGCTGCCTTGCGGCATTCCGCCTTGAAGGCCGGTTCGGTGGAGATCGACTTGATCCGAACGAGATCGAACAGCCGGTCGAGGCTGTCAGGCAGGTTGGCGTCTGCGCGTTCGAGAACGGGGGTGATGTCTGCCATCATGCATATCCTTGCTTCAAGTTTTGCCGGAACCTACTGCATCAATCGCCAAACCGAAATCGATTTGCGCACGAAATCCGTGGGGACGTTCTACTGCATGTCTCCTTTCGACTTCGGTTTGAGGACAAAGACATGCAGCAAATCAAAGTTCTACAGCGACCTTTGCGCGTCTGATAAGACGGGCGGCGCTGTAGAGCGGCAGCGACTGACGAGCATTCGACGCTGCGCCTTCAGACACGCAAAGGCGCTGGACGCGCTCGCTCTGGTTTTAGAGCCTAAGGTCATTCGCTTTAAGCCAAATATTTTGATGGATCGATCAGGGGAGGTGCGAAGCTTCAGGCGCGGCCGTCGCCACGCGCCACGCTGGCAAGCGCCATGCGCATATATTCGAGCATCAGCTCGCGCTCGAAGTTCCTGAGGCCGGAAAGCAGCGACTGGTCTGCGGCAAGGGCTGCTTCCTTGGCGGCTGCCTCCATCTCCTTTGCCCGTTCGGTCAGGAAGATCTGCTGCGAGCGCTTGTCCTGAGGGTGCTTGCGCCTGATGATGAGCCCGTCGCGCTCCATGCGGGAGAGCGTGTTGGCCATCGTCGCCTGCTCGATGTCGAGGCGATCGAGCAGTTGCTTCTGCGTCAGGCCTTCCTCGGCCCAAAGCTCGAGCAGAATGGGAAACTGACCGGGTGCGAAACCAAGCTTCTGGCCGCGCTCGTGAAGCGCGCGCGAAAAGCTCTTCGCCAGCAGGCTGGCCAGATAGGTCGCAGATTCCATCCGATTGAAGGCCATGCCTATCGGTACGCCCGAAGCGCCATGATGACAAGTTACAATGCAGGCGATGAACCTTGGGAAGCGCTGAGCTCACTTCGATTTGAGCGGACTTTATCAAAAGCCTTGGTGCCAAACAAAAAACCGTCACGGCGCGGAGGCGGCGCCGTGACGGCTTCTTGAAAACGGGACAAAGGCCCGGAGAGGGGGATAAGGCCTTTGTCCTCATCTGGTGCGGGCGGGGGACAGGCCAATCACCAGAAGACGGCATCACTCGGTGCCGTTGACTAAGATTTGAGGAGTCAAATGTGGCTTTTCAAGGATAGGCAGTACGAATCGGACATTACAAATACGTAACGTTTCCGTGAAAGCTCACGCACCTCTCAGCGATCCGTCGAGGCCCGGTTTCGCAAGGCGAAAATGAGTTCCACAACGCCGATCGCCATTGCAACCATCATCGCCGTTTTTGCCATTTCGCCAGCTGTTTGATCTGGCGTGATCGATATGACGACAATGAAGGCAACGTTGAGTGCGGCACGGGCTACTGCATACTCCACCTTCTGCCAAACCGGCCAAGGTGTACCGTCCGCTCGTCTGAAATGGGTATCGAGGCCCGCCGTTGCGAGCAGATAGATGGGTGCGAAAGCCGTCTTGATAACGATAAGGAATGTCGGATCGGCCGACAGGAGCCAGGAAATGAGGAAGCAAAAGACGGCAAAGCCTGAGAGAAGGAGATATTGTTGCAGGGCGTAACGCACGTCATGCGGCATGGCTGGCCTCCTCTGTGGCAAGTGGAGATTGTAGTGCCCGGCGGGAAAACCGCAATGGACCTTTGCCTCACCCCGCGCTATCCATTTGCCCATGAAAAACGGTGATCATCTCTTCCTCGTCGACGGCTCCGGATTCATCTTCCGGGCGTTCCATGCCATCCCGCCTCTCAACCGCAAATCCGATGGCCTCCCGGTCAATGCGGTATCGGGTTTCTGCAACATGTTGTGGAAGCTGCTCACCGATGCGCGCGACACCTCGGTCGGCGTCACGCCGACCCATTTCGCGGTCATCTTCGACTATTCCTCGAAGACGTTCCGCAATGCGCTCTACGATCAGTACAAGGCCAATCGGACGGCTCCGCCGGAAGACCTCATTCCGCAGTTCGGCCTCATCCGCCACGCGACCCGCGCCTTCAACCTGCCCTGCATCGAAAAGGAAGGTTATGAGGCGGATGACCTGATCGCCACTTATGCGCGCCTTGCCGAGGCGGCCGGTGCCGGTGTCACCATCGTCTCGTCCGATAAGGACCTGATGCAGCTCGTCACGTCGAACATATCGATGTACGACAGCATGAAGGACAAGCAGATCTCGATCCCCGAGGTCATCGAAAAATGGGGCGTGCCGCCGGAGAAGATGATCGATCTCCAGGCGATGACCGGTGACTCCACCGACAATGTTCCCGGCATTCCCGGAATCGGCCCGAAGACGGCGGCCCAGCTGCTCGAAGAATACGGCGACCTCGATACGCTGCTGGCCCGCGCCGGCGAAATCAAGCAGGCCAAGCGCCGCGAAAACATCATCGCCAATGCCGACCTCGCGCGCCTGTCGCGCCAGCTCGTGGAGCTCAAGACCGACACGCCGCTCGATGTCCCGCTGGAAGAGCTGGGCCTGGAGCCGCAGAACGGGCCGAAGCTGATCGCCTTCCTCAAGGCGATGGAATTCACCACCCTGACGCGTCGTGTCGCCGCGGCGACGGGCACGGACGCGGACGCCGTGGAAGCTGCAAACGTGCCGGTCGAATGGGGCGCGGATGCGCGCGGCCCGGATCTCGACAAGGGAGAGGCGGCGACGGCCGTCAGCGATGGATCCACCGCCAAGGCAGCGGTCCGCGGTGAGGCCGCCGAGGCCGCAGCTGTCCTGTCACGTGCGGGCGAAGCGGATGCGGCAGATGCCACGCCGCAGGCGCTGGCCGCGGCTCGAGCCGAAATCTTCGCCAAGGCACCCTTCGATCACAGCGCCTATGTCACGATCCGCGACATCGCCACTCTCGACCAGTGGATTTCAGCCGCGCGCGATGCCGGCGTCGTCGGCTTCGACACGGAAACGAACTCGCTCGATGCCATGCAGGCCGATCTCGTCGGTTTCTCGCTGGCGATCGCCGACCATCGGGCCGACCCAACGGGCACCGCCATCCGGGCGGCCTACGTGCCGCTGATCCACAAGACCGGTGTCGGCGATCTCCTGGGCGGCGGGCTCGCCGAAAACCAGATCCCGGTCGGGGAAGCGCTGAGCCGGCTGAAGCGCCTGCTCGAGGACCCCTCCGTCCTCAAGGTCGCGCAGAACCTGAAATACGATTACCTCGTGATGAAGCGGCACGGCATTACCGTCGAGAGTTTCGACGACACGATGCTGATGTCCTATGTCGTCGATGCCGGCAACGGCACCCACGGCATGGATGCGCTCTCCGAACGCTGGCTGAACCACAAGCCGATCGCCTACAAGGACATCACTGGCACCGGCAAGTCGTCGGTGACATTCGACTTCGTCGATATCGACAGGGCGACGGCCTATGCCGCCGAGGATGCGGACGTCACGCTGAGACTCTGGCACATCCTGAAGGCGCGGCTGGCCGCCAAGGGGCTGATGCGCGTCTATGAACGGCTCGAGCGGCCGCTGGTCGCCGTGCTTGCGCGCATGGAGGATCGCGGCATTACCATTGATCGCCAGATCCTGTCGCGGCTTTCGGGCGAACTCGCGCAAGGTGCGGCGGCTCTGGAGGACGAGATCTACAAGCTCGCCGGCGAAAACTTCACCATCGGCTCGCCGAAGCAGCTCGGCGACATCCTGTTCGGCAAGATGGGCTTTGCCGGCGGGTCGAAGACGAAGACAGGACAGTGGTCGACCTCGGCGCAGGTACTGGAAGACCTCGCCGCCGAAGGGCACGAGTTGCCGCGCAAGATCGTCGACTGGCGGCAGCTGACCAAGCTCAAATCCACCTACACCGATGCGCTCCCCGGTTTCGTCCATCCGGAGACGAAGCGCGTTCACACCTCCTATGCGCTCGCCGCCACCACGACCGGGCGACTGTCGTCGTCGGACCCGAACCTGCAGAACATCCCGGTGCGCACCGCCGAAGGCCGCAAGATCCGCACGGCCTTCGTCGCGACGCCCGGTCACAAGCTCGTCTCGGCCGACTACAGCCAGATCGAACTGCGCGTGCTCGCCCATGTCGCCGACATTCCGCAGCTTCGCCAGGCCTTCGCCGATGGTGTCGACATTCATGCGATGACGGCGTCGGAAATGTTCGGCGTTCCGGTCGAGGGCATGCCGGGCGAGATCCGCCGCCGCGCGAAGGCGATCAACTTCGGCATCATCTACGGCATCTCGGCCTTCGGGCTCGCCAACCAGCTGTCGATCGAACGCTCCGAGGCCGGCGACTACATCAAGCGCTATTTCGAGCGCTTCCCGGGCATTCGCGATTACATGGAAGGCACCAAGGTGTTCGCCCGCGAGCACGGTTACGTCGAGACCATCTTCGGTCGCCGGGCACATTATCCGGATATCCGCTCGTCGATCCCGTCGCATCGCGCCTTCAACGAACGCGCCGCGATCAACGCGCCGATCCAGGGCTCGGCCGCCGATATCATCCGCCGCGCCATGGCGAAGATGGAGCCGGCGCTGGCCGAGGCGAAACTCTCGGCCCGCATGTTGCTGCAGGTGCACGACGAACTGATCTTCGAGGTTGAGGACGCCGAGGTGGAAAAGACCATTCCGATCGTCGTCTCGGTGATGGAGAACGCCGCCATGCCGGCGCTCGACATGAAGGTGCCGCTCAAGGTCGATGCGCGCGCCGCGACCAACTGGGACGAGGCGCACTAATCCGAGCGGCCCTGTGCCTGGTTTTCTGATGGAATTCCCTCAGAAAACCTCAAAAGTCATATGCGATGAATCTTGCAGCGCCCGGGGGCATTTGATGCCCTCGGGCGTCTTTCCATCAGGATGATAGAAAGCGTCGGCCGTCGCAGCCGGAACGATTGCCGGCGCGTTCAACTCCCCATAGGCAGCGATCGGGAAGGGGCTTGAAGCCCTATCCGGAACCGCCGCAATCGGAGGAGATCATGGCGCCGAAGACCTTCATTCTTGTGCTTTCCTGCGACGACAAACCCGGCATCGTCGCGGCCGTCACCACCGAGCTTGCCGCGCTCGGCGCGAACATCGCCGAAAGCAACCAGTTCTGGGACACAAAGACCAACAGCTTTTTCATGCGCATCGCATTTCAGGTTGCGGCGAGCGTTCAGGCTGGTGATGTCGAGCGGGCCTTGCGCCCGGCCGTCGAGCGTTTCCAGATGCGGACCGTTCTCGCGGACGCCACAGTGAAGCCGAAGATCCTCATCCTCGTCTCCAAATTCGATCATGCGCTCCTGCATCTCATCTACCAGATCCGTGTCGGCTGGCTGAACGCGGAGGTCGTTGCCATTGTCTCCAACCACGAGGACAGCCGAGGCACGGCCGAGGCCGAGGGGCTCGCCTACCACTGTTGGCCGGTATCGAAGGACAACAAGGCCGAACAGGAGGAGAGGCTGTTGCGCCTGGTCCAGGAGACCGGCGCCGACCTCGTCATCCTTGCCCGCTACATGCAGGTCTTTTCGGACAATCTGTCGAAGCGCCTCTACGGCAAGGCGATCAACATCCACCATTCCTTCCTGCCGAGCTTCAAGGGTGCCAGGCCCTATCATCAGGCGCATGAGCGCGGGGTGAAGCTGATCGGCGCGACGGCACATTACGTCACACCGGATCTCGACGAAGGTCCAATCATCGAGCAGGAAACCGAGCGCGTCAGCCATGCGCTGACGGCCGAGGACTTTGTCGCCACCGGCCGCGATATCGAAAGCCGCGTGCTCGCCCGGGCCGTCAAGCTGCACCTGGAGCGGCGCGTGATGCTCAACGGTCACAAGACGGTGGTGTTCAGCTAACAGGGTCCGAAAGCATCTGAGCCGGTACCCGCACGGGCGCCGGCTGAGGATGTCAGGGGCGTGCGGCAACGGCGGTTGCCGTGATCGCCGGCGCGCGGAAGCTGGCAAAGAGCCGGCTCAGGCCTTCGCGTCCCTCGGCCGTCAGATCGAAGGGACGGCCGAAGAGCAGCCATTCCGTACAGAGCCCGAGCATCATCCAGTGCAGCGTCCGCGTCGCCGAGGCCGGCGTCCAGCTCTCGTGCATCTGCCCCTTGGCGAGCGCTCGCGAAAAGGCGAGCTCAAGCAGAACGTTGTGGCGCTCGTCGAGTTCTTTCTGGCGGGTCAGGACCTCGCTCATGTCGCCGTCGTAATTGGTGCGCAGCATGATCGTCAGAATGCGCTGGCGCTGCTCGTCGGCGGCGAGAACATCGAGCCAGTCGCCCATGGCGCTTTCGAGAATGGAAAGGGTATCGGCGGCTTCCGCCTCGATCTCGCGGGCGACCATGTCTTCCTGCGGCAGGGGCACGGCGTCGTGCAGTGCGAGGAACAGGTCGGTCTTGTTGGCAAAGTGCCAGTAGATGGCACCGCGCGTCACGCCGGCGGCCTTGGCGATTTCTTCCAGCGTCGTGTTCGAGACGCCCTTTTCGTAGAAGACGCGCTCGGCGGCGCACAGGATTTTCTGTCGGGTTACTTCTGCGTCGGCTTTTGTTCGGCGCATTCATTCCTCCTCATCAGACGGCCCGCCGACAGTGGTGTTCAGCGGGCCGTCTGTTGTCGTTTTACTCGGCGGGCGTCGGGTTTTCTGCGGCTGCCGGTGTGTTTTCCACTTTCTTTCGACCGAAGAGCTTCGTGACGAACACGAAGAAGACCGGAACGAAGAAGATGGCGAGCACCGTTGCCGAGATCATCCCGCCCATGACGCCGGTGCCGATGGCGCGCTGGCTGCCGGAGCTCGCACCCGTGGCGATCGCCAGCGGCAGAACGCCGAGCGTGAAGGCCAGCGACGTCATCAGGATCGGCCGGAAGCGAAGATGTGCCGCCTCCAGCGTCGCGTCGATCAGCGACTTGCCCTGCTCGCGCAGTTCCTTGGCAAACTCGATGATCAGGATCGCGTTCTTGGCTGACAGACCGATGATCGCAATCAGGCCCACCTTGAAGTACACGTCGTTCGGCATGTCGCGCATCATCACGGCGAGCACGGAACCGATGACGCCGAGCGGCACCACCATGATCACCGCCACCGGGATTGACCAGCTCTCGTAGAGTGCGGCCAGGCACAGGAACACCAGAAGGCACGACAGCGCGATCAGGAGCGGCGCCTGGGTGCCGGACTGGATTTCCTGCAGGGACTGCCCTGTCCACTCGTAACCGAAGCCTGCAGGCAATTGTCCCGCCAACCGTTGCATCTCTGCGATCGCGTCACCCGAGGAGTAGCCGTGGGCGGCTTCGCCGCTGATACGGACCGACGGGTAGCCGTTATACCCGATCGTCTGGGTCGAGGCCTTGACCCATTCCACGGTCGCGAAGGCCGACAGCGGCACCATGCCGCCATTGGCGTTGCGGACGTTGAGGTTCAGGAGGTCGGCGGTCTGCATGCGCTGACCTTCATCCGCCTGCACCGTCACGCGCTGCATGCGCCCGGCATTGGGGAAGTCGTTGACGTAGGACGAGCCGAGGTTTGTCGAGATCGTCGAGTTGATGTCGGCGAAGGTCACACCGAAGGTGTTGGCCTTCTCGCGGTCGATGGTGACGCTGACCTGGGCCGCGTCCGGCATGCCCTCGAAGCGGACGCCGGTGAGCACCTTGCTCTCGGCGGCCATGCCGAGCAGCTGGTCACGGGCCTGCGACAGTGCCGCCTGGCCGAGACCGCCGCGGTCCTGCAGGCGGAACGAGAAGCCGCCCGTGGTGCCGAGGCCCTGGATCGCCGGCGGCGACAGCGCGAAGCTGATCGCGTCCTTGATCTGGCTCATCGCCATCGTCGCGCGCATGGCGATCGACTGTGCGGCGTTGTTGGCGTCGCGCTCCTTCCAGTCCTTGAGCGTCACGAAGGCAAGTGCCGCGTTCTGGCCGGTACCGAAGAAGGAGAAGCCGTTGATCGCGATGATGCGTTCGACGGCCGGCTCCTGGCCGAAGATCTTCTCGGCCTGCTCCACCACCTCGGTCGTGCGGTTGCCGGTCGCTTCCGACGGCAGCTGCATCATGACGATCACGAAGCCCTGGTCTTCGTCCGGCAGGAACGACGACGGCAGCTTCATGAACAGCCAGCCGAGACCGGCCAGCACGGCCACGTAGACGATCATGTAGCGGCCGGTCCGGTGGACAAGGCGCTTCACGATGCCGCTATAGCCGTGCGAGGTCTTGTCGAAGCTGCGGTTGAACCAGCCGAAGAAGCCGCGCTTGGCGTGGTGATGGCCCTTCGGCACCTGCTTCAGGAAGCTCGCGCAGAGCGCCGGTGTCAGCGAAAGGGCAAGCAGCGCCGAGAACAGGATCGAGACGACCATCGTCAGCGAGAACTGGCGATAGATCACGCCGACGGCGCCCGGGAAGAAGGCCATCGGGATGAACACGGAGGCGAGAACCAGCGTGATGCCGATGACGGCGCCGGTGATCTGCTTCATCGCCTTGCGGGTTGCTTCCTTCGGCGTCAGTCCTTCCTCGGACATGATGCGCTCGACGTTTTCGACGACGATGATCGCATCGTCGACGAGAATGCCGATCGCCAGCACCATGCCGAACATGGTCAGAACGTTGATCGAGAAGCCCATCGCCAGCATGACCGCGCAGGTGCCGAGCAGGGCGACAGGCACGACGAGCGTCGGGATGATGGTGTAGCGGATGTTCTGCAGGAACAGGAACATCACGATGAACACCAGCGCGACCGCTTCGACCAGCGTCGAAAGCACCTTCTCGATCGAGACGGCGACGAAGGGCGAAGTATCGTAGGGGACCGAATATTCGAGGCCCTGCGGGAAGAACTTCGCCAGTTCGTCCATGCGTTCCTTGATGGCCGCGGAGGTCGACATGGCGTTGCCGCTCGGCGACAGCTGGACGGCGATGGCCGCGGACGGCTTGCCGTTGAGCCGCGTCGAGAAGGCGTAGCTTTCGCCGCCGATTTCGATACGGGCGACGTCGCGCAGGCGAACGGACGAACCATCCGGATTGGCGCGAAGCACGATCGCGCCGAACTCTTCGGCGCTTTCCAGCTGGCCCTTGACGACAACGGGCGCGCTGATCTGCTGGCTGATCGGGTTCGGTTGTGCGCCGATCGAACCGGAGGCAATCTGGGCGTTCTGCGCCGTGATCGCGTTCGTCACGTCCGCCGCGGTCAGGTTCAGACCCAGCATCTTGTCCGGGTCGAGCCAGACGCGCATCGAACGTTCGGTGGCAAAAAGCTGTGCTCGGCCGACGCCGGGCACACGCTGGATTTCGCTCAGAACGTTGCGGCTGAGATAATCGCCGAGGCCGATGGCATCCATCGAGCCGTCGGTCGAGGTCAGGGCCACGATCATCAGGAAGCCGGAACCGGCTTCATCGACCTGAACGCCCTGGCGCTTGACCGAATCGGGTAGGCGCGGCTCGACGCGGCGAACGCGGTTCTGAATGTCGACCGCTGCCTGTCCCGGATCGGTGCCGGGTGCGAAAGTGGCGCTGATTTCGACCGAACCGGAGGCGCTGGAGGTCGATTCGAAATAGAGCAGGCCTTCGACGCCGTTCAACTCGTCTTCGATCAGTCGCGTAACGCTCTGATAGGTGTCCTGCGACGAGGCACCAGGGTAGCTCGTGTTGATGGAGATCTGTGGCGGGGCGACGTCAGGATATTGCGATACCGGCAGAAGCGGGATCGCAATGACGCCGGCGACCATGATGAAGATCGCCACCACCCAGGCAAAAATAGGCCTGTCGATGAAAAAACTGGGCATCAATCAAACTCACTTTGTAGCTTCGGCAGGCTTTTCGTCGGCCGAGGCCGTCGTCTGGGCTGCTTCTGCCGCAGGCTTGGCATCCGGGTTCCAGTCCGTCGGCTCGACCGGGGCGCCGGGACCGATCTTCTGGAAGCCTTCGACGATGACCTTCTCGCCGGCCTTGAGGCCGGAGGTCACCTGCCAGCGGGTGCCGATGGTGCGGCCGAGCGTCACATTGCGGAACTCGACCTTGTTGTCTGCGGCAACGACGTAGACCTGCGATTGGCCGGCATTGTTGCGCTGGACGGCCTGCTGCGGGACGGTGATCGCATCCTTCTCGACGCCCTGCTGGACGAGCACGCGCACATACATGCCGGGAAGCAGATCGTTGTCGGGGTTCGGGAATTCGCCGCGCAGCGTCACCTGGCCGGTCGTCGCATCGACGGCCGCTTCGGAGAACAGGAGCTTGCCCTTGTGCTCGTAAGCCGTGCCGTCGTCGAGCACGAGCTGGACTTCGGCTTCTTCGTCGCCGCTCAGCATCTTGCCGTCCTCGAGCGCCTTGCGCAGGCGGATGAGGTCGGTCGCCGACTGGGTGAAGTCGGCATAGAGCGGATCGAGCTGCTGGATCGTCGCGAGATTTTCCGAGCTGTTGGTGCTGACGAGCGCGCCTTCGGTGATCATCGCGCGACCGATGCGGCCGCTGATCGGTGCCGTCACGTCTGCATATTGCAGGTCGAGCTTCGCTGCCGCGAGGCCGGCCTCGGCGATCGCGACATCGGCGTCGGCGGTCGCGAGCAGGGCCGCCGCATCTTCCAACTGCTGCGCGGCGACGACGTTCGCCTTCTTCAGCTGTTCCTGGCGATCGGCCTTCTGCTGGGCCTGCAGGCGCACGGACTGGGCGCGCCGCAGCGTCGCCTCGGCCTTTTCGACCTGCACACGGAAGGGGGCCGGATCGATGCGGTAGAGCACGTCGCCCTCATTGACCTTGGAGCCCTGCTGGAAGACGCGCTCGACGACGATGCCGGAAACGCGCGGGCGGACCTCGGCGACGCGTGTCGCGGTAATGCGGCCGGGGAGCTCGTTGGTGATCGGCAGCGTTTCGGTCTTGGTCGTGAAGACCGCGACCGCGGACGGTGGGAATGCGGCGGCGGCCGGCTGCTCGTCCTCTTTCTGGCAACCGGAAAGAAGAATCACAGTTGCCAAGGCGGCGGCCAGTGTCGGTCGGTTCATGCGCATAGCGATGTCCATATTCGGTGACCGCAGGCAACGGCTGCATCTCGCAAGGTGCCCGTGCGGTCCGGAAGTGAAGGGGAGCGGAACCGGTATCAGGTTCGGCAAATACCGGAAAGCTAATATACAAACACAAATGTATGTTAATTCGCTTTGCAGTGCAACAGCGTGATGCGGTGCGTCGAATCAAAAAATAAGTCAGCCGCCACAGGGATTTAGCCCTTGTGGCGGCTGGTTTTCACGTAGCTGTGATGGGGCGTCGGCCCCAAAATGGGCTCAGGCGAGAACGCGATCGTCGTCGCCGAAACGGTGCATGCTACCCACCATCGGCGTCGCATAGACGATATCGTCAGGTGCATAGCGATGCTCGCCGAAGAGGCGGACGGTGATCAGGCCCACCTGCTCGGAATCGATGTAGACGATGGTGTCGGCGCCGAGATGTTCGACGTGCACCACCTTGCCCTTCCAGTCGCCGCTCTCGCGCGAAAGCGCCATGTGCTCGGGGCGAATGCCGATCGTCTTGGCGCTGATATCGCCGAGCCGTGCGCCCTCGATGAAGTTCATCTGCGGCGAGCCGATGAAGCCGGCGACGAAGACGTTTGCCGGCCGGTTGTAGAGGTCCATCGGCGAGCCGATCTGTTCGATCTGGCCGGCGTTCAAGACGACGATCTTGTCGGCGAGCGTCATCGCCTCCACCTGGTCGTGGGTCACGTAGATCATCGTCGCCTTCAGGCTGCGGTGCAGCCGGGCGATCTCGAGCCGGGTGTTGACGCGCAGTGCCGCATCGAGGTTGGAGAGCGGCTCGTCGAACAGAAAGAGCTTCGGTTCGCGCACGATCGCACGGCCGATCGCCACACGCTGGCGCTGGCCGCCGGAGAGTTCGGCCGGGCGCCGGGCAAGATAGGGATCGAGCGACAGCATGCTTGCCGCCTTGCCGACCTTGTCGTCGATCTCTGCTTTCGGCTTGCCGGCCTGCTTCAGGCCAAGGCCCATATTGTCCTTCACCGTCAGGTGCGGATAGAGCGCGTAGGACTGGAACACCATGGCGATGCCGCGCTTGGCGGGCGCCACGTGACCGACTTCGGTGCCGTCGATCTGCACGCTGCCGGAGGTCGCGTCTTCGAGGCCGGCGATGGTGCGCAGCAAAGTCGATTTGCCGCAGCCGGACGGGCCGACGAAGATGACGAACTCGCCGTCCTTCACCTCGAGGTCGATGCCCTTCAGCACTTCATGGCTGCCATAGGCCTTGCGGATGGATTTGAGTTGAAGCGATCCCACCTGGTTGCCCCCTTTAGAGTTTGACTGGTCTGCCGGTGCGCACGCTTTCGTCTGCGGCAAGGCAGATGCGGAGCGACTGGACGGCATCGTTCATGTGACGGTCGAGGTCGATGTCTTCGCGAATGGCTTTCAGCACATAGGCCTGCTCGCGGTCGCAGAGTTCCTGGTGGCCGGGCTCGCCGTCCATCTTGAGATCCTCATCGGCCTTCAGGAAGCGACCATTGGGACCGGTTTCGGCGTTGTGCAGCCGGATCACCGCGGTCTTGGTATGCATGTCGATGTCGTCGGACTTTGCGTTCTGGTCCATGACGATCGAGACGGAGCCCTTGGGTGACATCACGTCCTTCACGAAGAAGGCCGTTTCCGAGATCATCGGACCCCAGCCGGCTTCATACCAGCCAGCCGACCCATCCTCGAAGATCACCTGCAGGTGGCCGTAATTGTACATGTCGGGGGCGATCTCGTCGGAGAGGCGAAGTCCCATGCCGCGCACTTCCACCGGCTTTGCGTCGGTGATCTGGCACATGACGTCGACATAGTGCACGCCGCAGTCGACGATCGGCGACGTCGTCTTCATCAACGACTTGTGGGTCTCCCAGGTCGGTCCGCTCGACTGCTGGTTCAGGTTCATGCGGAAGACATAGGGGCCACCGAGCTTGCGGGCCTCGGCGATCAGCCGGATCCACGAGGGGTGGTGGCGCAGGATATAGCCGATCACCAGCTTGCGGCCGTGCTTCTTCGCAGCCGCGACGACGCGCTCTGCGTCGGCAACGGTGGTTGCAAGCGGCTTCTCGACGAAGACGTCGGCACCGGCTTCGAAAGCCATCACCGCAAAGTCGGCATGGCTGTCGGAATAGGTGCAGATCGAGCAGAGATCCGGCTTCAGCTCGGTCAGTGCCGTCTTGAAGTCGGGATGGATCTGGTAGCCGCCAAGCTCTTCTGGCAGCGGCACCTTTGAGCGGTTGACGAGGCCGACGATCTCGAAACCGGGGTTGTTGTGATAGGCGAGCGCATGGCTGCGCCCCATGTTGCCGAGCCCTGCGACGAGGACCCGGACGGGATTGCTGCTTGCACTCACTTGACTGCTCCTGCCGTGATGCCGCGGATCAGCTGCCGCGAGAAGATGACGTAGAGAACGAGGACCGGAAGGATGGCGAGCGAGAGGGCCGCCAGCACCGCATTCCAGTTGGTGACGAACTGGCCGATGAAGATCTGCGAGCCGAGCGTCACGGTTTTGGTCGCCTCCGCCGGGGCCAGGATCAGCGGGAACCAGAGGTCGTTCCAGATCGGGATCATCGTGAAGACCGCGACCGTTGCCATTGCCGGCCGCACCAGCGGCAGCACCAGGCGGAAGAAGATCGAGTATTCCGACAGTCCGTCGATGCGTCCGGCATTCTTCAGGTCATCCGAGACCGTGCGCATGAACTCCGAGAGGATGAAGATCGCGAGCGGCAACCCTTGCGCCGTATAGACCAGGATCAGCGCCGTCAGCGTGTTGACCAGGTTGGCGGCGACCATGCCCTGGAGAATGGCGACGGTGCCGAGACGGATCGGGATCATGATGCCGATCGCAAGATAGAGGCCCATCACCGTGTTGCCGCGGAAGCGGTATTCCGACAGCGCGAAGGCGGCCATCGCCCCGAAGAGCAGCACCAGCGCGATCGAGACGATCGTGACGATGAAACTGTTCTGGAAATAGGTGGCAAAATCGCCCTGGCCGAGGACCGTTTCATAGCCGATCAGGCTGAAGGTCTGTGGCGTCGGGATCGTCAGCGGCGCCCGAAAGATTGCATTGCGGTCCTTGAACGAGTTGATGATCGTCAGGAACACCGGGAACAGCGACACCAGCGTGTAGGCGATCAGCGCCACGTGGACGAAGCCGGTGCGGAGAAAAGAATCGCGTGCTTTCGACATCTCCGGTCTCCTCAGAACTGGTAGCGGCGCATGCGGCGCTGAATGACGAAGAGGTAGAGCGACACGCCGGCGAGGATGATCAGGAACATCACCGTGGCGATCGTCGCGCCCATGGAGCGGTCACCGAGCTGCAGCTGGAAACCGAAGAAGGTGCGGTAAAGCAACGTGCCGAGAATGTCGGTCGAACCATCAGGCCCGGCAAGCGCGCCCTGCACCGTGTAGACCAGGTCGAAGGCGTTGAAGTTGCCGACGAAGGTCAGGATCGAGATGATGCCGATGGCCGGCAGGATCAGCGGCAGCTTGATCTTCCAGAACTGGCTCCAGCCGGTGACGCCGTCGCATTCGGCAGCCTCGATCACCTCATCGGGAATGTTGAGCAGCGCTGCGTAGATCAGCATCATCGGGATGCCGACATATTGCCAGACCGAGATCAGCGACACGGCGATGAGCGCGGAACCCGGCTTTCCGAGCCAGGGCGCAAACAGCGACTTCAGGCCAACGAGGTCGAGTATCCAGGGCGACACGCCCCAGATCGGCGACAGGATCAGCTTCCAGATGAAGCCGACGATCACGAAGGAGAGCAGCGTCGGCAGGAAGATCGCCGTGCGATAGAAGGTGACGAAGCGCAGCTTCGGGATCGACAGCATGGCGGCGAGGGCGACGCCGATCGGGTTTTGCACGCACATATGGATGATGAAGAAGATGACGTTGTTCTTCAGCGCGTTCCAGAAGTCGTGGGCCCAGCGCTCTTCCCCAAACAGTGTCTGGAAATTGGCAAGGCCGACGAAGGCTGGCTGGCCGTCAACCGTGTTGTACAGAGAGAGCCTGAGCGTCTCGATCAGCGGCAGGATCATCACCGCCGAATAGACCAGGAAGGCCGGGAGCAGGAAGACGAGGATGTGCCAGCGCTTCGGCCGCCTTGCGGTCGGCTGTCCGTCTTGCACTGAAAGAGCGTCACTCATTGAACCATCCGTTTCTAGAAGACCGGTTCCCCAGACAATCACGATGCGCACGACGCCACACGGCCGGTCTCGCCGTATGCCATCTGCCCTTTTTGAGGGCTCATGACGAAGGTTAAGTCTATCGCGTTCTTTTGCAAACGACTGCGTCGGTGGCCTCCCACGATGGGAGGCCTGTGACGCGACGGCTGGGGGAGTGCCTCATCGGCCAATGTCGCCCCGCCCGGCCTTGCTGCAAGTGTCCCAAGGACAAAACATGCAGCAATTCAAACTGCTACGGCGCCCTTCTGCGTCCGGCAGGACACGGGTGCCGTAGGGCCGACCCTCCCCAAAAAGGGGAGGGAACCTGTTGCGCTTACGTCTCTTCTCACTTCGCCGGCTTGTACCAGGAGTCGAGGCCCTTCTGCAGCTTCTCGGCGGCAACCTCCGGCGTATCCGTGCCGTTGATTACGTTGGCCGACTCGACCCAGGTCTCGTTTTCGAGGCTCGGCGTGCCGCGCGCCAGGATCTGGTAGGTCGAGCGGATCGTCGGCTTGCACTTTTCGCGCCAGGAGACGAATTCCTGGGCGAGCGGATCGGTCATCTTCACCGGGGTAGAGTTGAGGCTGAAGAAGCCCGGCAGTGCATTGGCGTAGATGTCGGCGAACTCAGGCGAGGCAACCCAGCTCAGGAAGGTCTTGGCCTGTTCGGCATGTGCGCTCTTGGCATTGAGGCCGATGCCGATGTCATTGTGGTCCGAGATGTAGCAGGTGTCGCCGGCGGTTTTGACCGGCGGCGGGAAGGCGCCCATCTTGAACTGTGCCTGGGTGTTGAACAGGCCGATTTCCCACGAGCCGGCCGGATAGATCGCGGCGCGACCGAGCGTGAAGAGGTTCTGGCTGTCCGGATAGGTCTGGGCTTCGAAGCCGTCGCCGAGATAGTCCTTCCACTTGGCGAGGACGCGGTAGGGCTCGACCCACGGCTCGTCGGTCAGCTTCTGCTCGCCCTTGATCAGCGCAGCGCGGCCTTCTTCGCCCTTCCAGTAGTTCGGACCGATGTTCTGGTAGCCCATGGTTGCGGCTTCCCAGAGGTCCTTGGTGCCCATCGCCATCGGAATGTAGTTGCCGTCGGCCTTGATCTTGTCGAGAGCGGCGAAGAATTCGGCTTCTGTCGTCGGGATCTGGATGCCGAGCTGGTCGAAGGCGTCCTTGTTGTAGATGAAGCCGTGGATGACCGATGCCATCGGCACGCAGAAGGTGGCCTTGCCGTCGTCGGTGGTCCAGGCGGACTTGGCGACCGGCGAGAAGTTTTCCATGCCCGGCAGCGCCGTCAGGTCGGCAAGGTGCTTCTTGTTGTAGAGTTCGAGCGAGACGTCGAACGGGCGGCAGGTGACGAGGTCACCCGCGGAGCCGGCATCGAGCTTGGCGTTCAGCGCCGCATTGTATTCGGTCGGCGCCATCGGGGCGAACTTGACCTTGATGCCCGGGTTCTTCGCTTCGAAGGCCGGGATCAGCTTTTCCTGCCAGATGGCCAGGTCGTCGTTACGCCAGCTTTCGATGGTCAGCGTCACGTCCTCGGCGTGCGCCAGCCCGGCCGTGCCGAGAATGCTCGAAGCGAGCAGTAGGCCTTTGATTGTTGTACGGGTCATGCAGGTTCTCCCTTTTTATAGGCGCCGCTTTGGCGCGGTTTGAATCCCAGAATTGATTCAGGCCGAGACGATATCGATCGCCCGGCGCAGATTCTGCTTGGCCTCTTTCAGAGCGGCATCCGCGGCTGCAACGTCCTTCGCGCCAGAGGCGAGAAGGATCGCGACCTTGACCGAGCCGGAAGCCTCGTTGATCAGCCGGCCGGCCTCAGTGGCGCTGATGCCGGTGACGTCTGTGACGATGCGGATCGCGCGGCCGTGCAGCTTGATATTGTCGGCGCGCAGGTTGACCATGTGGCCGTCGAGCACGTGGCCGAGATGGATGCCGACCAGTGTCGAGAACATGTTGAAGGCGATCTTCTGTGCGGTGCCGGCGCCCATGCGGGTCGAGCCGGAGACCACTTCAGGCGGCGTCTGCAAGAGGATCGAGACGTCCGCGTCCTTGAAGAGCGCCGCACCCGGATTGTTGGCGACGGCGATTACCTTGGCGCCGCGCTTGCGGGCCTCGTCGGCGGCGGCAAGCGCGTAAGGGGTGGAACCGCTTGCGGAAACGGAAACGAGACAGTCGCCCGCGCCGATGCCCGCCTTGCGCACGTCCTCTCGGGCGAGGTCCATATCGTCCTCATAACCGCCCGCGAGGTCGCTGAGGCTGGCAGCGCCGCCGGCAAGCAGGATGACGATCTGATCCTGCGCAATACCATAGGTGCCGGGCAGCTCGAGCGCATCGGCCATCGCCATGAGACCGGAGCTGCCGGCGCCCGCATAGGCAAGACGCCGCCCGGAGCTGAGCGCTTCGGCGGCAATCGAGGCGGCGGCGGAGATCGACTCAATCGCCGCATCGACGGCCTTGGCCGCTGCCTGCTGGCCGGCGGCGAGCAGTCGCAGCGCCAGCGCCGGATGCATAAGATCCAGGCCCTTGGCGTTGTCGTGACGCTCTTCGGTCTTTGCTGACGGCATGGGTCATGTCTCCTCTCGGTTGAAATTAATGCCAAAAAAATACCAATTGTCCAGCAGAATTTAACTTTTGGCGCCTGAAAAAACCGATCGTCTAAATTAGTCCTTGAATTTCAATGAATTGCAACGAAATCGAAAGCGTGGGCGGATTCAGACTTGGTTATTGGTATTTTTTTGGTATCCTCAATGGGCGGAGGTACTCATGACAAATTACCTGATAGGAATCGACGGAGGCGGGACCAGCTGCCGGGCTGCCGTGGCAACGGCAGATGGGCGCATTCTCGGGCGCGGCAAGGCCGGCGCCGCCAATATCCTGACCGACCCGGAAACCGCGCTCGCCAATATCGGCGGAGCCGCCCGCGCAGCCTTTGAAGAGGCGGGCCTCGATCCTGAGGGCATTGCCGCCGCCAAGGCGATCGTCGGTGTGGCCGGACATAATGTCGGCGATGCCGTGCATTACGTAAAGCGTCGTCTGCCCTTCGCCGCCGCGGATATCGAATCCGACGGCTTGATCGCGCTGCAGGGTGCGCTCGGCAACCTGGACGGCGCGGTCGCCATTCTCGGTACGGGCACCATCTATATTCTGCGTCAGGGAGATACGGTCAGTTATGTCGGCGGTTGGGGTTTCACCATCGGCGACCATGGCAGCGGAGCCCGCATCGGCCATGCGCTTCTGCAGGAAAGCCTGCTTGCCTTCGACAGTATTCATGTCGCTTCCGCGGTCACGGACAGCGTTCTGGCCGAATTCAACAACGACGCGCGCGATGTCGTCGATTTTGCCCGTCTTGCGAAGCCCGGCGAGTTCGGCCGTTATGCGCCGCGGGTCTTCGAAGGGGCTGCCGCGGGCGACCCGGTCGCTGTACGGATCCTGAAGGCCGCCGCACTAACGGTGGATGAGGCGCTCGATGTCGTGGTTGCACGAGGCTGCGAGAGGCTGTGTCTGCTTGGCGGATTGGCGCCGCTCTATCGCCCCTGGCTTGCCGAGCGTCATCAGGCGTTGCTCGTCGAAGCCGAGGCGGACGCACTGACCGGGTCGGTCGCTCTGGCCGCGCAACGGTTCGGCTCACAGGCGAGGGCGAGTGCATGACGCACCAGCTCGCTTCCATTCTGCCGCTCGAGGGCCTGCAGTCCGGAGGATCGGGGCCGCTCTATCTCAAGCTTCGGCAATCGCTCGAAGACGCAATCCAGTCGGGCAAGCTCAATCATGGCGACGCCTTGCCGCCAGAGCGCGACCTTGCCGACTATGCCAACATCAGCCGCGTGACCGTGCGCAAGGCGGTGGACGATCTGGTGCGCGATGGGCTGCTAGTTCGCCGCCACGGTTCCGGCACCTTCGTCGTCAAGCCGGTCTCCAAGGTGCAGCAGTCGCTGTCGCGGTTGACGTCGTTCACCGAAGACATGGCGCGCCGCGGGTTGAACACCCATGCGCGCTGGCTGGAACGCGGCCTGTTTCATCCGTCGCCGGATGAGATGATGGCGCTCGGCCTTCCCGCCGACGCGCTGGTTGCCCGCCTCGGGCGCCTGCGCATCGCCGACGACATGCCGCTTGCGATCGAGCGCGCCAGTATCTCCGCGGAGTTCCTGCCGGACCCGTTGGCCGTTACGTCATCGCTCTATTCCGCGCTGGACAAGACACGCTCGCGTCCGGTTCGTGCCGTCCAGCGCATCTCCGCCTGCAACATCAAGGACCCGGATGCCTCGATGCTTGGCGTTGCCGTCGGCTCGGCCGGCCTTTCCATCGAACGCGTCTCCTATCTCGCATCGGGGCGCGTCGTCGAATTCACCCGCTCGCTCTATCGGGGCGATGCCTATGACTTTGTCGCGGAACTGACGTTGTCGGAGTCCTAAGGCGACCGCCCGCAGAAAGGAATTGACCATGCAGACCAATATGCGCCGAGAAATCGACGAGATCCCCGAAGCCGCCCAGCGCCTGCTGGAACGCTCTGCCGATCAGCTCAAGGCCGCCGGCGCGGCACTCCGCGCCAAGGATCCGGCCTTCCTGGTCACGATCGCCCGCGGCTCCTCCGATCACGCGGCGCTGTTCCTGAAATATGCGATCGAGCTGCAGGCCGGCCGGCCGGTCGCCTCGCTCGGCCCGTCGCTCGCCTCGATCTACGGCGCCAAGCTGAAGCTCGGCGGTGCCGCGGCGATCGCCATTTCGCAATCGGGCAAGAGCCCGGATATCGTCGCCATGGCGCAGGCCGCGACCGATGCCGGCGCCGTATCGATCGCGCTCACCAACACGCTGCCCTCGCCCATCTCCGAGGCCTGCACCAACCCTCTCGACATTCTCGCCGGTCCGGAAATCGCCGTTGCCGCCACCAAGTCCTACGTCAATTCGATCGTCGCCGGCCTTGCCGTGCTCGGCGAATGGACCGGTGATGCCGCGCTTCAGCGGGCAGTCGCCGATCTGCCGAACCAGTTTGCCAAGGCCGTCAAGCTCGACTGGCAGGCCTTTGCCGACGATCTCGGCGAGGCGGAATCGCTCTACGTGCTCGGCCGCGGCCCGGCGCTTGCAATCGCCAGCGAGGCGGCGCTGAAGTTCAAGGAAACCTCCGGCATGCATGCGGAAGCCTATTCGGCAGCCGAAGTGCTGCATGGCCCGGTGGCGCTCGTTGGCGCCAAGTTCCCGGTGCTGACGCTTGCGGCGCGTGACGCAGCCGAGACCTCGGTCACCGGCATTGCCGACGGTATGGCCGAAAAGGGCGCAGTGGTTCATGTTACTTCGAGCCTGGCCGGCAAGGCCAAGCGTCTGCCGTTCGTCGAGACGGGCCACCCGATCACCGACGCGCTAACCTTGATCCTGCCGTTCTATGGCTTCGTCGAAGCCTGGTCGCGCTCGCGCGGTCTCAACCCCGATGCACCGGCGAGCCTCAAGAAGGTAACGGAGACGAGATGAGCGAGAGGAAGGCAATCACCGGCGCCCGCCTGTTCGACGGCGTCGAATGGCACGACGGCTGTGCCCTCGTGATCGAGGCCGGCCGCGTCAAGGCGATCGTGGCAGCGGCGGACGTTCCCGCCGATGCCAAAAAAATCGATGCCCATGGCATGCTGCTCGTACCGGGCTTCATCGACCTGCAGGTCAACGGCGGCGGTGGTGCGCTTCTGAACGAAGAACCGACCGTCGAGGGTATCCGGCAGATCTGTTCGGCGCATGCCAAGTTCGGCACCACCGCACTGCTGCCGACGCTGATCACCGATACGCGCGAAGTCAGAAGCGCCACGATCAAGGCGGGTCTCGACGCCAAGGCCGCTGCCGTGCCGGGTTTCCTCGGGCTGCATCTCGAAGGTCCGCATCTCTCGGTCGCGCGCAAGGGCGCCCATGATCCGAAGCTGATCCGCCCGATGGACGATGCCGATCTCGCCGAAATGCTCGATTGCGCCAAGGCGCTCGGCGTGCTGATGGTGACCGTCGCCCCGGAAAACGCCACCAGGGAACAGGTGCGAGCGCTGGCTGAAGCCGGCGCCGTCGTCAGCCTCGGCCACACCGATGTCGGTTACGAAACCGCCGTTGCCTATGCCAAGGCGGGCGCGCGAACCGTGACCCATCTCTTCAACGCCATGAGCGGCCTTGGCCATCGCGAACCCGGCGTGGTCGGTGCGGCGCTCGCCACCGGTACGCTGCATGCCGGCCTGATCGCCGACGGCTACCATGTCGAGCCGGCCTCGATGGGCGTGGCACTGCGGGCGAAGGTCGGTCCGGGCCAGATCTTCCTGGTGACCGACGCTATGTCGCCGATCGGCACGGACATGACCAGCTTCCAGCTGAACGGCCGCGAGATCCTGCGCGAGGGCGGTCGCCTGACGCTTGCCGACGGCACGCTTGCCGGCGCCGACATCGACATGCTGTCGTCGGTCCGTTTCGTGCACGAGAAGCTCGGCCTGCCGGTGGAAGAAGCCTTGCGCATGGCCTCCGCCTATCCTGCCGATGCCATGGGTCTCGCCACCCACAAGGGACGGCTGAAGCCCGGCGCCGATGCGGATTTCGTGCTTTTGACGCCGGAGCTCGGTATGGGCTCTACCTGGATCGGCGGCACGCAGGTCTACGCCGCCTGATCGTCACGCATCAAGCAAAAGCCCCGGACAGCGCAAACGTTGTCCGGGGCTTTTCATTTCGTGCAACCTTGTCTCAGCGCGCTGAAAGTCTCGCCTTCATCGCCCGGACCGTCTCCGCATCGGTGCGGCGCCGGTCGGCCGAAACGAAGCCCATCTCCACCAGTCGCGGATCCTGAGCCGGCTCACGAACGGAGCAGGAGGAATGCACTTCGCTGACGGTCACCCGGTCGAGAAGGGCATCGACCGTATCGAGGGTGACGCCGGACCCCGGCATGATCGACAGCCTGCCCTTGGCGAGCTCGACAATTTCGGCCAAGCGATCGATCGCCTGCGGTGCGCTCCTGGCACCGCCCGAGGTCAGGATGCGCTCGAAGCCGAGCTCGACTGCCACCTCCATCGCCTCGGCGAAATCTGGAACCAGATCGAAGGCGCGGTGCAGCGTCATGCCCAGGCCAGCCGCATGGCCCGTGAGCTTGGTGAGCATCGCCGTATCGAGGCGACCGTCGGCAAGCGAGGCGCCGAGCACGACGCCCGCAAGACCGACGGCACGCGCCGCATCGATATCCCGGCGCATGACATCGAGGTCCGCGGCGGAAAAGACGAAATCTCCCGGGCGCGGCCGGATCATCGCGTAAACGGGCACCGGTGGAGGGCCGGCAAGCGCCATCAGTCCGGGGTTGGGGGTCAGGCCGCCGACGGACAGGGCTGCGCAGAGCTCGATCCGGTCGGCGCCGCCTTCGATCGCCGCGTAAAGCCCGTCAGCATCGTCGACGCAGACTTCGAGTTTGATGTCGCTCATACCTTCTCCTCCCCGAGGCCAAGCAGCGCCGCGCCGATCAATCCGGGCTCGACCCGGCATTCACCACGCACCACCAGCGGCCGGTCGAACTGCCGGAGAATCCGGCTACGGACCGCTCCGTCGATCTCGGCGAGCAACTCCTCGGAGTTGGAGAGTCCGCCGCCGACAGGCATGATCGTCGCGCCGGTGATGTTGATGACGAGTGCCAAAGGCGAGCTCACGAGATCAACGAGCAGATCGACCGTGCGCTTTGCCTCCGCATCCCCAGCTTTCCAGGCCTCGATGATCTCATGGCTTGAAAGCGTCTTGCCATGGGCGGTCTGGTGCAGCCGCTCCAACCCGCGCGCGCCGCCAACGGTATCGACGCAGCGCTTCTGGCCGCAGCCGCAGTCATAGGCAGGGATGGCGATCGGCGGGTTACCGGCCTCCGCCGCGATCGCCGGGCCGTGTCCCCATTCGCCGGCAAAGCCGCCATCGGCATTGATCAGCCGGCCGTCGATCACCAGGCCGCCGCCGACCCCGGTCCCGAGAATGGCGCCGAAGACGATACGGTGGCCGCGCCCGGCGCCGGCACCTGCTTCGGCCAGCGCAAAACAGTCGGCGTCATTGGCGATCTTCACCGGCAGGTGCAGTGCGGCCTCGAGTTCGGCGACCAGTTCACGTCCGTCGATACAGGGGATGTTGGCGCATTTGATCCGCCGCGTCTCGGGATCGATGACGCCGGTGATCGAGATCGCCACGCAATCCGGGTGTCCGCCGGCTTCGTCCAGGACCGATTCGAGCACTTCAACGAACTGGCGGAAGTTGTTGAGCGGGGTCGTCCGTCGCGGCAGCGGAAAGATCCGGTCGCGCGAATGCACGATGGCGCCTTTGATCGCCGAGCCGCCGATGTCGAAGCAGACGATCATGCTTCGCCCCGAATAATTGCTTCGGCCGAGAGCGCGACCGAAAGCAGCCTGTCGTCCTGGTGATGCGGCGCGGCAAGCTGGAAACCAACGGGCATTTGCGCAGCCCCCAGCCCGCAGGGAATGGAGATGCCGCAGAAATCCAGGAAGTTGCCGATCGACGTGTTGCGCAGCGTTTTGGCGTTGGTCTTGAAGAACAGCTCGTCGTCCTCGATCAGCGGCGCGATCGGCGGCGCCACATGCGGCAGGGTCGGGTGGGCGATGAGCTCGTTCGGCTTCAGGCTGTCGACCGTCTCATGGATCAGCTGGTCGCGCGCGTCGAGCAGGGCAATGTAGTCGGGCATGGTGATCTTCTCGCCGAGCCGGGTGCGGGCGACGACGCGGGGATCCATCTCATTGGCCTCGTGCCCGGCCAGCCGTTCGCGGTGAAGCGCATAGGCTTCCGCCGTCACCAGGGCGCCATGGCGGGCCATCAGCCCGAAAACCGCAGAAAAGGCCGGGAAGGCGCGGCGACTGATAGCAACGCCGGCTTTTTCGAGCCGCCTGATGGCATCCTCGAATGCCTCGACGACTTCCGTCTCCGCATCGTCGAAGACCACCGTTTCCGGGATCACCAGCGCGACGCCCGAGAGGTCGGCGCGGCGCACGGTCGGAGCCGTCAGCCCGTGCATGGCGGCATCCACCCAGACGGCGTCCTGCACCGTGTGGCAGAGGGGCCCAAGCGAATCCAGGCTTTCTGCCAGCGGATAGACGCCCTTCATCACGTAGCGGCCGCGTGTTGCCTTGTAGCCGACGATACCGGTCATCGCCGCGGGAATGCGCACGGACCCGCCTGTATCGGTGCCGATGGCTGCCGGCACCAGCCCGGCTGCAACTGCGACCGCCGAGCCCGACGACGAGCCGCCGGGAATGCGTTCGACGTCGGAGGCCGTGGGGTTCCTCGGCGTGCCGTGATGCGGGTTGATGCCAAGGCCCGAAAAGGCGAACTCGCTCATATTGGTGCGGCCGACGCTGACCATGCCGGCTGCGGCAACGGCGGCAACGACCGGAGCGTCGCTCCTTGCCGGGGCGTTTGTCTGCAGCACCTTCGAGCCGGCGGTCGTGACGCTGCCGGCCACATCGAACAGGTCCTTCCAGGCGACCGGCAGGCCGTCGAGCATGCCGAGCGAGCGTCCCGCCCTGAGGCGTTTCGAGGCGGCCTCGGCATCCCGCGTCGCGCGCTCAGGCGTCAGTTCGACGAAGATGGCATAGTCGCCGTGTGCGTCGATCGCCGCATAGGTTTGCTTGGCGAGGTCCACGGGGTCCAGCTTACCGCTCTGCACCAGCACGGAAAGGCTGGCGAGTGTCTTTTGTTCTGTCATGTCATCCTCCGCGAATGCTGTTCTTGCCGGCTGCTGCTGTCCGCTACGTCTACAATATCGCCGCCCTTGGCGTTTTCCATGCCTCCCTTAGCCGAGGCGCGTGAATCTTGCATAAAGACTGGCTTCCGCCGCGCGTATCTTGTCGCCGGTCGTGCCCCTGCCTACATGCATCATCGAACCTTGGGCCATACTGGAGAGCAATGATGATCTTGGACGCGGCGCGACTTTCGCTTGCCAACCTCCTTGCGCCCGATACCCGATCGGTTTTCTGGAAAGTCCTGGGACTGACGATCCTGGCGCTTGTGGCGCTCTGGTTTGCCGTGCGCGAAGTGTTTGTCTGGCTGGCGCTGCCGTGGATCGATACGCTGATGCCGGGCACGCCGATCTGGGCCGGTTGGCTGACCTTCGTCGTCGGCATCTTCGCGAGCCTCGGACTGGCGCTCGCATTGGCTTTGCTCCTCGCTCCCGTCACCGCTCTGATCGCCGGTTTCTTCCTCGATGATGTCGCGGAGGTGATCGAGAAGCGGGATTATCCGAACGAGCCGCAGGGCCGGCCGCTGCCGCTCGGCGAGGCGATCGCCGGCTCACTGAAGTTTCTCGGCGTCGTCATCCTCGGCAACCTGGTGGCACTCTTCCTGCTGTTCGTTCCCGGCGTCAATCTCATCGCCTTCTTTCTCGTCAACGGCTACCTGCTTGGACGGGAGTTCTTCGAGTTCGCGGCGATGCGCTATCGTGCGCCGGCGGAGGCACGGCTCTTCCGTGAGAAGCACCGCTCCACCGTGTTTCTCGCCGGCCTTCTGCTCGCTGCCTTTCTGTCGGTGCCCTTCGTCAATCTTTTGACGCCGCTTTTCGCCGCCGGTCTGATGGTGCATCTGCACAAGCGGCTTTCGGCAAAGGATCCCGGATTTTCGCTGTCGGGCGGTGCTGCGGCGAAGGCCTGAGAGGCTCTTGCTTGACATGATGCCGGCTATGGCCAATCTGCCGGCAAAATCCCATTGTGCTGCGCGGGCGCGCCGGCGCGTGGCTGGACGGAGTTGGCGGACATGAACAAGACGGACGAACGGATCACCCACCTCGAGGAAACTGTGGCCCATCAGGCCAAGACCATCGAGGAACTTTCCGATCAGCTCGCCGAGCAATGGAAGGTGGTGGAGCAGACCCGCGCCAAGCTCGACCGGCTGACCGAGCGTTTCCTGTCGCTCGAGGAGCAATCGCTCGATGCGCCGGCGATCACCCGGCCGCCGCACTACTGATTGCCTGAGCGGCACGTATCCAAAGAAAAGGCCGCCGGTCCAACGAACCGGCGGCCCTTCTGTTATCTGATGGCGAGCCTTAGTAGGGGCAGGCTTCGTCGCTCATGTAGTCGTGAACCTGGACCTTGCCGGCAATGATTTCGGCTTTCACTTTTTCCACGGCATCGAGCATTTCAGGCGTGATCAGCGCCTTGTTGTTGTCGTCGAGCGCGTAGCCGACGCCATCTTCCTTGAGGCCGAGGTTGGAAATGCCGAACTCGAACTTGTCGTTCTTGGCCGCCGTGAAGGCTTCGTAGACGGCGACGTCGACGCGCTTCAGCATCGAGGTCAGAACCTTGCCCGGCTGCAGGCCGTTCTGGTTGGAGTCGACGCCGATGCCGAGCTTGCCGGCATCTGCCGCCGCCTGCAGGACGCCGACGCCGGTGCCGCCGGCTGCGTGGTAGACGACGTCCGAGCCCTGGTCGATCTGCGACTTGGCGATTTCGCCGCCCTTGACCGGGTCGTTCCAGGCGTCCGGCGTCGTGCCGGTGTAGGCTTCCAGAACCTTGACGTCAGCGCCGGTCGACTTGGCGCCGCCAACATAGCCACAGGCGAACTTGTGGATCAGCGGAACGTCCATGCCGCCGATGAAGCTGACGGTCTTCGACTTCGAAGCGAGGCCGGCGAGAACGCCGACGAGGTAGGAGCCTTCCTGTTCCTTGAAGACGACCGACTTGACGTTCGGCTTCTCGACGACCATGTCGATGATCGCGAACTTGATATCAGGATATTCCGGCGCGATCTTCTCGAGCGAAGCCGCCCAGTTGAAGCCGGCCATGACGATCGGGCTGTTGCCGTCGCTCGCAAAGCGGCGCAGCGCCTGTTCGCGCTGGGCATCGTTGGCGATTTCGAACTCGCGGTATTCGACGCCCGATTCCGTCTTGAACTTTTCGGCGCCGTTAAAGGCAGCCTCGTTGAAGGATTTGTCGAACTTGCCGCCGAGATCGTAGATGATCGCTGGCTTGATGTCGGCGGCCAGTGCCGTCGCGGACATCATCGAAAAGGCAAAGAGACCGAGAATGGTTTTTTTCATCGTGCAGCCCTGTTGTCGCTATTGATCTTATTGGGTCCTCCCGCCGGCTCCCTGACGGAACCTGTCTGCGGAACCCACCCCCTTCTCCTTGGGGCTAGGGTGGCGCATCCTTGCACGGTCACGGCAAAAAAACACTCAAAATTTTTCAGATGGTAAAAATTGAAGCCACAGAAGCCGGTACCCGTAAGGCACCGGTTCTGTTGCGCTTTTGAGATCGCCGGCAAGTGTGTGTGCCCATCCGGCGCGGCCTCTGGGTTGTGGCTGTCGCTCTTGCTTTCGACAGGCCCAAAGCGGCGCCCCAGTGTCAGAGCGGGATGAGCAAAAGTGTGTGCGTCTCACCGCCCGCATCCCGCGCCTGCTTACACGAAACGCTCACGCTGATGGTTTGGGTCGTTTCAGCCCAAACACATCGTCCTGTCTAGAGCATCCCGCTCTCGAGTGGAACCACTGGAGGCGGAAAGATGCTCTCGAATCAAAGTGCTAGAGCGTCCTTTGTGCGTTCAGTCGAACGCACGGCGCTCTAGTATCCGATCGGGCAACTCACCCCGGTGCCGCGCAGGCCGCAATAGCCGTTCGGGTTCTTCGCCAGATATTGCTGGTGATAGTCCTCGGCGAAGTAGAATGGGCCGGCCTTGGCGATCTCGGTGGTGATCGTGCCGCCATGGTTGGAATGCTTCAGCGCCGCCTGGAACGTGGTGCGCGCGGCCTTGGCCTCCACCAGCTGCTCGTCGTCATAGGTGTAGATTGCCGAGCGGTAGGTGGTGCCGATATCGTTGCCCTGGCGCATGCCCTGGGTCGGGTCGTGCTCCTCGAAGAAAGTCTTGAGCAGGGTCGCGAGCGGAACCTTCTCGGGATCATAGACGACCAGCACCACCTCGGCATGGCCTGTGAGCCCGGTGGTCGTCTCCTGATAGGTCGGGTTCCGTGTCAGCCCGCCAGCGTAACCGACTGCCGTCACGTAGACACCGGGGATCTTCCAGAGCAGCCGTTCGGCGCCCCAGAAGCAGCCCATGCCAAGCAGGATCTGCTTCGTGCCGTCGGGGTAGGGGCCTTTCAGCGGCCGCCCGGAGACGAAATGCGTCTCGGCCGTCGGGATCGCCTCGTCGCGACCCGGCAGCGCTGTCTGCGCGTCGGGCATGATCGTCTTCTTGTTGAACATGTCGATCAGGAACATCAGCATACTCCTCGTCGGTACGGAGACGGGCTCCGCTAAAAATCAGGCGGCGAAGCGGCCCGCCGCCGGCCGCTTCTTGTAACCGACCATCCACAGAATGAGCGAGAGCAGCGCCAGCACGGCGAAGGCCGGCTGCATCAGCAGCCAATGCAGGACCGCATGCCAGATCGTCTGCGCCGTATCGGAACGCTGTACAAACTGGATCCAGCTTGCCGTGTCGGCGCCCAGCGCCTCCAGGTCGTCGCCAAGCGAGGTCATCACCAGTTCCGATGCGGCGACCGACTGGATCGCGTCGACGGCACCGGCAAGTACGGCGGCAAACAACACGACGGCGCTCGCCAGCCTCAACAGAAACCGCATCGGTCCAACTTTCCCTTCATGTCACTGGTCGCGTCATGTCATGGTCAAGCGCAACGCCCCGGCGGCATCTTCTTCGATCGCAGGGGTCTCGGACAAGGCCCAGTGGCGAAATTATGCGGTGATCGCAGTAGAGCCGAGCCGGCATCTGGACCCTGCCGGGAGCGTGACGCTCGTCTCGACGCAAGAGATAAGCGTGCCGCCTGGTACGCACAATGGGGACGACGGGCCACTCGTTTCACAAGATGTCAACAATCTGTCAGAAAGCAGTTGATCCCAAGCAAATCATCGGTATATAGACGCGCGTCCGCCGGTTCACACCGGTCGACACCGAAGGGCCCCGCCCTTCCCATCCAGCCGGATTGACCATCGGCTGCTGACGGATGGACAGGTGGCCGAGTGGTTGAAGGCGCACGCCTGGAACGCGTGTATACGTGAAAGCGTATCGAGGGTTCGAATCCCTCTCTGTCCGCCATTTTCCTCCCTTGCCATAGCGATCCATATCAGACGTTGCCAACCCGCTTGGCGCCATCACGCAAAAATTCTTCTTGGGCGCGATCCGTTTCGCCTCTCCGTTTCGTCTTCGCTGTGTCCGTAGCAAAGGAGACACGCTGATGACCACGGAACCTGTCACACTCGTCAATCTGTTGAAGGTCGAACCCGGCAAACAGGCGCAATTGATCGCGCTCCTGAAGCGTAACATCGAAACCGTGATCAGCACGCTCGGCGGTTGGCGCACAAGTCGGTTGATCGCCGCCAAGGACGGCGCCAGCGTCATCATCTATTCGGAATGGGAGACGCCGGCGGCCATTGAGGCGATGCGGGCCGACCCTCGCATGAAGGCTTACTTTCCGCAGATCCTGGAACTGGCAAGCCTTGAGTCGATCCTGGGCGAGGCCGTGTTCAGCGATTACAGGTGATGTCGATCCGCCGCCGACGCCCGCCGAAGAGTGGCCGGAAGGCGGCGGACATTTTCTTGGACCGGCGTTATCGTGCCGTCGTCGCCGATGGGCCGACGTCTGGAGATGCGCCCATGGAGCTCGATACATGAACGTGGAAGATTTCGAGGATCGCCTGCGCGAGTTCAGGCCGCGGCTGCATCGTTATTGCGCGCGCATGATCGGCTCGGCCGTGGACGGCGAGGACGTGCTGCAGGATACCTTGATCAAGGCCCTGCAGGCGCGGGCGGACGGTGCGGTCGTGGACAATCTCGAGGGCTGGTTGCTTCGCACCGCCCACAATACCAGCCTCGATTTCCTGCGCCGTCGGTCCAGGCACAAGGTCGTTCCGCTGCGCGATGATCTGGAGGACGCACCGCTGCCTGAAGCGGACATCGTTGCGGTCGGCTTCCACACCTTTCTGCAGCTGCCTGAACTTCAGCGCTGCGCCGTGATTCTCAAGGATGTGCTCGGACATTCGGTCGAAGAAATCGCGGATATTGCCGACTGCACGCCGGCGCTCGCCAAGTCCGCGCTCCAGCGCGGACGCGCCGCGCTCCGGCAATTGGCGGACCGCCCGGACGATATGCGGCTGCCGCTGATGTCCGATGCCAACCGGCAGAAGATGGCGACCTATGTGCGCCTGTTCCAGGGCGGCGATTTCGATGCGATCCGGGCCATGCTCGCCGACGACGTCAAGCTTGAGCTGGTCAACAGGCTGAGGCTGGAGGGCCGTGAGAGCATTGGCCGCTACTTCACCCGCTATGCCGAGGAGACGAGGTGGCGGTTCGCGCTCGGTGCGATCGAGGGGCGTCCGGTCATGCTGGTTTTCGACAGCACCGGTGCCATGGAGAGGCCGGAGCATTTCGTTCTTCTCGACTGGCGCAAGGACGAGATCACTGCGATCCGAGACTTTCTCTTCGCGCCCTATGCGCTTGAAACCGTCGATTGGGTTCGTCTGGCCTAACGCGAAGGGGCCTTCGCTGATTGACCGTCCGATCTCCGCCATTTGTTGACGATTGCGCGGTAGCCGGAATCCCTTGACCGGCATGGCCCCGGCCTCGACCATGCCGAGGAGACCTGGCTGCTATCTGGGGAGCAGGCAGCATGAGCACGGCGAGTGACGCGCGTTTCTGGGACCGGACGTCGCGGCGATACGCCAAGGGGGCGATCGCGGACCCGGCCGGATATGAGCGCACGCTCGACCGTACCCGCTCTCTGCTTCTGCCCGATGACGGCGTGCTGGAGCTCGGTTGCGGCACGGGGACAACGGCGTTTCGGCTCGCAGGCGATGTCCGGGACTATCTTGCGACCGATTTTTCCAGCGAGATGATCGCGATTGCCAGGAAGAGGTATGGCGGCGACTTTGTGCCGAATCTCGTCTACCGCACCGCGACGGCCGAAGCCCTTGCCGGCGAGCGTGCACAATACAATGCGGTCCTGGCCTTCAACTATCTGCATTTGGTGCGCGATCTTTCGGGCACGCTCGGCAGCATCCGTGCCCTGCTCGCATCGAGCGGGCTGTTCATCTCCAAGACGCCCTGCGTCGGGGAGATGAGCCCGCTGATCCGTTTTGGGCTGTTGCCGGCGATGCGCGCGTTCGGAAAAGCGCCCTATGCAGGAACCTTCGGGTTGATCGAGCTGAGCCAGGAGATAACGGCTGCCGGCTTCGAGATCCTGGACATAGAAAACCACGCGACCAAAGGCAACGACAACCGTCCCTATATCGTCGCCCGCAAGCGGTGAGGCGCGGCCGCGGCGGTACGGTTTGTCCGCCTCGGCCAAACTCAACTGCTCTAAACTGACTCGGCCGTCTCTGCCGCATGCGCGCGATGCAGCAGGTCCAAAAACGCCTTTGCTTCCGGAATTGCCGTCGAACCGATGGCACTGACGGCAATGCCCGGCGTCCATGAATTCATGACGGCCGCACCGGAGAGCTCCTTGAGCCGGCTAAGGGTGATTTCCTCCCGGCGCTGCACCACGCCCAGGCGTTCGAGTTGTCGCTGGACCGTGCCCATCATCGTGCCGGTCAGCATCTCGGCCCTCGGCCAGATGACGACTTCACCGTCCCAGAAGACCAGATTCCAGATGCTGGCTTCGCTGAGGTGCCCCTGCCGGTCGATGAAGGCGGCGTCGTCGAAACCCGCCCTGATCGCCTGATGCAGGTAATAGGTCTTGCCGGATTCGCCGACGTGCTTGATCGTAGGGTGTGGTCGCTCGTGCTCGATGACGGCAAGCCGCAGCGGACCCTTCGGGCCATTGGAGGGTGGGCCGATGCGCACGAGAACGGCCAGGTCCCCCTGCATGCTTTCGGCGGTAAACTCGCCGTCCGGTGAAAAGACGGTGACTGTCAGAGACTGGTCCGCCGGACCGGCTTCGATTGCCTGTCTGATGTGGGCGCGCAATTCTTCGTCGGGCAGCGCGCGGCCGAAGAAGGCGAGAGAGGCGTTGCGGAGGCGCTTCAGATGCAGGTCCAGACCTTTGATCTTACGGTTTCTGACCTGAATTGCGGTGAAGTGGGCGAAACCGGCAAAAGCCAAGGGGATCAGGTCGGCAGCGCTGGCGGCGCGGCCGTTGAGTGCTGCGGGATAGAGGCTTGTTTCGTTCGGCATGGTCTTGCTCCCAGGTGTGTTCACATGAAGGAGCCAATAGGTCTAAGGTCTGACAGCGCTGTCAGAGTCAAGGGCGCGACGAAGGGACCGGAATGAGAATAGGCGAGTTGTCGAAACGTACCGGCGTCAGCATTCGGATGCTGCGTTACTACGAGGCCGAAGGGCTGTTGAAGCCTGAACGCACCGAAAGCGGCTACCGCGACTATGATCTGGCGGAGGTGCGAACGGTCGAGCGCATCAAGCTCCTGGGCGCCGGCGGCATGACCCTTCCGACGATCCTGCAGTTCCTGCCATGCGTGCGTGGCGAGGGTCCGATCTTTGAGCCCTGCGACGAACTGCGCGTCACCCTGCGCCACCAGATCCGGCTTGTCGAAGAGAAGACGGAAAAGCTGGCGCAGAGCCGCAGCGTCCTGGAGACTTTTCTGCAGGAGATAGGCGAGCGCTGATCTTTTGCCGGAATCGAGCCACGGCGTGCTGCGGCCGCCCGTTGCTGACCTCGTCAGCGCTTGCGCGACAGGATTGCGACCAAACCCGCTCTGGCGGTCAACCAGAAGTCAGGGCGCGCGGCAAACCGTATGCACCTTTCCTGCTGCCGCCTTAATAGACGTCGGTCTTCGATCGACTGATGTAAAAACCGTGGCCGTCACCGCGCTCGCAACTGAGCCCGGTTTTGCTGGACCGACAGCTAAACGGCCCCTTCTTCCAGCTGTTGCCGTAGCTCAGGATATGTGAGCCGTCGCAGCATGCTGTATCGCCGGCGTTCTGCAATCGTCGGGCCTTGCCCGCGTTTCCCAGAATGAACCTCTGATAGGTCGGTTCGATGCGGTCACAGCCAAGTTCCGGGCCGCCGTCCTCCGGGACATAAACATCGGAGCCACCGGCTGGCGTGTATTGGCAACCGATGTTGCCGGTCGGCATGTTGAAGTAAATCAGACCGCCATCGGCGGGGAAGTTCTGCTCTGCTGCATTCCCGTCGAATGCGATGAGCGCGGCGACCGCGAACACAAAAAAGCGCATCATTCGAGCTTTGGCCCCTGACCTTTGTCGATCCCGCAAAGTGCAGCAAGTAAAACATATCAGCGGGAAATGGGGAAATGGTCTCGGCTCACGACCTGCGGTCGACGGCACGGCGCCGTGGGACAAATTGGCTCTGAGCCTGTCGGGGAGGACTTCAATAGTTAGCTGTTGCGCTAAGTGTTTGGCTGTGATACTTAGCCTTATGGAACAGTATTCTGACCGATTGGACGTGATCTTTCAGGCGCTCGCCGATCCCACCAGGCGCGCCGTGCTTTCGCGGCTTGGCGGTGGCCCTGCAAGCATCAGCGATCTCGCCAGACCCTTCGATATGGCCCTGCCGTCCTTCATGAAGCACATCCACTTCCTGGAAGGTAGTGGTCTGATCCGCACCCACAAGCAGGGCCGGGTGCGAACCTGCGCCATCGAGAAAGCGCAATTCGCCGTGGTCGAGACCTGGCTTTCGGCGCAGCGCGCGCTCTGGGAAGGCCGTGCCGACCGGCTGGAAAAATTCGTCACTGAACACGAGGAGGAATGACATGATCCGCTCTCCAGATCCCGAACTCGACCTGACGATGGCACGCATCATCAAGGCGCCGCGCTCCACCGTCTGGCGCGCCTGGACCGATCGGGCCCGGCTTGAGCAATGGTGGGTTCCGGCACCGGCAATATGCAAGGTGATCGATATGGACCTGAAACCGGGCGGCAGCTTCGTAACCCGGATCAGCGAAGGCGGCGGCGAGTTCGTGCCGCATATCAATGCCTGTTTCCTCGCGGTCGAAGAACTCTCGCGTATCGTCTTCACCGACACGCTCGTTGCCGGCTGGCGGCCAGCCGAGACCGCCTTCATGACGGCAATCATCACGCTCAGCGATCATCCGGCCGGCACTGAGTACGCCGCTCATGTGATGCACCGCAACGGCGCGGACCGGAAGATGCACGAGCAGATGGGTTTCCACGACGGCTGGGGAACGGTTGCCGAGCAGCTGGCCCGCCTCGTCGAGCAGGCCCACTGAGGAGACGCGACATGCGCAACATCGTCCTGCAGATGATGACGACGCTCGATGGCCGCCTGGACGATCCGCTTGCCTGGATGGGCACGGTGGTCAACGAGCAGTACCGGGCGATCGACCGGCTCTATGCCGGCTACGACACGGTTCTCGTCGGCCGCACCACCTATGAGGAAATGGTCGGATACTGGCCCGGCGCGCTGAACGATGCGGTCAACGGCGAGACCAATCGCGTCATGGCCAAACGCATGCACGACTCCCGCAAGATTGTGTTCTCCCGCACCGGTGAGCAGGCAATCAGCCCCTGGCACAATGCCGAACAGGTCGTGGCTGCCGACGACGCCGCACTTTCGCGCTACCTGATGGACCTGAAGGCTGAGCCCGGCGGCGATATCCATCTCTCGGGCGGCGCCAGCCTGGCGCAGACGGTGATCGGCCTCGGGCTGGTCGATCGCTACCACTTCTTCGTCTATCCCGTCATCTCGCCGGGTGAACCGTGGTTCTCCCGGCTGAGGGATAAGAACGAACTGCAGCTGATCGGCAGCGAACACTACGACAACGGTGTCGTCGGACTTCACTACGCAACCGTGCCCGACCCCAGGTCGGAGCGGCCGAAGAGCTTCTCCGAGCTCATTGCCTAAAGCAATTCCAGGAAAAGTGCGAAGCGGTTTTCCGTCCGGAATTGCGTCTGCCAAATGCAGCAATTCCAGGAAAAGTGTGAAGCGGTTTTCCGTCCGGAGTTGCGTGTTGCTGGAATCAGTCTCCGCCTCGCAGGGCGGAGAGCAGCCGATCGTAGGTCGGAGCCAGCCGCCGCAGGGCTTCCGCGGCTTCCGCATCCCTGCGCAGGACAAGCGGATATTGCAGCGCGCCGATGAGTTGCGCCTGTTCGCCGGCAATGGCGGCGGACTTGGCAAAGCCGGCGCGCTTGAGGCAGGTTGCGGCGTCAGCCGCACGGCGGGCGCCGACGCGAACGGCGAAATGGATCAGGTGCGCCCGCAAGCCCTTGTCGCAGCCATCCTCGATGCGCGCCGCCAGCGCTTCGGCGGCCCCGGCATTGCCGAGGCTCTTAGGCGGCATCGGTCGATCCGTAACCATCGACAGCCAGTGGATCGCAGCCGGAATCGAGGCCCGGATTGCGTCCACCTCCGAGACCTCCGCCACCCGCGAAAAGCCTGACCGCATCGTGAAGGAATCACCGTAGGTGAGCGTCTTCGCACTCCAGGCGGCCATGAAATCACTGATCGGCAGCGAGGCGTAGGGGTAGCCCTGCGGGTCGTGCATCAGCACCCGCTCCTCGTCGAGCGCGAGGACCACGACATAATGGTCGGCCTCGATCGGCCCGGTCATGCCGGGTTGATGGCGGAGTTGTCCCATTTCCACCGGCCCGACCCAGACCGGGCCATCCTTCAGCGCCGACCGGAGGCGAGAAAGCGCGTCCTCGGCATCGTCACCTTTGCTGACTTCCGAGGTCCAGCCGAGCGCGGCAAGCGCGCCGTCGAACCCGGCGTCCGGGTCCCAGCCATAGGGGTCGAAGAACGGCAGCGAGCCGCCGATGAGCTGCATGCCGAACGGGCTGCTTGTGGCAAACTCGATGACGGCAGTCGAAGGGGTCTGTTCGCCGAACATCATGGCGAAGGAGTTGGCATAGCAATAGGGGCCGGAGCCCACATAGGGAACGTGCTGCATGGGTTGAAACCTTGGGTGATCGAGGAGAGATGTGAAGAGGTTTGCTCTTTTCAAAGCAGCTCCAGGAAAAGTGTGAAGCGGTTTTCCGTCCGGAGCTGCGGTATTCTAAGGCACGATCGGATAGGCCACGTCGAAACGGGTGCTGCCGCTGCCGGGGTAGATTTCATAGGGACTGCCGAAGCAGTTGAGATCGTTGCTGTGCTCGAACCAGGCCTCGATCGCGTCATATATACGAAGCACGGCCGGAAAGGTCTCGAACGTCTTGGGCACCGGCAGGAATGCTTCGCGCCCAGCCGGCTGAAGGCGTATGCGCAGATCACCTGACGGTTCGAGGCTGCCGGTATAGCCGATCGCGACCTCGACGAGGCCCTTGCCGTCATGGTTCACGGGCTCGTGGAAATGCAGCGTCATCGGTCCGTCGACTTCCTTGCCGCATTGCGCAAGGTGGCTCCGGATCTCCGCTTCGGCGCTTTCCGTGAAAGCGTCGAGCGCATCGACCGTCACATGACCCTGCCGATAGACGATCTTCGAAGGGGCGGTGTCGCGGACGCGGACAGCTTTGATCAGTGGATCATCGCCGCCGGCTGATTGCCTGATGATCGCCTCTACCAGTTCGCTCTGCTCCTCGAGCCGTTTGGTTTGCACCTCCAGCCAGGCCCGAAGTTCGGTGAGACGCACTTCGGGCTGAAGCTCGATCAGGCGCGCGACCCGGGCGATCGGCAGGCCCAGTTGCCGCAGCCGCGCGATCAGCCGGGCGCGGCCCGCCTGCTCGGCGGCGTAGTAGCGGTAGCCGGTCACCGGATCGACATGGGCGGGCACGAGCAGGCCCTGCTCGGCATAGAGCCGGAGCGCCTTCGGCGACAGTCTTGTGGCGGCGCCGAAGCGGCCGGCGAGGAAGAAAGAATCGGTCATGGGACAAGTCTGGGGCCTGCCCCAGGGGCGAGGTCAAGAGGCATCTTGTCGTCTTTTGGGCAGCTGCCGGATCGTTCGGCTGAATACCCCCCGAAGCAGGCAACCGCTCCGGGAGGTACATGGCAGCTATTGCCTTCCACGTCGGTTCAGGAGCGTCAGTGCCAGGAGCGTGATCGTCGCCATCACCAGGCAGTAGCCGACGAGCGGCCAGGCCGTATCGCCCTTCAGAAACAGCACGGCACCGGTGCCGACGACGGCGACGATCAGGCTCTGGATGCAGAAGTAGAGCGCCACCGCCGTTCCGGCGATCGGGTCGAAGGCCTTCAGCGCACCGTTCGCGGTCACCGAGGCGCCCATGACGATGCCGACGGCGACCACCCACATCGGCAGCACGAAGCTTGCGAAGGAGGGTGTCGTGAAGACTTCGCCGGTGGCAAGCAGCAGCCCGCCAAGGATCAACGCTGCCATGCCGCGCGTGAGGCAGCCGGAAATCCCGTAGCGGCCGACGAAACCCTTGGCGAAGCGCGTGGTCAGGATCATCACCACTGCCGCCGTCGCGAAGGCGAGGCTGAAGCCGAACTGCGAATAGCCCGCGCGATCGATGAGCAGGCGCGGCGCGGTCGAGAAGAACACGAAGAACGCGCCCATCGCCGTGCTGAAGCCGAGCGTATAGGTCCAGAACGCGCCGCTCCTGAGAATGGGCGCGAAGCTGGGCTTCCCGTTACCGGAAGGGATTGGCCGGGTTTCCGACCAGCGCAGCAGCGCCTGGCCGAGCGCGGCAAGACCGAGCACGCCGAGTGTCAGGAAGATCGCCTGCCAACCGAGAGCGCCTGATATCAGCGCGCCGGCGATCGGTCCCAGTGCCGGAACGAAGGACAGCATGGCGCTGAAGAGGCCGTAGATGGTGACGCCTTCCGGACGTGCGCCATAGACGTCTCGCACCGTCGCGAAGGTCGCGACCAGCGCCGCCGAGGCACCCGCCGCCTGCGCAAGCCTGAGTGCCAGGAAGACCGGCGCTGAGGTGGTGGCCGCCAGCAGCAATGACGTCAGAGCAAACAAAGTCGCGCCTCCGAGAAGCACCGGACGGCGGCCGAAGCGATCGGAGAGCGGGCCGAAGAGCACCTGTCCCAGGCCCAGCATGAGCATGTAGAGGCTCAGCGTCAGCTGGACGATTGCCGGCGACGTGCCGAGGATGCCGGGCATTTCCGGCACGACAGGCAGATAGATGTCCATGGCGAGCGACGCCAGGATATCGAAGGGCGCCATCAGCAGCAGAGCCGCCGGCAGCGTATAGGGCCAGGTGGGTGAGTTATGATCGGGCATGATAAAACATCCGCGCAAATGGGTAACATTCGGCCGCGATCTGCCACTTCATCAAATCTTGGGAGTGTGAGCCGACAGACGCCGCAACAACTTTTCAAACCGTTGTTGCGGCTTACCTGGTTGCTGACTCGTCGGTCCTCATGCGGTCATCCGAAGTATTGTTCATCGATCAAACGTCGACGTGCTTAACATCGGGGCCAGGTTTCAACAACCCGGCCGCGTATCATCGCGAAAACCCTGGCCGTCTTTCATCAGGCCTGAGCACCTTCTGCGAACCGAAGCACCGTCTCCCGAAAGAATGCTTCCGCACCCGCATGGGCTTCCGTCGGGGCATGTATGCGGCCACCGCCAAACGCGCTCTGCGCCAGCAGGAATTCGTTGTCGATGAAGTCGAGAATAGGGCGTGGAACGGCGGCAAAGCCCAATTCTCGACTGGAAGCTTTGCGCAACAGGAGATCATCCACGATCTCCCGGACCCCGGACGGGAGGTCGATTTCGGCTATGAGAGTCGGGAAATGCATGGGAGGCACGGCCAGATCGGGACGGCCACGTAACCACCTCAGCGCAGCCGCAGGCCGGAGCGCATAGAAAACCTTCTTCTGGGCAACGTTTTGAGTGTCGCCAAAATAGGTTTTGCGCTGGCGTTCACCCAGATGAAGGTAGTGGCGGCCGATCAGGTCTCGGCTCGCATACCGATGTGCCAAGTCCAGAAAGTGGGTGCGAAACGATGCGGAGCCGCAATAGACGATCGGGGATGTCAGCCATTCGAGGATCACGGCATTGCCCTTGAGCATCAGCTTCAGCGCCTTGCCCAGGTCCCATCCGTTGACGTCGAAGACGCCCTCGAGCGGCGTTTCGATAACGTCTCGCTTGACCCAGGGAGACAGGTAGTCTTCCAGCCGGCGAACGAAGAGGAAGCGGCAGTCATAGTCGCTGTCCGGGGAGGGAAAGCCCCATGCTCGGCTGCCGCTTTCGATCGCGATCGGGATTGCGACATTGTTCTGCCCACGGATCGCTTCAAGCCTCCGATCGATGTTCGTCACGACGTCCGGCGCCATGTTCGGCGCGATAGCCCTCAGTCCCATTTTCAACTTCCGTTCGAATCGATCGAAATATGCGTCTGCGCATGGATCGATAGCGTTTCGTCCGGGAGTTGTCCTGGGGAATTATGGCCTGGGGAATATGGAAAGAGAGTTGGCTTTCGACTTAGCCTGTCGCGCCCGGCTTCGCGGTCAGCCGGTTCTCGACGCTGGCAACACCGATCACCGATGCCGCCGCATCCCCGGCGCAGCCGACGTCCGCTTCGCTCGCGACCTCACCGGAAAGAACGACGAGCCCGCCAAGCGCCATCACCGAAATCCGGCTCGTATCGACCAGGGCGGCATATTGGATGAAGCGCAGCACCTTTTCGGCGAGCGCGTCATCCGTCAGATGCGGATCGTCGTCTCTATGGGCATAAATGGACTTATCTGGCGGCATGGCATGTTCCTCATGCTCTTTCCGAACGCCTGCGGTCTGCGAAGGTTCCCTTGAAAGTGCGCCGCGCTTGCGATCCTGGCGTGAACGCGGTTATTGCTGGCAGTCCCATCCCAAGGCCCGCGCATGTCCGATATCTTCCAGAACGTTCTGCCCATCTTCATCCTGATCCTTGCCGGCTGGCTGTTGGTTCGGTCAGGCTATCTGAAACCGGCTGTCGGCGAAGCGCTCGGGGACTTCGTCTTTCGCGTTGCCGTTCCCGTTCTCTTGTTTCGCACGATTGCGGAAGCGGATTTCAAGGACGGTTCGCCCTGGCCGCTCTGGGTCGCCTACTTCTCCGGCGTTGCCGTCACCTGGACGGTCGGGCATCTGGCTGCAACGCTCATCTTCCGGCGTGACGCACGCATGGGCGTTCTCGCCGGCGTCTCCTCGGCCTTCGCCAACACCGTGTTCATCGGTCTGCCGCTGGTCTCACGCATCGTCGGCGAGGAGGGAATCGTGGCGATCTCCATCTTGCTGTCCGTGCATCTTCCGGTCATGATGATCGCCGGCACGCTGCTGATGGAGCGTGCCGAGCGCCGTGCAAGCGGCAAGCCAGGGCAAAGCCCGTTGCAGCTTCTCGCCGGCGTCGGCCGCAACCTGCTGCGCAATCCGCTGGTCATCGGGCTTGCTTGCGGCGCAGCGTTTCATCTCATCGGCCAGCCGCTTGGCGGACCTGTGAAGACTGTCGTCGATCAGCTTGCCTCGATGGCGGCGCCGGCAGCGCTGATCTCGATTGGCATGGCGCTCGACAAATACGGCCTTGCCGGCAATCTCGGTCTTGCCTCCTTTACGAGTGTGCTGAAGCTCCTCGTCATGCCAGGGGTCGTGTTCACCAGCTGCCACCTGCTTGGCCTCAACGACAACTGGACGACGGCGCTGGTGCTGACATCGGCGGTCCCAACCGGCGTCAACGCCTGGCTGATCGCCAACCATTTCAACGTCGGCCACGCACTCGCCTCCTCGACCATCACGTTGACGACTGCGCTCGGTGTCATCAGCGTTTCGGTCTGGGCCTATCTGCTGGTGTGACTGCTTCGGAATTTCGGGAAGTGTTTCCTCGGGAGGAGCGAAATCCCGTCTATCGATTCGTGTGGCGTGTCGCGTTACCGTGCCCCGCAAATGCAAAAGGCCCGGCGCGAGCCGGGCCTTTTTGGATTGTTTCCAACCGCTAAGCTTATTGCGCCGGTGCCGGCTGGCCTTCGACAGGCTTGGATTCCGTCGCCGGAGCGGCCTGGCCTTCAGCCGGCTTGGTTTCGGTTGCCGGAGCCTCGGCCGGCTTTGCGCCTTCGGCGCCAGCAGCCGGTGCCGCTTCAGCGGCCGCAGCGGCATCCGGAAGCGCTGCGGGCGAATCGGCCTGCTCGCGCAGCCAGGCGATCAGGTTGGCGCGCTCGTCCGGCTTCTTGACGCCGGCAAAGCCCATGGCTGTGCCCGGAACGTGCTTCTTCGGCGCTTCGATGAAGAAGCTCAGATGGTCGTAATCCCAGACGACCTTGCCGCCTTCGGAGAAGGTTTTCATGCCGGCCGAATAGCTGAAGCCTTCATGCGAGGCGATCGGACGGTTGACGAGGCCCCAGAGGTTCGGACCAACTTTGTTTGCGCCGCCCTTGTCGGCGGTGTGACAGCTTGCGCACTTCTTGAACACGGCTTCACCGGCAGAAGCATCGGCCTTGAGCAGCAGCGGCTTGATATCGACTTCGACTTCTGCGGCGCCGCCGGCGCCGGCTTCAGACGTGCCCTCTTCGGCAACGATCGCGAAGCCTTCCTTCTCGGGAGCCTCGGAGTGGAAAATACCTTCCGATGCAATGGACACGGACATCAGAACGAAGACCGTCCCCAGAAAGGCACCCACGCCCATGTTCACATATGAATTCATCTGCAAACGCTCCCTTTGCCACCGGCGCAAACAAATACCCGGCCTATCTTGAAATCGCGCGGAACCTATGTCTTTTGGCTCTGCGTTGCAACAGTGATTATCGGCCCCTAACTGAGACTTATTGACACTTTCAGCGGGGTTTTTGAAGGCCAGATCATGAATCGCGAAAATTCAGGTAAAGCCATCGTGCTCATTCCGGCGCGCATGGCCTCGACACGCCTGCCCGGAAAGCCACTCGCCGACATTTGCGGCCTGCCGATGATCGTCCAGGTCGCCACCCGCGGCCGCGAAGCGGATGTCGGCCGCGTCATCGTCGCCGTCGACGACCAGCAGGTCTTCGACGTGGTCAGCGACGCGGGATTCGAAGCGATCATGACCCGCGTCGATCACCAGTCCGGTTCTGATCGGATCTATGAAGCGCTGCGGAAAGCCGACCCGAATGGCGAAGCGGAGATCGTCATCAACGTCCAGGGCGATCTGCCGACGGTTGAGCCGGCATCGATCCGCGCGGCGCTGAACCCGCTTGAAAACGCTGGAACCGATATCGCGACGCTGACGGTGGCGATCACCGAAGAGAGCGAAAAGAGCAACCCGAACATCGTCAAGGTCGTCGGCTCGCCGCTGAGCGACACGCGGCTGCGCGCACTTTACTTTACCCGCGCGACCGCGCCCTACGGCCAGGGCCCGCTCTATCATCACATCGGCCTCTATGCCTATCGTCGCCAGGCGCTGGAGCGCTTCGTATCGCTAAAGCCCTCCGTGCTCGAGCGTCGCGAATCGCTCGAGCAACTGCGCGCGCTCGAAGCCGGCATGCGCATCGATGTCGAGATCGTCGATTCGGTTCCGCTCGGCGTCGATACGCCGGTGGAGCTGGAAAAAGCCCGCCGTATCCTTTCCGCCCGCCATCCCGAATAAGCCTGAGAAGGAAGCTACCGTGACCGTCAAGACCAACAGGATTTCCTTCCAGGGCGACTACGGCGCCAATTCCGACATGGCCTGCCGCGATATGTTTCCGTCAATGGAGCCGCTGCCCTGCCAGACCTTCGAGGATGCCTTCGTCGCCGTCGAGAACGGTGACGCCGATCTCGCGATGATCCCGATCGAGAACACGATCGCCGGCCGCGTCGCCGATATCCATCACCTCCTGCCGGAATCGCGGCTGCACATCGTCGGCGAATACTTCATGCCGATCCGCTTCCAACTGATGGTGCTGCCCGGCGTCACGCGGGACGAAATCCGCACTGTTCACAGCCACATCCATGCGCTCGGCCAGTGCCGCAAGATCGTGCGTTCCAATGGCTGGAAGCCGGTCGTCGCCGGCGACACGGCCGGCGCGGCAAAGCTCGTCTCCGAAAAGGGCGACCGCTCGATGGCAGCGCTTGCACCGCGCCTTGCCGCCGATCTCTACGGCCTCGAGATCGTCGCCGAAAACGTCGAGGACACCGAAAGCAACGTCACCCGCTTCGTCGTGCTGTCCCGTGAAGAACAGCGCATAGGGCGTGCCGCGGACGACGAGTTGATCATCACCACCTTCGTCTTCAATGTCCGCAACATTCCCGCCGCCCTCTACAAGGCGATGGGCGGTTTCGCGACCAACGGCATCAACATGACCAAGCTCGAGAGCTATCAGCTCGGCGGCAAGTTCGTGGCGACGCAGTTCTACGCCGATATCGAAGGCCATCCCGACGATATCGGTGTGCGCCACGCCATGGACGAGCTGCGTTTCTTCTCCGAGAAGGTCCGCATCCTCGGCACCTACAAGGCGCACCCGATGCGCGGCGTGCTCTGACGCTTGGCTCAGACCTGCTCGAAAGTTCCTCGAAAGGGAAAGTCGGGCGAGGCGAGCCGCCACACCTCACCGGAGGCGAGGTGTCGGTACCACTTTTCGTCCGGTAAACTCCCCTGGTGAGACGCGCTCGCCGGGATCTCGATGGCGATTCCCGCTTTGCCTTGATCTGCAATCCAGCGTTCGAAGCGTGCGAATTCCGATGGCAACTGAAATCCGGCATTTGTCTCCCAGTCGCTCCGCGTCATCCTTGTTTCTCGCATCTGGCTAATATCTTTGATTATGGCATGGGCGCTCTCACTGGATGCGCCCATGCCTGGATTCTCTAGGCGGATCACCAGTTTAACGATCGTGTCGCGGCGTAAGAAAGTGGCGAAAATTCGTTAACCGGCTACGCGTCTGGCGCATGCCTAGTTTGCAATCGCGGCGGTACACAAATTTTAGGCAAATGCCTACTTAACGCCCGTTCAAGTAAGGAGTTTAAAGATGAAGATCCGTCAGAAGATCATGGAATATGCGAAGACCCGCCGTGCAATCCGCGAGCTGAACGCTCTCGACGATCATGCACTGAGCGACATCGGTCTGTCCCGCTCGCAGATCCAGGCAGCCGTTTACGGCCGCTAATCGCACCATTCGCGCATCCCGCCGCTTCATGCTTTAAGCTGGCGGGATACGCGCCGCTGTCCTCTCGATCACGAATCGAAGAGGCAGACGCGCAGCCGGTGACCATCCGGATCGAGCGCGACGAAGGTCGGACCGAAATCCATCTCGGTCAATTCCTGCGCAATCTGCAGCCCTTCCGCTTTCCATTTCTCGTAATGTGCGCGCACTGCGCTCTCGTCTTCCACCATGAATGCCAGTTCCGACCGATGGCCTGATGCCGTCGGCTCCGGCGCGACCGTGTGTTCGGCCCAAAGCCCGAGGGTGAAGCCGCCGGGCAGCTCGAAGGACGAGAAGGTTTGGTAGGTGACGCTTGGTTCCTGTTCGAGCACATTGCGGTAGAACCCGACGCTCGCCAGCGGGTCCTTGACATAAAGGACTATGAGATTTGCCTTGGCCATGCTGTTTCCTCCTTGTTGCGGGGAATTGCAGGCTAGGCGTGGTGGCTGCCAACTTCTGTCAGCATCGAGAGTTGTCAGGAGCCGACCGTCTGGCGCTTGGACGCTGTCATGTCCTGGCTGGCGCGCCAGTCCTTCATCAGCACCTGGCGGCGACGCGGATAACGCACTTCGGTCACCGTCATCCGGCGCATGCGGTCGGCGCGGAAGTGCCGGAAGTCCAGTCGCAGTTCACACCAGGCCATGACCATGCGGACGTTCTCGAAAAAGCCGAGCGCAAAGGGCCAGATGGTGCGCTGCGTTGCACTGCCATCATTGTCTACGTAGTCGAGTTCCACCTTGCGCTCGTTGCGGATCGCCCGCCTGAGTGCGGCGATGTCGATGCCGTTGGTGGCCGGCGGGCTCGGTCCGACAAGCAGGGTCGAGCTGTCCAGCTCCTCGCGAAGCTCTGCCGGAAGCACCGCGGCGATCTTGGCAAGGGCGTTCGCTGCAGCGCCTGCGAGATCGTCGTCGGTGCGCTTGGAAACCCAGCGCGATCCGAGCACCAGTGCCTCGATTTCCTCCGCGGAAAACATCATCGGCGGCAGCATGAAGCCGGGTTTCAGCACATAACCGAGCCCCGGCTCGCCCTCGATATGGGCGCCCTGGGCCTGCAGGCTGGCGATATCGCGATAGAGCGTTCGGAGGCTGACGCCGGTCTCTTCCGCCAGCCGCTGGCCGCTCACCGGCTGGCGGTAGCGCCGAAGCACCTGCAGAAGATCGAGCAACCGTTCGGAGCGAGACAAATCCGATCCTCCTTGTCGAAGGCTGGGCCTTATGCCCGCTCGCCCCAGGCGAGCCAGTCACGCATGAGCTGATGTGCGATCGCGCCCTTCGGCGGCGGAATATGCTCGTCGCCGGTATCGGCAACGCCGGTCGAGCGTTCGAGCATCGCGATCGTTTCCTCGCGCGTGAACCATCGCACGTCCTCCAGCTCCTGCTCGTCGCGCTTGATGACGGTCGACTTCGCCTCGGCATAGCAGCCGATCATCAGCGTGTGCGGCATCGGCCAGGGCTGCGAGGCATGGTAGCGCACCCGGCCGATGTGGATGCCGGACTCCTCGTGCGTTTCGCGGCGCACGGCATTTTCGATCGTCTCGCCCGGCTCGACGAAACCGGCAAGGCAGGAATACATGCCCGGCGCGAAATGCGGGCTGCGGCCAAGCAGGCAGAGGTCGCGCTCAAGGTCGATCGTCATCATGATGACGACCGGATCTGTTCGCGGAAAGACCATGTGGCCGCAGGCGGTGCAGACCCGGCGATAGCCGCCGGCCGTGCCTTCCATCGGCCCGGCGCAGCGGCCGCAGAAGCGGTTGTTGGCGTTCCAGGTAATGAGGCTCGACGCCTGCGCGAACTGGCCGAGCAGTTCCTCCGGTAGCATCTGTTGCCGGTAGAGCGTGCGGCCATCGGCGATCTTGAAGGGCTCAGTGATCGTCTCTTCGGTCAAGCCCGTCGGTACGGCAAGCCGTGGCTCGCCGTTCGGCAGGTAGCCGAGCAGGATGGTCTCGTCGAGCACCGGTTCGAGCCCTTCGAGTTCGTAGGGGGCAAACAGCGGGTCGATGATCTTCTCGTCGTGCTTGACGATCAGCTTCGGTCCCGAGAAGGCCAGGAAATGGGCCCCCGGGTGCTTGAGCGCCAGCTCGACGCAATCGTCGCTGCGGTGCTCCGACTGGCGGTCCAGATGGTTTTCGGAAAAGGCGACGAGAGTGCTTGGCTCCGGATGCGGGCTACGAAGGTCAAAGATCGATTTCGTCATGTTCAGAGGTTTTCCAGAATGCGCGCTGCGAAGTCCCGATGTTCTTTCTCGTCCCACGGCTCCGGCTTGCCGAAGCCCCAGACCGGCCCCGGCCAGTTCGGGTCGCCGTCGTTGCGGGCGATGATATGCACATGTAGCTGCCGAACGATATTGCCCAATGCGCCGACATTGATCTTTTGAGCGCCGGTGACCTTCTTCAGGGCCGTTGCCGCCATGGTCGTCTCGAAGGTCAGCATCGTCTGGTCGAGCGGGGTCAGGTCGAAGATTTCCGAAATGCCTTCACGCTGCGGAATGAGCACGAGCCAGGGCCAGCGGCGGTCGTTCATCAGCCGCATCTGACACAGGCCGATCGAGGCGATCGGAATGCCGTCGCGCTCGAGTCGCTCGTCGAGAGTAAAGGTCGCCAAGTCATTCTCCTCAGGCAAAGACAACGGATTCGCCTTGTTTTGCATATCGATATCAGTTTTTTGATGGCTTGGCTTGCATTTGCTTTCGATATTGCCGATATGGAAGCCGGGAGGTTGGTGGTGGACGAGCCACTCGCCAACCGGGTCAGGTCCGGAAGGAAGCAGCCCTAACGAGCCCCGGCACGGGTCATCGTGCCAGCCTCCCACCTTTTCCGTCCTGTCGGGACAAGAGTTCGAACAGCGGCAGGGTCGATGAGCGACGACACGTCCATTTCATCCGTTGAGAAACCAGCCGCCTACCGTGTTCTGGCGCGCAAGTACCGCCCCAAGGATTTCTCCGACCTGATGGTCGGCCAGGAGCCGATGGTGCGCACGCTCACCAACGCTTTTGAAACTGGGCGCATCGCGCAGGCCTATATGCTGACCGGGGTGCGCGGGGTCGGCAAGACCACCACCGCCCGCATCCTCGCCCGTGCTCTGAACTACAAGACATCAGACATCGACAGGCCGACGATCGACCTGCGCGTACCGGGCGAACACTGCCAGGCGATCATGGACGGCCGCCATGTCGACGTCATCGAAATGGACGCCGCCTCGCATACAGGTATCGATGACATCCGCGAGATCATCGAGCAGGTGCGCTACCGTCCGGTATCGGCGCGCTACAAGGTCTACATCATCGACGAAGTGCACATGCTCTCGACCCAGGCTTTCAACGGCCTGTTGAAGACGCTCGAAGAGCCGCCGGAGCATGTGAAGTTCATCTTCGCCACCACCGAAATCCGCAAGGTTCCGATCACGGTTCTGTCGCGCTGCCAGCGCTTCGATCTGCGTCGCATCAGCGCGTCTGATCTCGTCGGCCTGTTTTCGACGATCCTCGGCAAGGAAGGCGTTTCCTTCGATCCGGAAGCGCTCGCCATGGTCGCCCGCGCCGCCGAAGGCTCGGCGCGTGACGGCCTGTCGCTGCTCGACCAGGCGATTGCACACGGCGGCGGTGCGGTCGAGGTCGAGACCGTGCGCTCCATGTTGGGCCTTGCCGACCGCGCCCGCATCGTTGATCTCTTCGACCATGTCGTCAAAGGCGATGTTGCCGCCGCACTCCAGGAATTTACCGCGCAATACGAGGCCGGCGCCAATCCGACGGTCGTGCTGACCGACCTTGCCGACTTTACCCATCTCGTCACCCGCATGAAATACGTGCCGGAGGCGGTCAACGATCAGTCGCTAAGCGAGATCGAGCGCACCCGCGGTGCCGTCTTTGCCGAAAGCGTTGCGGTCACCGCACTCTCGCGTATCTGGCAGATGCTGCTCAGGGGCATTCCGGAGGCCGAAAGTTCGTCGCGCCCGGCGGGTGCGGCCGAAATGGTCCTGATCCGGCTGGCGCATGCGGCACATCTGCCGGCGCCGGAAGAGGCTGCGCGACGCGTGCTTGAGCTTTCCGGCGGTGAAGGCGGCGGCGCCCGTTCGGGGCCGGTTGGTGGCAATGGCGGCGGGGCGCAGGCTTCCGCCTCGGGCTCGATTTCAGCGCAGGCCACCCAGGCGATGCCGGTTCAGCGCCAGACGAGCAATGGCGCGACCATGTTGCGCGCCGTGCCGGATGCAGCACCCCAGCCGGTCACTGTCGGCCGTATCGAGGAGCGACCCGCCGTAGCCCCGGCCGCCAAGCCGCAGCCGTCTGTGCCGGTCAATTCGATCGCCGACATCGCCGAACTTTGCGCCAAGAACCGCGACATCAAGCTGAAGACGCTGGTGCGCGGTTTCCTGCGCCTCGTGCATATCGAGCCCGGCCGCCTCGACGTCAACGTGTCTGACGACGCACCGAAGACGCTGCTTGGCGAGGTGGCGGTCAAGCTCAAGGAATGGACCGGCATCCATTGGATCGTCAGCTACAGCCGCGAGCGCGGTGAGCCGACGCTGATCGAAGCCGAACAGCGGGCGCAGGAGCAGCGCGTCAACGATGCGCGCCAAGACCCCGATGTCGCGGCCATTCTTGCCCGCTTTCCGGGCGCCAAGATCACCGACGTGCGCATTCGCGCCGTCGAGGAAGAGGCCGAGAGCGTTGCTCCGGCTACAGCCGAATCCGCCGACGGCGATATCGTCCCTGGCGACGACATCGAATAGTCCCGTCTGCGAGCAGAAACAGAAGAACAGGAGACGACGATGCGCGACATCATGGGGATGATGGGCAAGGTCAAGGAAATGCAGGCGAAGATGGAGAAGATGCAGGCGGAGATCGCCGCACTCGAAGTCGACGGCACTTCCGGCGGTGGTCTGGTGACCGTCCGCCTCGACGGCAAGGGCACCCTCAAGAGCCTGAAGATCGATCCTTCGCTCTTCAAGGAAGATGACGTCGAGATCCTCGAAGATCTGATCGTCGCCGCCCACAAGGACGCCAAGGACAAGGCCGAAGCCGTCCAGGCGGAAAAGACCGCCGAACTGACCGCCGGCCTGCCGATCCCGCCCGGCATGAAGCTGCCGTTCTGACCGGTTTGAAAGAGTTGGAGCGGGATGCGGGCGGAAAACCGCGCGCATTTTTCCTCATTCCGCTCTATTGATTGGGCGCGGGTGGCGTGTCCGGCCGCGGCGGGTTCGCCCCGCGCGGATTGGTATCCATGCTGGCGGTGATCCTGAGATCCACCTTCTGGCTGGAAGCTGGAGGAATGGGGCGCCGATCGAGTTCGGCGCCTATGGCTGCGAGCTTCAGGGTAAGCTCGTTCAGCGCCAGGCGGTCAGCCTTTGTAACGCCGACCAGGCCGGTCGGATCGTATTCCGTGAGGATCGCCGGATAATCGATCCTGCGCTCTGTCGGCGGTTCCATGTAACGATTGGACAGCTTGCGCAGCGACTCGGAAAGTGTCGGCAGCATCGTCATCGCTCGGCGCCATCGATGTTCGTTGAAGTCGAAATTCTTGAGCACGACATCGCCGGCCTTGCCGCCGAGCATGCTGAGGAAATTCAAGGTTTCCCCATCCATGTCGAGATTGAGCCCGCCTTCCTTGGCGTCATCGAGCCTCACCTCGACGATGCGCTCGCTGTAGCCGTGCAACTGGCTCTGCAGCGTGTCCTGCCAATTGCGGGCAGTGTCGAGGATCGCAGCAACGAAGGCGAAAAGCCCCTCGACCGGATAGACCGGCGTGGCTTTGCCTTCGGCCGTACGGCGCGGAAGGTGCACGCGGCTGCCACCTGATCCGTCCTCATCCTCGCCATGGCGCCTCGGATCGTAACTCGTCAGCGAAATACCGAAGGTCGGGCGACCGGGCAGCAGTCCGTCGAACAAATGGATCGGGAAATTGCTGGTGATGCCGCCATCGGAAAACAGGCAGCGGATATGGGTCGACGGATCGCGCCGGGCTGCCGCGCGCAGGGAATAATCGTAGCGATAGAGTGGAACGCCGCGGATCAATCCGGGGAAGCTGAGACTCATGCGGGCGATGATCGCCACCGGCAGCTTCTTTGCCGGCGGTAGCTGGTAGAAATCCCGCACGCCATCCGGCCCCACGATGTCGCGTGGTTTGCTCTCCTTCAGGAGGTAGCTCATGATGGACGGCGGAAACAGCCTCTCGAATTCCGACTTGCGGTAATTGTGCACCCGGTCGCCGAAGGGCAGCTCATAGGGACGCCGCGAGGCGAGGTCAGTGGTGACGCTTTTCAGCGTGATGTCATAGGTCTCAAGGTCGCCGATGGTCAGCGGGCGGGATTCTCCGTCGGGACGAACCGGGCCGGCAATGGCTTCGATCCGCTCGGCAATCCAGTTGGTGAATGCAGGTTTCTTCGCGCCCGGTTGGGTCAGGCCGCTGCATAGGCCGAAGTCGTGGGCCGGCAGCACCACCGCGACCGCGCGATAGAGCTGATAAGTCAACATCGCAATCGCGCCGATCAGGACGACGAGCGCCCCCAGGATGCCAAGCGCCCAGTCGGTCGAGGCGATGCCGGCGACGATCAGCGTGAGGCCGGGGAGGGCGGCAAGGAGCAACGCCAAGTGAAAAACCCTGAGGGCCTCCAGGGCTGCCGCCACCACCTTGCTTCCCTGCGTTCGCACCATCGCCATCCCGATGCGAAAGAGCGGCGCTGTTTCCGCCGATGGCTGGAAGAAGGTCGGGAGATTGGCGGCCAGCTCCTTCGGCATCGCATCGATCAGCGCGAAGCCAGCGTTTTTCTCGTCCGCCGTTGCGGCACTTTGGCGTCGGTATTCGGCAGCCGCCGTCATGACGGCGGCAATCGCACCGGCCGATGTGCCGCCGATATGCATGAAGCGGTAGCGGGTCGCGAGTTCGGTGATGGCGCGCGGGAAGACGACACCCGAGGTGATGCCGCCTTTCATGATCAGATCGCATTCATCGCTGGGGGCTGTATAGCGGAATGGCGTATCGGTCATCGGAGCCTCCATCTGCTGCAATCAACAATAGATTGCGCCTTTGTCGAATGCACGCCGATTTCTCCTGCGCCCTTTGCGATGGCCCACTGCAGTGTGCGAAGTCGATTCCGTTCGGGCTCGATATGGGCTAAAAGCGCCGCATGGCAAAACGAGTCACCGGCCCCGAAATCGAAAAACTCATCCAGCTCCTGGCAAAAGTCCCGGGGCTCGGGCCGCGTTCGGCGCGGCGCGCCGCCCTCCATCTCGTCAAGAAGAAGGACCAGTTGCTGGGGCCGCTCGCGGACGCGATGGGCGAGGCGCACCGCAAGGTTCGGATCTGCTCCTGCTGTGGCAATGTCGATACGATCGATCCCTGCACCGTCTGCTCCGACGAGCGTCGCGACCAGTCGGTCATCATCGTCGTCGAGGACGTTTCCGACCTCTGGGCGCTGGAGCGCGCCGGCGCGATGAACGCCGCCTACCACGTACTTGGCGGCACGCTCTCCCCACTCGATGGCGTCGGCCCTGAAGACCTCAACATCAAAGGACTTGTCCAGCGCGTCGCCAATGGCGGCGTCCGCGAACTGATCATCGCCGTCAATGCGACGGTCGAGGGCCAGACCACGGCGCACTACATCACCGACCAGCTCGAGGGCATGGAGGTGAAGATCACCCGGCTTGCCCATGGCGTACCTGTTGGCGGTGAACTCGACTATCTCGACGAGGGCACGCTGGCGGCCGCCCTTCGCGCCCGCACGTCGATCTGAGCGACGCTTTCGAACCCCGCGATCCAACCGATAGGGAAGCCAGATGCTGAGACTTCTTTTATTTTCGACACTGTTGCTCTGTGGCTGGCTGGGGTTCGCGCATGCCGCCACCAAGGCGGATGTCGAGGCTGAGTTTCGCACCTGGCTCCAGAACGATCTCTGGCCGGAAGCGAAGAAGGCGGGCATTTCCGCAGGCTCGTTCAAGGCGGCCTTCGCCGACGTGAAGCTCAACTGGGATCTTCCGGATCTGGCGCCTCCCGGATTCCCGAAGCCGAAAGAGCAGAAGCAGAGCCAGGCGGAGTTCTCCTCGCCCGGCAGCTACTTCTCGGAGAAGCGCCTGCAAGGTCTGGCGGCAACCGGCCGCAGCCTTGCCTCCACCCATGCGTCGACCCTGAAGAAAATCGAGCGCACCTATGGCGTGCCGGCCTCGGTGGTCGTGGCGATCTGGGGGCGTGAATCCGGCTTCGGCCGTGCCAAGATCCCCTATCCGGTCGTTGATGTGCTGGCGACGAAGGCCTTCATGTCGACGCGGCCCGACCTTTTCAGGCGCGAGCTGATCGCGGCGCTGCACATTCTCGACAGCGGCGACGTCAATGAGGCGGCAATGCGCGGCTCCTGGGCCGGCGCCATGGGCCAGCCGCAGTTCATGCCGTCGAGCTTCCTGCAATATGCCGTCGACTTCGACGGCGACGGCCGCCGCGACATCTGGAATTCGGTGCCGGACAGCCTGGCGTCGATCGCCAACTATCTCGTCAAGAAGGGCTGGAAGCGCAACCGGGACTGGGGCTTCGAGGTTTCGATCCCCGACGCCGTCTCCTGCGCACAGGAAGGCCCGGACCTCGCTCAACCTCTGTCCATTTGGGCGGACAAGGGCATCACGCGGATTTCCGGCAAGGCCTTCCCGTCGCACGAACTGTCGGCATCCTCGATGATGCTGGTGCCGGCCGGCCGGCACGGTCCGGAGTTCATCGTCACGCCGAATTTCTATGTGCTCAAGGAGTACAACAACTCCGACCTCTATGCGCTCTTCATCGGCAATCTCGCCGACCGCATCGCCACCGGCGGCGGCGCGTTCCGCGGCAACTGGGGCGACGTCGGCAACATGCTGCGCTCGGACGTTCTCGCCATGCAGAAGGCGCTCGTCGCCAAGGGCTATGACGTCGGCAAGGTCGACGGCCTTCCCGGCTACAAGACGCGCCGCTCGCTAGGCGACTGGCAGGCAAAGAGCGGGCTTGCCGCCACCTGCTTCCCCGATGCCTCGCTGAAGGCGAAGCTGCGCTAAGGCAAGTTCCAACCAGAGGCGTCGACGCTCTCTCAAGCTGAACCGAAAGAGGCCCTGCGTGACAGGGCCTCTTTCGTTGCATTGGTCAATGTCAGCATGGGGGCTGGCAACGGCATTTAGTGCATGTCGACATTCACCTGGCGTTTGTAGCGCTCGTAATGCGTCGGCACGATCGTCTGGCGTTCGATCATCCGGTGCACGCGCGGTGGTGCTGCACCGCTGTGCAGCGCCGTCAGCTTGTCGCCGACGGCAGCGTCGGCCTGGGTGCGGCGCTGGTTGTGGCGCACATATTCGACCCAGGTCGGCACGTGATAGGTCTCGGTCCAGGTCGTCGGGTTTTCGAGGTCGCGCATCAGTGCCCAGTGTCCGGCACCGTCACGGATGCGGATGCGCCGGCGTTCCGCCATGGTCGTCAGGAACTCGGGGATATCGTCGTCGGCGATCTCGTAGTCGATCATGATGACGATCGGGCCGCTGCGCGGCTTCAGGTCCAATTCGAGCGGCGGTTCGTTGAAGCGGTTGAGCGGATCGAGATTGAGCGAAGTGAACTCCGGCAGCGGCAGCCGGAAGCCGACCACGACGCCAGCGAACATCAGCAGACAGGAGCCCATCAGCGCATTGGCGGCGCCATATTGTTCGGCCGCCGTGCCCCAGAGCCAGCTGCCGCCGGCGATGCCGCCGAAGGTCATCGTCTGGTAGAGCGACAGCGCCCGGCCAACGACCCAGCGCGGCGTCGAGAGCTGCACGGTCGTGTTGAACAGCGACAGCGCCAGCACCCAGCAGGCGCCGGAGACGAGCAGCACGAGACAGCTGAGCCAGGCATAGGTGCTCCAGGCCGTGATCGCGGCGCTCGCGGCAAAGCCGGTGAATGCGATGCGCACGATTGCCTCGCTCGACAGCTTCTCCCTCAGTCGCGCGCTGAGCAGCGCCCCGCCGATCGCGCCGAGGCCGAAGGCGCCGAGCATCAGGCCGTAGGTGAGCGGCCCGCCTTGAACGAGATCGCGAGCGACGAGCGGCAGCAGCGCGAGGATCGCGCTTGCCGAAAGACCGAAGAGGAAACCGCGCAGCAGCACCTTGCCGATGTTCGGCGACATGGCGACATAGCGCAGGCCCGCGGATATGGCGCGGCCGAGCGTCTCGCGCGGCAAGGTGTTCGTCGGCACCTCCCGCCGCCAGCGCACCAGCGCAAAGAGGATCGCGAAGTAGCTGAGCGTGTTGGCGAAGAAGGCGGCGGCAGCACCGGCTGCGGCAACGATCGCGCCGCCGATCGCCGGGCCGACGCTGCGGGTGATGTTGAAGCCCATGCTGTTCAAGGCGACTGCCGCCGGCAGGTCGTCGCGCGGGACCATGTCGCCGACCGAGGCCTGCCAGGATGGGTTGTTGAGCGCCGTGCCGCAGCCGATGAGGAAGGTGAAGAGCAGGAGCAGCCAGGGCGTGATCAGTCCGACATAGGCGCAGATGGTCAGAAGCGCCGAGACGGAAAGCATGAAACACTGCGCCACCAGCATGATCCGCCGCCGATCGAAATTATCGGCAAGTGCGCCCGAGACGAGCGAGAAGAGCATGATCGGCAGCGAGGTCGATGCCTGTACCAGTGCCACCATGTTCGCTGAAGGTGAGATCGAGGTCATCAGCCAGGCGGCGCCGACCGATTGGATGAGGCCGCCGAAGTTGGATGCGAGACTCGCGATCCAGATCGTGCGGAAGATGTCGTGCTTGAAGGGTGCAAGCGGCGAATTACGGTGGGGCACCTCGTCTTCTCTCTTGTCCTTGATTGTCGTCCCGAAGCGGTTCTATCCCTGTTATAGGCCCGAGGACGCGAAGTGCCACCCGCTGAAATTGACCTTGTTATCGAAGATCGTCGTCTGCGAGCGGATCGGCGCATTTGGAGCGGATGGCCCAACGCCTTGCAATTTGCGGCGATGAAGCGTATATGAGCCTCAAATTCTTGATCGGTAGATGAAGAGTGGGCCCGTCAGGACCCGCTCTTTTTTATTAGCCGGTCCGATGAGGAGATGATCGTTTGTCCGATACGACAACGGCTGAAAATGCAAATGAACCGCGTCTGATCACCGAAACCGGTCTCGACCAGCGCATTGCCGACATCATCGAGCCGGTCATCGTGCCGATGGGCTATCGCCTGGTGCGCGTGCGCATGTCCGGCCAGAACGGCCTGACGTTGCAGATCATGGCCGAGCGCAACGACGGCACCATGACCGTCGAGGATTGCGAAGAGATCTCCAAGGCCATTTCGCCGGTGCTCGATGTGGAAGATCCGATCGACAAGGCGTATCATCTCGAAGTGTCGTCGGCTGGCATCGACCGCCCCATGGTGCGCAAGTCCGACTTCTTTCGCTGGCAGGGGCACCTGCTGAAATGCGAGACGTCGGTTCTGGTCGATGGCCGCAAGCGGTTCCGCGGCAAGATCGTTTCCGTCGATGATGATGGTTTCCGGCTTGAGCGCGATCAGCCCGCGTACGGCGAGGAACCTGTCGTCGTCATCCCGTTCACCACGCTTGCCGAAGCGCGGCTGATCCTGACCGACGATCTGATCCGTGATGCGCTGACGGCCGATAAGAAGGCGAAGGCCGAGCGCGCCGCGAACGAGAATTTCGAAGACGAAGATTCACCTATTGAGGAATAAGTCGGGCGGAGCGTGAAGCCCCCTGCAACCCAACGGAGATAAGACATGGCAGTCAGTGCTAACCGGCTCGAGCTTCTGCAGATCGCGGATGCCGTCGCGCGTGAAAAGGTGATCGACCGCGAGATCGTTCTGGCCGCAATGGCCGATGCGATCCAGAAGGCCGCCCGCTCGCGCTATGGGTCGGAATCGAACATCCGCGCCGACATCAACTCCAAGACCGGTGAAATCCGCCTGCAGCGTCTTCTGGAAGTGGTCGAAAAGGCTGACGACTATTCCACGCAGATCCCGCTCGAACTTGCTCGCGATCGCAATCCGGACGCCAAGCTCGGTGATTTCATCGCCGACCCGCTGCCGCCGATGGACTTCGGCCGTATCGCCGCCCAGTCCGCCAAGCAGGTCATCGTGCAGAAGGTTCGCGAAGCCGAGCGTGATCGCCAGTTCGACGAATTCAAGGATCGCGTCGGCGAGATCGTCAACGGCACGGTCAAGCGCGTCGAATATGGCAACGTCATCGTCGATCTCGGCCGCGGTGAAGGCATCATCCGCCGCGACGAGATGATCCCGCGCGAAAACATGCGTTATGGCGACCGCGTCCGCGCCTTCGTCTACGACGTGCGCCGCGAGCAGCGTGGTCCGCAGATCTTCCTGTCGCGTACCCACCCGCAGTTCATGGTGAAGCTCTTCACCATGGAAGTGCCTGAGATCTACGACGGCATCATCCAGATCAAGTCGGTTGCCCGTGACCCGGGTTCGCGCGCCAAGATCGCCGTTGTCTCGAACGACTCGTCGATCGATCCGGTCGGCGCCTGCGTCGGTATGCGCGGTTCGCGCGTTCAGGCCGTCGTCGGCGAACTGCAGGGCGAAAAGATCGACATCATTCCGTGGTCGCAGGATCCGGCATCGTTCATCGTCAACGCGCTGCAGCCGGCGGAAGTGGCCAAGGTCGTTCTCGACGAGGATGCAGAGCGCATCGAAGTGGTCGTTCCGGACGAGCAGCTGTCGCTCGCCATCGGTCGTCGCGGCCAGAACGTTCGCCTCGCCTCGCAGCTGACCGGCTGGGACATCGACATCCTCACCGAACAGGAAGAGAGCGAGCGTCGCCAGAAGGAATTCACCGAGCGCACCAACCTGTTCATGGACGCGCTCGACGTCGACGAAATGGTCGGCCAGGTTCTGGCGTCCGAAGGCTTTGCCGCCGTCGAGGAGCTGGCCTATGTCGATCTCGACGAAATCTCGTCGATCGATGGCTTCGACGAGGAGACCGCGACCGAAATCCAGACCCGTGCGCGCGAATTCCTCGACAAGCTCGAAGCGGAAATGGATGCCAAGCGCAAGGAACTCGGCGTTGCCGACGAACTGCGCTCGATCGACGGCCTGACGAGCCAGATGCTCGTTGCGCTCGGCGAAGAAGGCATCAAGACGATCGAGGACTTTGCCGGCTGTGCCGCTGACGATCTCGTCGGCTGGAGCGAACGTAAGGACGGCGAGACCAAGCGCTTCGAGGGCACCTTCTCGAAGTTCGACGTTTCGCGCGCCGAAGCCGAAACCATGATCGTTCAGGCGCGCCTTGCGGCCGGCTGGATCACGGAAGAGGACCTGGCAAGCGATGAGGTCGAAGGCGAAGAGCCGATCGACGTTGCCGAAGGCGCCGAGCAGGACGCTTAAGGACGATGACCGCCTCTGATGATGCCGACAGCCTGCCTTCGGACACGCTGCCCTTAGATGGGGGCCCGAAGGATCGGAACGGCAGCACGCGGACCTGCATTGTGACCCGCGAAAGCGGTTCGCCGGATGAGTTGATCCGCTTCGTTGCCGGGCCCGACGGTCGCGTCGTTCCGGATCTGAAGCGTCAGCTTCCGGGACGCGGCTGCTGGGTGAAGGCCGAGCGGGCGCTGGTTGAAAAGGCGGTGGCGAAGAAGTTCTTCGCCCGCGCCCTGAAGGCGGACGTCAAGGCCGACGCGACGCTCGCCGACGACGTCGACCGGCTGCTCGCCGAGCAACTGGCCGGAATGATGAACATGGCGCGCAAGGCGGCGCAGTTCATCTCCGGTGCGACGAAGACGGAGCAGGCCGTGCGCGGTCTTGCAGCGCTTGCCGTTTTCCATGCGAGCGACGCTGCGGCCGACGGCGTGCGCAAGATAGACCAGGCCCGCAAGGCGATGAGCTTCGTGGCCGATGATGAAATGGAAATACCTTCGTTCCGTCCCTTCACCGGGGCGGAAATGGAGGGCCTTTTAGGAAGTAATGCTTTTATCCATGCCGCAGCGCTTGCAGGGCAGGCGGGTGAGGGTGTAGTGAAGCGCGCAATCATGCTCGAAAAGTACCGAGGATCCGTCCCGGTCCGGGCCGAAGGCGGCGCTGGCAAGCCACAGCAATGACGCGCGTCACCGGCGACAGCCGGCATCGCGTACATTGTTTGAGACAATTTGGAAGACAGGGTCAGGTGATACGCATCCGGCCCTGATCGCTAGGAACGGAACGGAATGACCGACAACAACGACGACAAGACAGGCAGCGCAGCAGGCAAGAAGACGCTGACCCTGAAACCCCACGGGGTTTCGCAGGGGACCGTGCGTCAGGACATGGGCCGTGGCCGCACCAAGGCGGTCGTGGTCGAAACCAAGAAACGCCCCTTCCATCGCCCCAAGGACGAGCGCCCGATCACGCCGGTTGCCGCGGCTCCCGCAGCACGCCCGGTCGAACAGCGTCCGGCTCAGCCGCAGCCTTCCGGCCGCCCGGCACCGCAGCCGCAGCAGCACTCGACGCGCCAGGAAGCCAACCAGGCCAACCGTCCGCGTGTCGGTGTCGTTCTGAACCAGCTTTCCGCCGGTGAGATCGATGCACGCCGCCGTGCTCTCGCCGAAGCGCAGATCCGCGACGCCGAAGAAGCGGTCATCCGCGCTGAGAACGAAGCACGCCGCAAGCGCGAGGAAGAAGCCCGTCTCCTTCAGGAGAAGGAAGAGGCCGCACGCCGCGCCGCTGAAGAAGCGGCCCGCCCGGCTGTCGAGCCTGAAGCAAAGGCCGAAGAGGTTGTCGAAGAGCGCCCCGTGGCAGCTCGCACACCGGCTTCCACTGAGCGTCGCGTCGACAACCGCCCGCAGGCTGCACGGCCTGCTGAAGCGGCAACTGGACTTCCGACCCCGGCTCCGGCCGGCGCTCTGCGCGGCCGTAAGGTCGACAACGAAAAGGATGACGATCGCGGTCCGCGTCCCGGCGCAGGTCCGGCACGCGGCAAGGTCGTGCGTCCCGAGCCCGCCAAGGTTCCGGCCCGCCCGAAGGGCGACGACGGTCGCCGCCAGGGCAAGCTGACGCTGACGGCTGCCGTCGACGAGGATGGCGGCCAGCGCGCCCGTTCGCTGTCGGCCATGCGTCGCCGCCAGGAGAAGTTCAAGCGCAGCCAGATGCAGGAAACCCGCGAGAAGATCTCGCGCGAAGTCATCCTGCCTGAGACCATCACGATTCAGGAACTGTCGCAGCGCATGTCCGAACGCGCCGTCGACGTCATCAAGTACCTGATGAAGGAAGGCCAGATGATGAAGCCCGGCGATCTGATCGACGCCGACATGGCTGAACTCATCGCCGGCGAATTCGGCCACACGGTCAAGCGCGTCTCGGAATCCGACGTCGAAGAGGGCATCTTCAACGTGACCGATTCCGACGAGGAACTGCTGCCGCGTCCGCCGATCGTCACGATCATGGGTCACGTCGACCACGGCAAGACCTCGCTGCTCGATGCGATCCGCCACGCCAACGTGGTGGCCGGCGAAGCCGGTGGCATCACCCAGCACATCGGCGCCTATCAGGTCGAGCAGAACGGCAACAAGATCACCTTCATCGACACCCCCGGCCACGCGGCGTTCACCGCCATGCGTGCCCGTGGTGCCCAGGCGACCGACATCGCGATCCTGGTGGTTGCGGCCGACGACAGCGTGATGCCGCAGACGATCGAATCGATCAACCACGCCAAGGCGGCCGGTGTTCCGATCATCGTGGCGATCAACAAGGTCGACAAGCCGACGGCGAACCCGCAGAAGGTTCGCACCGAGCTGCTGCAGCACGAAGTCTTCGTCGAATCCATGGGCGGTGAAGTTCTCGACGTGGAAGTCTCCGCGAAGAACGGCACCAACCTCGACAAGCTGCTCGAAGCGATCCTGCTTCAGTCGGAAATCCTCGACCTCAAGGCCAACCCGAACCGGACGGCCGAAGGTACGGTGGTTGAAGCCGAGCTTGACCGTGGTCGCGGTGCGGTTGCCACCGTCCTCGTCCAGAAGGGCACGCTGCGTCCGGGCCAGATCATCGTCGCCGGTGATCAGTGGGGCCGTGTACGCGCGCTGGTCAACGACAAGGGCGAACACGTCAAGGAAGCCGGTCCGTCGATGCCGGTCGAGGTTCTCGGCCTTTCGGGTACGCCGGCCGCCGGTGACAAGTTTGCCGTCGTCGAAAACGAAAGCCGTGCTCGCGAGATCTCCGAGTACCGCCAGCGTCTCGCTCGCGAGAAGCAGGTTGCTCGCCAGTCCGGCTCGCGCGGCTCGCTCGAGCAGATGATGACCCAGCTCCAGACCTCCGGTCTCAAGGAGTTCCCGCTGGTCATCAAGGGCGACGTGCAGGGTTCGATCGAAGCGATCGCCGGTGCTCTCGACAAGCTCGGAACCGACGAAGTGCGTGCACGCATCGTGCATTCGGGTGCCGGTGGTATCACCGAATCCGACATCTCGCTCGCCGAAGCGTCGAACGCCGCGATCATCGGCTTCAACGTCCGCGCCAACTCACAGGCCCGTTCGGCCGCCGAGCGCGCCGGCATCGAAATCCGCTACTACAACATCATCTACGATCTGGTGGATGACGTGAAGGCGGCGATGTCCGGTCTGCTCTCGCCGGAGCGCCGCGAAACCTTCCTCGGCAACGCCGAGATACTGGAGGTGTTCAACATCACCAAGGTCGGCAAGGTCGCGGGTTGCCGCGTCACCGAGGGCAAGGTCGAGCGTGGCGTCGGCGTCCGCCTGGTTCGCGACAACGTCGTTATCCACGAAGGCAAGCTCAAGACCCTCAAGCGCTTCAAGGACGAAGTCTCGGAAGTCAACGTCGGTCAGGAGTGCGGTATGGCCTTCGAGAACTACGAAGACATCCGCGCCGGCGATACGATCGAGTGCTTCCGCGTCGAGCATATCACCCGGACGCTCTGATGGGGCTTTCGAAAGCCCGGCAAATCTGCACAACGGCGGCCCTGGCCGCTGTTGTGTCGTTTTGGTGGACGCCGGCCTTCGCCGAGGTTTGCGACAAGTTCTACCCGGACTGGGACGGACAGGATTTCACTGTTTTCAACGAGGCGGCCGCGTTTCTGACCAATTGGGTTGGTTTGGCGGCGCTTCTTTGTCTGGCGATCGGTTCGACGGTGTTGCGTCTGCGGGCGTTGCTTTGGGTCGGGAGCCTTCTCGGCGGCCTTCTCTTGCTGGTGGCCATAACATCCTGGGGAGAAGCCGAAGACCAAGTCTTCCAGTCCGCCATCAGTGAGGGTTGCGCTCACCCGCAATTCGAATTGATCCATCTGGTGACTGCGCTCCTGCTGACGGCAACGGGAATTTTTCTGGCGCTGCGCCAAAGAAAGCGGGCGCGGACAATCGGAGCTACCCGTGCCTGAGGCACGGAAGGTATAATACGCTAAAGAGTAAAAACGGTTTGCGCCCCGGACGGGTGCAATACCTTGGAAAGCAACGACCATGAGCAAAGCCACATCCTCTGCCCCTTCCCAGCGCATGCTGAGGGTCGGTGAACAGGTGCGTGCTGCGATCACGCAGGTTCTGCAGCGCGGCGAGGTTCGCGACCCCGTGATCGAGAAGACCGTTATCGCGATCTCGGAAGTGCGCATGTCGCCTGACCTGAAGATCGCCACGGCCTATGTCACGCCGCTCGGCGTGCCCAACCACGCCGAGGTCATCGACGCGCTGAACCGCAATGCCAAGTACATTCGCGGCCGCCTCGGCCCGCAGCTCCGGCAGATGAAATACATGCCCGACGTTCGTTTCCGCGACGATACGAGCTTCGACAACTACAAGAAGATCGATGAACTCCTGCGTTCGCCGGAAGTCAGCCGCGATCTCGACCAGACCAGCGAAGACGAAGAATAGTAGATTTCATGTCCAAACCGCGTAAGCCCAAGGGCCGCCCGATCTCGGGCTGGCTGATCCTCGACAAGCCGCTCGACTTCGGCTCTACCGAAGCCGTCTCGAAGATCAAGTGGCTGTTCAAGGCCCAGAAGGCCGGCCATGCCGGCACGCTCGACCCTCTCGCTTCCGGCATGCTGCCGATCGCGCTCGGTGATGCGACAAAGACCGTTCCTTACGTGATGGACGGTCGCAAGATCTACGAATTCACCGTTGCCTGGGGCGAGGAACGCTCGACCGACGATCTCGAAGGCGAAGTCACGCATTCCTCGACCGAACGGCCGAACGAAGAGGCGATCCGCGCGCTGCTGCCGAAATATACCGGCGTCATCAGCCAGGTGCCGCCGCAGTTCTCTGCGATCAAGATCGATGGCGAGCGCGCCTATGATCTCGCCCGCGACGGCGAAACGGTCGAGATCCCGGCCCGCGAGGTTGAGGTCCATCGCCTGACACTGCTGGGTGCCGCTCCCAATCTCGCGCATTTCGAAATCGAGTGCGGCAAGGGCACCTATGTGCGTTCGCTGGCGCGTGACATGGGCCGCGATCTCGGTTGTTTCGGCCACATCGCCTCGCTGCGCCGCACCTTTGTCGCACCGTTTGGTGAAGAGGACATGGTGCCGCTCGCCGATCTGGTGGCGCTGGAGAAAATCGAGAGCGACGAAGAACGCCTGGCGGCGCTCGACGCCTACCTGATCGAAACCGGTGAAGCGCTTTCCAACCTTCCGCATGTCGCCGTCAACGATGATCAGGCGCACCGCCTGAGAATGGGCAATCCCATCATCCTGCGTGGCCGCGATGCGCCGCTTGCGACGCCTGAAGCCTATGCGACGGCACGCGGCAAGCTGGTTGCCATCGGTGAGATCGCCGAGGGTGAGTTCCGCCCGAAGCGTGTTTTCGCCACCGGCTAAGCGCCCGGAAGCGTTTGCCTTTGCCCCATCCTTGACGCATGATCCCCGGCATGGGCTTCCAATCCATCCGAGGTGATTCCGTCCCGTGCTCCGGAGCCGATTGGCGATCGCACCGTCTCCCGCGGCGCGCGCCGAAAGCGGCTGTGTGCCCGGCGCGGAACGAAGAAGGGCGACTGAGGTGACGGGCGTGCTGGACGAAGGAAAGCGGAAGGCTGCGAACGGTCTGGCGACGGTCGTCGATCTCGTTCGTCACCGCCTGACCCGGCCGTTCAGTTTTTATCTGACGTCGTTGCTCCTCGTGGCCATCGTTCCGGCCTTCATCTTTTCGCTCGTCGTGCTGAAGCGCAGCGTCGATCAGCAGGAGCAGGTGATCACGGCGCTGCTGCAGGCCTCGACCGGGTCGGTGACGCGTATCGTCGAGCGTGACATCGAGGGCATGCTGACGACGCTGAAGGTGCTCTCGACATCGCAAGAGATCGAAGACGGCAATATGGAGGCCTTCTACCGCAGGGCCGCGACGGCGCTCGCCGAAACGGACTCCTACCTCATCGTCATCGACCGCAAGCACAACCAGCGGCTCAACACCCGCGTGCCTTTCGGTGCGCAACTCAGCAAAGCCTCGGATACGGGCTCGGTCGAGCGGGCCTTCACCAACAATGGCGCGCCGCTCGTCTCCAACGTCTTCTTCGGCCAGACCGCGGGAAAGTGGGTTTTCAACGTCTACCTGCCGGCGAAATTGGCGACCGGTGAGGAGTATCTGCTGGCGCTGACGCAAAACGCCGAGAACATGGCAAAGGCCGTCAACCGCGACACGCTTTCTCCCGGTTGGAACGCGGCACTGGTCGATGGCGCAGGCAAGGTCATCATCTCGTCGGATGCGGCCGTCAAGGCCGGCGAACCGTTCTTCCTCGACAAGGTGCCGGCGATCAGCATCGGTGTCCGCAACATCAAGGAAAACGGCACGGAATATCGCGTCGCGACCGAGTTCTCCGTCGTCACCGGATGGCGGATCATCGCCTGGGCGCCTAGCGCGGCCGTCGATGCGCCGGCCGTCTGGTCGTTCCTGTGGCTGTCGCTCGGCGGCATCCTTTTCGCGGGCATCGCGATTGCCGGCTCGCTGGCGATTGCGCGGCTGTTGTCGCAGGGCGTTAAGCTCGTGGCGCAGGATGCGCGCCGTCTCGGCGCCGGCGAACGGATCGAATCGCGGCCGCACATGATCTCGGAGGTCGAGCAGGTCTCGGCAGCGCTCGCACGGGCAGCGGCGGCGCGCGGCAAGGCCGAGAACGAGATCCGCTTCCTCATGCGCGAGGTGGCGCATCGCTCGAAGAACCAACTGACGGTGATCCAGTCGATGCTCAACCAATCGGTCTATTCGGCCGAGAGCGCGTCGGACTTCGCCGACAGCTTCCGCAAGCGCATTGCCGGACTCGCGCGCTCCACCGACCTGATGATCACCAACGCCGCGCAAGGGGTCGATTTCCGCGAGCTCGCCCAGAACCAGTTGCAGCCGTTTACACCTGACGACCCGAAGCGCGTGATCTTCTCCGGCCCGGCCCTGAGGCTCGACACGCAGATCGCCCAGACCCTCGGCATGGCCCTGCACGAGCTCGCGACCAACGCCACCAAATACGGCGCGCTTGCCAACACCACCGGAGTTGTCAAGCTGAGCTGGTCGCTGGAGGATGAAGGCATTGCCATTCGCTGGCGGGAGGAGGGCGCGGATCTCGCCGGCAAGCCTTCCGATCCGATCCGCAAGGGCTTCGGCACACTGGTGCTGGAGCGCATGCTCGGCATGGCGCTGAACGCCGCGCTGGAGCGGGTGATGCATGCCGATGGCATCGAGTGGCGGATCACCATTCCGCGCGAGGCGAAGGACGAAGATTCGTAGAGGCGGACGGGCCCCTTTAAACGGCGCGACGGTCGGCCGGAGCGTCGATCGCTACTATCGGAAATCGGCCGCGACCGACAAGCATCCAAGGCTCTCCGGAAGCCCATCGGGGCGCAGGTCCATGACCCTTTCCTTTTTCATCCAATTCGTTTATAGGCACGCCAGCAAAAGGCGCATGCCCGTTGCATTCACGGCCGCAGCTGGACGACATCCCGGCTGAAGGCGTCCCTAAATCCTCGAAATCGAAAGGATCATCCGATGTCGATTGCTGCAGAGCGTAAGGCTCAGCTCATCAAGGAATACGCAACCGTTGAAGGCGACACCGGTTCTCCGGAAGTCCAGGTTGCTATCCTGACGGAACGGATCAACAACCTGACCGAACACTTCAAGGGCCACAAGAAGGATAACCATTCCCGCCGTGGTCTTCTCGCGATGGTTTCCAGCCGTCGTTCGCTCCTCGACTATCTGAAGAAGAAAGACGAAGCGCGCTACACCAAGCTGATTGGTGCCCTCGGCATCCGTCGCTAAGCGACTTGCCCGGCGGATCGCATGCGGTCCGCCGGCCTTTTTTATTATGGAGCGCAGAGCGCTCGAGAAATGAACTCTCCACACGCGCACTAGGCGCAAAAATGGAGAGGTATCCAGCGGGCCGGATGGGCCGGATCCGCGGATCAACCGATGGCCCGTCATGGGGCAGGATTGCAGGATGCTTCGGCGCCTGCTTGCAGGACCCGCTGCGGAGCAGCCAGGTTTTGCAAAGCGGAGAGCGGCCGGTCTCGTTTGAAGCCTCCCGTTGTCTTGCCCGTGATGCGCCATACCAGGCGGTTTTCCGACCACCCGCGCTGTAACAGCCGCGGAAAGGTCTGCCGCACACGAAGGACAGAACATGTTCGATACCCACAAGGTTGAAATCGAATGGGCTGGGCGTCCGCTCAAGCTCGAAACCGGCAAGGTCGCCCGTCAGGCTGACGGCGCCGTCATCGCCACCTACGGCGAAACCGTCGTTCTCGCCACCGTCGTTTCGGCCAAGTCGCCGAAGCCGGGCCAGGACTTCTTCCCGCTGACCGTCAACTACCAGGAAAAGACCTACGCTGCCGGCAAGATCCCGGGTGGCTACTTCAAGCGCGAAGGCCGTCCGAGCGAGAACGAAACGCTCGTTTCGCGCCTGATCGACCGTCCGATCCGTCCGCTTTTCCCCGATGGCTACAAGAACGATACCCAGGTCATCGTCACGGTCATGCAGCATGACCTCGAAAACAACCCCGACGTTCTGTCGATGGTTGCCGCTTCTGCAGCGCTGACGCTGTCGGGCATCCCGTTCATGGGCCCGATCGGCGGCGCGCGCGTCGGCTACATCAACGGCCAGTACGTGCTGAACCCGCATCTCGACGAGATGGACGAATCGACGCTCGACCTCGTCGTCGCCGGCACCCAGGAAGCCGTGCTGATGGTCGAGTCGGAAGCCAAGGAACTGGCTGAAGACGTTATGCTCGGCGCCGTCGTCTTCGGCCAGAAGGGTTTCCAGCCGGTCATCGACGCGATCATCAAGCTCGCTGAAGTCGCCGCCAAGGAGCCGCGCGAATTCGAACCGGAAGATCATTCCGCGCTCGAAGCCGAAATGCTCGGCATGGCCGAAGCCGAACTGCGCGACGCCTACAAGATCACCGAAAAGGCTGCCCGCTACACTGCCGTCGATGCCGTCAAGGCGAAGGTAAAGGCACACTTCTTCCCGGAAGGTGCGGAGCCCAAGTACACCGCTGAAGTCATCGGCGCCGTCTTCAAGCACCTGCAGGCCAAGATCGTTCGCTGGAACATCCTCGACACCAAGAGCCGTATCGACGGCCGCGATCTGGAAACCGTTCGCCCGATCGTCTCGGAAGTCGGCCTTCTGCCGCGTACCCACGGTTCGGCGCTCTTCACCCGCGGTGAGACGCAGGCGATCGTCGTTGCCACGCTCGGCACCGGCGAAGACGAACAGTACGTCGACAGCCTGACCGGCATGTACAAAGAACGCTTCATGCTGCACTACAACTTCCCGCCCTTCTCGGTCGGCGAAACCGGTCGCATGGGCTCCCCGGGCCGTCGCGAAATCGGTCACGGCAAGCTCGCCTGGCGCGCTATTCGCCCGATGCTGCCGGAAGCCGAGCAGTTCCCCTACACACTGCGTGTCGTATCCGAGATCACCGAATCCAACGGCTCGTCGTCGATGGCGACGGTTTGCGGCACCTCGCTCGCTCTCATGGACGCCGGCGTTCCGCTGGCAAAGCCGGTTGCCGGCATCGCCATGGGCCTGATCAAGGAAGATGAGCGTTTCGCCGTTCTCTCCGACATCCTCGGCGACGAAGACCACCTCGGCGACATGGACTTCAAGGTTGCTGGCACCGACGCCGGCATCACCTCGCTGCAGATGGACATCAAGATCGAGGGCATCACCGAAGAGATCATGGGCATCGCGCTCAACCAGGCCAAGGGTGGCCGTCTCCACATCCTTGGCGAAATGGCCAAGGCCATTTCCGAAAGCCGTGGCCAGCTCGGCGAGTTCGCTCCGCGCATCGAAGTCATGAACATCCCGGTCGACAAGATCCGCGAAGTCATCGGCTCCGGCGGCAAGGTCATCCGCGAAATCGTTGAAAAGACCGGCGCGAAGATCAACATCGAAGACGACGGCACCGTGAAGATCGCCTCCTCGTCCGGCAAGGAAATCGAAGCGGCCCGCAAGTGGATCCACTCGATCGTCGCCGAGCCGGAAGTTGGCCAGATCTACGAAGGTACCGTTGTGAAGACCGCCGACTTCGGCGCCTTCGTCAACTTCTTCGGCGCCCGTGACGGCCTCGTCCACATCTCCCAGCTCGCTTCCGAGCGCGTTGCCAAGACGACTGACGTCGTCAAGGAAGGCGACAAGGTCTGGGTCAAGCTCATGGGCTTCGACGAGCGCGGCAAGGTTCGCCTGTCGATGAAGGTCGTCGACCAGGCCACCGGCAAGGAAGTCGCTGCCGAGAAGTCTGAGAAGAAGGGCGACGGCGAAGCCGCCGAATAAGCGAGCTTCACCCGAGTGCATTCGGGGCGCGGGGCGGAACGCTCCGCGCCCCTTTCTTGTAGGAAGATGACGGATAGACCGATGAGCCGAGATGCGTTGAAGACCCTGTTTTACCCGTTCGATAGCGGTGTGATTGATCCGCCGGGCGAAGGCGAGCGTGTTCTCTTTCTCGGCGCCGAGGCGGGCTACAGGCTGCCCAAGGGCTTCGAAGCCTCGATCGCCGCTGTTCAGCCGCTGCGGCCACTCTATCGCGCCCTGGAGGCCATGCGCGCCGATGTGACGCCTGAGATCACCGGCGAAGACTACGACGTCACGCTGGTGCTCTGTGGCAAGCATAAGGGCGAGAACGAGGACCGGATCGCCGAGGCGCTGAAGCGCACCCGCGAGGGCGGCCTGATCCTCGTTGCCGGTGGCAAGGAAGACGGCATCCAGTCGCTGAAGAAGCGGATCGCCAAGTTCGAATGGGACGGCGACCATCTGCCGAAGTATCACGGCGTCGCCTTCTGGTTCACCCGTCCCGAAGACGTCACCGACGCGGTGCACAAGCTCGCCAAGGTGCCGGTGCGCGTCGATGGCCTGTTCGAGGCTTCGCCCGGCATGTTCTCGCACGACCGCATCGATGCGGGTTCGGAACTGCTCGCCTCGCGCCTGCCCAACGATTTCCACGGCCATGCCGCCGATTTCGGCGCCGGCTGGGGCTATCTCGCCGTCAAGCTCGCTGAAGCCTCGCCGGGCCTCAAGGGCGTCGATCTCTTCGAGGCCGACCATGAGTCGCTCGAAGCTGCGCGCGTCAACATGATGGCAAACGCGCCGTCGACGCCGGCGCGCTTCCACTGGTTCGACCTGACGAGCGAAGAGCCGCGCGACAAGTACGATCTCATCGTCATGAATCCGCCCTTCCATGAGGCGCACGCCGCCGAGCCGGCGCTTGGCATTGCCATCATCAAGACGGCGCTGAAGGCGCTGAAGCAGGGCGGAAAGCTGATGCTGGTCGCCAACCGCGGCCTGCCCTACGAGCAGGTACTGGGCGAGAATTCCAAGGAATACGGCGAAACCTGCCGCAACGCCCGCTTCAAGGTGCTCTGGGCGAAGCGCTGAAGACCAACAAGGATTAAGCAAGGAGCCGGGCCAATCGCCCGGCTTTTTGCGTTCCGGGCCTACAGCGCCGCGCGTCTTATCAGACGCGCAAAGGTCGCTGTAGCACTTTGATTTTCTGCATGTCTTCGTCCTTAAAACGAGGTCGATTTAAGGAGACATGCAGTAGCGCTCCGGCCAACGGACAGCGACAGTTTGCCTGTTGCCATCGCCCCTGTTCGGGCTCACCATGACGCCGTCGGTATTTCTCGTCGGAGGATGAGTGCCATGACGTGGGGAGTGAACAGGCCGCCTTTGACCGAGGATGCGGCCGAGGCTGTCGCCAAGGACATCAAGCAAGCCGAGGGACATGGAGCGACCTCCGAGGTACCCATGTCGTTCCTGAAGAGCCTTTATCACCTGCCGCTGGAGCCGGGGCGGCGCACGCACACGGGGTTCATCGTGCTGGCGATCGTCGTCGCCGTGCTCGCACTGTTTCTATTTCCCTGAGCGGCTCATGAACGACAAAGCCCGCGGATCGAGGCCGATCCGCGGGCTTTGTTCCGTTTTCCGGTAAGTTGAGAGTATTACTCGACGTCGGCCGTCCGCAACGTGTCGAGCGCCGGCATTGAGGTGATGTTGTAGCCGGAATCGACGTAGTGGATCTCGCCGGTGACTCCGCGCGACAGGTCCGAAAGCAGGTAGAGCGCGGAATTTCCGACGTCGTCGATGGTGACCGTGCGGCGAAGCGGCGAATTCTTCTGCTGCCAGGAGAGCATCGCCCGGGCGTCGGAAATACCGGCGCCGGCAAGGGTGCGGATCGGGCCGGCCGAGATCGCGTTGACGCGAATGCCGCGCGCGCCGTAATCGGCGGCGAGGTAACGCACAGAAGCCTCAAGCGCCGCCTTGGCAACGCCCATGACGTTGTAGTTCGGCATGACGCGCATCGAGCCGCCATAGGTCAGCGTCAGCATCGAGCCGCCATCATTCATCAGCTCGGCAGCACGCCTGGCGATTTCGGTGAAGGAGAAGCAGGAGATCACCATCGTGCGGCTGAAATTGTCGCGCGAGGTGTCGGCATAGAGGCCCTTCAGCTCGTTCTTGTCGGAGAAGCCGATGGCATGCACGATGAAATCGAATTTGCCCCAGCGTTCCTTGATCGCAGCGATGACGGCATCGACGGACGCAATGTCTTCGACATCGCAAGGCAGCAGGAAGTCCGAGCCGAGCTCGGCGGCGAGCGGCTTGACGCGCTTGCCCAGCGCCTCGCCCTGGTAGGTGAAGGCGAGTTCCGCCCCTTGCGCCGCAAGCGCCTTGGAAATGCCCCAGGCAATGGAATGGCTGTTGGCCACACCCATGATGAGGCCACGCTTTCCGGTCATCAGTCCCGTCATGGTGTTATCCGTTGTAGCGCTGGAAGACGAGCGTTGCATTGGTGCCGCCGAAGCCGAAGGAGTTCGACAGAACCGTATCGATCTTGGCGTTGTCGATGCGTTTGCGAACGATCGGGACGCCGTCGAATTCCGGGTCGAGTTCGGTGATATGCGCGCTTTCGCCGATGAAGCCGGCCTGCATCATCAGGAGGCCGTAGATCGATTCCTGCACGCCGGCAGCGCCAAGCGAGTGGCCGGTCAGCGACTTGGTCGACTGGATGTGCGGCATCTTGCTGCCGAACACTTCGCGGATCGCGCCGATTTCCTTGCTGTCGCCAACAGGCGTCGAGGTGCCGTGGGTGTTGATGTAGTCGACGTCGCCCTTCACTGTCGAAAGCGCCTGGCGCATGCAGCGGATCGCCCCTTCGCCCGACGGGGCCACCATATCGTAGCCGTCGGAGGTCGCGCCGTAGCCGACGATTTCGGCGTAGATCTTCGCACCGCGGGCCTTGGCGTGTTCCAGTTCTTCGAGGACGAGGACGCCGGCGCCGCCGGCAATGACGAAGCCGTCGCGGTTGACGTCATAGGCACGGGACGCGGTCGCCGGCGTCTCGTTGTATTTCGAGGACATGGCGCCCATGGCGTCGAAGAGGTTGGACATGGTCCAGTCGAGATCCTCATGGCCGCCGGCAAACATCACGTCCTGCTTGCCCCACTGGATCATCTCGGCGGCATTGCCGATGCAGTGCGCCGAGGTCGAGCAGGCCGAGGAGATCGAGTAGTTGACGCCGTGGATCTGGAACCAGGTGGCGAGCGTCGCGGACGCCGTGGACGACATCGCCTTCGGAACCGCGAACGGGCCGATGCGCTTTGGGCTCACATTCTTGCGGGTGACGTCGGCGGCTTCGACGATCGTGCGGGTGGACGGACCGCCCGAGCCCATGATGATGCCGGTGCGCTCGTTGCGGGCAACGACGGCTTCTTCGAGACCGGAATCGGCGATCGCCTGTTTCATCGCCACGTGGTTCCAGGCGCCGCCCTGCGACAGGAAGCGCATGGCGCGGCGGTCGACGAGTTCGGTCGGATCGAGCGACGGGGCGCCCCAGACCTGGCACTTGAAGCCGTTTTCCGCGAAATCGGGAGAAAACGTGATGCCCGACTTTGCGTCGCGCAGCGACGCCGTGACTTCGTCCGCGTTGTTTCCGATCGAGGAAACGATGCCGAGGCCCGTGACAACAACCCGTCTCATGATACTGACCTTTTCTTTATTTCGTTCGGTGCAGGCTAGCCTGGACTACTCGGCCTTATCCTTGGACAGACCGACGCGCAGGTCGGTTGCCTGATAGATAGTCTCGCCATCGGCCTTCAGCCAGCCGTCGGCGGTGCCAAGCACGAGCCGGCCGCGCATGACGCGCTTGAAGTCGATGCCGTATTCGAGAAGCTTGGTGTGGGGACGAACCATGCCCTTGAACTTCACTTCGCCGGTGGAAAGCGCCATGCCGCGGCCGGGCTCGCCGAGCCAGCCGAGGTAGAAGCCGGTCAATTGCCACATGCCGTCGAGGCCGAGGCAGCCCGGCATGATCGGATTGCCCTGGAAGTGGCAGGGGAAGTACCAGTCGTCGGGACGCACGTCGTACTCGGCGCGAAGGTAACCCTTGTCAAAGGCGCCGCCCGTTTCGGAAATCTCGGTGATGCGATGAACCATCAGCATCGGCGGCAGCGGCAGCTGCGCGTTGCCAGGGCCAAACAACTCGCCACGGCCGCAGGCCAGGATTTCCTCGTAGCTGAAGCTGGATTGTCTGGTGGTCATGAATGGATGCTTCCCCGAATGACTTAACGTGTTGTCCGATCTGCTTTAGAGCAAGTTCGGCTTGAAATGAAGCGTGGCGAACCCGACCTTCTTGTTTCCGGCCAGGTTACCGCCGCCTCAGATGGCATTTTCGTTCCGCCGTCGCTTACAGGATCAATGTGGGCGCGACCAGAGTTAATTGCCAGCCTTCCCCGAGTTTGACCGGTTTTTCGGGCTTTGCAACGCATGTTTGACCGAGAATCTATTGAAAGCGCGGGGCGCAAAAGTTATATCGCAACGGAAGTATTGTGAATTTCGCCGGGATACATGGAACGACCCTTGATGACGAAAGCAACAGAAGTGAGTTCGGAAGAAAGGCTGCGCCACTCAGGCCTGCGTCCGACCCGTCAGCGCGTTGCCCTCGCCGATCTGATCTTTGCCAAGGGTGACCGTCACCTGACCGTCGAGGAACTGCACGAGGAGGCTGTCATGGCCGGGGTGCCTGTTTCGCTCGCAACCGTCTACAATACGTTGCACCAGTTCACCGAGGCCGGCATGATCCGCGTGCTGGCGGTGGAAAGCGCCAAGACCTATTTCGACACCAACGTGTCGGATCACCATCATTTCTTCGTCGAGGGCCAGAACGAGGTTCTCGATATCCCCGTCAGCAACATTCAGATCGACAATCTCCCGGAACCGCCCGAGGGCATGGAGATTGCGCATGTCGACGTGGTGATCCGTCTGCGCCGCAGGAACGGCCGCTGATCTCAGGAAAAGCGCGAAACGGGAGGTCCGCTCGCAATCGCGTGTCTTCAAGCGAGCTGGCAAGGCGATCCTCAAAATAAATTGATCGTGCGGCGTTTGCGCCGATCAGGCGCATGAACCTTTCACATCACATCATCGGGATCTCTGCCCGGCTGCGCCTTGCCCGTCGGCAGCGTCCAGCCGAACTTGAGCGCGCCGCCGCGCACGGCGAAGGCGGAAATTACTCCGAGCGTCGATGCCGCCGCAAGCGGCAGGCCAGCGATGGTTGCAAGCACGAAGGCGCCAGCGCCGATCAGCGCGGCGGTGACATAGACTTCCGGCCGCAGCAGCACCGAAGGTTCCCCGGCGAGCAGATCGCGCAGGATGCCGCCGAAGGTGGCTGTCAGCATGCCGGTGACGAGCGCGACGCCCGCTGAGCCCGTGGCTGCAAATCCCTTCGCTGCACCCATGACGCAATAGGCCGAAAGGCCGATCGCATCGAGCCAGACGAGGACCCGGTAGCGCGAGCCGAAGAGATGCGCGGTGAAGAACACGACGACCGCCACCGCGGCGCAGACCAGCAGATAGGTCGGGTTGGTGACCCAGAAGACCGGTGTCGCGCCCAAAACGACGTCGCGCATCGTGCCGCCGCCGATCCCGGTCACCGAGGCGAGGAAGAGATAGCCGATGATGTCGAGCTGCTTGCGTGAGGCCGACAGCGCTCCGGTCGCTGCGAAGACGGCCACACCGGCGTAGTCAAGGATTTCGAGGATCGGCATGGGCGCTCCGGGCAAGATTCGGCGGTTCGCTTTGAAGCTGGGCTATCTCGGGCCCCGCCGTCAACTCTCAGGGTGCCGGCAGGATCGAGGGTGTCCGGCCGGCGAGGTGATAGGCGAGGAGGCCGATCCATTCGCGCACCGCCGTCGTCGTCAGTTGTGCGTTGAGCGACGGCTGGGTGAAGTCGAAGCTAAGGCCAAGCTTGCCGCTGGTGCGGTAATCCGTCGGCCAGGGAATGACCGGGATGTCGAGCGCGCGGAAGAGCCCGACCGAACGGGGCATGTGGAAGGCAGACGTGACGAGTGCGCAATTCGATAGCCCATTCGCGCCCAGCAATTCCTTGGTGTTGCGGGCGTTCTCGAAAGTCGTGCGCGATTGTTCTTCGCGAATCAGCCATTCGCCGCCGACGCCGAACGCGGCGAGGAAGCCCTGCGAGGCCTCGGCGTCGCCGGCATAAGTACCGCTGAAGGAGCCATCACCGCCGGAAACCAGGATACGCGCCTCGGGGTAGCGTTTTGCGAGCGCCACCGTCTCGATGAAACGGTCCGCCGCCTGGTTGAATTCCATGCCGCCGCGGCCTGCCATCACCTCGTTCTCGAAGGCGCCGCCGAGCACGATGATGCAGGAGAGCGTTGCAGGCGGTGGCGAGGGGCGCACAAAGCGGTCTTCGAGTGCCTGGAGGGCGTAGGCGCCGGCGGTGGTGAACAGGCTGACGAAGAGCACCAGCGCGCCAAGCCCGCCAAGGAAGCCGCCGGTGCGGCGCAGGCCCGCCGCCGTCGCCAGCAGCCCGGCAAGGGCGGCGAAGAAGGAGAACGACAGCGGCTGGGCGACCAGCCAGAAGATTTTCGAGATCAGGAACATGGCATCAGCTTCTGCGTTTCGATGCTTAACAAATTGTAAACGCGCGCGAGTTGGGCGGGCTGCACCGATGCGTGACTGTGCGGCTTGGCCGCCTTGTTCGCCTTCGCGCAAGGTCGCGCGCGTAGCCTGTTCATCCGAACGTTGCATGGGTGGGTCCGGCCACCACTTTCATTTGAAGCCGAAAGGAGTATCATCCGGGAGATGACCACGATATCGGGCTTCAGATCCCAGCTGTTTCGTGCCGCCAATGAGGTTCATGAACTCACCCCGGTGCAGGCACAACGGTTGCTCGAAGGCGCAGTGGCGCTGATCCGCTGCATGCGCGAACAGACCGGCATGGAACCCAACACCGATGCACCCGATGTCACCAATGTCCTGCTGAACATCGCCGCCTCCGTGCCCACTCGCTCGGAGCGCGAAATCCGCAACGCCCTGCTCGAGTCGGCCGAAATCATCCGGCTGCTGACGATGATCCTGGATTCGCTGGACGAGTTGGAAAGCAGTGAGGGACCTTGAAGGTCCATCGGTCATCAATCGAAGAAGAAGTTTGGTGGAGCTAAGCGGGATCGAACCGCTGACCTCTTGCATGCCATGCAAGCGCTCTCCCAGCTGAGCTATAGCCCCATATCGGGTTCCGGCTAGGCCGGTCCGGGAAATTCGTCGGGCTGTTGTGCTCGGCGAGTGGCGGCTTATTACTTCCCCTTTTTGAGGATGGCAAGCCGAAAAATGCGTGGCCTGTGGATTTATTTCCAGTCCGGGCCAATTTTCTCCCGTCCGGGCCAAAAAGGCCGAGGACGGGAGCATTCCGATGTTATTTGAAGCGCTTAGACGTCTTCTTCGTCGTCGGAGACGCCGATGAGGCCGCTCATGTCGTCGTCGTCTTCGTCTTCGTCGGCTTCGAGGAAGGTGTCGTCGTCGTCACCGTCGATCTCGACATCGTCGTCGCCGAGATCCGGCAGGTCGTCGCCGCCCGCTGCCTCATCATCGGCATCCTCGAGCGAAACGAGTTCGACTTCGGTGTTCTCTGCATCGACTTCCGTGACGTCTTCTTCTTCTTCCTTTTCGAGCACCTTGGCGACCGAAGTTTCTTCGAAGAAGTTCAGCGGATAGGACTTGCCGGTGTAAGGCGAAACGATCGGATCACGGTTCAGATCGTAGAATTTGCGCCCGGTTTCCGGGTCGATGCGCTTTGTTCCAAGTTCCGGTTTTGCCACTGTCAAAGCCTCTTGAATGGCCGGCCGAGCCGGCTCTTGCCGAAAACCGGCGGGTGGAAAGGGTATCAAGCTTATGATGATTAGCCGGTCCCCATAATCATCTTGACCGCATCTGTCAAAGGCAAAACTTGCAAGGCCCTGTGTCACGGGCGTTCCGGCGTGCGCAAGCATGGCCGCGCGCCGCGATTCAAGGAAGCATGCAGCAGGGGTTGTGGCGGGAGTGCTGCGGACAGCAGGCCGGCCCGCAAGGACGCCTTACGAGTTGCATTGTCTTCTTCAATCCTGTTCGGTCTAAGAATAAAAACAGTCAGCCATTCAAGTGCTGACGCGACTTTGGCGCGTCTTGAGCGCGCGACACTGTCTTGCTTGTTTCGAGGATACCGCATGTCGCAAGGATTGGGCCAAAGCCCTGTCACCGCCCGCAAATCAGACGGCCTTAAGGGTACGGTCCGAATTCCTGGCGACAAGTCGATCTCGCATCGGTCGCTGATGCTGGGCGGGCTTGCCGCCGGCGAAACGCGTATCACCGGCCTGCTCGAAGGCGAGGATGTGATCGCCACCGGCCGGGCCATGCAGGCGATGGGTGCCAGGATCCGCAAGGAGGGCGACACCTGGATCGTCAACGGCGTCGGCAACGGCGCGTTGCTTGCGCCGGAAGCGCCGCTCGATTTCGGCAATGCCGGCACCGGTTGCCGACTCATCATGGGTCTCGTTGGAGTCTATGATTTCGAAACGACCTTCATCGGTGATGCCTCGCTCAGCCGGCGGCCGATGGCGCGCGTGCTCGATCCCTTGCGTGAGATGGGCGTGCAGGTAGAGGCTGCTACGGGTGACCGCCTGCCGGTGACCCTTCGCGGGCCGAAGACGCCGACGCCGGTCACCTACCGGGTACCGGTCGCGTCCGCCCAGGTGAAATCGGCGGTGCTCTTCGCCGGTCTGAATGCGCCCGGCATCACCACCGTCATCGAACCGGCGATCAGCCGCGACCACACGGAGCGCATGCTGCGCGGATTCGGCGCCGAACTCTCGGTGGAAACCGATGCCACCGGTGTCCGCACCATCCGGCTCGAAGGTCGCGGCAGACTCGTCGCCCAGGAGATCGACGTGCCCGGCGATCCGTCCTCGGCGGCTTTCCCGCTGGTCGCGGCGCTCGTCGTTCCGGGTTCTGACATCACCATCCGGAACGTGCTGATGAACCCGACCCGCTCGGGGCTGATCCTGACCTTGCAGGAGATGGGCGGAGACATCGAGGTGATCGACATCAGGCAGGTCGGCGGGGAAGACGTGGCGGACCTGAGGGTGCGCCATTCCGATCTGAAAGGGGTTACGGTCCCCGAAGAGCGTGCCGCCTCGATGATCGATGAGTATCCCATTCTCGCCATCGCCGCCGCCTTTGCCGAAGGCGCGACCATCATGCACGGTCTCGATGAGCTGCGCGTGAAGGAGTCCGATCGCCTCGCCGCCATCGCCGCGGGCCTGAAGCTCAACGGTCTCGACTGCGAGCAGGGCAAGTCCTCGCTGGTGGTGCGCGGCCGCCCCGGCGGCAAGGGCCTCGGAAATGCTTCAGGCGGGGTGGTGAAGACCCATCTCGACCACCGTATCGCCATGAGCTTCCTTGTCCTGGGACTAGCGTCCGAACACCCGGTCGCCGTCGATGATGCGTCGATGATCGCGACCAGCTTTCCGGGGTACATTGAGCTGATGTCGCGGCTCGGGGCGAGGATCGTTTGAAGCCAACTGCGCTGGCGGTAAAACTTAGATGGCTGCTGACGTTTGCAGTCGTTGTTGTCCTGACGTTGCTGACGCAGATTGGCGGCCTTGTCTGGCTTGTTGCTCTTGGCATCGAGCGCCGAAGCAGAGCAGGCTTTCTCGTATTTCTTGCACTCTTTCTTGGCCTCTATGCAGCCGGGAGCGCGCTCAGCTACGCCGTGGCACCGGTCTTTGGTCGGGTTCCGTTGCCCTGTTTCGACGACGGCACGTCGCGGCTCAGAATGCAGTCGCCCCTCTTCTGCGCCCTGAACCGCCAGTACGTCGTACCGGAGTTGAAGGAAGCGGCCGTCGCTTTGTCGCGGCATATGGACCAGGAATTCCCCGGAACGACCACCTTGGCGCTCGACGCCAATTTTCCGTTCTTCGATGGTTTTCCGCTGTTCCCGCATCTATCCCATTCGGACGGCCGGAAGCTGGATGTCGCGTTCTTTTATCAGAATACCGATGGCAGCTATCTGGATAAGGCGACACGCTCGCCGATCGGCTATTTTGCCTTCGAGCAGCCGCATCCCGATAGCATTCTTCCATGCCGGGATCGCGAAGACCTCTTGACCTTGCGGTGGGACTTGGACTTCTTGCAGCCGTTGTGGCGGCCTTTGCCGCTGGAAGATGGCCGGACCGCAGAGGCGCTCCGCTGGCTTGCCGGTGAGGGGAGCGGTTTCGGTATCGAGAAGATTTTCGTGGAGCCGCATCTGGCGCAAAGACTTGGCGTTGAAGCGGAGTCCATTAGGTTTCAGGGTTGCAGGGCCGCCAGGCACGACGACCATATACATATGCAGGTTGGAAAATGACGTTCACCATCGCCATCGACGGGCCGGCTGCGGCCGGCAAGGGCACGCTCTCGCGCCGGATCGCCGAGGAATACGGCTTTCATCACCTCGATACGGGGCTGACCTATCGCGCCACCGCCAAGGCGCTGTTGGATAGCGGGCTGCCGCTCGATGACGAGGCGGTCGCGGAGAAGATGGCGCGCGAGGTCGAACTGGCCGGGCTTGATCGGTCGGTGCTTTCCGCCCACGCGATCGGCGAGGCGGCCTCGAAGATCGCCGTCATGCCGGCGGTGCGCCGGGCACTGGTCGAGGCGCAGCGCGCCTTTTCGTTGCGCGAGCCCGGAACGGTCCTCGACGGACGCGACATCGGCACGGTTGTCTGCCCGGGTGCGCCGGTAAAACTCTATGTCACTGCGTCGCCGGAAGTACGGGCGAGACGCCGTTACGACGAGATCATCGGCAGCGGTCAGCCGGCCGACTATGCGGCGATTTTCGAGGATGTGAAGAAGCGCGACGAGCGCGATATGGGCCGCGCCGACAGTCCCTTGCGGCCGGCCGAAGACGCGCACTTGCTTGATACGTCTGAAATGAGTATAGAGGCGGCGTTTCAGGCCGCGAAGACTTTGATCGATGCGGCCCTGATGAAGATCTGAAGAAGAGCCCTTTCACAACCCTCGTTTGAAACGCTCTTCTTGCATAGCCTGAAATTCCGTCCACGCGCCGGATTGCCCCTTCGATGGGGCGGACTGGGTTCAGGCCTGTTCAACACCAGCCCCCGGCGCATGTGCGTCTCGAATGAGATGCATGCAGGAGATTCCATGTCTGCTACCAATCCTACCCGTGACGATTTCGCCGCTCTTCTCGAAGAATCCTTCGCGAAGACCGATCTCGCCGAAGGCTATGTTGCCAAGGGCATCGTTACGGCCATCGAAAAGGACGTCGCCGTTGTCGACGTCGGTCTGAAGGTCGAAGGCCGCATCGCTCTGAAGGAATTCGGCGCGAAGGCCAAGGACGGCTCGCTCAAGGTCGGCGACGAAGTCGAAGTCTACGTTGAGCGCATCGAAAACGCGCTCGGCGAAGCTGTTCTGTCGCGCGAAAAGGCTCGCCGCGAAGAAAGCTGGATGCGCCTGGAAGTGAAGTTCGAAGCCGGCGAACGCGTCGAAGGCATCATCTTCAACCAGGTCAAGGGTGGCTTCACCGTCGATCTCGACGGCGCCGTTGCCTTCCTTCCGCGCTCGCAGGTCGACATCCGTCCGATCCGCGACGTCACCCCGCTGATGCACAACCCGCAGCCCTTCGAAATCCTCAAGATGGACAAGCGTCGCGGCAACATCGTCGTTTCGCGTCGTACGGTTCTGGAAGAGTCCCGCGCCGAGCAGCGTTCTGAAATCGTTCAGAACCTTGAAGAAGGCCAGGTTGTCGAAGGCGTCGTCAAGAACATCACCGACTACGGTGCGTTCGTCGACCTCGGCGGCATCGACGGTCTGCTCCATGTCACCGACATGGCATGGCGCCGCGTGAACCATCCGTCGGAGATCCTGAACATCGGCCAGCAGGTCAAGGTTCAGATCATCCGCATCAACCAGGAAACCCACCGCATCTCGCTCGGCATGAAGCAGCTCGAGTCGGATCCGTGGGATGGCATCGGTGCGAAGTACCCGGTCGGCAAGAAGATCTCCGGTACCGTCACGAACATCACCGACTACGGTGCGTTCGTCGAGCTGGAGCCGGGCATCGAAGGCCTGATCCACATCTCCGAAATGTCCTGGACCAAGAAGAACGTACACCCCGGCAAGATCCTGTCCACGAGCCAGGAAGTCGACGTTGTCGTTCTCGAAGTCGACCCGACCAAGCGTCGTATCTCGCTCGGCCTCAAGCAGACGCTCGAGAACCCGTGGCAGGCATTCGCGCACAGCCATCCGGCTGGCACGGAAGTTGAAGGCGAAGTCAAGAACAAGACCGAATTCGGCCTGTTCATCGGCCTCGACGGCGACGTTGACGGCATGGTGCACCTTTCCGACCTCGACTGGAACCGTCCGGGCGAGCAGGTCATCGAAGAGTTCAACAAGGGCGACGTCGTTCGCGCCGTTGTTCTCGACGTCGACGTCGACAAGGAGCGCATCTCGCTCGGCATCAAGCAGCTCGGCAAGGATGCAGTCGGCGACGCCGCTGCTTCGGGCGAACTGCGCAAGAACGCCGTTGTTTCGGCCGAAATCATCGCGATCAACGATGGCGGCATCGAAGTGAAGCTCGTCAACCACGAAGACATCACCTCGTTCATCCGCCGCGCTGACCTCGCGCGTGACCGCGACGAACAGCGTCCGGAGCGTTTCTCGGTTGGTCAGGTTGTCGACGCCCGCGTCACCAACTTCTCCAAGAAGGACCGCAAGATCCAGCTGTCGATCAAGGCTCTGGAAATCGCTGAAGAGAAGGAAGCCGTTGCTCAGTTCGGTTCGTCCGACTCGGGCGCTTCGCTCGGCGACATCCTCGGCGCGGCTCTGAAGAACCGCCAGAACAACGAGTAATCGTTGCCTGACATCTGAACTGAAAAACCCGCGGAGAGCGATCTCCGCGGGTTTTTCTTTGCTCGAATGATTGCTCGGGTCGCCCCCTCAGCCGAGGCCGCCGAGCCTGCGATAAAGATCGTAGGCGTCGGGTGCTTCCGGTGTCCCGTCGTCGAGCTGGGCTTCGTCCGTTGGCTGCTCTCCGCCCGCTTGATCTTGGCCTTCGCCTTCTTCCAGTTCTTCGTCCGACGCCTGGTCTTCCGATCCGCCCGGCATTTCATAACTGAGGTGTTCGGTCTCCGCGGCATCCTTGGCGGCCGGCGGGTAGGGGATCATGGCAAAAGGAATGGCTTCGCGCGGCAGGCCGTTTTCGACCAGCCTGGCGATAACCTGCTGCATCGTCTGTTCATCGGTTGCGCGCTGCGGCCGCATGTCCGCAGGCAGGCGCTGGGCAGCCTTTGTGTCCTCGGCCTGGTCGTCGAGCAAGGACGGCAGGGCGTTGCCGCCGTCCGCGATCTCGCGCTGGTGCGCCGCGGCGTCGATCGCGCGCACCGGTGTGGCGGTTTCTTTTGCCGGGACCGGCGCCGGCGCGTCGCTACCATCGGCGCGCTCAGCCGCCGGCCTGGTCTCGGCGCCGGCCGCGCTTCCGGGCAGGGTTACGCTGTCGCGAATGAGCGTCTTGATCGCCTCGAAGAGCACCCGCATCGGCCGGGCCTCGGGATTGCCGCGACCGGCCGTCGTAGCTGCCTTGGCGTCATTCTCCTCCTCGGCATCAGGCATTGGGCCATAGGTGCCATCGGGGTCGGCGTTCTCGGCGGTTTCGGCAGTCGTATCGGCTTCGGCCGGCGCCGCCGTGCTCTCGCTGGCTGGGACCTCGATTTCGACTTGCCCGCCATCGGTCGGGGGTCCGGTTTCCTCAGGCACAGACCCGAGGGCCGTTTGCGGCGCTTCCTCGACTTCGCCTTCGCCTGCCAGCAGGGCGGCGGCGGTTTCGACCGGCGTGCCATCCGGTGACGTGGGCTTGCCTGTGCTCGCACGCGTTTCGCTTCGCTCGACCGGTGCGGCGTTTCGGGCTTTTGAAGGTGCCTCTGCCGTTCCGCCCTGGTCCAAATCATCGCCCCGCGGTTCGAGCGCGTCGGTGTCGTTGCCGACCCCAAAGGTCTTGCGCAGCACCGCCTGCAGCAGCGCGACCTCGCCGGCAACCGGCGCACGCGCAGCAACCGGGTTGAGAGGCATTGCCGTCTGGAGAGAGGGATTGCGCAGGATGACGTCGCGCGCCTGAGCGGGCATCGGAGTGGCGGTGCTGCTCGGCGCGCTCGTACCATTGCGGATCGCGGGCAGGTCGGCAAGCAGGCCGACCCGGATGGCGAGGCTGCGCCCGCCGAGCTGGCGCTCGAGCAACAGCCGATCGGATGCAGGCATCGTTTCGAGGAAGGCCACCAGGCGTCGAACGAAATCCCGCCCGCCTTCCTGAGGCAGGGGCGGGAACTTCAGGATGCGCGCCAGATCCTCCATCAGCCGCACCAGAGCGTCCTTGGAGAGGATTTCGCGCCCCGAGAGGTGGCGGGTCAGCGCGTCCAGTATCTTTTGTATGGCTTCGCCGCGTTGGCCGGCGGGCAACAGCGCTGCCGGCTGCTGCGCTTTGGTGTTCGTGTCTTCTGCGGTAGCGGCCGCGGCTCGGGCCGTCTGGATGGGTATCAGCATTCTGGTCTCCATCTCGCTTGACCTTGAGGTTGACCAATCGTCGTTGACCGACGAAACGCGGGTGCACGCTTGGACACGGACCGATTTCCGGCTCGCGTGCGGACTATTTCTTTGTCACTTGCAGGTTGGCGCCTCATGCGCGTCTACAGCGGCGCGCGTCTTATGAGACGCGCAAGGGTCGCTGCAGCTCTTTGAGTTGCTGCATGTTTTTAAAGAAACATGCAGGGGGCCAATCGCCGGACAGCCGCGACCAGGTCGCGGATAAGGGAATCGGCATGATCACTGAGGCTAGGCGAAAGAGGTTTATGAAATCTTAACCAAGTTTCGATCGCTGCGGCAGCCGACCGCCCTTGCCTGTGGGCTTCGACAGCGCCATCTTCAGGACTTCTGAGGAGTTTCGGATGAGCGTTCGTCCCCCCAAAGCCCTGAGCCCGACCTTCTCGACCACCGGCGCCTTCAACGTGCTCGAATATGAACTCATGTCCGAGCGGGCCGATGCGCTCGGCCGGCATGGGCTGAAGGTGGAAAAGGCGCTTGCCGCACTGTCGGAACTGAAGGCGGAGGCGGCCCCGGATTTGCGCGAGCGGCTCCTCGATGAAGCAGCCGATGCCGTCTGGGCCTTTTTCATCCAGCGCGAGATCTGCGGGCTGCGTGACAGCCGCGATGCCGTTCGCCGCTACGGCATTCCCAAGGAGGTCATGGCAAGGCTCGGCATCGTGCGGAGGAAATGATCAGAAGCTCTGCGCCGTCAGGCTGTACAGGCCGTTCTCGTCGAAGCGGACCAAGTTTTGCAGCTCGGCCTCGCGGCGCTCGGCGACATTTTCCATCTCGTCCTTGAGTTGGAGCGCGCGAAGCTGCTCGTTTTGTTCGACCAGCGACTGCTTGTCGGTGCTGCGCGTGGGATCGTTGCGCAAGCTGTCGACTTGGGCTTCCTCGAGCGAACCGGATTCCGCGGTGCTTTTCAGGCGCTCGACCGCTTTGGCAGCCTGTGCCTGACTTTGAGAACTTTTGCCGCTCGTCTCTCCAAGCGCCGCCTTCAGTGTCTCGTTTTCCCGGCCGCCTGGATTTTTGAGTGCTTCAGCCAGTTCGGTGAGGGAGAGGCCGAGCTTATCCAGCCCAAGCTGCTCCTCGACCTTGGCGAGATCGCTCGGATCCAGATCCTTGATCTGGTTTTCGAGCGCTCTTGCGAAGGCGGCGTCGGATTTGAACGTCTCGCGGTCGAGGTGGAAGAACGCTCCGACTTGGCGAACGAGAGCCGCGCGATTGCTGTTGGGGTCGTTCTGGGTGCGATCGAAGAAGTGCGCGTTGATCTTCTCGTTGGCCGCTTTGCGGGCATCATCGGACTGGACCTGAGCCTTCAGGACCTTGTCGTCCTTGGTGCCCTTGGCCTTTTCCTCTTCTTCCGCCTGCCGCTTCTCGATGTCCTTCAGGATCGAGCCGACCAAGCCGGTCGTCGCGGTGGCGTTGGATTGCTGGGTCGGAAGCAGCATTTTTCATCCCGGCAGCATTGTGGAGCTTTCCGAAACGGTAAGTGGTTGCAGTTAACGGCGGCTTAATCGAAATTCCCCACTTGTTGGGTGATCAACCAATTCCCGCAAAAGTGCACAAAAGTGCGCAACGGTTTCGCGTCCGGAATCGCGCCGGAAGACATCAACTCCAGCAAAGGAACGTGCCCGGAATCGCCGCGGGTCGATCGAGCCCGCTCAACAGCGCCAGCATCGGCGACTCGGGTTAAGCGGCGTCGCCTAAATCGCCCCTATCAGTAGGGCGAGATGCAGACCCTGTAGGCGCCGCCATAGCTCAGGAACCGGTTGGTTGCCGGATTGTAGGAGCGGTAGCGCGACAGGCACCAGCTGACGTGTGAACTGGAGCTGCGGCGAACATACTGGTCGCGATAATAGTAGTTGTTACCGTAGTAGCTATTACCGTAATAGCGGTTTCCGTAGTAGCGACGTGGATAGTAGCCGCCATAGTAACGCGGATAGTAGCCGCCATAGTAACGGGGATAGTATCCGCCGCCATAGTAGCTGCCGTAGCCGCCGCCATAATAGCCGCCGGAGCCGAAGTAGAAGCTCAGGCCCGAACCACCATAATAGGGGCCACCCCATCCTCGCCGGTAGTAAGGCCCTCCTCCCCATCCTGGACCCCATCCGCGACGCCAGCCGTACCCGCCATATCCGCCGTAGCGCCGGTGGTAATACTGCACATTCTGGACGTCGCCTTGTGCCTTGATCTGGAGATCGGGCGCCTGAATCGGCATTGCCTCAACAGGTCCGATGGGGGTGATCAGGGAGGTGGCGGCCAAGCTGCAGCCGATAACGAAATTGCGAAATCCCGTCATTTTATCCTCACTTTCAGAAGGCTATGCCTTCCGTTTGTGTCCCTGCCTGTATTACGTTTGTTTTTCTTGGTTTATTCATGGCGCCGGACGCTCTGCGTGGTTGCGGGAACCACTGGATTTCACCCGTTGCCCTCTTCAGTACGATGCGCCGATCCGTCGGTCGTGTCACTGCGGTTCTTGTCCGGTCCCTTCCCGTCGTCAGCGAGGTACGCGATGCAATTGAAGTTTGGCACCAGTGGTTTGCGCGGGCTCTCCGAGGAACTGAAGGGCGAACCCTCCGCCCGCTATGCGACGGCCTTCGCCCGGCATCTTGTGGAGTCCGGGCACAGCAAGCCTGGCGATCCTATCCTCATCGCCCGCGATTTTCGCGATTCGAGCCCGGAGATCGCGGCCGTTTGCGCCGCGGCGCTGTCGCGCGAGGGGCTGCGTGTTTTTGACTGCGGCACGGTGCCGACGCCCGCACTGGCGCTCTACGGCCTCGCCAACGGGGCAGCGGGCTTGATGATCACCGGCTCCCATATCCCGGCTGATCGCAACGGCATCAAGTTCTATCGCCCGGATGGTGAGATCGACAAGGCGGACGAGGTGGCGATCAGCCGCATCGCCGACGGCATTGCATACCAGATCGCGCCGGTCGCCGATGCCGGAACCGGTGAGGACCACGCGGCCAGGGCCGCCGCCCTCTTCATGGAACGGAACCGGCAATTGCTGCCGGCCGGGGCGCTGTCCGGGCTCAAGGTCGGTGTCTACCAGCATAGTACCGTCGCCCGCGACCTGATCGCCGAACTGCTGACCCACTCTGGTGCCGATGTCGTGGCCCTTGGGCGCTCGGAACACTTCATTCCTGTTGATACCGAGGCGGTTTCGGCGGAGACGATCGAGCGGCTTCAGGATTGGGCGCGCGAACATCGCCTCGATGCGATCGTATCGGCTGATGGGGACGGCGACCGGCCCCTTGTCGCCGACGAAAATGGGCTGCCCCTGCGTGGTGACCTGCTGGGCCTGATGGCTTGCGGTTTCCTCGGCGCCAGACTTGCCGTCACGCCGGTCACGTCGAATTCCGGCCTTGAGGGCAGGGAAGGGCTCTCCGTCCTGCGCACCCGCGTCGGCTCGCCCTTCGTGATCGCCGGCATGCAGCAGGCGCTGAAAGAGGGTACGCAGAAGGTCGCCGGCTTCGAGGCCAATGGCGGCACGCTGACCGCGAGCCCCTTTGAGATCAATGGCGCAACGCTCGAAGCGCTGCCCACCCGGGATAGCTTTCTGCCGATTGTTGCGGCACTGGCCGCGGCGGCCGAGGCCAAGCTTTCGCTTTCCGCGCTCGCCGCTTCCTACCGCTTGCCTGTGGCGCTCAGCGATCGGCTCGAAAACTTCCCGGTGGGGACAAGCGCCAGGTTGATGAGCTATCTGCGCGGAGACGAGGCAAATCTTGCGGAATTCCTGGCGCCGATCGGCGGCGTCGCTGCGGTGAGCGACATCGATGGGCTGAGAGTGACGCTGGATGATGGTCGGATCATCCATTTCCGGCCCTCGGGCAATGCGCCGGAGATGCGGTGCTATGTCGAGGCGGAGACGTCTGAGGCGGCCGAAGCGCTGCTCTCAAGGGGGCTATCCACAATCCGCCGGTGGGCGGAATCCGCTTCGAACTGAGTTTTTTGCAATCCGACACGAAAACTTCAAAAACCCTGTTGACACTTCAGCTCGGGCCTTTTACACCCCAGCCCGTCGCCCAGATGGCGGAATTGGTAGACGCGCCAGCTTCAGGTGCTGGTACTCGCAAGGGTGTGGAGGTTCGAGTCCTCTTCTGGGCACCAAATTCCCAAGCCAAATCCTTGATTTGGTTTTGAAAAACCCCGGTTCGCCGGGGTTTTTTCGTTTCTGGCGATTGGGCGCAAATCGAGGTGATTTCCCGTCGCGCGGCGCGCTCTTTCCTTCGAAATGGTTGCACGTCCGCCGCTATTTTCGCGCGACGCGCCTTGAAGCTTTGACCGACAGCATTGATATTCTATTCGCAACAAAGTGGCGTGCAGACCGCACGAACGCGGCACCATGCAATCGTCCGCCGGGGCGGCGGAACTGAGCGAGGACGAAGCGATGTCTGAGACGCGTCGCAAGCTGACGACTATCCTATCGGCGGATGTCCAGGACTACACCCGACTGATGCGTGCCGACGAGGAGGGCACGCTCGCCACGTTGAAGCGCTATCGCGATGCTATGGGACGGCTCATAGAGGCGCATGAGGGCCGTGTCGTCAACACCTGGGGCGATGGCCTCATCGCGGAGTTTCCGAGCGTCGTGGAAGCCGTGCGCGCGGCGATCGACGTGCAGAACGAGTTGGCCGGTCGCAACGAGAAATGCCCTGCGGACGAACAGATGATGTTTCGCATCGGCATCAATCTCGGCGACGTGATCGCCGAGGGCGACGACCTCTATGGTGACGGCGTCAATGTCGCGGCGCGCCTGCAGGCTTCAGCACCCGCCGGCGGCATCGTCATTTCGAATACGGTCTATGACCAGGTGCGCAACAAGGTCGCCGTCGGTTTCGATTTTCTGGGACCGCTGGAGGTGAAGAACATCGATGGTGGTGTTCCGAGCTATGCCGTGCGAATCGGCACGGCCGATCCCCGCCCGGCAATCGGCATCCAAGGCTTCGGACGTTCCGCTGGTCAAGCCAGCGGAAATGGCGCCCGATCAGGGGCTGAGGCAAAGGGGGGCGGCGGGGCGGTCGCCGCGGCGAAGCGAGGCTCTCTTCCTGTGCTCGCCGTCATCGCCGCAGGACTGGTCGCGCTGAACCTCCTCACCTGGAACGGGGTGCTCTGGTCCGTTTGGCCATTGCTCGGGCTCGGCATTCTGGCGGGTCTTGCGTGGCTCAAGGCAAACCCGTGGGTCGATCGCGGCATCGGTGTGCTGGCCCTTTCCGGGCTGGTGCTCCTGACGATCAACGTGCTGACTTGGCATGGAGTGTTCTGGGCCGTCTGGCCGCTGCTCGCTTTTGCTGTCGTCGCCGGTATCCGCTGGGTCACCCGATCGCGCCGCAGTGTTGGTCACTGAGGCCGCCTATCCGCTTTCCCCATCTTGCGTGCCTTCCGGCTTGGTTGCCGGCACGTCTGCGGCTGCCGGTTCTTCCGGCTCTGCGCCCAGCACCTCGTAGATCTCCAGCGCGGAGGCGCGGCCCTTCGCCTGCGCCGAACCGAGCGGCCGGAAGCGGATAGCGTTGCCGGCATGGGCGACGACGGCGCCGCTCGCCATGATCGTGGTGTCGTAGTTCTTGTTCATGCCTTCCAGGCGGGAGGCGACGTTCACCGTATCGCCCATCGCCGTATATTGCAGCCGCTCCTTCGCGCCGACACTGCCGACGACGGCGGTGCCGGTATGGATGCCGAAACGGGTGCGGAACTCTGGAAGACCCTTCTGACGCTGGGCCTCGTTGAAGACACGCAAGCGATCCTCGACCGCCAGCGCACACCGACAGGCATTTTCCGCGTGCTTTTCGTCCGCTGCCGGTGCGTTCCACATCGCGAACACCGAATCGCCGAGGAACTGGATGATCGTTCCGTCGTGTTCTCCGACGGTCTCGCTGAAGATGTCGAAATACTCCGACAGCATCGCCACGACATCTTCCGGCGGATATTTTTCGCTGAGCGTGGTGAAGTCGTAGATGTCGGTGAAGAGCGCCGTCACCTCCTGTCGCCAGGCGGATCGGCCGCTGAATTGGCCGGACTCGATGCCCTTGCGCACCAGTTCCTTGGGCACATAGAGCGCGAAGGTGAAGATCGCGTCTCGTGCCCGGTTCATGGCCCCGCCGAGCGTGGAGATCTCGCTGACATGCGACGAGACGTCGATCGGCGTCGTGAAGTCGAGATCCTGCAGCCGGTTGGCGCTGGCTGTCAGCTGGTTGAGCCCCTTGGTGATCAAATGCGCAAGCACCAGCGAAGCGAGCACCGCGAGCGCCACGACCGATCCGGAAATCACCAGCCCTTGCACGAGCGTCTGGTTGGCCTCCGCCATCAACTCGTCCAGCGGCGCGGCCACCACGGCGCGGTTGCCGGAGAGTAGCAGCGCGGATTCGAGCGGCGTCACCATGACGAGATAGGTTCGGTCCCCCACCGCGACGAAGTCGGCCTTGCCGGGCTCGGGCGGATTGAGGCGGATGCTTTGGATCAAGGGATCGCTGTCGGCCTGAACGATCGGGCTGTCCTTGTCCTTCGCCGCCATGATGCGTCGCATCATCACCCGGTCCGAGTGGATGATCGGACGTCCGACGGCATCGAGGATGAAGGAGACGGAACCGGTCGTCAGCCGCTCGCGGGCAAGAAAATCGGTGATCGTATCGAGAATGACGTCCGCGCCGATGACGATCTCAGGATTGCCGCGATGCGCCTGCGAGATCGTCATGCCGAGCGTTTCGGTCGTGGCACTTTCATAAGGGCCGGTCGAGACCGCGGTCTTTCCGTTGACGGCCGCACGATACCACGGCCGGGTCCGCGGGTCGAAGCCGGTAGGCGGTAGTTGCCGTTCAGAGAACTGCATGCCGTCCTTGTCGAGGAAGAGCACGCGCTGCAGAGACTTGCCGCTGGCATCCTTTTCCATCGAGCGCACGGCAATGGCAGCACCACGTGGCGCGTCGAGCGCCATGCGCCAGGCGACCTGCTTGAGATCGACCACCTGAAAGAAAGCGCCGTTGGGATAGCCGACATAGACCCCGTCGATATGCGGCGAGCGGGTGATGCCTTCGCGCAGGACCGCCACCTTGTCATTCATGCGCTCCGGCGGCGGCACCAGGAAGGAGTTGGCGACCGAGGAGACGAGGTTGACGAGGGCTGAGGTATCGCCCGAGAGCACGCCCAGTCGGTCGACGAGGCGGTTCATGAAGCCGCGCATATTGGCCTCGGCGTCGGCGATCGCGGCGTTGCGCGAGCGATGATAATCGAGCCCGACGAGTGTGGCCGAGACGACGATCAGCATGGCAACGATGACCAGGCTGAACAGCGACCGCAGCGAGCTGTTCCAGCCATCGCGTGTTCTGTCTTGTCGAGCACCGGACGCCGTGTCTGCCATTGCGGTTCTCTGCTTCCGTACCGATCGACTGGCGACGACCTTAGCGTGCAAGGATGGTCGCATGTGCAAGGAAAGTTAAATGCGATTCCCATAAAACACGTTAACCGGCGGGATGCACGCCCCGCCGGCATCCGCCGCAAAAAAACGCTGGGTCAGTTCACGGTCACCGGCTTCGAGCGCATGCGCGCGACGGTTTCTCGCTCGGCCCGCTTGCAGCGCATCGGCGGCAGGTTGCGGTCCATCAGATCCATGTCCTCGAGCACCATGTCGCCCATCTTCTTGAAGGCGCTGTCGAGCGCGCCGGCGCGGTGGGCGGAGCGCAGGAAGCCTGGCAGGCGGCGAACCGGATGATCGAGCGGTAGCGGCTCTTCCGGAAAGACGTCGCTGGCCGCCACGATATGGCCGCGTGCGACCGCCGCCATCAGCGCGTCGAAATCAACGACGCCGGCGCGGCTCAAGAGGATGAAGGCGGCACCCGGACGCATGCGGGCAAAGGCCTTTTCGCCGAGGAAGCCTTCGTTCTCGCTGGTGACCGACGCGACGACGAAGACGAAGTCGCTGTCGCCGAGGACCGTATCGAGCGATGCCGGCTCGACACCGTTGTCTCTCAGGATCGAGGCCGGCATCCAGGGGTCGAAGACGCGGATCCTGGCGCGAAAACCGGAGAGCACGCGGTTCAGCGCCTTGCCGAGATCGCCGAAACCGATGATGCCGATGTCGGCGCCGGAGACAAGCCGCGCCGACCGGTTGCCGTCGCCGCCCCACAGCTCGCGGCCTTCGCGGAAGGCAAGGTCGGCGTCGACGATGCCGCGGGCGATGTTGAGCGCCATGGCAAGGCCGAGTTCGGCGACCGGTTCGGCAAAGACTTGCCCCGTGGTCACCACATGGATGCCGCGCGCAAACAGCACCTCGTAGGGCATGTTGTTGATCAGGTTGCTCTCGACATTGAGGATCGCCCGGAGTTGTCCCATGCGCTGAAGCGTTGCGTGATCGAGCGGCGGCTGGCCGATGATGTAGCGCGCTTCGGACAGGATATCGTCGCCGAGCCCGGCGATATCGTCCGGGTCGGCTTCGACGATCCGGTAACGCTGGTGCAGGTCCTTCAGCGCCTGCGGCGTGAAGATCAGGTCGAGCGTGCGTGGAGCGGGCGCGCTGATGGCAAGCGGCCTGTTGTCGGCCATAATATCGGACATGGTTCCTCCCACTGCATGTTTCCTTTGATCCTAACCGATCAAAGGATGAAAACATGCAGAAATTCAAAGCGCTGCAGGCGGAGGCAGTCCCCGCTTCCGTGCCGTCAGACTACTGCATGTTTCCTTTAATCGTAGCCGGTTAAAGGACAAAAACATGCAGCAATTCAAAGTGCTACAGCGTCCTTTGCGCGTCTGATAAGACGCGCGGCGCTGTAGGAAGAAATCCCCGCCTTGCCAAGCGGCGTGGTCGTCGAGGAGGCAAGCTTGCGGGCAACGCGATGGGCGCCGAGGCGCGCCTGCCTCAATAGCCAAGGCCGCGTTTCTGGCGATAGAGCGACGGCGGCAGGTCGCTGCCCTGGAAGACCGGTCCATCACCGCGGCGGCAATTGTAGATCGTGTCGTAGACGGGGCGGCCACGGGCCGTCGATTCGAACGGATAGTACCGGTCGACGAAGGTCTGCTCGCAGACGGTATGGTCGCCGCCGCCATTCAGCGGATCCATCTGGCGCACGCCGGGCAGGTCCCGATAGGTCTGTGCCGTTGCCGGGACGGCGGAGAGCCCCAAAGTCAGCGCGAGGGCCGAAAGGGCGAGGACGGAGCGAAAAGACGTCATTGTCAGGACTTTCGAACGGGCGACCGTCTGGCGGGATACGGTAACGGTATCGCCGGCGCCAAACTTGCGCTATAGGCCACACCACTTCGTTTGATCTGGGGATTTTCGATGGCGAATGCAATACGGGTGCATGAAGGCGACATTTCCGCAGCCGATGCTGCGCGCTATACGGGTGCGATCGCCATCGACACTGAAACGCTTGGTCTTATCCCCCGCCGTGACCGTCTCTGCGTTGTGCAGCTTTCGCCGGGCGACGGCACCGCCGACGTCATCCGCATCGCCCCGGGCCAGAGGCAAGCGCCGAACCTCGTCGCCATGCTTGCCGATCCGGCCCGCCAGAAGATTTTCCACTTCGGCCGCTTCGATATCGCCGTGCTCTTCCACACGTTCGGAGTGACGACGACGCCGGTCTTCTGCACCAAGATCGCCTCGCGGCTGACCCGGACCTATACCGACCGCCACGGCCTCAAGGACAATCTCAAGGAAATGCTCGACGTCGACATTTCCAAGCAGCAGCAGTCGTCCGATTGGGCGGCGGACATCCTCTCGCCGGCGCAGCTCGAATATGCGGCTTCCGATGTGCTGCATCTGCATGCGCTGCGCGACAAGCTGACCGCCCGCCTGCTTCGCGACGGCCGCATGGAGCACGCCGACGCCTGCTTTGCCTTCCTGCCGACGCGTTCCAAGCTTGACCTGCTGGGCTGGGACGAGACGGATATCTTCGCTCACAGCTGAGCCGTGATCGCAACGTCGCGATGGCTTGGCGTCAGGGCGTCAGGTACAGGACGACGGCATAACGCGCCGCCTTGCCGATGGTGACGAACAGCAGGAACAGCGGCAGCTTCATGCGCAACAGGCCGGCGACCAGCGTCAGCGGGTCGCCGATGACGGGAAGCCAGGAAAGCAGCAGCACAGGCTGGCCGTAGCGGGCAAAGAGCGCCTCCGCTTTCTGTCGATTTGCCGCCGAGACGGGAAACCAGCGTCGCCCTTCGAAGCGGATCAGGAAGCGCCCCAGCGCGAAGTTGACGACGGCGCCGAGCACATTGCCGAGCGTTGCCGCAACGAAGAGGGCAGGGCGGCTTGTTTCTCCATGCAAGGCGGCGGCAACGACCGCAGCCTCCGACATGCCGAAGAGCAGCGTCGCCGACAGGAACGCAGCGGAAAGAACGCCGGCAAGAATTCCGAAATCCAGGATCAGCTCCTGTCGGTATGGCCGAGATCGCGCTCCGGCTCGATGATATCGCGGATGCGCTGTTTCAGTTCCTTGGGACCGGGGAAGCCGCCGTCGCGCTTGCGTTCCCAGACGAGCGCGTCATCGACGCGGATCTCGAAATTGCCGCCGGTGCCGGGAATGAGCGCCACTTCGCCGAGCGATTGCCCGAAGGTCTGCAGCAGTTCCTGCGCCATCCAGCCGGCGCGCAGCAGCCAGTTACATTGGGTGCAATAGAGGATGGTGATACGCGGTTTCGGATCCATCGGCCTGGTCTCGGACGTGTGTCGGGCGGCGACCATACCGGCGGCGCCAGGTGGAAACAACTGCGTCGCTGCGCCTCAGATGCTCACGCCCTGCTCACATAATTGTCAACAAATTTAGTCATGTTTTTATCGGGGATAGCTTGCTTTGAGCTGCCGTCGCGGCGAGACAATGCGGCATTGCACAAATTGTCGCACCCCAACCGCCGGAGAGGCCATTCATGACCGACGTCACCGCTTCCAGTTCCCGCCCGCGTACCATCCTGCCGGCTCTGGAAAAGATTTATCTGCCGCTGGATACATCAGCCGAGACGCTGCTGCGTGTTCTGGCGGGTGCCCTGCTTGCAGTTCACGGCTTCGGCAAGATCACCGATCCTTTCGGCGCGATCGGCATGGTTGAAGGCCTCGGTTTCTATCCGGGTGTCTTCTGGTCGCCGCTTCTTGCCGCCACTGAATTCTTCGGCGGCATCCTGATCGCGATCGGCCTGCTTACGCGCCCGGCTGCTTTCGCCGGCATGATCGTTCTGCTCGTCACCGTCTATTTCCACGGTATCGTGCAGGGCGAGGGCCTCTTCGGCGCGGAGAAATCCATCCTCTGGGCGGCGATCCTGTTCTTCTTCGCCATCCGCGGCGCCAACAGCCAGTCGGTCGACGCCAAGCTCGGCAAGCAGTTCTGATCGATCGAACGACCATCAGGGAAACGGGGAGGCGGTGAGAACCGGCCTCCCCGTTTTCGTTTGGCGGCACACGCCGCCGGCCTGCCTGTAGAGATACACAATTCCGGACGGAAAACCGTTTCACACTTTTCCTGGAATTGCTTGGGGCGTCACGCTGCGAATGGTCATGCGGTGGACCTTGCCCGACCGATCCTGCCAGTCGATCGACTGACCGACGGAAAGGCCGATCAGGGCCGCTCCAACAGGCGTCAGCACCGAGATCCGTCCGGTCTCGATATCGGCCTCGCCGGGGTAGACGAGCGTCACCTGCTTGGCAAAGCCGTTGTCCGCCTCGAAGGCAACGGTGGAGCCCATCTGCACACTGTCGGCGGGCAGCGCCTCCGGCGCACCGATACGGGCACGGTCAAGCTCGGAGAGCAGAGCTTCGGCCACTTCGGGCACGCGGTCGAGCGCGGAGGAAGCCAGCGCCGTCAGCCGCTTGTGATCCTCGGCATTGATGATGATGGGGGGAAGTTTCTTGCGGGATGCCGCCATGATGTGACCTGCCGTGTTCGACCGTGGCGCCCACGGGCGCACTCGGAATCAATTTTCTGGGAATTCGGCGCTCGTTCAGCCGCGTCTAAAATTTCTTCTGCCGACGCGAAAGGCTCCCCTTACCCGGAGAGCGCAAACATCCGGGCTGGGGTCAGGTTCCTGCGATCGGGCACACCCGGAAGCAGTGATAGGAAGAAATCGTCGACATCATGATGCCCCGAAGGTCGGAAAGTTTGACCGGGAAGTCAAGACCCGTGGCGCAGGTGGCAAAGCGCGGGGCGGATCATTGCGCCTCTTGAACAGCGGCCACGCTCGTGTTCAATCTCGGTTCGCGACGGCGAAGGGAAGGTGACGATGCGGGTATTGGTGGTTGAAAACATGGCGAAGACCGAGCTCGGCCAGGTTGGCACGGCGCTTCGCGAGGTCAAGGCGCAGATCGAGATCCATCGCGCCTATCTCGGCGACACCGTTCCTGCGACGCCAGAAGGTTATGACGCGCTCGTCGTGCTTGGCGGCGAGCAGAGCGCGCTCGACGATGCCGCCTATCCCTATCTGCCTGCTCTCGCCGCACTGATGCGCGCCTTCGGCGACAGCGGCCGCTCCGTGCTTGGCATCTGCCTCGGAAGCCAGCTTCTCGCCCGCGCCTACGGGGCTGAAAACCTGCTCGGCACGGCCAAGGAGTTCGGCTGGTGCCAGATCCAGGTGCGCGGCGAAGGTGCTGAGGACCCGGTGCTGTCCAGCGTCGGTGAGAGCTTTCCGATCTTCCAGTGGCACGGCGACACATTCACGCTGCCCGAAGGGGCCGTGCATCTCGCCGAAAACGCCGTCACCACCCATCAGGCCTTCCGCGTCGGCCGCGCCGCCTATGGCACTCAGTTCCATTTCGAGGCGGATACGCACCTTGTCGAGGACTGGAACCGCGCCTTCCCGGATACGATCAACCGGCTCGATCCCACCTGGCTTGCCCGCTATCGCGAGCACGCCGCCCGCCATGGCCGGGAGGCCGATGCTGCCGGCCTGGCGCTGGCGCGCGCCTGGGTGGCGACGATCGATCGGCGTGAGGGCGCCGCCGCGAACGCGGATCCGGTGTTGGAGGAGATGGACGGATGAGCGAGACACGAAACGGCGGTTGCTTCTGTGGCAGGATCCGCTATCGACTGAAGGCCGCGCCGATGTTCGTCAATTGCTGCCATTGCAGCGATTGCCAGCGCCAGGTCGGCAGCGCCTTCGTCGTCAACGGTGTGATCGAGCGCGACAATATCGAGCTCACCAAGGGCGAGCCCGTCGTCGTCACGCTCCCCACCGACAGCGGCCGCCCGCACGACGTCTATCGCTGCGCCGAATGCCAGACGGCGCTCTGGAGCGACTATGGTCGGCGCGGCTGGCTCTCCTTCCTCCGCATCGCGAGCCTCGACCGTCCCTCGGACTTCCCGCCGCATGCGCACATTTTCACCCGCTCCAAGGTGGAGTGGCTGTCGCTCGAAGGCGGCGCCCCGGCCTTCGAGGTCTATTACGACATGAAGACGATGTGGCCGGCCGAAAGCCTGGCCCGGCGCGAAGCGGCGGAAGCAAAGGCAAAAGCATGACCGCCAGCGAACGCGACAAGATGGCCGCAGGTGAATGGTACTCGTGCCTCGATGCCGAGCTCGATGCGCTTCGACTGGTGGCACGCGAAGCGGTCCACCAGCACAACACCATGTCACCGGCCGTGCGCGGGAGCATGGCGCCGGCTTTGCGTGCACTGTTCGGTGCGGTTGCCGATGACGTCTTCATCGAGGCGCCGTTCCATTGCTCCTACGGCATCAACACAAGTCTCGGCGCCCGCGTCTATCTCAACGCCGGCTGCACGATCCTCGACAGCGGTCGGGTGACGATCGGCGAGGGGACGATGCTGGGACCGAGCGTGCAGATCTTTTGTGCCGAGCACCACAAGGACGCGGTTCTGCGTGGCCAGGGTCTCGAAGTCGCCCGTCCGGTGACGATCGGAGCGGATGTCTGGATCGGCGGCGGTGCGATCATCCTGGGCGGCGTGACCATCGGCGATGGTGCGATTGTCGGCGCAGGGGCGGTGGTGACGAAGGACGTGCCCTCCGGCGCCGTGGTCGCCGGAAACCCGGCACGCCCGCTGCCGCGTGCAGCGAACTGAATACTTTAGACCTTTTCAAGGAGTGTTTTTCTTATGGTCGATGCGACGAAAACGATCCATGTGCGCCCGGCGCGGCCAGACGATGCGCCTGTTCTGTGCGCCTTCCTCAACGAAATCATCCGGATCGGCGGCACTACGGCCCATCAGACGCCGTTCACGCCCGAAAGCTTTGCAGAACACTATCTCGCCGGTCCCGGCTTCGTCAGTTGCTTCGTTGCGGAGGATGAGAATGGCGAGCCTTGCGCATTCCAGGGGCTGGAGCGCTCGGACGGAATGCCCAAGGATTGGGCCGATATCGGCACCTTCTCCCGCCCCGGCAACAAGGTCAAAGGCGCCGGGACGGCGCTTTTCGAGGCCACCCGCGACCACGCCCGTTCCATCGGCTTCAAGGCTCTGAACGCCACCATCCGCGCCGACAACGTGGGCGGGCTCACCTATTACGGCAGGATGGGTTTCACAGACTACAAGATTGATAAGGCGGTGCCGCTGAGTGACGGGCGGCTGGTGGATCGGATTTCGAAACGGTATTTGCTGTCAGAGGGGTAAGCGAACTTTGCCGCTCTGGCATCGCCTCACTCTCCTAGTTGTCATCCTCGGGCTTGACCCGAGGATCCACACGCAAGCTCTCACCAAAGTTCGAAATAGAGGTCGCGCCAGTCGGGATTCATCTTCTCGATCAGTTCGACCTTCCACTGTCGGTACCAACGTTTGAGAGACTTCTCCCTCTGGATCGCGGTGCCGATCTGCAGATGCTCCTCGTACCAAACGAGCTGGACGCAACCGTATTTCGATGCGAATCCCGGCGTCAGTCCCTCTCGATGCTCGAAGATACGGTGTTCGAGATCTGAGGTAACACCGATGTAGAGTGTTCCTCGCTTGTGGTTCGTGACGATGTAAACGAATCCGGCCATAACGGGCAGGTTGCTCGTGCTTGACCCGAGGATCCAAGCACGGACCCGGCAACAACGTCCTCGTCGCCCTTCAATGCCACCCACGACCAAGTCGGGCTGGGGCATCAAGGGCATACACAGCTCAAGCCCAAACCAAAAAAGGCGACCCGAGGCCGCCCTTTTCAAAGTAGAAGCATGCGGCTCTGCCGCTTACTCGTCGCCCATCTTGAGCGCGGCGATGAAGGCTTCCTGCGGGATCTCCACCTTGCCGAACTGGCGCATGCGCTTCTTGCCGGCCTTCTGCTTTTCGAGCAGCTTGCGCTTGCGGGTGGCGTCGCCGCCGTAGCACTTGGCCGTCACGTCCTTGCGCAGCGCCGAGATGGTTTCGCGGGCAATGACGTTGCCGCCGATCGCCGCCTGGATCGGGATCTTGAACATGTGCTTCGGGATCAGCTCCTTGAGCTTCTCGCACATTTCGCGACCGCGCTTTTCCGCCGCCATCCGGTGTACCATCATCGACAGCGCGTCGACCGGCTCGCCGTTGACGAGGATCGACATCTTCACAAGGTTGCCTTCCTTGTGGTCGGTGATCTGGTAGTCGAACGAGGCATAGCCCTTGGAGATCGACTTCAGCCGGTCGTAGAAATCGAAGACGACTTCGTTGAGCGGCAGGTCGTAGGTCAGCATCGCGCGGGTGCCGACATAGGTCAGCTCGATCTGGATGCCGCGCCGGTCCTGGCAGAGCTTCAGGATGCCACCGAGATAGTCGTCGGGCGTCAGGATCGTCGCGCGGATCCACGGTTCGTGGATCTCGGCGATCTTGACGACGTCGGGCATGTCGGCCGGGTTGTGCAACTCGCGCTCCGAGCCGTCGGTCATGAACAGCTTGTAGACGACCGAAGGGGCTGTGGCGATCAGGTCGAGGTCGAACTCGCGCTCCAGGCGCTCCTGGATGATTTCAAGGTGCAGGAGGCCGAGGAAGCCGCAGCGGAAGCCGAAACCGAGGGCCGCGGAGGATTCCATCTCGAAGGAGAACGAGGCGTCGTTGAGGCGCAGCTTGCCCATCGCCGAGCGCAGGTCCTCGAAGTCGGCGGCGTCAACCGGGAAGAGGCCGCAGAAGACCACCGGCTGCGCCGGCTTGAAGCCCGGCAGCGCCTTGGCGGTCGGGCGCTTGTCCTCGGTGATGGTGTCGCCGACGCGGGTATCGGCCACTTCCTTGATCGAGGCGGTGATGAAGCCGATCTCGCCCGGGCCGAGCGCATCCATCGCGACCATCTTCGGCGTCAGCACGCCGACGCGTTCGATCGTGTACTTGGCGTCGGTGCCCATCATCCGGATGGTCATGCCCTTCTTGAGCGTGCCGTCGATGATGCGCACGAGAACCATGACGCCGAGATAGGTGTCGTACCAGCTGTCGACCAGCAGCGCCTTCAAGGGCGCCGCATCGCCGCCGTCGCTCTTCGGCGCCGGCAGCTTGTTGACGATCGCTTCGAGCACGTCCGGAATGCCGAGGCCGGTCTTCGCCGAAATCAGCACCGCGTCCGAAGCGTCGATGCCGATCACTTCCTCGATCTGCTCCTTGATGCGGTCCGGTTCGGCCGCCGGCAGGTCGATCTTGTTGAGCACGGTGACGAGCTCGTGGTTGTTGTCGATCGCCTGGTAGACGTTGGCGAGCGTCTGCGCTTCGACGCCCTGGGACGCATCGACGACCAGCAGCGAGCCTTCGCAGGCCGACAGCGAGCGCGAGACTTCATAGGCGAAGTCGACGTGGCCGGGGGTGTCGATCAGGTTCAGCACATAGGTTTCGCCGTCATTGGCCTTGTAGTGCAGACGCACCGTCTGGGCCTTGATGGTGATGCCGCGCTCGCGCTCGATATCCATGCTGTCGAGCACCTGCTCAGACATCTCGCGCTCGGCGAGACCGCCGGTGGACTGAATCAGCCGGTCGGCAAGCGTCGACTTGCCGTGGTCGATGTGGGCCACGATCGAGAAGTTGCGGATATGCGAAAGGGGCGTCTTCGAAGATGTTGTGCTCATGGGCCGCATATAGCAGTGCCTTCAACCGCCGCAAAGCGGGAAATGAAGGCTTCGTTCACTATAAATCGGGCTATTCGGCGCTCGCTTCCGCATCGACGAGCGCGCCGGCATTCGGCACCTGTGCGCTCCTGATCTCGAAGCTTTCGCGCTCGGCTGCTGGCACCTCGTCGCGTTTCCTCAGTCGCATGAGCACGAAGAGCGCATAAAGTGCTGCGACCGCCATCGCCGCATAGATGAAAGTGCGCTGCCCGAACACCGGTGTCAGCAGCGTCACCAGCATCGGCACGACCGTCGCGGCGATCGACCAGGCGACCAGCAAGGTGCTCGCGAGCGGCACAAAATCGGCGGGATCCGTGCGGTCGTTGGCGTGGGCATTGGCGATCGAATAGACGGTCTCGACCGCGCCGGCAAAGAGCGCGAAGACCAGCATCAAGAGGATCAGATTGCTGAAGGAGGCGGAGAGCGCGAAGTAGCCGGCGGCAAGGATCAGCAGGCAGGTGCCGATCAGCACCAGACGGCGATCGATCCGGTCAGACAGCGTGCCCATCGGATACTGGATGGCGATGAGCCCAAACTGCATGACGAACATCAGGTTGGCGACGTCGCCTTGGCTGACATTGTTGGCGGCCGCATAGATCGGCGTGAAGCCCTGCACCACCATCGACAGGCCGCCGGCGGCAAGCACGCCGATGAAAGCGACGGGGGAATTGCGCCAGACCATCGGGATATCGATGCTGACCTTGGCTGGCGCCGGCGGCGTCGGCAGTCGCGTCAGCCCGATCGGCAGCAGAGCGAGCGCGGTGAAGAAGATGGTGACGAGCGGTGGCAGGTTGCCGTCCGCCGGAATCTGCCCGAACAGCCAGGCGCCGGTGCCGAGCCCGATGACATAGGCCATGTAGAACAGCGCCATCGCCTTTCCGCGCCAGTGGTTCTCGCTCGCATGGTTGAGCCAGCTCTGGGCGATAATGAAATTGGTGTTGCCGGATGCGCCATAAAGGCCGCGGGCGAGCACCCAGAGAAGCGGGTGCATGCCGAGCGCGATCGTCAGTGCCGAGAGGATGACAAGCGCCATCGAGCAGGAGAAGGCGCGCGCATGGCCGACACGACGGATCATCGGCCCCGCGATGACGCAGCCGACGAGCCCGCCGAAGGCGATCATGGTCACGGCTGCACCCGGCACCCAGTCCGGCGCGTCCGAGCGCGTCAGCGCAAACGGCACATAGGCGAGCATCATGCCGTTGCCGATCGCGACCGAAGTCATCGAGGCAACGATACTGGCGATCGAGGTCAGCGAAGAGGGCTGCGTTGTCATGTCCAACCTGTCGATGGAAGGCCGCACTTGGGGTGCACTTGGCGCGATGAGTGAGAACTGTCTAAAGTATTGAAGTGTAAGCTTTTCTCGTTTCTGCTCACGAAGCCGCCACCATAGCCGAAAGGCCGTCGATGCGCTGTCGCCAAAGCGGCATCGCATGCCCGTATTTTCAGTCTTTCCCAGTCTTGACTCCACTATATGAGAAATGCAATCTCAAATAATGGAAAACGTTACCGACCCTCTCGAATATGCCATCGGCGAGCGGATCCGCACGCTGCGCGCGGAACAGAATCTGACGCTCGACGAACTCGCCACCAGCTCCGGCGTCAGCCGGGCGATGATCTCGCGTATCGAGCGTGGTGAGGCGAGCCCGACGGCCCAGCTTCTCGCCAAGCTTTGCAGCGCGCTCAGCACCACGCTGTCAGCGCTCTTCGCCTTCGAGGCCAGGGATGCATCTCCGCTTGCAAAGCGTGCAGACCAGCGCCTCTGGCGCGATCCGGAATCCGGCTATCTGCGCCGCTCCGTCTCACCGGATGGGGTGGGGTCACCGGTCGATATCGTCGAGGTCGAGTTTCCGCCGGGTGCGCGCGTCGTGTTCGAGCGCCAACCGTCCGATCGCGGCATCACCCAGCATCTCTGGCTGTTCTCCGGTCGGCTCGAACTCACCACCGAATCCGGCTCCCATTCGCTGGAAGCAGGCGACTGCCTGTTCATGGGGCTGGGGGCTGGCCACATCTTCCACAATCCCCACGATGAGCCGGCTCACTATGCTGTCGTCCTTTGCCGCACCAAGGTTTGATCATGTCCGATATCCAGATCCGTCTGCTCGATGAAACCCAGGCCCGCGCCGCCATGCCGGCGCTTGCCGAGGTACTGTCCGATTGCGTCGAGGGTGGCGCCTCGGTCGGCTTCATGCAGCCCTATCCGCCGGAAAGCGCGCTTGCCTATTGGCGCGGCGTCGTCGAGGCCGTCGCCGCGAACGAAACGCTGCTGATGGTGGCGGAGGAAGCGGGCCGCATCCTCGGCACCGTGCAGGTCGGCGTTGCGCAGATGCCGAACCAGCCGCACCGCGGCGACCTGAAGAAGCTGCTCGTGCACCGTGCCGCCCGCGGCAAGGGCCTGGCGCGGCGGCTGATGGAGACGGTTGAGTGCGAGGCCGCGGCGCGCGGTAAGACGCTGCTTGTGCTCGATACGGCAACCGGCAGCGAGGCCGAGGCGATCTATCCGCGCCTGGGCTGGGAGCGCGTTGGCGTCATTCCCGATTATGCGATGTGGCCGGAAGGCGGGCTCTGCGCAACGACCTTCTTCTACAAGCGGATCGCGCTTCACGCGTGATTGCCCCTCTCCTCGGGTTTAACCCGAGGACTAACGCTCTCCCCGCAGGCGGGGAGAGGGGACGCGGAGAGGCCGCTGATGTCTCGGCTGCCGCACCTGTCACCCAGGAAGTGCTGAGAGTGGAGACTGCGGGCGAGCAGGTGCCGCAACGTCCCTTCGCCCCGCCTGCGGGGAGAAGGTGGCCTGCAGGCCGGATGAGAGGCCCCGTCGAGGTTGCCAAGTCCGAAACCTGGGGTAGGGTACCGGCACCCGTCGATTGCCTCTGCAGGACACCTCCCCATGCGCATCTTCTACACCGAAGACCACAAGCTCCGCGACGCCAGAACCGAGCTCTTCGGCGGCGAACTCGTGCCGCCCTTCGAGGCGCCGTTCCGTGCCGAATGGATTCTCGCGGCGGTGAAGGAGGCGGGCTTTGACGATGTAGCAGCACCCGAGCGCCACGGTCTCGAGGTCGCCCTCAAGCTGCACGCGGCCGACTATCTCGATTTTCTCGAAACCGCCTGGTCGCGCTGGGTTGCCGACGGCTATCGCGGCGAGGCGATCGCGACCTGCTTTCCCGCCCGGCGCATGCGCCAGCATCCGCCCAAGGACATCGACGGTGCGCTCGGCTACTATTCCTTCGCGGCGGAAACGGCGATCACCGAAGGCACCTATGCCGCCGCACGCGCCGCGATGGACTGCGCCCTCTCGGCTGCCGACCACATCCATGCGGGCAGCTGCGCCGCCTTCGCGCTCTGCCGTCCGCCCGGTCACCATGCGGCGATCGATCTCTATGGCGGCTATTCCTTCATCAACAATGCCGCCTGCGCCGCCCAGCGCCTGCGCGATCATGGCGCCCGCAAGGTTGCCGTGCTTGATGTCGATTTCCACCACGGCAACGGCACCCAGGATATCTTCTACGAACGCGGCGATGTCTATTTCGCCTCGCTCCACGGCGATCCCGTCGATGCCTTCCCCTATTTCCTCGGCTTTGCCGATGAGGAGGGTGCCGGCGAGGGGCTGGGCACGACGAAGAACTATCCCTTGCCGCGCCGCACCGGCTTCGACGTCTGGTCGGCGGCCATGGCCGACGCGCTGTCACGCATCGCCGCCTTTGGCACCGAGGCCCTGGTCGTCTCGCTCGGCGTCGACACCTTCGAACGTGACCCGATCTCGTTCTTCCGGCTGACGTCTGAGGACTATATCCGCATGGGCGAGGCGCTGAAGCGCTCGGGTCTACCGGTCGTTGTCTGCATGGAGGGTGGCTATGGCGTGCCGGAAATCGGCCTTAACGTTGCCAACGTGCTGAAGGGCATCGCCGCCTGATCCTGCTTCAGCCGTCAAGATGATTTTTCATCGACCCCCGTTGACCTCAACTTGACTTGAGGTCGTACGAATGTTTCTGCCCGTCGCCAAAATGGCGTCGGCGGGCGTTGAAGAAACACGTGAGGGAGAGTTCAATGAGCAGCAACGCAAAGGCGAACGTCGTCGCGCCGCTCTATCGCATCAACAAGTTTGCGGTGCCGACCGCCGCGCGGGCACAGTTTGTGGAGCTGGTGGAAAAGACCCTTGCGGTCATCCGCAGCCAGGATGGCTACGTCAAGGATCTGTTCCTCGAGCAGCATGCCGGCCCGGGAAAGTTCAACTTCTGCACCGTGATCGAATTCGAAAGCGAAGCGTTCGCGCCGAAGGTCGCGGCAGCGATTGGTGAGTTCGACAGGGGCCTCGGCATCGACCGCGAGGCGCTGATGGAGAAGCTCGGCGTCCAGACCGATTCCGCCAGTTACAAAAGCTTCCAGGCGGCCTGACATTCCGCCGCTCCGGCTTCCCGGCCGGACTGGCGACCGACGTGTCGATGGCGACGCGTCAGGCTCGCCGGCAAATTCGCGGGCTTCCGCCTTACGAAACGAAGAACGACGACAACCCCTGTCCGGCGGCGAAGGCCATGTAGGCAAGCACGGTGAAATAGACAGTCGTTGCGATCAGGAAGAGATAGCCGCCGGCGACCATCAGCCCGTCGCGCTGAATGATGCCGAGCGAGAGCAAGAGGATCGCGATTCCCGGCAGCGTGTTCGACAACGGGATGAGCCCGAGCGGAAACATCAGGAGAACGCCGCCGGCCATGATCATCAGGCCATTGAAGCGGTTCATCACCGCGCCCTGCGTCAGGAAGCCCAGGCGCGGGCGGACGTAGCGGTCGAGCTTGGAGACGATGCTCGCCCCCTTCTGCAGGGTCGGCACCAGCTTTTCGGTCTCGATCTTGCGGTCGAGAATGCGCTGCGGCACCCAGGGCAGGCGGTTGAGCGTGATCGATACGGAGATCAGGATGATCGCGGCGCCGAAAACCGTGCTGACGCCCGGTATCGACACCGGCAGCAGAAACGGCAGCGTCAGAAGCGCGCAGAGCAGCAGGAAACCCTGTTCGCCGATCTCGGTCATCAGTTCGCGCAGCGTGATCGTCTCGCCGCGAATGGAGGCAATCATGCCGTTGAGCGTGTCGCTGAGACTGCGTTGCGTGTCGCCGAACTCGATTGCCATCAAATCTTGCCTCGTCTTTATCAATCAGCGGCGGCGGAAAGCCGCACACATTTATCTTGGTCGCTAGATGTCCGTCCTATCAAGGGCATGTGAAGGATCGGTTATAGTGTGGCCCGACCGGCACACCCGGTCCGAGCGAGACGGCATTTGCCGGTAAACCATGGCGTGATTGGGACGCCTCTTCATCTTCCTGCCGCAATCCGTAGTATGAAGCACCTTTGAGCACCAATGGGGACAACTGATTCCATGATCAAGAAATGCGCCATTCTGGCTGTTGCGGCCATCTATCTTTCGGGATGCACCACCACCGATCCCTATACGGGTGAACAGAAGATGTCGAACACCGCTGGTGGCGCGCTGATTGGCGCAGGCCTCGGTGCGGCGACCGGTCTGCTCGTTGGCGGCAGTGCTGCAGGACGGCGCGACTCGGCGCTTGTGGGTGCCGCGATCGGCGGTCTCGGCGGCGGCCTGATCGGCAACTACATGGACAGCCAGGAAGCGGAACTGCGCGCCCAGCTTCAGGGCACCGGCGTTTCGGTTACCCGCGCCGGCGACCGCATCATCCTCAACATGCCGTCGAACATCACCTTTGCGACCGACCGCGACCAGGTGATCCCGGCCTTCTACGACACGCTGAACTCGGTGGCGATCGTGCTGCGCAAGTTCAACAAGACGATGATCGACGTCGACGGTCACACCGATGCGACCGGCAGCGCCTCCTACAACCAGGGCCTCTCCGAGCGCCGTGCCGCCTCGGTCGCCAACTACCTCGCCGGCCAGGGCGTCGACCAGCGCCGCATGTCGGCTATGGGCTATGGCAAGGAGCGTCCGATCGCTTCCAACGCGAGCGAATCCGGCCGCGCGCAGAACCGTCGCGTCGAAATCTCGATCGCGCCAATCAAGGCCTGATCGGCAGACATCGACTGCTTGCTATCAAGGGGGCTGCGCCGTGAGGCGCGGCCCTTTTTCATGTCTGCTTGAACCGGTAGCGCAACAGGCGCCCCATACGGCGCAGCATGGGGACCGCGCTGAAGAACTGGATCGCGATCCGCGCCATCGGTGACATGCGCGCGATCTGTGCGGCATCGTAGTTGTAAATGTCCTCGAGCAGCGTCAGCCCGGGCACACCCCGTTCCAGCGCCCGTGCGTCCTCGATCCCCCAACGAAGCTCAGCGCCTGTTGCGCGCAAGGACGGGTTGAAGCGCAGCAGTTCGATGCCGAGATGGCTGTAGGCGTCGAAAACGATTTCGCCGCCGGCAAGGCAGGTTACAAGGCGCCGCAGGAGGTCACGTACTTCCTGATCGCGAAGATAGGGCAGCACCCCTTCGGCGACGACGATCGCCGGCCGGTCATCGGGGATGCGGTCGATCCAGTCCCGCTCGGTAATGGAGGAGGCGATTGCAGTGCAGCCGACGCGATCGGGGAAGAGGCGCTGTCGCAAGGCGATGACATCCGGAAAGTCGACGTCGAACCAGGCGATGGAGGAAGGCGGATCGAGCCGCAGGATCCGCGTGTCGAGGCCGCAGCCGAGGTTGAGCACGATCGCATCCGGATGGCTCGCGATGAAAGCCCTGGTCCATCGGTCGAGCAGATAAGCGCGCATCGCGATGCCGATCGTCATGTCGTGACCGACATCAGGCGCTTTCGCCTTGCCGTCGAGGCGCCGCAACAGCTCGGCGGCAAAGCGATCGTGCAGAAGGGAATCGGGTAGTGCGCTCTCCGCAGCCTTCGCCCGGAGCGTGATCAGCAGCGTTTCGCGCACGCCATGAAGGCCGACGCTCTCGGCTTCCATCGTTTCCTCCTGACCGCGCTCCGTCGAATGAGTTGGGGCGCCGCAGTCTTTGCGTCGCGGCCCGCTGTCGTTTCGGCGGGCCGCATTGTCCGATAGGGCTCACGCCACCGTGCGTCTCGCGCGCCGTACACGCCTGGCCGTCAGCACTGCCAGTGCGGGCAGCAGCGCGAACAGACCGAAGAGCCAGGTCGTTGCCAGCGCCACACCCCCCTCCGACGACGCTTCGATCCCGGCGAGGTTGGCAGTCAGTCCGGCAAGCGCTGCGCCGAGTGCAGCGGCAAAGAGCTGGACAGTGGTAATCGAGCTCGATGCCTTCTCCGCTTCGCCCTCCGGCGCGAATTCATAGACGGCGGTAACGATATGCGGCCAGGCAAAGCCCATGCCGAAGCCGACCGCGATGATGCCGACGCAGAGCGGCGCGGCGATAACCAGGAACTCTGCGCCTGCCATCGGCATGAACAGGGCGATCAGGGCAAGGCCGATAAAACCGAAGGCCGGACCGGCAAAGATTGTCTGTTTCGCCCGTTCTCCATGCCAATGGGCACTTGTCATCGATCCCGCCGTCCAGCCGATCGACATTAGCGCGGCGATATAGCCGGCCGCCAGCGGCGATAGCTCATGCAATTCCTGCAGCAGGTACGGCACATAGATCTCCGGCTGCAGGCCGACCATAAGCAGGGTGATCGTAGCATAAAGGGCGGCCAGCGGGGAGGTCAGCGTGAAGCTGCCGGAGGGCAGAAGCTTGCCCGTCACCCGACGCTCGACGAACAGAAGGCTCAGGAACAGGAGGATCGCAACGCCGACGCAGGCAATCTGCTCCAAGGCCATTGTGCGCGTGCTCGCGACCGAAAGCGCAAGCACGATGCCGACGAGGAGCAGGAGTTGCAGCAGCGGGAGCGGCGTGCGCTCCTCTTCGCCGGTGGCCTTGCGCGGCAGCGTCGAGAAGGCGAGCGCGGCAAGCAGCGCCGTCAGCGGCAGGAGAGACCAGAAGGCAACGCGCCAGGTGGAGAACTCGGCAAACATGCCGCCGATCGCGGGTCCGATCAAGGTCGCCGTTCCCCAGGTCGCCGAAATCAGGCCGATGGCGCGGGTCCAGAGTTCGGGCCGGAAGACCTGCCGGATTACGCCATAGGCGAGCGCATAGAGCAGGCCGCCACCAAAACCCTGGATCGCCCGGCCGGCAAGCAGCATCGCCATCGAAGGGGCGGTGGCACAGAAGAGCGTCCCCAAGCCGAAGACGAGCGCGCCGATCGCATAGGCGCCACCGGCGCCGACGGCACCGAGCAGCCGCGCCGATAGTGCGGCGCCGAGGATCGAGGCCGCGACAAAGACCGTCGTGCTCCAGGCGTAATATTCAAGCCCGCCGATCTCGCGCACGATCGATGGCATGATCGTCGTCACCACGTAGATGTTGAGCGCATGTAGCGCGACGCCGCCGCTGAGCACCAGCGAATGCACCGCATTTTCGCCGGATAGCAGGGCGCGCCAGCCGGTTTCCTCTCGGGGAGCGGGTGTTTTTTCAAGCATGTCAGTACCTCACGCGGGGCATCGCAAGCGAACGCGTACCGGCTCATCCGGTATCGGAAGATCGCGTTCGCGTCAGTGGTGCCGCTATGTCAGTGGAGCGCAGCCTCGCCAAAATGCGTGAGCTTGTCCGGGTTGCGCATGATGAAGATGTCGTTGACGTTTCCGTCACCGTCATAGCCGAAGGCGACTGTCGCGGCGATCTCGTTTTTCGCCTCGTCCCGAAGCACGATGCCGCGGCCGCCATTGATGTCGCCGATTTCCCAGACGTAATGCGCCCAGTATTCGGTGAGCCGATCGATGATGAAGCCGAGCACGGTCTCCTTGCCGGAGAGCACGCCAAGCACCGTTGCCACCTTGCCCCCGCCGTCGGCCGTCAGCTTCACGTCGGCCGAAAGAAGCGCCGAGAGCCCTGTGACGTTGCCGCCGTGGATTGCCTGGTGGAAGGCGGACAGCAGCTCATCTTGGCGCTCGCGCGGTGTCTGGTGCCGGGCTTTCTCCAGGCCGATGTTCGTCTTGGCACGCGACACCAGCTTGCGGGCGGCCGTCTCCTGCATGTCCAGGGTTTCTGCCACTTCGTCATAGGGCTGGCCGAAAATCTCATGCAGCAGATAGGCGGCGCGCTCCTTCGGTGTCAGTCGTTCGAGCATCAGCAGGAACGCCGTCGTCAGCGAAGAGGTCAGCGCCAGCTTTTCCTCGGCATTGTCGTCGCTTGTCGTGTGGATCGGTTCGGGCAGCCACGCGCCGACATAGTCGACGCGCTTGCGGTGCGCGGCCTTGAGCAGATCCAGGCAGCGGCGCGTGCAGGCGGTGGTCAGCCAAGCCGCCGGCGTTTCGATCGATGCGCGGTCGACCTCCTGCCATTTCAGGAACGTGTCCTGCACCGCGTCTTCTGCATCGGCGTGCGAGCCGAGGATGCGGTAGGCAAGGCCGAGAAGGCGCGGGCGCGCCTCCTCGAAGATCTGCATATGCTGCCGGTCGTTCATATCAGTGCCTCGAAATCTGGATGCGGTTCCAAAGGTTGATCATCGCCACCGTCGAGGTGATGACGCTGATCTCCTTCTCGCTGAAATGCTGGCGCAGCTCGGCGCGGAGCGGCGCAAAATCGGTGCGCGGTTCGAGTTCGGTCAGGGCTTCCGTCCAGGCGAGAGCCGCCTTCTCGCGCGGCGAGAAGTCGTTGACCTGGTCCCAGACGATGATGCGATCGAGCCGCTCGTTGCTTTCGCCCTCGGCGCGAGATTCCTTGGTGTGCATCTTCACGCAGAAGCCGCACCGGTTGATCTGCGAGGCACGCAGCTGCACGAGATTGTGGATCGTCCGGTCAAGCCCGTGCAGGTCCATGGTCTTGTGCACATCGGCAAGCGCGCCGAGCACATCCGGGATTTCCTGTTCGTAACGGACGGCTTTCGTATCGGTCATGGTCTCAACTCCATCGTGGTTGTGTTGCCTATGACCATGTGACGATTGACGTCGAAAGCCTGTGACGCGCCTCCGCGATTTTTCTCGAAAATCGCCAAGAAAAATACGGGTTCCAAATATTTAGATGAAATTGCAATGTGTTGGCGGGACGCGATTTCTCGCGGTGCATCAGGCTTTCGGCGGGTAGCTGTGTTCGCCGCCGCGAAAATCGGTGACCGTGTAGCAGCCGCCACCGTCGGCCGCGATCGTCGCGGCACTGATGACCGCTTTGCCGTGACCACCTGGAATGTCGAGGATATAGGTCGGCTGGCAAAGGCCGGAGACCCGGCCGCGCAGGGCTGAGACCAGCGCCTGGCCTTCCTCGATCGACAGACGGAAATGGCTCGTGCCCGGCGCCAGATCCGGGTGATGCAGGTAGTAGGGCTTGATCCGCGTTTCGACGAAGGCGCGCATCAGGCTAGCCAATACCTCCGCGTCGTCGTTGACGCCCCTCAAGAGCACCGACTGGCTGACCATCACGATGCCGGCATCGATCAGTCGTGCCGAGGCGGCGCGCGCCTCTTCAGTCAGCTCGCGCGGGTGGTTGGCATGCAGCGCCACATAGGTGGCCTTGCCGCTGGCTTTCAGTGCCGCGATCAGGTCGGCGTCGATGCGCGACGGCTCGACAACCGGCACGCGGGTGTGGAAGCGGACGATCTTCACATGCGGGATCGATTTCAGCCGTTCCATGAGCTCGGTGAGCCGCCGCGGTGACAGCACCAGGGGATCGCCGCCGGTGAGGATCACCTCCCAGATCTCCTCGTGTTCGGAGATATAGGCGATCGCCGCATCGAGTTCGGCCGGCGTCAACGTGCCCAGACCCTGCGGCCCGACCATCTCGCGGCGGAAGCAGAAGCGGCAATAGACCGGGCAAACATGCACGGCCTTCAACAGCACTCGATCCGGATAGCGATGGACGATGCCGGCGACAGGACTGTGCGGCTTATCGCCGATCGGGTCTTCGCGCTCTTCGGGAAGCAGCGTCAGTTCGGCGGCATCGGGCACGAACTGCCGGGCGATCGGATCATCGGGATCGCTGGGGTCGATGAGACCGGCGATGACAGGGCTGATCGCAACCGCATAACGCTCGGCGACCGCGGCAACCGCGGCCTCATTGCTGCCGTCGACGAGACCTGCCTCAACGAGCTCTCGCGCAGTCTTGATCGGGCGATGCACGTTCACGGCTGCGTCTCCGCCACCGGTGCCCAGAGCACCTGGTCGACACGCGACGCACCGGTTGCAAGCATCACCAGCCGGTCGAATCCAAGCGCAATGCCGCTCGCTTCGGGCATGATCGCGAGTGCTGCCAGGAAATCCTCGTCGAGCGGGTAGGTCTCGCCATAGACGCGCGCCTTTTCCGCCATCTCCATCTCGAAGCGCCGGCGTTGTTCCGCTGCGTCGGTGAGCTCGCCAAAGGCATTGGCGAGCTCGACGCCGCAGGCATAGAGCTCGAAGCGCTCGGCGACGCGCCGGTCGCGCGCGGCCGGTCGCGCCAGCGCCGCTTCGGCCGTCGGGTATTCGTCGAGGATCGTCGCGCGGCCAAAACCGAGATGCGGCTCGACCTTTTCCACGAGCACGCGGCTGAAAAGATCCGCCCAGGTGTCGTCGGAGGCGACCCGAAGTCCGGCTGCGGTCATAGCCGCAGCGAGCCCGTCACGATCGGTGTCGCCGTTCGGAGCGATCGTGGCCAATAGGTTGATGCCGGCAAAGCGCGCGAAGGCGTCCGCGACACCAAGCCGTTCCGGCTCGGCGAAGGGATCACAGGTGCGGCCCTGGAAGGTGAAGTGACTGGTGCCGGTTGTCTCTGCGGCGAGCGTCAGGATCTCGGCACAGTCGCCCATCAGCGCCTCGTAGCTTTCGCCGGCGCGGTACCATTCGAGCATGGTGAATTCAGGGTGATGCAGCGGCCCGCGCTCGCGGTTGCGGTAGACATGGGCGAAGCACGCGATGCGCTGTTCTCCGGCGGCAAGCAGCTTCTTGCAGGCGAACTCCGGCGAGGTGTGCAAATAGAGCGGATGGCTCGATCCGTCGTGATGGAGAGCCTCTGTCGCGAAGGCGTGCAGATGCGCCTCGTTGCCGGGCGAGACCTGCAGCGTCGCCGTATCAACCTCGATGAAATCGCGTGTCTCGAAGAACCGGCGCAACGCCGATTGGATCCGGTTGCGGCCGAGAAGAAACGGCCGCCGGTCGGCATGGACATCGGGTGTCCACCAGGGTGAGGCATGCGACATGATCGGTTCAGTCCAGGCTTTCTTCGTGCAGACAGCGGCTCAGGCTGGCTATTTGCACGAAATTAGGGTAGTTGCGGCGCGAAATCCTTCTTTCCGCGTCCTTCAGGGCCAGTGTTTCCGGCCCGCGGTGTCGCGCATACCTCTGTTACAAGGAAGACTAATGGTCAAGGTCATCGCTTCATCTGTCCGTAAGGGCAACGTTCTCGACGTCGACGGCAAGCTCTATGTCGTGCTTACCGCCCAGAACTTCCACCCGGGCAAGGGCACGCCGGTCACCCAGGTCGACATGCGCCGCATTTCCGACGGTGTGAAGGTCTCCGAGCGCTACCGCACGACCGAGCAGGTCGAGCGCGCCTTCGTCGAAGACCGCGAGCACACCTTCCTTTATGAAGATGCCGAAGGCTTCCACTTCATGAACCCGGAAAGCTACGACCAGCTGGTCATGAGCACCGACGATATCGGTGATCTGAAGGCTTACCTGCAGGAAGGCATGGCCTGCATTCTTTCGGTGCACGAAGGCCTGGCGATCGCCATCGACCTGCCGCGCCACGTGACGCTCGAAATCACCGAGACCGAGCCGGTCGTCAAGGGCCAGACGGCATCGTCGTCCTACAAGCCGGCGGTTCTCTCGAACGGCGTGCGCACGCTGGTTCCGCCGCACATCCAGGCCGGCACCCGCGTCGTCATCGCGACGGAAGACGGTTCCTACGTCGAGCGCGCCAAGGACTGAGGCTAACGCCGAATAACAGTTGAGCGGGGACGGTGGCGAAGGCTGCCGTCCCCGTTTTCGTTCCGGGAAGAGCTTGATGAGCAACCAGAAATTTAAGGGGAGCATTTCGAAAAACGGGTGCTAGGATGCCGGCGCTAATACGACGGTTGTCTCAAGAGGGTCTGCATGTTCCCATTGTCGCATATGATGAAGTCGTTCATTCGCAAAGGCCGCCTGACGGTGATCGATGCCGACGGCAAGCGCCACGTTTTTTCCGGAACGCCCGGACCGGAAGTGACGATGCGGCTGACCGACAAGAAGCTCTACCGCAGCCTCGTCTTCAACGCCGAACTCGCCGCCGGCGAAGCCTATATGGACGGCACCATGCGCTTCGAGGAGGGCTCGACGCTCAGGGACTTCCTGACGCTTTTCTCGATCAACCGGCTGTCGCTCGGGTCATATCCGATCCAGAAACTTCTGCGGGCGGTGAAGATGCGGTTCCGCAAGCGGCAGCAGGCCAATCCCAAGGGAAAGGCGCAGCAGAACGTCGCGCATCACTACGATCTCGGCAACGAATTCTACAAGCTGTTCCTCGACGAGAACATGCTCTACTCCTGCGCCTATTTCCGCGAGCCCAACGAGACGCTGGAAAAGGCGCAGCGCAACAAGCTGAGGCTGCTCGCCTCCAAGCTCTGCCTGGAACCCGGCATGAAGGTGCTCGATATCGGCTGCGGCTGGGGCGATCTCGCGATGTATCTTGCCGAGCTCGCGGATGTGCAGGTGCTCGGCGTGACGCTTTCGAAGGAACAGCAGGCGCTCGCCACCGAACGGGCGCGGAAGGCAGGTTTAGGGGACCGGGTGCGTTTCGAGCTTAAGGATTACCGCGATGTCCAGGGGCCGTTCGACCGCATCGTTTCGGTCGGCATGTTCGAACATGTCGGCGTGCATCACTATGACGAGTTCTTCAAGAAGCTGAACGCGCTGATGCCGGATGACGGCCTCGCGGTGCTGCATTCGATCGGCCATATGAGCCCCCCCGGCATGGCGAGCTCCTGGCTTCGGAAATACATCTTCCCCGGCGCCTATTCGCCGGCGCTGTCGGAGGTCTTCGAGGTGGTCGAGCGCAACAGTCTCTGGGTCACGGATCTAGAATTCTTGCGGGTGCACTACGCCACGACGCTCGCCCATTGGGGTGCGCGCTTCGAGGCCAACCGCGACAAAGTGATCGGGCTCTATGACGAGCGCTTCGCCCGCATGTGGGAGTTCTATCTGATCAGCGCCGAGATGATGTTCCGCACCGGCAGCCAGCTCGTCTTTCACATGCAGCTGTCACGCTCGCGCGATGCGGCCCCGATCGTGCGCGATTACATCACCGATCGTCAGCGCGACTTCATGGCCCGCGAACAGGCGCTCGCCCTCAACCTTTGAACGGGTGATCGCCGTCGCCGTTCCAGCGCAACCGCTTGTAGTCGAAGCCGAACTCGAGCGTCGGCTTGACGATGGCGAAGAAGGGCGAGAGGTCGAAATCCCTAGGCGTATAGAGCGAGTGGTGCCGGATGTGCAGGATCTCCTCGCGCGAATAGGTCGAGGTAGCCGCCGCCCGTCCGGGTGCGCGGGTCACTTCCGGCAGAATCGGATAGCGGATCTGCTCGAAGGCGGCTGCGATCAGCGTCGAGCAGATCGCCCGCGTCGGATCGCCGGAGCCGAAGGCAAGCAGGCGCCGCCGCCAGCGCACCGGCACCGGCGGGGTCGGCATGAAATAGCGCAGCATGTCGAGGATGTTCTTCAGGTCATACTTCATCCCGAGCCGCGAGATCATGAAGCCGACGAGCGCCGTGCGGTCATCCGGCGTCAGTGCGATCGGCCGGCAGATGCGCGTGTTGAACGACGCGTATTTCTTCAGCGGCACCGCAACACAGCCCTCGCCGATATTGACCTCGATGAGTTGCGGTCGCTCGATGACCGGCAGCGTCGCCTGATCGAGCGTCAACGGCATCTGGTCGCCGGCAAAGAACGCGGCGTGTGACCAGGTCGATTGCGTCAGATACTTGATCGCCGCCGAAACCCTCTGGTTGCCCTCGATCAGGAGAACGTCGCCCGGGCGCAGCGTGCGCGCGAGCGTTTCCTGATCGGAAGGGGTGTAGGGCTCGTAGCCGGATGTCTGCGCTTGCAGCCGCGCGGCAAGCCTGGCGCCGAGCCGATCCAGAAACGTGTCCTTGCTTTCGGAAAGCGGATAGATGGTCCTCATCGAGGCGATCGCTCCGGGAATGAAGGGGATTCGCGAGAGCCTTCATCGTGGCTGAGCCGCGACACTCTGTCGAGAGATTGTCGCATGATTGCATGGCTTTGGCCTTGACGGTGCCGTCTCGGCTTTCTAAATTTAGAATTATTCTAAAGAAGGTTTTCTCCCAATGTTTTCGCGCCTCTTCGCCCGTTCCAAACGTCCCTTTCTTTCCTTAAGCGAGCAGGAAATCCTGGCGCTCGCGATCTCGTCCGAAGAGGATGACGGGCGCATCTATCTCGCCTATGCCGATGCGCTCCGGCAGCAATATCCCCACTCGGCAAAAGTGTTCGAGGAGATGGCGGAGGAAGAAAGCCATCACAGGCAGTGGTTGATCGATCTGCACGTTCAGCGCTTCGGCAGCCGCATTCCCCTTATCCGGCGCGAATACGTGCGCGACTTCCCCGAGCGCAAGCCCGACTGGCTGATTGCCGAAATGCCGATCGAAAAGGCGCGCGAGGAAGCCGAAGCGATGGAGGAAGCGGCGCACCGTTTCTATGTCGAGGCCGCGGCGAGAACCCAGGATGCCGCCACCCGCAAGCTGCTCGGCGATCTCGCGATCGCGGAAAAATCGCATGAATCGCTCGCCCGGCGGCTTGGCGAAGAGCACACGCCCGAAGACGTGCGCGCCGAAGAGGACCAGACGTCGCGCCGTCAGTTCATCCTCACTTACGTACAGCCCGGCCTTGCCGGCCTGATGGATGGTTCGGTTTCGACGCTGGCGCCGATCTTTGCCGCCGCCTTCGCGACCCAGGATACCTGGCAGACCTTCCTCGTTGGTCTGTCGGCCTCCGTCGGCGCCGGCATCTCCATGGGCTTCACCGAGGCGGCCCACGACGACGGCAAGCTCTCTGGGCGCGGTTCACCGATCAAGCGTGGCCTTGCTTCCGGCATCATGACCGCACTCGGCGGCCTCGGCCACGCGCTCCCCTATCTGATCCCGCATTTCTGGACGGCGACCGCCACAGCGGCGGTGATCGTCTTCTTCGAACTCTGGGCGATCGCCTTCATCCAGAACCGCTACATGGAAACACCTTTCCTGCGGGCGGCATTCCAGGTGGTGCTCGGCGGTGGCCTTGTGCTCGCGGCAGGCATCCTGATCGGCAACGCGTGACGGGTGAGCGGCAAATACGAAAAAGGGCCGGTCTGACCGGCCCTTTTTGAAACTCTCTACTTTGCTTTGGATCAGTTGCCGACCGAGCCGACGACGACTTCGGCACCGTTCTGGATGGTGACCCAGCGGCCGCTGTGGTTCGCGGCCTGGCGCTTCAGGTAGCGGTAGGGCGTGTTGGTCCAGAGCCTTACGCCGTTTTCGAGATTGTCGAGAATGAAGTCGCCCTGCGTCGTGCGGACGGTCAGCACCGCATGGCCTTCGCCATCGGGCTTGCGAACGACGGTGATCAGCAGATCGCTCGCCGGGAAGCCCTTGCTCATCAGGCGCTTGCGCTTCTCAAGCACGAAGTCCTCGCAGTCGCCGGCGTTGTCGGGATAGGACCAGACCTCGTCCCTGCCGTGCAGTTCCAGGTCGGTGACCGGCGTGATCTCGCGATTGACCGCAGCATTCACCTGCCGGATGGCGGCCCAGCCGCGTTCGGTCACGCGCGGAGCAACCGTTCCCTTGGAGCGTACATTGCATTCGCTCTTGTACTTCTGGCAGAATTCATAGTGGCCGATCGGCTGCGACGTCGCCGAGCCGGTCTGCATCCATGGAGAAGAACCTGCCTGTGCAGGAATTGCCGTGTTTGCTGAAATGAAAAGTGCGCAGAACGCCGCGATACTTCCCTTAACTCCAGTCCAAGACGCCATACAAGTCCCCTGCAACGCGGTATGCCGGGCTCTTCCTGTCCGGACGTATTCGCGCAATCCTGAGTTGAAGGCAGCTTCTTTAGGTTCGTCCCCGTCGCTGCTCTAATCGTTAATAAAGAGTTAATAGCGTCGGCGCGGCAGAGTCAATCGCCGGAATCGGGACATCGGATTTTATGGTTAAAAGCGGGGCCGCGCGCGCGAAAACCCTTGCATCGTGGGCAGTCCACGGCACAGGGCGGTTTTTGGACAGTATACGGCGGAAGGGGCGGGACGTTCTCCCGCCCGGGCTCAGGCGAGCATCGTGCCGATGGCCTGTTTCATTTTAGCGATATCTTCGTCACGCGAAAGGCGATGGTCGCCATCGCGGATGAGCGTCATGACGACATCGTCGGAGGGCAGGTGCTCCATCAGCCGCAGCGCATGAGTATAAGGAACGTCGGGGTCGCGCATGCCTTGCAGGATGTGCACCGGGCAGCCAGTGGTGATCGTGCCCTCAAGCACCCGGTTCACGCGCCCGTCTTCGATGAGGGCGCGGGTGAAGATGTTCGGCTCTGCGCTGTACTCGGAGGGTTCCTCGAAAAAGCCGCGTTCGGCAAGCGAGGTTTTCTCCGCTTCGGTGAGGTTGGGTTCGATCAGTTCGGCGGTGAAATCCGGCGCCGGCGCAATCAGCACCAGGCCGGCGACGCGCGATCCGTCGCCACGCCGCCTGAGTTCCTGGATAACCCGCAGCGCAATCCAGCAGCCCATCGACGAGCCGATCAGGACGATGCGCCCAGGTGCTGCCTGATCAATGACCGCAAGGCTCTCCTCGAGCCAGCGCGAGATCGTGCCATCGGTGAAGGCGCCGCCGGAGGCGCCGTGGCCGGAATAGTCGAAGCGCACACAGGCCGCACCCCGTTCCATGGCATAGCGCTCGACCTCGACCGCCTTGGTGCCGGTCATGTCCGAACGGTAGCCGCCGAGCCAGACGAGCGTCGGCTGTCCTGATGGCTTCTCCGGGTGGCGCACGCGCATCGCGATCCTGCGCTCAGCCGCAGACGCACCGACGTCGATGAAGCTGATTTCCGTCTCGGCTGGCGTATCCTGCATGCAATTTCTCTCCAAAGGCCGGTTTCGCTGGCGATTTTCTTTCTAAAACAGATTCGTCTCCGTATCGACAGGTGATGATTTTCCTTGCGAGCCGTGCTATTGACTCTCGCGTCGCAATTCACACATTGCCGTCGGTGACAGATTCAGGCGCTTCGTTTGGGATCGCGCCGGCGATTGAATTAAACAACATTTCGGAAACAGCTCGAGGAGAGTACGACCATTCGCAGACCGTTCAAAACGGACGCCCCCGTCAAGGAGGGACCGCGCTCAAACAAGGAAATCCGGGTACCCCGGGTTCAGCTTATCGATGCCGAAGGCCAGAATATCGGTGCCGTCCCGATCGACCAGGCGCTCCGCATGGCGGAAGAGGCCGGTCTTGATCTGGTAGAGATCGCACCGAACTCTGAACCGCCGGTGTGCAAGATTCTGGATCTTGGCAAGCTGAAATACGCCAACCAGAAGAAGGCGGCCGAAGCGCGCAAGAAGCAGAAGATCGTCGAAATCAAAGAAATCAAGATGCGCCCGAACATCGACACGCATGACTATGACGTGAAGATGAAGGCGATGAACCGGTTCTTCGAGGACGGCGACAAGGTCAAGGTCACGCTGAAGTTCCGTGGCCGCGAAATGGCCCACCAGGAACTGGGCATGAAGCTTCTGCTCCAGGTCAAGGACGATACCCAGGCGATCGCCAAGGTGGAGGCCGAGCCGAAGCTCGAAGGCCGCCAGATGATGATGGTTCTGGCGCCGCGCTAAGCCGCCGCCTCCGTCAATCGCAAGACCAAATTGATGAAAGCCGCCTTCCGGGCGGCTTTTTTCTTCGGGGCCGGCGGCGGCCGCCGCCGACCGCGCGATCCCGCCTAGGAGCATGCGCTGACAAACGTGCTAGAGATGTATCGGGCAACGATGGGGAAGCGTTCGGCCACCGCTTGCAGCGCCATCTTCGATTCCCCAGTTGCGCTTTTCGGCATGTGCGGTTATAAGCCCCCGTCCGAACGGTCCGGCAGGGCATGCCGTGGCCGTTCTTAACGCTGGAAATGGACCTCGTCTGTCCGTTTCGCATTCTTAAGAACAATGGAGTAGCAAAATGCCCAAGATGAAGACGAAATCGTCTGCCAAGAAGCGGTTCAAGATCACCGCCACCGGCAAGGTTCGTGCAGCGGCTGCTGGTAAGCGCCACGGCATGATCAAGCGTACCAATAAGTTCATCCGCGACGCGCGTGGAACCATGGTTCTCGCCGAGCCCGATGGCAAGAAGGTCATCAAGAACTACCTGCCGAACGGTCTCTAAGACTTTCAGGCATATTGGACACGTTAAGGAGATCATGACATGGCACGTGTAAAACGCGGCGTTACCGCTCACGCCAAGCACAAGAAGACGCTCAAGGCAGCCAAGGGCTTCTACGGCCGTCGCAAGAACACCATCCGCGCCGCCAAGGCAGCGGTTGACCGTTCGAAGCAGTACGCTTACCGCGACCGCAAGGTCAACAAGCGCAACTTCCGCGCTCTCTGGATTCAGCGCATCAACGCTGCCGTCCGCGAATTCGGCCTGACCTATGGCCGCTTCATCGACGGCCTGAACAAGGCTGGCATCGAAGTCGACCGCAAGGTTCTGTCCGACATGGCGATCCATGAGCCGGCAGCATTCGGCGCCCTCGTCGAAGCTTCCAAGAAGGCGCTTGCCTACCTCAAGGAAGCCGGCACGGTAAACGAGTTTGAAAGCGCTGTCCGTTAAGCCAGCGTTTTCCCAAAACCGTACTTAAAATTCGTTGGGAAACCCGCGCTGGCAGGGCTAGCGCGGGTTTTTCTTATTTCGCGAGATGAACGTGCGAGACGATCGAAAGGAACTGCCCCGGTTCCGCCTTCCGACGACGCTTCGGCCGGGCCTCCGGCTTCGTCGTCCCTGCGTCTTTGCACTGGCGTTCTTTGCGACCGCGGCGCGATCACATTCCTGAAGACTTGAGCCGATATAGAACCGAACCCATTCCCGCATCGAGGCAGGACAGAATGAGCGAACTGGAAACACTGGAACGGATACTGCTGGCGGACATCGATGCCGCAGGCGATGAGGGATCGATCGAGGCCGTGCGCGTCAATGCGCTCGGCAAGAAGGGCTCGATCTCCGAGCTCCTGAAGACGCTGGGCACCATGACGCCGGAAGAGCGCCAGACCCGCGGTGCGCAGATCAACGCGCTGAAGACGACGGTCGCAGACGCGATCGCCGCCCGCAAGTCGGCGCTGAAGGATCAGGCTATCGCCGAGCGCCTGGCACGTGAGACGGTCGACATCAGCCTGCCGGTCCGCTCCTCGCCCGCCGAGCGCGGCCGCATTCATCCGATCAGCCAGATCGTCGACGAGATCACCGCGATCTTCGGCGACATGGGTTTCTCGATTGCCGAAGGTCCTGATATCGAGACCGACTACTACAACTTCACGGCGCTGAATTTCCCGGAGGGTCATCCGGCCCGCGAGATGCACGACACCTTCTTCTTCAATCCGGATGAGAAGGGCGACCGCAAGGTGCTGCGCACGCATACCTCGCCGGTACAGATACGCACAATGGAGGCGCAGCAGCCGCCGATCCGCATCATCATCCCCGGCAAGACCTACCGCCAGGATTCCGACGCCACCCACTCGCCGATGTTCCACCAGGTCGAAGGCCTGGTGATCGACAAGGCGGCGAATGTCGCCAACATGCGCTGGGTGCTGGAAGAGTTCTGCAAGGCCTTCTTCGAGGTCGACCAGGTGACGATGCGCTTCCGTCCGTCCTTCTTCCCCTTCACCGAGCCGTCCTTCGAGGTCGATATCCAGTGCGACCGCTCCGGTCCGATCGTGAAGTTCGGCGAAGGCACCGACTGGATGGAAATCCTCGGCTGCGGCATGGTGCACCCGAACGTCCTGCGCTCGGGCGGGCTCGATCCGGACGAGTACCAGGGTTTTGCCTGGGGCATGGGCCTCGACCGCATCGCCATGCTGAAATACGGCATGCCTGACCTGCGTGACTTCTTCAATGCCGACGTCCGCTGGATGACCCATTACGGCTTCCGCCCGCTCGACATGCCGACGCTGTTCGGCGGTCTCTCGGCCTGATCGCGCAGCTGATATCGGAGCATTTCCAGGAAAGCGAAGCGGTTTTCCGTCCGGAAATGCGAAAAACAAAGGGATAGAGCGTTTCTGCGCTTCGATTTAAGCCGGAAATGCTCGAGGACACAGGTGAAATCATGAAATTCACGCTTTCCTGGCTCAAGGACCACCTTGAAACCGACGCTTCACTGGAAGAGATCTGCGCCCGCCTGACGATGATCGGGCTCGAGGTCGAGGACGTCGACGACAAGGCCGCCTTCAAGCCCTTCGTCATCGCCAAGGTCGTTTCGGCCGAGCAGCATCCGAATGCCGACAAGCTCCGCGTGCTGATGGTCGACACCGGCTCGGGCGCTCCGATCCAGGTCGTCTGCGGCGCGCCGAATGCGCGCGCCGGCCTCGTCGGCGCCTTTGCCGCCCCCGGCACCTATGTACCCGGCATCGACGTGACGCTTGCCGTCGGCACCATCCGCGGCGTCGAAAGCCGCGGCATGATGTGCTCGGAAAAGGAACTGCAGATCTCCGACGATCACAACGGCATCATCGATCTGCCTGATGATGCGCCCGTCGGCACCAGCTATGCCGCCTATGCCGGTCTCGACGATCCGATGATCGAGATCAATCTCACGCCGAACCGACCGGACTGCACCAGCGTCTACGGCATTGCCCGCGATCTCGCCGCCTCCGGCCTCGGCACGCTGAAGGCACGGAAGGCGCCATCCTTCGCGATCGAAGGCGAAACGCCGGTGAAGCTCGCGCTCGATCTCGGCGAAGATAAGCATCTCTGCCCGGGCTTCTCGCTGCGCCTGGTGCGCGGCGTCAAGAACGGTCCGTCGCCGAAGTGGATGCAGCAGCGGCTGCTGGCGATCGGCCTTCGCCCGATCAATGCTTTGGTCGACATCACCAACTACATGACCTTCGACCAGGGCCGGCCGATGCACGTCTTCGACGCCGCGAAGGTCAAGGGCAACTTGACGGTCCGCCGCGCCAGGGAGGGCGAGACGGTGCTGGCGCTCGACCAGCGCGAATACAAGCTCGGCCCCAACAACGTCGTCATCTCCGACGAAAAGGCGATCGAATCGATCGGCGGCGTCATGGGCGGCGAGCATTCCGGTTGCGACGCGAACACCACGGACGTGCTGATCGAATCGGCGCTCTGGGATCCGATGAACATCGCCAAGACCGGCCGCACGCTCGGCATCATCACCGATGCCCGCTACCGTTTCGAGCGTGGCGTCGATCCGGAATACATGGTGCCCGGCCTCGAGCGCACCACCGAGCTGGTGCTCGAACTCTGCGGCGGCAAGCCGGCCAAAGCGGAAGTGGTCGGCTATGCCGGCTATCAGCCGAAGATCGTCGATTTCCCGGTTTCCGAGGTGAAGCGCCTGACCGGCCTCGAGGTTTCCTCGGAAGAAAGCGTCTCGATCCTGAAGAAGCTCGGCTTCGGTGTTGAGGGCTCGGGCGAACGCTTCAAGGTTTCGGTTCCGTCCTGGCGGCCGGATGTCGACGGCAAGGCCGATCTTGTCGAAGAGGTCATGCGCATCCACGGCGTCGACAACATCGTTGCCGCACCGTTGCCGAGCCATGGCACGGTCAACGGCAAGATCCTGACGACGCTGCAGATCCGCACCCGCCTTGCCAAGCGCACGCTCGCAAGCCGCGGTATGCTGGAAGCCGTCACCTGGTCCTTCATTTCTGAAGATCAGGCCAGGCTCTTCGGCGGCGGCGCGCCGGCGCTCAAGCTCGCCAATCCGATTGCCTCGGATATGTCGGACATGCGCCCGTCGCTTCTGCCGGGCCTTTTGACGGCGGCGCAACGCAACGCCGACAAGGGTTTTGGCGACGTCGCGATCTTCGAGGTCTCCGGCACCTATGAAGGCGATACGCCGGACGCCCAGCGCCGCGTTGCCGGCGGCATTCGCCGCGGCACGGCCTCGCTGAACGGCGCCGGCCGCCTGTGGTCGAATGCTGCCAAGGGCGGCGGCAAGCCGGTTGACGTCTTCGATGCCAAGGCCGACGCCATTGCCGTGCTCGAAGCCTGCGGCGTGCCGATGGGCAACGTCCAGTTCGAGCCGGGCGGTCCCGCCTGGTATCATCCGGGCCGCTCCGGCACGATCAAGCTCGGCCCGAAGATCGTTCTCGGCACCTTCGGCGAGTTCCATCCGAAGACGCTGGAAGCGCTCGATGTCTCCGGCGCGCTCTGCGGCTTCGAGATCTATGTCGACGCCATGCCCGAACCGAAGAAGAAGGCAACCCGCACCAAGCCGGCGCTCGATCTCTCGCCGTTCCAGGCGGTCAAGCGCGACTTCGCCTTCGTCGTCGACAAGACGGTGGAAGCCGGCGCCATCCTGCGCGCCGCCTCGGGCGCCGATCGCAAGCTGGTCACCGGTGTCAGCGTCTTCGACGTGTTCGAAGGTGCGTCGCTCGGCGAAGGCAAGAAGTCGATCGCCATCGAAGTCACCATCCAGCCGGTCGAGCGCACGCTGACCGACGAGGACTTCGAGGCGCTGACCGCCAAGATCGTTGCCAATGTGACGAAGACGACGGGCGGCGTTCTGCGCGCCTGATCCGAACCGACACGGCAGATATCGAAAGGGCCGCTGCACTGCAGCGGCCTTTTTTGTTGGAACTCAACCGATGTGCTGCATCAGTTCGATGCGGTTGCCGAAAGGATCGTTGACATAACATCGGCGGTAACCCGCAAGTGGCTCGTCCTTGGCGATCGTTACGCCGGCCGCTTCAAGCCGCAGCGTCAGGCGGTCGAGATCGTCGACGAGAAAGGCCGGGTGAGCCTTGCGTGCCGGCCTGAAGTCTTGGTCGATGCCGAGATGCAGGCGGACGCTGCCCTGTTCGAACCAGCAGCCGCCACGCGCGAGAAGATTGGCCGGCTTGCTCACCTCCGAGAGGCCGAGGAGACCGCTATAGAAGCCGCGTGCCGCCGGCTCGGCACCCGCCGGCATGGCAAGCTGGATATGGTCGATGCCGATGAGCCTGCCCGTCGGCTCGGGTTTCGCAGGGGTTGCCATCATCACGCGTGCTGATGGAAGACCTTGTTGACGATAACCCAACGCCCGTCGATCTTCACCAGCGACAGATGATCGGAATAGCGTTCGCCGGCGAAACTGTCGACCACCCTCACGGTTGCAGTGTCACCGGTTATATCGATCTTCTGCACGTCCATCTCCGGCTGGGTTCCAGGGGGGGCTGCACCCGTCTCGATGATCGTCTTGATGAAGCCGTCGCGCGTCGTCCATTCGAGCGCGCCCTTGTAGTTGCCGATAATCGCCGCATCGGGGTGAAACGCCTTGCGCAGCGCGCCCTCGTTGGCAAAGGCCATGCCGTCGACATAGAGGTGCACCACCGCGCTAATCGCCTGCTCGTCGGACATTCCCGCTCCTCCGGATTTGTTGCCGTTGGTTGAGAGGTAGTGCATCCGGCGTGAATTTCGATGGGAAATCTCCCCGCCATCTGCGGAAGGCGGGGAGAAATGGAGCATTTCCAGGAAAAGTGCGAAGCGGTTTTCCGTCAGGAAATGCGGTGAAATCACAGAGATAGAGCGTTTCCAAGACTCCGTTTCTCCTGGAAACGCTCGAGGTCAACGGTTGGTGAGCGCCAGCGAGGCGTCCGTGTAGCGATTGCCGGCGACAAGTGCCGGCGACAGCGCTTCGGCGAGGCGGCTGGATTCCTCGGCACTGAGCGTGATGCCTGCCGCGGCCGCATTCTGCTCCAGATGGTCGAGCTTGCGGGCGCCCGGGATCGGCACGATGAAATCACCCTGGTTGACGACCCAGGCGAGCGCGAGTTGAGCCGCGGTCACACTCTTCTCCTCAGCCAGCGCTTGAAGCGTTTCGACCAGCCGCACATTGGCGTCGAAATTCTCCGCCTGGAAACGCGGCAGCGAGCGCCGGAAATCGTCGGCTTCCAGATCATCGGCCTTGCGCAGCGCGCCGGTCAGCATGCCGCGCCCGAGCGGGCTGTAGGGCACGAAGCCGATGCCGAGTTCGCGGCAGGTGGCGAGCACGTCCGCTTCCGGGTCACGCGACCACAGCGAATACTCGCTCTGCACGGCGGCGATCGGATGAACCTTGTGGGCCCGACGGATGGTGGCGGCACTCGCTTCGGAAAGGCCGAGCGCCCGCACCTTGCCCTCGCGCACCAATTCGGCCATGGCGCCGACGGTATCCTCGATCGGAACCTCCGGGTCGACACGATGCTGGTAATAGAGATCGATGACATCGGTTCCGAGCCGCTTGAGCGAGGCTTCGGCCACCGCCTTCGCGTGCTCCGGCCGTCCGTCGACGCCCTTGATTGCCTGGGCTGCCGGCACCCCGGCTTCGATGCGGAAGCCGAATTTGGTGGCGATCGTCACCTTGTCGCGCATGGGACCGAGCGCCTTGCCGAGCAGCTTCTCGTTTTCGAACGGACCATAGACTTCGGCCGTGTCGAAGAAGGTGATGCCGAGGTCGACGGCGCGGTGGAGCGTTCGGATCGATTCCGCCTCGTCTGTTGCGCCATAGGCGAAGCTCATGCCCATGCATCCGAGGCCGATGGTGGAGACGGTAAGGTCATCCCCGAGTTTGCGGGTCTTCATGTCGTTTCCTTTGTCTGGCTGCCACGCGTCGGAACGAACGCGCTGGGAGGGCGCGTCTATCATCCGAGGCATGAATTGGTGGCTGGACACCGCCGACGCGCCTGAATGGCGGGCGACGGTTCCTCGTTGCCATCGCAGACGAGCTCCTCGCTTCGTCCAGACGTTGGCGACGATTGAAGAATAGGGCCATGCGGAGCGGCTGAAAATCACTGTCAATTCTCACGGGCTGTTCTATTATTTCGATCAATGAACAGAACGCAGCTCTCTCAACTCGCGGTATTGGCCGCCGTCGCCGCCCATGGCAGTTTTCGCGGGGCCGCCCGAGAACTCGGTGTGGCACCGTCGGCCGTCAGCCACGCCGTCGGCAGCCTCGAGGCGAGCCTCGGTATTCGCCTGCTGGCACGCACCACGCGCAGCGTCGCGCCGACCGAGGAGGGGCGCCGGCTGCTGGAAAGGCTGGCGCCGGCGCTGGAAGAGATCGCCCATGCGCTGGAAGCGGCCGCCGACGCCCGCGAGCGTCCCGCCGGCAATCTGCGCATCACGGCGCCGCGGTTTGCAGCAGATCTGATCCTCGCGCCAAGGCTTGGGACCTTCCTGAACCTCTATCCGGAGATCGTCCTGGAGATCGCCAATGAGGACGGCTTCACCGATATTGTCGAGGAAGGCTTCGACGCTGGCATCAGGCTCGGTGAAAGCCTGGAAGCCGATATGATCGCCGTCAAAGTTGGGCCTGAGCTGGAAAGCGCCGTTGTCGCATCGCCCGACTACTTCGAGCGCCACGGCCGGCCGCAGCATCCGCGCGACCTGGCTGTACATCGCTGCATCCGGCGGCGCTTCTCCAACGGCACGCTTTATCGCTGGGAGTTCGAGAAGGGCGGTGAGGAGTTGACGGTATCGGTCGAGGGCCCGCTGATCCTCGGCGAGGACCGGCCGATCATCAAGGCGGCAATGGGTGGGGCGGGTCTCGCCTATCTCTTCCTGTCTCGTGTCGAGACTGCGATCGCCGAGGGACAGCTGGAGCGCGTTATGGCGGACTGGTGCGCACCCTATGCCGGCCCCTATCTTTATTATCCAAGCCGCAGGCAGATGCGGCCGGCACTGCGCGCCTTCATCGATTTCTTCCGGCACAGCAGATAGCCGCGATGTGGAATTGGGTGGCGCCGTTGGGCCGGATTTGGAATGTCATTGATCTCGCACTCCGTTTGTTCGGATGAGAAAGGAAAGCGATGAAGAAGCCCGGTTCGATGAAGGGACTTGAAGATCTCGGCCGGGTGCGGTTGTCCCGAAACTTCTTCTTTCGCGAGTTCCTGCATTCGGAGATCGCCGATTTCTATCGCATTCCGAACATTCCTGACGATCCGGATCTCGCGATCGAGGCGGGACGGCGTCTCTGCGAGGAATTGCTGGAACCGCTGGAGGCCACCTTCGGCCGCCTCGTCATCCGCTCAGGCTACCGCAACCGCGCTGTCAACGGCTTCGGCAATGCCAATGGTCTCAACTGCTCGACCAACGCCGCCTCTGCCGCCGATCATATATGGGATATGCGCGACGCCGACGGGTGCATCGGTGCCAGCGCCTGCATCGTCATCCCCTGGGTCTGGGATCGCCGCGGCGATATCGGCGGCTGGCAGTCGATCGCCTGGTGGATCCACGACCATCTGCCCTATGCCTCGCTCTGCTTTTTCCCGAAGCTATGGGCTTTCAACATCCAGTGGCACGAACGGCCGGCGCGTCGGATCTCGAGTTTTATCCAGCCGCGCGGGCTGCTGACGAAGGCCGGCATGGCAAACCAGGCCGGCAGCCATGCGGAGGCCTATGCCGGATTTCCTGGCTTGAGGAACGTGCCGAAATTGACCTTGTAGCGCACGTGCTCGTCGGTCCCGGAGTAGCGGTCGTAGAGCCGCCGCGCCGTGGCATTGTCGGCCTCGGTGTACCAGTAGAGCCGGTCCCAGCCCTTCTCCTGACAATGCGCGATGAGATCGTCGATCATCGCCCGTGCCACGCCCTGACCGCGTGCGGCGGGGTCGACATAGAGATCCTCGATGTAGCAAATCGGTTGCCGGAAGAAGGTGGCGAGCTGTTCCTGGCAGATGGCGAAGCCGACCGCCTTTCCGTCGAGGATCGCCAAGCGCGCGAAAAGCGGTGCCGAGGGTTCGGTCAGCCTCTTCCAGGTGAGGTCGATGATGTCCTCGGCGAGATCGGTGCCGGAAAAGGCGACATAGCCGGCCCACAGGCGGCGCCAGTCCGCTTCGTCGCCGGCTGTCGCAGCGCGTATCGTCAATGCCATCGTGTTGGTTCAGCTCCCGTCATTCACCCACATCGTTGAGCTTTCGGATCGCTTCATCCGACAACTCCAGTGCGGCAGAACGAATGAGGCTCTGCAATTGCGCGAGGCTGGTGGCGCTGGCGATCGGCGCCGTAATACCCTTGCGTGACCGGATCCAGGCGAGCGCGATTTCCGCCTGGGTCGCCCCGGTGTCGGCCGCGATGTCGTCGAGCACGCCGAGGATGCGCATGCCGCGCCCGTCGAGATATTTCTCGACACCGCTGCCGCGTGCCGAGCCTTCGAGGTCCTTGTGCGTCCGGTACTTTCCAGAGAGGAACCCGCGCGCCAGCCCGAAATAGCTGATGACGCCGATCTCTTCTGAAACGCAGAGATCGCGCAGCGGCCCTTCGAACGCGTCGCGGTCGTAGAGATTGTATTCCGGCTGCAGCACCTGATAGCGCGGCAGGCCCTGGTTTGCGGATACGTCGAGCGCTTCGCGCAGTTGCAGCGAGTTCAGGTTGGAGGCGCCGATGGCCCGGACCTTGCCCTCGGTCAGCAACTGGTCGTAGGCCGCCAGCGTCTCCTCGTAGGGCGTTTCCGGATCGGGCCAATGGGAGAGATAGAGATCGATATGGTCGGTCTGCAGCCGTTTCAGTGAATCCTCGACCGCCTGCATGATCCAGCGGCGCGAAAGTCCCTTGCGGTCGGGCCCGAGTTCGGAGCCGACCTTGGTGACGATGACGGACTTGTCGCGCGACCGGCCCGACTGTTTCAGCCATTTGCCGATGATCGTTTCGGATTCGCCGCCCTGATTGCCCGGCGCCCAGGAGGAGTAGACATCAGCGGTATCGATGGCGTTGAATCCGGCATCGAAAAAGGCATCGAGCAGCGCAAAGGAGGTCTTTTCGTCGGCGGTCCAGCCGAAGACATTGCCGCCGAAGACAAGGGGCGCAATTGTCAGGTCGGTACGGCCAAGTCTCAGTTTTTCCATGGTTTCGCTCCATTGGACTGGATGAAAGCATATCGCGATCGGGAGGATTGCGAAGGGAAAGATAGGGCAGAAAAGCTGACATTGTCACCCGTCTGCCGGATTTTTCTGCGAAACGGGAATCTCGGCCGGAACGGTATCAATCGCTTGATAGGTACGTACCTCGGCGCTAGTCTCGGCCGCAAAATCAGGGAGCTTCACCATGTTACGTTTCGGAATTCTGTCCACGGCCCGGATCGGCCGCGACCTCGTCGTGCCGGCCATTCAGGATGCGGAAAACTGCGTCGTCTCGGCCGTTGCCAGCCGCGACTTCGCAAAAGCCCGGGCGATGGCCGATCGCTTCTCCGCACCGCATGCCTTCGGTTCCTACGAGGAGATGCTGGCGTCCGACGTGATCGATGCGGTCTATATTCCGCTGCCGACGGCGCAGCACGTGGAATGGTCGATCAAGGCGGCCGACGCCGGAAAACACGTGCTGTGCGAGAAGCCGATTGCGCTGCGGGCCTCCGAGATCGATACGCTGATTGCCGCCCGCGACCGCAACGGCGTCGTGATCGCCGAAGCCTTCATGGTCACCTACAGCCCCGTCTGGCGCAAGGTGCGCTCGCTGCTGGCCGAAGGCGCGATCGGCCGGCTGCGTCACGTCCAGGGTGCCTTCACCTATTTCAACCGCGACCCCAACAACATGCGCAACATCCCGGCGCTCGGCGGCGGCGGCCTGCCGGATATCGGCGTCTACCCGACGATCACCACCCGCTTCGTCACGGCCAAGGAGCCGGTGCGGGTGCAGGCAAGCACCGATCGTGATCCGGAATTCGGCACGGACATCTATTCGAGCGTGCGGGCAGACTTCGGCGATTTCGAGCTGAGCTTCTATATCTCCACCCAGCTCGCCGCCCGCCAGGTCATGGTCTTCCATGGCGACAAGGGCTTCATCGAGGTGAAGTCGCCTTTCAACGCGGACCGTTACGGCCGCGAGGAGGTGGAACTGACGAACCAGAACCACGCCCAGTCCCAGCTTTTCCGCTTCCAGGATGCCCGCCAGTACAAGCTTCAGGCGGAAGCCTTCTCGCGCGCCGCCAAGGGCGAGGACGAGGAAGTGGTGACGCTCGAGAATTCGCGCCTCAATCAGAAATTCATCGATGCGATCTATCGCGCCAGCGCCAAGGATGGCTGGGAGACCATCTGAGCCGATCGAAGAAGACGAGAAGGTCCGCCGGCATGACCGGCGGACCTCATTCCCGCTCTCTTGAGACCATCGTCAGGTGATCGCCGCGCGCTCCTGCGCCAGACCGCGCAGCTTGAAGAACAGGAAGTCGGCGACGCCGATCATGCCGATGACGACGAGGGTGATGCCAGCGGCGGAAAGGGAGGCATAGGCGGCGAGCAGCAATGCCAGGCTTCCCAACTGCCAGAGCATGTCGCCGGCGATGCTGATGCGGGCCGAAGCCGTCACCGGGCCGCCATTGCGCGCCGCCGAGAGGTGGAATATCCCCCAGACCAGGAGGCCTACACCCAGCACCTTCATCATGGCGGGTGTTGCTGCGGGGCTGATCAGCGCTGCAAGCGGCCCTGCTGCAAGGATCAGGGTAGCACCGGAGACGAGCGAGAAGGCGCCGTCGGCGAGGAAGGTCTTGTTGAGCAGGCTGCGGTTCGAGAGGGTCATCTTCGGCTCCATCCGTTTGTCGTTGGCCGGATGTTGCGCTGATGACGTCACCAAACCAATTACCTCTGAGGTAATGGATTTTACCCGGCACGCGCGCCACTCTGCCGGGCAAATGGAGAATCACGACACATGCAGTTTGGCGAACATCTGAAGGAGTGGCGCGGACACCGCCGCATGAGCCAGCTTGACCTCGCGGTCGCCGCCGGCATTTCGGCGCGTCACCTCTCGTTCCTCGAAACCGGCCGCTCGAAACCGTCGGAAGGCATGATCCTGCGGTTGGCCTCGGTGCTGGAAGTCCCGGCCCGCGACCAGGGGACGCTGTTTTCGGCAGCCGGCTATCGACCGCGCATGGCGACACGGCCGGCCGCGGGCCTGGACGCCATGCCGACGGCCGTCGCCAATGCCATCAGGCTGATCCTGGCGCGCCACGATCCCTATCCCGGCCTGGTGCTCGACCACGAATATACGTTGCTCGTGGTCAACCCGGCGCTGGCGAGCCTGGCCGTCGCCGCCGACATTCCTTTCCGGCCGGGAGAAAATTTCCTCGACACCTTCCTCGGCAATGACAATGTTCGCAAGCTGGTCGTCAATTGGGAGCCGGCGGCCGCCGATCTCGTGCAGCGCGTGCGCACGGAGGCCTGGCTGCAAGGACCGCGCAGCCGCCTCGGCAAACGCCTGGAGAAGGCCGCCTCCAATCCTGCGGTAGTGCGCGCGGTCGAGAACCATCCGTATACTGACCGGTTGCCCGTGCTGCCGATCGAACTCGATGTCGGCGGCCTGCGGCTGAGCTTCATCACCACGCTGCAGACCTTCGGCTCGACCCAGGATGCGCTGGTGGAGGGCGTGCTGATCGAATCCTTCTTCCCTGCGGACGAGGAGACCAAGACGTTTTTCGAGCGAAAAGGATAAGCGCTACTTGCTGTCGCGCTGCAGGTCTATGGCGATGGCGCCGCACAGCATCAGCGCGAGACCCATATTGTAGGCGCCGATCGCTGCCGCCGCCTCGACCCAGCCGCCGCTGACACCTGCCAAAGCCAGAAACACCACACCGACCAGCAGGCAGACACGCGGAGAGCGCAGACCGCATGTGATGATGCCGAGGAGGAAGGAGGCGGTGACGATCATGGTCCCGGGCACCCTTACGAGTTGATGATGATCATGCCGCTGATGATCAGCGCGGCACCGAGGGCGTAGCGCAGCGTTACCGCCTCGCCGAGAAAGGCGGCGGCAAGCAGCGGCACAATGCAGAAGGTGAGCGCCATGAACGAATAGGCGATCGTCAGCGGCACGGACTTGATCGTGAAGATCCAGATGATCGTGCCGATGCCGTAGACGGCCAAAGCGGTGAGCAATGTCGGGTTAAGGGCCAGCGCCAGCAGCCCTTGAGCGTTTGCGTCGCCGGTCTTGGCGCTTGTCAGCTTGAACAGGATCTGGCCGGCCGAAATCAGCACCGGCGTGAAGAACAGTCCGAACCAGACGGCGGGCTGAAGATTGAGGTTCATCGCCACGCCTCACACCGCCAATACTTTGTCTTCGCGATAGAAGATGTCGCGGCCGATATCGATGCACTCGTGCTCGGCTGGCACCGGATACACCGCGCGAAGGAAGGAGTGGGTATAGGGGAAGAAATTGAAGTGCGGATTGAAAGTGTAGCGATACTCGCGCTCGCGTGGCACGACGATGATAAGGCGCCGCCGGGCAATCCGGCGAAGCTCGGAGATCGCTTTGCGATAGTCGAGGATATGTTCGATGACATGGGTGCAGACGACGGTGTCGAACTCGCCATCCGCAAATGGCAGGTCCTCGATCATCGCCGCTCGATATTCCACGCCCTCGATCCGGGCCGCATCGTCGATGGCGAAGTCAACACCTGTCAGGCGCTTGACCTCGGGATTGGCCTCCCGGATACGTTTCAACAGAACGCCGGTTCCGCAGCCGACGTCGCAGACGCTGTCGCCGACGATGCTTGCGGTGATCTTGCGCACGCAGGCTTCGGAATTGTCCGTTCCCTCGTGAACCCTCGGATGGCGCCGATAGAGGTCTTCATATTCGCCGGCCGACAGGAAGGGCGCCCGCGCGCGAAACTCCGCGAGATGCGCGATATGCTTGCCCCAGGCGAGGCTGGCCATGCCCTTGAACAGGCGCGAATCCCTGAGAACAGGCGGTATGACGTCTTCGATGATGAAGCGTATGCGGTTGGTTGTTTCCCGGTTCATCCGTGGCGTTCCCGAACAATCCGTGGCGTCGGCTGCAGGCCGGATTCCTCGTCCTCGACCCGGGACGGAGCGAAGCCGCTGTTCAAGCCCTCAGAGGCTGCGGCGCGCGACGGGGTCGCAATATAGTGAAGGCGAAGCAGCTCGGTCCGGGCCCGCGAGACCGAATCGAGGATCAGGCCTGCCGTGAACATGATGATCGACACCATCAGCATGGCCAGCGCGAAGACCCAGGTCGGCATGCGCGGCACGAGCCCGGTGGCGAAGTATTCGAGCAGCACCGGCATCATGAAGCCGACGCTCGTCGAGAGGAAAGCCATGCCGATGACGCCGAAGAACGTGAAAGGCCGCGTTTCTTTCATCAGCATTGCGAAGGTCCAGAGGATCTTGGCGCCGTCCCTGTATGTCGACAGCTTGGAATGGGAACCTTCGGGGCGCCGGCCATAGTCCAGTTCAAGCTCTGCGACCGGCAGCTTGAGACGCGAAGCATGGACGGACATCTCCGTCTCGATTTCGAAACCGTCGGAAATGGCCGGGAAACTTTTGGCGAACCGCCGTGAGAGCACACGGTAACCGGAGAAGATGTCGTTGAAATCCGTGCCGAACATTTCCCGGTACAGAAGGTTGAAGATTCGGTTGCCGAAGGCGTGGCCCTGCCTGCCGGCATCGTCGTGAACGCCGCGCCGCGTCCCGACGACCATGTCGGCGCGCTCTGTGATCAAGGTGCGGATCAGGTCTTCGGCATCCGTCGGACAATAGGTGCTGTCGCCGTCGGCCATGACATAGATGTCGGCATCGATATCGGCGAGCATCCGGCGCACCACGTGCCCCTTGCCCTGCCGGCGCTCGCGCACGACGTTCGCACCGGCAAGCATGGCCTTCAGGGCCGTGCCGTCCGTCGAATTGTTGTCGTAGACATAGATGTGCGCCGTCGGCAGCGCCGCCTGGAAGCCCTGAACCACTTGCCCGATGGTCGACGCTTCATTGTAGCAAGGCAGCAGAACGGCGATGTTGAAACGGTCGAACATCCGGGTGGCTCGGCTCATGTTGGATCGGCGCCATCATAGGCATCAGGGTGTTAACAAGACGCCAAGGGTCACGTCCGTGCGTGCAGGCCCCCCAATTGTCGTGGGCTTTACGCTTTTTTGAGCGCTCGTCGTTAGGTTGCGATGTGATCGAGACGGGCGAGGATCCATGGTGAACGGGACGGCGACGCTTTCTGAGGCGATTTCGAAGAACGCGCCGAGGCCGTTCTGGTCGAGCCTGCGTTCGATGGTGTTCGTCTACGGCGCTCCCACCATCCTCGTCCTTGTCGTCCGGTTCCTGATGGCGTCCGACTACGTTGGCCGCGACAATGATGATGTCATGCGTCTGGTTCAGGTACGCGATCTCCTCGCTGGCCAGAGCTGGTTCGACCTGACGCAAGCCCGCCTCGGCCTGGAAGGCGGCACGCTGATGCACTGGTCGCGCCTCATCGACCTGCCGATCGCCGCACTCATTTCCGTCTTCAGGCCGTTCGTCGGGACGGTGCAGGCTGAAACATTGGCCCTGGGGTTCTGGCCGATTTCGCTTGCGATCCCGTTGCTGGTGGCCATGGGGCTGGCCGGCCGTCGTGCCGGTGGTGTGGTGGCGATGCATTTCTGCCTGGGGCTGACCACGATCTTCATCGTCACCACCAATCGCTTCCTTGGCGGCGCGATCGATCACCACAACGTACAGTTGGTGCTCGTCGCAGCCATGGCAGCAATGGTGGTTGATCGACAGTATCGCGCTTCGAGCTACGTCATTGCAGGATTGGCGGCGGCGTTGGCGATTGCCATTGGGGCGGAAACGACGCCGTTTGTGGCTGTGGTCTGCGCGGTCGTTGCCTTCCAGTGGGTTTGGGTTGGTCGGCAGCCTTCGCAGGCTACCGTTGCCTTTGGCCTTTCGCTCGCTGCAAGCCTGAGCCTCTTCTTCTTCGTGACGGTACCGCCGCGCCTCTACCTGGCCGCAACCTGCGACAACCTCTCGATCGCCTTCTATTCGCTGGCGCTGACCGGAGGCGGCCTGCTGGCGCTCGCCGCCGCAACGCTAAGCCATCGGTCAACCGTCGTGCGGTGTTTTGCCCTTGGCGCTTGCGGCCTGGGAGTCATTGTCGTGGCACTGTTGGTGGCACCGCAATGCCTGGGCAATCCCTTGGCAGCGCTTGACCCGCTGCTGCGCGAAATGTGGCTCGACAACGTCACTGAGGCGCGTTCTTTCGCAGCCGTTGCAACGGGGGAACCCGCGAGCATCGGAGCCTACTATTTCACCGGCGCCTTTGCCGCGCTTCTCTGTGCCTGGCGCATCTGGCGCCGCGATAGGGTCGATCTCAACCTCATCCTCTTCGCGCTTGTGTTTTCGAGCCTGATGATCGCGCTCGTCCAGGTACGCGGGATGGCCTTTTCCAATCTCCTGGCGATCGTACCGATCGCGTTGCTGCTCTCGGATCTGCGTGCCCGCTCAAACGGCGGAACGGCCGGCATGGGCGCGTCTCTGCTCTATGTCGGCACGCTTCTCATTTCGGTTCCAGCGGTTTGGGCCGTTGCCAGGGTTCTTGTCGACAAGGGAATCGGAAGCGTTGTGGCGGGCGAAACCGCGACTTCGAACGGTGAAGCGTGCCTGACAACGGCATCGCTGACCGATCTGGAAGGCTTGCCGCCGTCGTTCATTGTCGGGCCATCGGATATCGGTGCAACCCTGCTTCGCCGCACCCAGCACCGCGTGCTCGCCGCGCCCTACCATCGCAATGCCGCCGGCATGCTCACGGAGTTGAAGATTGGCCTGGCACCGGCCGAGGACGCGGAGGCCATGTTGCGCCAACTCGGACATCCGGTCCTGGCCTTCTGCGCTGCGGACGTGCAGGCGCGAATGATCGCCGCGCGGGCGCCACAAGGCTTCTATGCCGAGCTTGCCGCCGGGCGCGTGCCGGCGTTCCTTTCGCCCTTGCCGGTTTCGGCAGGCTCGCCCATTCGGCTCTATGCGCTGAAGCCGTAAGCGGCGTCGGCCCCTTGGCGCGTTGGAAAGCGCAACGGATATGCTGGCCTTCGGCGAAGGGTGCGGTAAAAGAAGCCATGGCTTCTTTCTTCGACAGCGATTCTCCGAGCAACCTCACCGAATATTCGGTGTCCGAGCTTTCGGGCTCGATCAAGCGAACCGTCGAGCAGGCCTTCGACCAGGTGCGCGTACGCGGCGAGATCTCGGGCTATCGCGGCCCGCACTCGTCGGGCCATGCCTATTTCGCGCTCAAGGACGACCGGGCGCGCATCGATGCGGTGATCTGGAAGGGTACTTTCTCGCGCCTGCGCTTCCGCCCGGAAGAGGGCATGGAAGTGATCGCAACCGGCAAGGTCACGACTTTCCCCGGTTCGTCGAAATACCAGATCGTCATCGAAACGATGGAGCCGGCCGGTGCCGGCGCGTTGATGGCGCTCCTCGAAGAACGCAAGCGCAAGCTGGCTGCGGAAGGGCTGTTTGATGCCAACCGCAAGCGGCCGTTGCCCTATATGCCCAAGGTGATCGGCGTCGTGACCTCGCCGACAGGCGCTGTCATTCGCGATATCCTGCACCGCATTGCCGACCGTTTCCCCGTGCATGTCGTCGTCTGGCCGGTTCGGGTGCAGGGGGATGGTTCGGGTGACGAGGTGGCGGCAGCGATCCGCGGCTTCAATGCGATCGAGCCCGGTGGGCCGATCGCCCGGCCGGACGTGTTGATCGTCGCGCGCGGCGGCGGCAGCCTTGAGGACCTCTGGGGCTTCAATGACGAGGCTGTGGTCCGTGCCGTGGCGGCCTCCGATATCCCGCTGATTTCCGCCGTCGGGCACGAGACCGACTGGACATTGATCGATCATGCCGCCGACCAGCGGGCGCCGACGCCGACGGGAGCGGCGGAAATGGCGGTACCGGTCAAGGCCGATCTCGAAGCCGGGGTCTCCGGCCTTTCGGCGCGTCTCAAGGCGGCGGTCGGGCGGCAGATGGACAATCGCCGCCAGGCGGTGCGTTCACTGGCACGTGCTCTGCCGTCTCTCGATCAGCTTCTGGCGCTCCCGCGCCGCCGCTTCGACGAGGCCGCCCTCGGCCTCGGACGTGGCCTGCAGATGAACACCGCCAACAAGCGCCGCCAGTTCGAGCGCGTCTCGTCTGAGCTGCGGGCCGATCTTCTCAAAGGCAAGTTCTCGGAGCGCCGCCAGCGTCTGGTCGATGCCATGAACAAGGCCGAGCGCATCGTCGAGCGGCAGGTGCATCGCGGCGAGGCGCGGGTCCAGGCGGCGGATGCAGCGCTGCGGGCGCTGCCGTCGCGGCTCATCGGCCAGATCCATCGCGCCTCCGATCGCGTCGTCGGCCTTGCCGCCCGGTCCGACGTTGCCGTGCGCGCCGACGTGCGCCGCCTTCGCAGCGTCATCGTCGCCCAGGACCGCATCCTGCAGTCGCTCTCCTATCGCAACGTGCTGCAGCGCGGTTTCGCGCTGGTTCGGGATGCCGATGGCGGTCCGGTGCGCCAGGCGGCGGCCGTCTCCGCCGGCATGGCACTCAGCCTGGAATTCGCCGATGGCCGCGTTTCGGCGATTGCGGGCGAAGGGGAGGGCGAACCGGTTTCTCCGCCGTCGAAGCCGCGCAAGAAGCAGCAGAAGCCCACGGAGCCGGCGGGAGATCCGCCGAAGCAAGGCAGCCTGTTCTAGGCAGTCCGAACGCCGGCTCGACATCAGATCGGAATCCGGCAAACGTTCTCGCATTCCTGCTCGGGGAAACCATGCATATTCTGCTCGTTCTCGCTCACCCGCTCGAAGACAGTTTTGCCGCGAGCATGGCGCGTGAAGCGCGCGCCGCTTTGGAGGCGAAGGGACATTCCGTCGACCTGCTCGATCTTTATCGCGAGGATTTCGATCCGCGCCTGAGCGTTGCGGAGCGCGGCAGCTATTTCAGCGATGCCTATGATCGATCGGCAGCCGCCGACTGGATAAAGCGGCTGCAGGCAGCCGATGGCCTGGTGCTCGTCTTTCCGCAGTGGTGGTTCAATTTCCCGGCAATCCTCAAGGGCTTCTTCGACCGGGTCTTTGCGCCCGGCGTCGCCTTCGACAATGACCCAGCCGGTGGCCGCATCATCCCGCGCCTTCACAACATCAAGCTGTTCTGGGCGCTGACCACGACCGGTTCGCCGTGGTGGGTGGTGCACCTTTATATGGGCAATCCGGTGAAGCGGTTGTTGAAGCGTGGCATCGCCGCCTTCTGTGCCAAGCGGCTGAATTTTCGCATGCTCAGCCTGCACGACATGGACAGGGCGACTGACGCCAAACGCAAGGCACATCTGGCGCGTGTCCGTCGGCTCGTCGCCCGTATCTAGCCGCGGCTACTCGAAAGCCGCGAGATACTTGCGTAGCAGCCCATCAAGCGCCGCACGCTCCTCAGGCGAGAGGTCGGAAACGACCCGATGCTGGTTTGCCACATGCGCGGTCGCCGCTTCGTCGACGCGGCGCAGCCCTTCTTCCGTCAGCGCGATGATGACACTGCGCCGGTCCTCTGGATTGGCGATCCTCTCGACCAGTCCCGCCTTCTCCAGCTGGTCGATGCGGTTGGTCATCGTGCCGGAGCTGACCATGGTCGTATCCAGAAGTTCGCCGGGCGAGAGCCGGTAGGGTGCGCCGGAGCGGCGCAGCGTCGCCAGCACGTCGAAGCTCGACGCGCTGAGGCCGCGTTCGGAAAACGACTTCTCGATTTCCCGGGCGACATGGGTCGAAAGCCGCGAGAGGCGACCGAGCAGGCCCATGGCCGACACGTCGAGATCCGGCCGTTCCCGGTGCCATTGGGCCAATATCCTGTCGACACGATCCATCCGAGGTCTCCACTGTTTTGCCAGCTATAGGGTATCTTGACGTAGAGATAAACTATGGTAGTCTCAATTTATCTTGATGTAGAGATTCTTGAGATAAAGATATGAGCACGAACCGTAACGTCGATCTCGCCTTGACTGCACTCGCGCCGGCCATCTGGGGCAGCACCTACCTCGTCACCACAGAGTTCCTGCCATCAGGCTATCCGCTGTCCGTCGCGATGCTGCGCGCGCTGCCAGCCGGGCTTCTATTGCTGCTCTTCGTCCGGCGCCTGCCTGAAGGCATCTGGTGGCCCCGGACGTTCGTGCTGGGTGCGCTGAACTTCTCCTTCTTCTGGGCGATGCTGTTCGTCTCTGCTTACAGGCTACCGGGTGGTGTTGCGGCAACGGTGGGCGCCGTCCAGCCGCTGATCGTCATTCTGCTGTCGCGCGTCTTTCTCGGCTCGCCGATCCGCGTACTCAGCGTTGTTGCCGGTCTGGCCGGCATCGCCGGCGTTGCCCTTCTGGTGCTGACACCCGGCGCCACGCTTGATCCGCTCGGCGTTCTTGCTGGCCTCGCCGGTGCCGTCTCCATGGCCTTTGGCACGGTGCTGAGCCGTCATTGGGCGCCACCGGTGCCGCCGCTCACCTTCACCGCCTGGCAATTGGCGGCCGGCGGCCTGCTTCTCGTACCGGTGGCGCTCTTCTTCGAGCCGTCCCTGCCGCCGCTGACCACGGCCAACGTCCTCGGGCTTGCCTATCTCGGCCTGATCGGCGCCGCCTTTACCTATCTGCTCTGGTTCCGCGGCCTGTCGCGCCTCGAACCGTCAGCCGTATCGCCGCTCGGCTTCCTGAGCCCGGTCGTTGCCATCCTGCTCGGCTGGGGCGTGCTCGGCGAGCAGCTGACGTCGGTCCAGGCCCTCGGTATCCTCGTCGTCTTCGCCAGTGTCTGGCTCAGCCAGCGCGCACAATTGATGCCGAAGGTACGACCGGCCCGCGCCTGATCGTGGTCTTGCAACCATAGGGAACCTCAATCCCTGAGAAGCGCATGCCCTGATGACCGAGCACCTGACGCCGGCGCACTATTCCGATCTCCTCCGCTTCGCCAAGCGCCAGAGCCGCCGTGCGGCCGAAGCGGAGGATTTGCTGCATGAAGCGTTGATCGTGGCGCTCAAGGCAAAGCGCTTCCCCACCGTTGGTGATCGCGCCTGGTTTTGCGGTGTCATTCGCAAGCTCGCCGCGATGCAGGCGCGCACGGCCGCTCGTCGTCTTCGGCGCGAGCGACAGGCGCCCGAGCCGGAAACGCAGGGCACGGCAGCGTCGAGCGATCCTCTAAGCTTTGCGGCCACGCTCGCGGCCAGTCTCAGGATCGTGATGCTGCTCGCCATTGCGGGTCATAACCGGCTGGAGATCCGCCATCTCCTCAAGATTTCCGACGAGGCGCTGCGTCAGCGCATCCTGCTGCTGCGCCGAGCCTGGCGCGATGCCGGCCACCTCGAGACCAATCTGGAACTGACCGGGCTGCGTTATCCGCTGGAAAGCGGCCGCATCCGCCAGGCATTGCTGCCGGTGACGCGCAGCGGCCGTGCCGCCTTTGCCAGCCACGATCCCGATGGTCACCTCTTCGCGGTCAATTTTTCTTCGCGTGCGTCTCACGAAAAGGCGGCCGGCGGCAACAAGCCGGTGTAACCAACAGAAAGGGAGCAACCAATGCTGTCGAAACCACGTATCGGAGCCATCTGCTACTACGTCTCTGATATCCTCCGGACGGAAGCCTTCTATCGCGATGTGCTTGGTCTTGAGGTGCAGCGGATGGATGATGATGACGCCGGCGTCTGGCTGATGGCCACCATCGAAAACAATGTCGAGCTGATCTTCTTTGTCGCCGAAAGCAAGCCCGGCAATACGCCGATCGTCGTCTTCGATCTCGCTGAAGGCGGTATCGACGACGTGGTCGGTGGGCTCGCTGAAAAAGGCACCACGATCGTCACGCCGGTGAGCCACGCGCCGGGCGGCTGGTCGGCAGAATTCGCCGATCCAGATGGCCATGTCCTGTCGCTCTACCAGTCGGCGGAGATGCCGCGTCTGAAACGCGCTGCCAACGGCTGACGGAAGGCAACTCTCCAAAGAAAAGGCCGCCGCATTTTTTGCGGCGGCCAACGAGACTTTCAGAATGCACGAGTCCGGGGAGAAGCCGTGATCAGGCCCACTCGCCCTGGCGCATGACAGGCACGCGGCTACCGTCGGCGCGCACGCCGTCGATGTCGACCTGGCCCGAGCCGATCATCCAGTCGATGTGGATCAGGCTCGAATTACCGCCCTGGGCGCGGATCTGTTCCGGCGTCAGCTTGGTATCGTCGACGAAGCAGCCCGAATAGCACTGGCCGAGTGCGATGTGGCACGAAGCGTTTTCGTCGAACAGCGTGTTGTAGAACAGGATGCCGCTTGCCGAGATCGGCGAGGAATGCGGCACCAGCGCCACTTCGCCGAGCCGGCGTGCACCCTCGTCTGTGTCGAGCACCTTGTTCAGCACTTCCTCGCCGCGCGAGGCCTTCGCCTCGACGATCCGGCCGCCTTCGAAGCGCACCTGGATATTGTCGATCAGCGTGCCCTGGTGGGACAGCGGCTTGGTGGAGGAGACGTGACCCTCGACGCGCAGTGCATGCGGCGTCGTGAAGACTTCTTCGGTCGGAATGTTCGGGTTGCAGGTCACGCCATTCTTGGCTTCCGACGCACCACCGCACCACAGATGACCGTCGGCAAGCCCTACGGTCAGGTCGGTGCCAGGGCCGGTGAAGTGCAGTGCCGCGAAACGTTCGCCATTCAGCCAGGCCGAGCGCCGGGCGAGATTGGCATTGTGCTCCTTCCAGGCGGCGACCGGATCGGCGACATCGACGCGCGAGGCGGCGAAAATGGCGTTCGCAAGCTTCTCGACGGCAACGTCTTCCGGATCGTTCGGGAAGACGAGCTTTGCCCAGGACGGGTTCGGGTAGGAAACGATGTTCCAGTTGATGTCGAAGTTCGAGATCTTTTCGAGCGCCGGCTTGTAGGCGATCGAGTTCGCCTTATTGGCGCGCGCGACCTTGGCCGGGTCCTGCGCCGAAAGCATCATCGGGTTGTCGCCGGAGATTGCGAGGCGTGCAGCGCCGCCGGCAAAGGCCTTGGCCATGCCGTCGAAGAGCCAGTCGCTCGCCCGATCGAAGCTTTCGTCGAGCGCGTAGGCATAGCGCGCCAGCGTCGTGTCTTCATCGGAGTAGAGCGTCGTCACCAGTCCGGCACCCGCCTTGTAGGCGTGCTTGGTGATGAGACGGACGAGCGGCATTGCCGCCACCGGCGCGGTCATCACCAGATCCTGGCCGCGCTGCAGCTGCAGGCCGACCTGGATCGCGACTTCCGCGAGATTGTCGAGTTTCACCGGATCAATCGGATTGGGTGTATTGGCGGGATAGGTCATGATCTGCCTGTCTTTTGAATCGGAAGAAGAAGACTTAGAGCGCTTTGCGGCGAAAATGAAGGCTGAACGCCAGAGCTTCGTCCAGTGATCAGCGTGCCGCGCGGGCAGCCCGCACCCGTTCGATATTACTCTGGTGAACCGTCTCATAGGGCGCGAAATAGAAGATCGCACCAGAGACGATCTCCTCGGCGGCGAAATCCTTGAGCGCTCCGATAGGAATGCCGGTCGTGATCGCGTCGGTCAGCCGTTCGATGTAGAGGCGATTGGCATCGATGAGCTCCGGTCCGTAGCCGCCATCGGCTATCCTTTGGCGGTCGCCGTGAGCCGGCAGGATCCTTTCGATCGGCCATTGCCGCAGGCGCACGAGTTCGGCGACATGTGTCGCCGTCTGGTCGGCCTCGCTGATATAGGTCGTCGTGTCCTCGAGGGTATCGCCGGCAAGCAGCAGTTTTTCCTCGGGCAGCCAGATGACATTGCCGTCGGCGCTGTGGATGGCGAAGTGGTGCAGCTCGACTCGACGTTCGCCGACCGTGAGCGCGAGCGTCCGTTCGAACAGCCGGTTCGGCATGACGAGGGGCTGGATCGGTGGCGTCGCCGCCTCGATCTTTTCGCGGTTTTCGTGAAGTCTCTCCGCCGTCAGCTTCAGCGCGATGATCTCGCAATCGGCAAAGACAGCGTTTCCGGCCACGTGGTCCTTGTGCCAATGGCTGAGCACGACGCGGATCGAGGTGACGCCGAGGCTTTCGAGGTGATTGCGGATCGCCCGGGCATGGTCGAGCGAGATATGCGTGTCATAGACCAGCGCCTCACGACCATCGACGATGGCGTAGGAGGCGATGCCGAGTTCGTAGGCGCCGTCATCAAGCCAGTTCGGCGCCTCCGAATGAAGCCGTACGCCGGCGACACGCCCGTCGTAATAGGCATAGACGCCGGGGTAGGGTTCAAGAATCATCAGGGTCGACGTCATGTCCTTCACGTTGTGCTCCTCCAGCAGGGCTTGGGCACTGTCATAGGGCAGTCCCAAGCCAAACTGAAGGACGACATGACTAGACTTATCGGCCTACGCCCGGAGGGCACGCAGCAGATAGGCGTCGTGATCCCTGAGGAAGACCATCAGCCGCTCGCTGTAATCGGCCGTCACCGCCGCCTTGACGCTCGGCCGTTCGGCAAGCGCCTTGCGCCAGGCGCTGATACGATCGAGCCCATCGAAGATGCCGTGATCGGCGAGTGTGTCGAAAAGATCGAAATAGCGGAAGATCGGCGCGAAGACCGCATCGACCAGTGAAAAGCCGGCACCGGCGAAATAAGGGCCGTCGCGCAATGCCGCCTCGATGGTCGCAAACTTGTCGGCGAGCGCCTTACGCTTCTGCTCGTAGGTTTCCTGGTCCTTGGCAGTCTCGAAGCCCCAGAGATCCGAAAGGATCGACGAACCAAACTCCATCCAGCCGCGATGCCGGGCCCGCTCCAGCGCATCTTCAGGGTGAAGCTTCGGGCCGGCTTGGCTTTCCTCGACGTACTCGGCGATAACGGAGCTTTCGAACAGCACGGTTTCGCCGCCTTGCTGCGGCAGCTGCAGCAGCGGCACCTTGCCGAGCGGCGAGATCTTCAGGAACCAGTCGGGCTTGGCTTTGAGGTCGATATAGGTCCGCTCGAAACGAACGCCTTTTTCGTCGAGCGCGATCGAAGCGCGTTGCACATAGGGGCAGAGATGGTGGCTGACGAGGGTAAGCATGGCAGTCTCCCGGTTGAACAAGTAGATGCATTTGCATGTATGTAGGCTTGCTTCGATTTTCAAGATGGATGTAATTGCATCTATGGCAGATGAGACAAAAAACGACGGAGAGCGTCCCCGACCGGAAACCACGGAAGCCTGGATCGGGCTGATGCGTGCGCGTGAGCGGGTGCTTGCGCGGATCGAGGCCGATTTCAAGGCTTCAGGCTTGCCGCCGCTCGGCTGGTACGACGTGTTGTGGGAGCTGGTGCAAGCGGAAGGTGGCCGGCTGCGTCCCTTCGAGATCGAGGCGCGCACGTTGCTTGCGCAATACAATCTCTCGCGCCTGATCGATCGGCTGGTGAAGGAAGGGCTCGTCCGCCGCGAAACCTTCGACGCCGATGGTCGCGGCCAGTGGGTGGTGATCACCGAGGCCGGACGGGCGATGCGGGCGCGCATGTGGCTGACCTATGGCCCATCGATCGAGGCCCATGTGGGCGCCAGACTGACCGAAGCGGAGGCGCGGCAATTGGCCGGGCTGCTGGCGAAGCTCAGGTAAGGCGTTTCAAGCGTGCAACGGCTTCGCGTCTCCGCAATGCCAGGTAATCGGACTGCCTCTGTGTGCAAGTTTGCCCCTCACCCTAGCCCTCTCCCCGCAGGCGGGGAGAGGGGACGTGCCACGCTGTCGAACGGAGACACTGTGAGGAGGAAATCGACGGAGATACTTGCTGTTGAGGTGAGCGGTTGCCGCGAGTCTCCTTCGCCCCGTGGGCGGGGAGAAGGTGGCCGGCAGGCCGGATGAGGGGCATGGGCAGCAAGCGCCAATCTATGACGCCTTCGTCCTCAACTATTGAGACCAAAGGATTTTTCCAGAGCTTCCCAGGTCTCGTCCATGGCGAAGGTGCCCGAGAGATAGGGGAGCGCGACATGGCCGTAGAGTGGCGAGAGCTGCCACTCGGCCGTCTCTTCGTCGACGCCGGCGATCTGTTGCAGGTAGATCGTCGAGACGAGACCGGTGCGGTCGGCGCCGGCCTTGCAGTGGATCAGCAGCGGCTTCGGCGCGTCCCGGAGGATCGCCATCAGCGCGTCGGTTTCCTTCCGGTCGATCTCTGCCGAGGCGGACATGGGAAAGTTGATGAGCCGGATACCGTTACGCTCGGCGGCGGCAACCTCGTCGCGGTACCAGCGCTCGTCCGGTTTCTCGCCACGCAGGTTGAGAATGGTGCGGATACCGTAGCCCTTGGAATAGGCGGCGATCGCCTCAGGGCTTGGCTGCGCCGAACGATAGACCTCACCAGCGACGAGCGTGTGGAAATTGCCGGTCCATTGCAGGCCGACGAGATAGAGCGCCAAGGCTGCACCAAGCGCACCCGTGACGACGACGAGGCGTTTCAAAAGACGCTTCGCGGTGAGAAGCCCTGCAGATGCCATGAGACAGACCCGACGCCGTTCGTGAGCGGATGTGCATGCGAAAGTTGCACAGTTTTCATCCCGCTTCTGCGGCACGTATAAGGCATCTGCGATATTTTGATGGCGGGTGTTTCAGGCGATCAGCGGTGCGGCGATCGCCTTCAGTGCGGCCTGTGCGTCGCGCGGCGCGAGCCGCACCTGCAGCCCGCGCTGGCCGCCATTGATATAGACCTCAGCCTCGGCAAGCGCTGCCTCCTCGATCGCCGTCGGCACCAGCTTCTTCTGGCCGAACGGGCTGATGCCGCCGACATGGTAGCCGGTGAGGCGCTCGGCATCGGCGGGCTTCATCATGGCGGCCGACTTGCCGCCGAAAGCCGCGGCCAGTTTCTTCATGCTCACCTCCCGGTCGGAGGGAACGACGCAGCAGACCGGCTTGCCGTCCACTTCGGCCATCAGCGTCTTCAGCACGCGGCTCGGATCTTCGCCGAGCGCTTCCGCCGCCTGCAGGCCGACGCGTTCGGCATTCGGGTCGTAGTCGTAGCTGTGCACGCTGAAGGTGACACCGGCCTTCGAGAGCGTCTGCGTGGCGCGCGTGGTCTTCGACATCGTTTGGCTCCGGCTGAGGCGTTACAGCGCTGCCTCGTCGAGGTCAGGCTTGAAGCCGACCAAGAGATTGCCGTCGGCTTCGAGCACCGGGCGCTTGATCATCGAGGGCTGCGCCAGCATCAGCGCAATTGCCTTTTCCTGGTCAAGGTCCTGCTTGTCGGCGTCGTCGAGCTTGCGGAAGGTCGTGCCGGCGCGGTTCAGCACCGTTTCCCACCCGGCTTCTTTGCACCAGCGTTCGAGGTGCGGGCGGTCGATGCCTTCGGCCTTGTAGTCGTGAAAGCGATAGGCGATGCCCCGGCCTTCGAGCCAGGTACGCGCTTTCTTCATCGTGTCGCAGTTCTTGATGCCGTAAACCGTTACCGTCATTCCATGCCCCAAGCCGCTGTGAGCAATTCCGGGCCGGACGAGACCGTCCGGAATCGCGCAATTTCAAAGAGTGGCCGGATTGATAGCGTCCCGGAGAGCCCGAGGGAAGACGTTGACCTTGCCTCAGGTCACGCCGGCGTAGCGGCCCGGCCTGTGGTTGATCGCCAGTGTCATGTTGACGACGGCTGCACCGACGACCGAAAGCACGAGGTTTGCGGGTGGCAGCACGAAGTAGGCGGCGGCAAGGATGGCGAGATCGACCGCGAGCTGGAAGTAACCGGCGCGGACACCGAATTTTTCCTGGAGATAGATCGCTACGATGTTGATGCCGCCGAGCCCGGTGCGATGACGGAAGAGGATCAGCAGGCCCGTGCCCATCAAACCACCGCCGACTACAGCCGCATAGATCGGATCGAGCCGGGCGATCTCTACCCAACCGGCCGTCAGCCGCGAAAACAGCGACACCAGGCTGACGGCGAGGAAGGTGCGCAGGGCAAACATCCAGCCGAGCCGTTTGACCGCCAGGATGTAGAAGGGCAGGTTGACGAGGGAGAAGACCAGCCAGAACTCCGCGCCGGTTGCATACTGCAAAAGCAGCGCCAGGCCGGAGGTACTGCCCGTCAAGAGCATCGCCTTGCTGTAGATGATGACGCCGAGCGACATGATCAGCGTGCCCATGAGAATCGCCAGGGCATCCTCATAGAGACGATGGCGTTCGACAGGGGCTTCGGACACGTCGATGCTGCGCTCGGCCATCTTATCCTCAGAGGTTCCTAAACTTGGCGATGACGCTCTCGACTTCCGCCGTCTTCAGGCCGGCGATGTTGATGCGGCCGGAGCCGGGCATGTAGATGCCGTGCTCGTTCCGGAGCCGCATGACATCGGCCTCTGTGAGCGGCAGCAGCGAGAACATGCCTTCCTGGCTGGCGACGGCGCCGAGCGCCTGCCAGCGGTCGCGCAAGCCCTCGGCCAGCGCCCGTCGGATGTTGGTGATGCGCAGCCGCATGGTTTCGAGCTCTTCCTTCCAGTCGCGCTGAAGATCCGCGTCGGAAAGGATCAAACGCACGATGGCGGCGCCATGATCCGGCGGCATCGAATAGCTGGTGCGCGCGAGGCCGGCGAGGTTGGAGCGGACCGTATCGGCCGAGGACGACGAGGTCGTCACCGCGAAGATTGCGCCGGCGCGCTCGCGATAGAGGCCGAAGGACTTGGAGCAGGAAACGGCAACCAGTGCCTCGGGCACGACGCCGATCAGGTGGCGAAGGCCGGCGACATCCTCGTCGAGGCCCCGGCCGAAACCCTGATAGGCGAGATCGACGAGCGGCAACAGGCCGCGTTCGGCGATAACGGCGGCAAGCTCCATCCACTGCGCTTCGGTAATCACGCCGCCGGTCGGGTTATGGCAGCCCGCATGCAGCAATACGGCGTCGCCGGCGGAGGCTCCCTGCAGCGCGGTGATCATGTTGTCGAAGAGCACCGTCTGTGTTGGTACATCGAAGAACGGGTAGCCGGCGGGTTCAAGTCCGGCCGTCTTGAAGATGCTCGCATGGTTCGGCCAGCTCGGCAGGCCGATCCAGATGCGCGTGCCGCCCATCTGATGGATGAGGTCGGCCGCAAGCCTAAGAGCACCGGAACCCCCCGGCGTCTGCACGCCGGCAATGTGGCTGCGATCGACGGTGTCGCCGCCGACCAGCGTCCAGAGATGATCGATAAAGACGAGGTCGCCTTCCGGGCCGACATAGGCCTTGCTGTCCTGGGTTTCGAGCAACCGCTTCTCGGCCGCCTTGACGGCGCGGAAGATCGGCGTGTGGCCGGTTTCGTCGCGGTAGACGCCGACGCCGAGATCGACCTTTCCGGGGCGTTCGTCCTTGCGGTAGAGCCCGATCAGGGCCAGCAACGGATCGTCGGGTTGGCGGGTCAGTGCGTCGAACATGCCGGAAAATCCCCCTTGATTGGCAGCGATGCGTTATCGGTCGAGAATGCCTGCCGGCTGCCGTTCCTCCGGCTTGCCCTGCGGCTTCCTTCTTAAGTCAGGATCGGCGCAAAATCGATGCGATTTTTGCTGCGTAGGCAATATCGACGGCGTGCTATTTGCGCAAAACTCTGCAATTGATTTGCTGATTTGCGCGTTGGAGCTTGGTGATGGTTGAAAAGGTGGCGATGGAACTGGATCAGGTCGACCGACGCATCATCCGTCTGCTCGTCGAGGATGCGTCGTTGAGCAACAACGAGCTCGCAGCCCGGGTCGGTCTCTCGCCGGCGCCGCTGTCGCGCCGCCTCGCCAGGCTCTATGCGACGGGCGTCATCCGCCAGACGGTCGTGGTCGATCCGAAGGCGGCCGGTGTCGGCTTCCAGGCTTTCGTCGAAGTGACGCTGGAGCGCACCGCAAGCAAGGTCGGTCACCGTTTCATCGAGTTGGTGTCGCGCATGCCGGAGGTGGTGGAATGCCACACGGTCGCCGGCGACTTCGACTTTCTCCTGAAGATCGCCGTGCGTGATGTCGCCGACTACAAGCGTCTGCTCTGGAGCGAGTTCGAGCAGATTGCCGAGATCAAGACGTTGCGTTCGACCATCTTGCTCGACAGCCCAAAGATGACGGCCGCCACCTTGGGTGACGGCCGCTGAATGAGGCGTCCGGAGACGGCTTCGCGTGTACTCGGAACTGCTGTTAGGCTTCGAGCGGCCCCGGCTTGCGCAGGGCGCTGGAGGGCTGAGCGCAGGCGATCTTCATCAGGTCCGAGCGCCGGCGCGCAAGCCGCGTCGAGACGCGGGTGACGATCAGCCCATCCTGCGGCGCGTGCACGTCGAGCGCGCCGTCGAGCCGGCCGGGACGGGTGAGAATGGTCGCGAGCAGGTCGCCGGCCTTCACGCTCTCGCCGATGTCGCGATGAAACAGGATGGCGCCCGCCTCCGGCGCGCGGATCATCTCGATGTTGTCGAGGGGGGCGACGATGCCGGCGAACGGCGCGATCGCCTCTTCCTCACCGGTCACGACGCCACGGGCGACGAGGAAGCGAAAGACACCCTCGGCGTCCTTCCGGGCAAGCTCCGGATAAACGTCGCGCGTGCCGCGAAGCTCGACCGTGACCGAGAGGCGTCCCGGCAGACGCGCCTTCTTCTGCCCGGTCTCATACTTCCAGGCATAGGCGACGGCCTCTTCGAAGGCGGAGCTTTCGCCATCCGAGAGGAAGACCGCTTCCATGTTGAGCGCAGAAGCGAGGTCGCCCGCCTCCGGCCAAAAGGCGTCGTCGATATAAGCGTATTGCAGCGCCTCGTCGTCGCAGTGAAGGTCGAGCATCAGATCGGCGCCGAGCGCCATATGCAGCAGCTGGCGCTTCAGGCGGTCGGTCGCCGAATAGTGATCGAGATCCTCGATGAGGTAGTCCCGGTCGGCAAGCGAGATCAGCGGAAAGTCGCGGTTGAAGTTGGTGCGTGAGCCGAGGTCGAAACGGCCCTGCAACTCGCCGAAATGCGATTGCGCCGTGCCGATCGGGTTCGCCTGCGGTACGACTGTGATGTCGCCGAGGATGGCGCCGTCTTTTTCCGCCTGCTGCAATCTTTGCAGCAGGAAATGTGCCAGCGCGGTGCCCGGCAATTCGTTGGCGTGCAGCGCCGCCTGGATATAGGTCTTCGGTGCCGCGGCATTCCTGCCCGTGAAGCGGTAGACAGGCAGGCGCCATTCGATGCCGGACGTATCGCCGGCGATGATGATTTCGGAAATGTCCATGGGCTCCTCCCGTATCGTTTTGTTGGTGGCGCTTATCGGCATTCCAACGGCGGTCCGCAAGTCGCTAAGAACTGGGGTGCGGAATCGGGTTGCGCCGAAGTCGCTCTGGCTTTGACATCCGGGGAAGGCCTATTGTTCCTAGAAACCGCTAGCACAGGCAGGAGACGGCAAAATGATCCTGATCGGCCAATACGACTCTCCGTTCGTTCGTCGCGTGGGCATCGCGCTCACGCTCTACGGTATCCCCTTCGAACACCGCCCTTGGTCGTCCTTCGGTAACGCCGACGAGCTTCGCGCGCACAATCCGCTGACGCGCGTGCCGACCCTGGTGCTGGACGATGGGCTGGCGCTCACCGACAGCCACATCATCCTCGACTATCTCGATAGCCTCGTTTCCGACGATCAGGTCATGTTCCCGCGAACCGAGCCGGCACGACATCGGGCACTCCGGATCGCCACGCTCGCGACCGGCCTTGGAGATAAGGCGGTCAGCCTGTTTTACGAGAAACGCCTGCATGGCGAAGTCTCGGCTCTCTGGGTCGATCGCTGCCGCCGCCAGATCGAGGAAACGCTCGGCGTGCTCGAGGCGAGCCGTGCGCAAAGCCAGAGCGAATACTGGTTCTCGGAGCGCATCGGCCATGTCGATATCGCCGTTGCGGTCGTCCTGCGGTTCCTTAACGACGTACATACCGATCTTGTGGCGATCTCGAACTACCCTCATCTGCAGGCACATGCGCAGAAGCTGGAAGCGCTCCCCGTGTTCCAGACGATCAGCCAGCCTTTCATTCCGCCGGCTTGAGGCTTCAGTGCGCTCCGGCGAGCGGCAAAGTACAGCATCGCCGCGCGTCGGAGAGGACGCGCGGCGATCTCGATCGGCAATGCTGGCTGGCTTCAGGCGCTCCGGCTACTCGGCCTGAGTGGTGAAGGTCGCCGGATAGGGCTGAACGTCGGCGAGGGCCGGGGCGGCAATGGCGATGGCTGCGCTGGCAATGAGGGAACGGAACATTCTGTCTCTCCTGTTTGTCGGTGTGTGCCAAAAGGCGTTCGATAAGCAGAAGATGACATCGGACTGTTGTTCGAACTGGTAGCCGAAAAGCGGAGTTATTGTTCGCCTTTGCCGACTCTCGTTCCCACCGGGGTAGCGACCGGATGGGTGTGGGCGGGCACTTCAAGGCCCGCCCTGCGAAACCTTCGATTGGCGATCCTACGCCGGCGGCATGGTCTCGAATTTGGTCAGGGCCGGATCGAGATGGTCCCAGGCATGCCCGCGTATGCCGTAGGTCACCGCCTGAGGCCTGTAGCGGCTCGGATCGTCGAGGCTTGCCGCGCGAACACTGAAGAACTCCGGCATGGCCGAAAAGGTCATGTAGACGGGCGAGCCACAGGTGGGACAGAAGCCGCGCGTCTTCACATGGCCGCTGTCGGCGACCATGTCCCAGTGCGTGGCTTCGCCTTCGAGCTTCACCCCGTCGCGGCGGAACGTCATATGCGAACCATGCCCGGTCCCGCTCTCGTGCTGGCAGTCGCGGCACTGGCAGTCGTTGGAGAAAACCGGTTCTCCGGAGATTTCGTAGCGGATCGCACCGCAGGCGCATCCGCCGATATAGGACTTGCTCATACATTCCTCCTGTTTCGGGCAAGGCAAAGCCTGGAGCACGGCCGTAAGGGCCGCGCCGACCATTCTCTTTGCTTGTTTCGGGTTGGTGAGGTGCCGGATCGCCGTGACGATCCGGCTTTAGCATCTAGTGCTGTTCGTCGGTGACGGTGCCGAGGCGCGACAGGACCTTCGTCCAGCCCTCGCTCATGTTCTTGTAGGCGCTATCGTTCTTCGGCGTGACGAAGCCGGAATGCACAAGGCGAAGACGGGTGCCGCTGTCGACCTTTGCCAGCGTCCAGGTGACGACCGTATCGAGGCGGGAGCCGTAGCCGGTATTGCCCTCGTGCCCGCCCTGCCAGGAGTAGACGAAGCGCTCATGCGGACGCACCTCCAACACCTGGCAACGGATCGTCCCGTCCCAGGCGCCGGCCGGCGTCGTCTGGAAGGTGAAATGCGTGCCCTCCACGGGTTGAAAGCCCGTCGGCGGCATGATCCAGCGGCCCATCAGGTCGCCGTTGGTCAGTGTTTTCCAGATCGTCTCGGGCGTATGCGGAAACACCTCGTCGACGACGATGTCTTGCGTTTCGGACTTCAGAACTGCTGCGCCGGTCACGGATCGATCTCCTTGAGAAGAGTGCGCAGATTGGCAAAGCGGTCGCGCCAGAAGGTGCCGTAGTGGCTCATCCAGTCGACGAGCGGCGCCAGGCCCTCGGGCTCGGCGCGGTAATAGACGTTGCGGCCCTCCGGACGCTCGGCGACGAGACCCGCCTGCTTCAGCGACTTGAGGTGCTGGGAAATCGCGCCCTGCGTCACGCCGCTGCCGCGGGTGAGCTCGACCACGGTGATTTCCTCGGCACTGGCGATGCGCTCGAAGACGGCGCGCCTTGTCGGGTCGGCAAGGGCGCGCATGACGGCGGTGATGGGGGCGGTTTCAATCATCATGGCTGAATCATTAGTGCAGACTGATTGATTAGTCAATACTATTGTTTTCGCCCGGCGCTCCTGAAACGATAAGGCTGTCGTCCGAGTTTGGGTTCGAGACGAGAAAAAGGGGCGTCACCCGAGGTGCGCCCCTTTGCGTTGTTATCGGTTGAGGTTGCTTATTCGCTAGCCTGCGCGGCCTGTTCGATCAGCTTGGCGACGGCGTCCGGCTTCGAGACGTAGACGGCGTGGCTGCCGGATGTTTCGACGACGGTGGAGCCGGCGCGCTTTGCCATCTGGCGCTGGGCGGCCGGCGGGATCATGTGGTCGTCGGTCGCAACCAGATAGAAGCTCGGCTTTTCCTTCCAGGCCGGAGCGGTGACGGCACCGGCTGCCGCTTCCACGCCCCACGGCACCTGGGAGTCGGCCATGAAGGCTGCAATTTCGGGATCGACGTCGGCCGCGAAGGCGGCGGCGAATTTCGCCTTGTCGAGTGCCAGGAAACCATCGACCGGCGGCAGGATCGGCGGAACGGAGGCGCCGGCCGGCGGGTTGGCGATCAGCGTGGAAACGGACTCGCCCTTATCCGGCGCGAAGGCGGCGATATAGACGACGGACTTCACCTTTTCGTCGGTGCCTGCTTCCGAGACGACCACGCCACCATAGGAGTGGCCGACGAGCACGACCGGGCCGTCCTGTGCGGCGATGGCGCGTTTGGTGACGGCAACGTCGTCTGCAAGCGAAAGGGTCGGGTTCTGGACGATCGTGACATTGTAGCCGTCCTTCTTCAGGATGTTGTAGACGCCCTGCCAGCCCGAGCCGTCGACGAAGCCGCCGTGAACGAGCACGACATTCTTGGTGGCAGGGGCGGCCTCGGCCGGGGTGAGTGCGCTTGCGGAAAGTGCGAAAGCGGCGGCAGTGATGAGGGTCTTGATCATTTTCGGGTCTCCTTGTCGGGTTGGTTTCCGCGAAAATCATTATCGCGATAATCATCGTATACGCCAACTCGATTTCGTTGTAAAGATACTTTTTATCGCGATATTGATTTTCGCAACACAAGGTTCGAACTGCGCCAAGGAGACTACGATGTCTGATGCACCCACCCTGCCGCTGGACAGCCAGCTCTGTTTTTCGATCTATTCGGCGTCGATCGCCATCAACCGCGTCTACAAGCCCATGCTCGATGCGCTGGGTGTGACCTACACGCAGTATCTCGTCCTGAGTACGCTTTGGGAAAAGGATGGCCTGACGATCTCGGCGATCGCTGATCGGCTGAGCCTTGAATCCAGCACCATTACGCCAGCGGTCAAGCGGTTGGAGGCCGCCGGTTTCGTCGGCCGGCATCGCAGCATGGTCGACGAACGCCTGGTCGAGGTTCACCTCACCGCCAAGGGTCGGGATCTCCACGTGAAGACCGGATGCTTGACGGCCTCCCTGCTGGAGCATTCGGGTTTCACCGTACCGGAGATGATCGATCTGAACGAAAGGATCCAGAAGTTGCGCAACGGAATGCGGGACGCGGCCAAGGCGTAGAGGCGGCGAGCATAGCGACGCGGTTCGGCGCCGGGCTATGTCTGCTTTCTCGATGGTGGCGGTCGTTTCCAGCCCATCACCGCTTCCGCGCTCCAACGCGCATCTGTCAGCCCGGCGATCAGGAAATCGGCGAGGGCAGAGACCTTCGCGGGGCGCGCGCGCGCCGTCGGCGTCACGAAGTACAGTCCGCCTTCCGGTAGACGCCAGTCGGTGAGAACAGGTTCCAACCGTCCGTCCGGAAAATACTGGGTGGCGATGAACTCGGGGAGCTCGGTCATCGCCAACCCTTCGAGTACTGTCGGCAGCAAGGCTTCCGCGCTCGTCCCTCGCAGCAACCCCCTGGGCGCAACCGCCACTTCCTCGCCGGTCTCGCGATGGGTGAAGCGCCAGACGTCCCGTTTCGACCGGTTGGCGTAGCTCAGACACTGGTGGGCGACGAGGTCGTGCGGATGCTGCGGGCGGCCATTTTTTTCAAGGTAAGCCGGCGAAGCGACGACGAACCGTTGGACAGGTGCGATCAGCCGCGCGACGAGCGATGAATCCTCCAGCACGGCGATGCGCAGCGCAGCGTCGAAGCCATCGCCGATGAGGTCCGTCTGCGCATCGGTCAAGTGAAGATCGACTGCGATCTCGGGGTAGCGCCGAAAGAACTCCGGCAGAAGGGGAGCGACCCAGCGCGTGCCGAAGGACAGGGGCGCCGCTAGCTTAACCAGCCCTCGCGGACGGCTGGCGGCGTCGCGCGCCAGGTCCTCCGCCTCTTCGGCATCCGCGAAGATCCTGGACGCTCGTTCGGCCAGCATGTGGCCGTAGTCGGTCAGGGCAAGTCGGCGCGAGGTTCTATTGAGCAGACGACCGCCAAGTCGCTCTTCGAGACGGGTGACGGCGCGCGATACGGTTGCGACCGAAACCCCCATCGTCCGTGCCGCCGCAGCGAAGGAACGCTCCTCCGCCACCTTGGCAAACATCGCCAGCGCTTCGAAATCGGGCGTTTGGACATCGACAATTCTGCAATGATGACTTTCAACCATTTCTATTTCGAAAAGAGCGGAGTCGCAACATCATAGCCTGGTCCGCAACGAATTGCGGAGTCCACGTCAAGGAGACGTTCAATGTCTGCGACCCGTTATCTTCCCTTTGTCGGCCGGCTGCTGATCGGCCTTCCCTTCGCCATGAGTGGCTTCAGCAAACTCGGTGCCTACAGTGCCACGACCGGCATGATCGGTGCCGTCGGGCTGCCTTTTCCACCGCTGGCTTTCGCCGTGGCAGTGCTTGTTGAGCTTGGTGGAGGTCTGCTTCTCATTGCCGGCTATCGCACCCGCTCCGTAGCGGCTGCTCTCGCCCTGTTCTCCCTCGCAACGGCCTTCTCGTTTCATAGCAATTTCGCGGATCAGAACCAGATGATCCACTTCCTCAAGAACGTCATGATGGCGGGTGGGCTTCTTCAGATCGCTGCCTTCGGCGCCGGTGCTGTCAGCATCGACAATCGGAACAGGGACAGAAAGCTGGACGCAAGCGCGACACTCGCCGCCCAATAGTCAGCCAATGCCGGATCGGCGGATGTTGCCACCGGGTTGAGCTATCCAGACCTGACCCCGTGCCATGTCCTCATGCTTCCGGCTATCGGCCCGACCCCAACCGGAGAAAAGTGATGTCTTTCCTCGTATCGACCTTGTTGCTTCGTAACCTCCACGACGTGTTCGGTGAGATTTTCCATGAAGACGCCGTGTTCTACGACCCTAAGGGCGGTGTTTTCCGCGGCCGCGACGAGATTGATCGCATCGCGGGCGTGATCAAGGCCACACATCCCGACTTTCAATATCAGCCGATCGCCCCACCTGAGGAAATAGGCAATGGTGGCCGGGTCCGGTGGCTGTCAGGCAGTCCCGGCAAACCACCGGCCTATGCCGGGACCGATTTCATCATCGCCCGAGATGGCAAGATCGCTGCGGTCTATCTCTTTTTTGATGCGCTTCCATAGAAGAGACGCATCGTTATCGCCTTCCGGGCACCGGGCAGCGGCTATCTCAGCCGACCGATCGGAATGATCTCGGGCGCGGAGGTTTCGAACGGTCTGCCGTCCCAGCCGCCGAGCCACTGTTCGACGACCAGCCCGGCCTCGTCCATCATCGCGACGAGGTCTTCATGGGAAGGGAAGGCGATTTTCGACTGGGCCGCGTAAGTGCGTCCGTCGGCTGCGATCCGGTAGAAAGTTCCGTATTCCACGATACCCGTGGCCGGGTCATGCTGCACATCGTTCCAGGCGAGAACCTGGCCCAGGACCGGATGAACGATATCCCGTTCGGATTCAGCCGCGGTCCACTCCCGCCATTCTTCGACCAGCGGATTGCGGCTGTCGAAAATGAAGCGCCCGTCGGGAGCCAGATGCGCTGCGATGGTCTTGAGTGCGGCGAGTTGATCCTCCCTGGTCAGGAAGACCTGGAAGGCATGGCCGCTGAGCAGCACCATATCGAAGGTCTCGTCGAGGCGGATGCCCCGCCCGTCGCCCTCGACCCAACGCACCCGGTCGCCGCCGGGTCGCGACCTTGCGACGTCCAGCATGGCCGCCGCCGGATCGACGCCGACGACCCGTTTGCTGCCATCTTCTGCCAGAGCGACAGCCAACAGGCCGGTGCCGCACCCAAGATCGAGGATCGAGGTGCGGCCAGCGGCCATGGTCTTCAGATATTCGGAATCGGCGGTCCAGCCGTTCTCGATGTCGTAGAACTCTACAAGGCTTGGATCGCTATAGAGCTTGTCTGACGACATCGAGATGACTGCTTATTCCCACTCGATCGTGCCCGGCGGCTTCGAGGTCACGTCGTAGACGACACGGTTGATGCCGCGGACCTCGTTGATGATGCGCGTTGCGGCGCGGCCGAGGAATTCCATGTCGTAGTGGTAGAAGTCGGCCGTCATGCCGTCGACCGAGGTGACGGCGCGCAGCGCGCAGACGAACTCATAGGTGCGGCCGTCGCCCATGACGCCCACGGTCTGCACCGGCAAGAGCACGGCGAAGGCCTGCCAGATGGCGTCGTAGAGGCCGGCCTTGCGGATCTCGTCGAGATAGATCGCATCGGCTTCGCGGAGAATCTCGAGCTTCTCGCGGCTGATGCCGCCCGGGCAGCGGATGGCAAGGCCCGGACCCGGGAAGGGGTGGCGGCCGATGAAGCTGTCGGGCAGGCCGAGCTCGCGGCCGAGCACGCGCACCTCGTCCTTGAACAGTTCGCGCAGCGGCTCGACGAGCTGCATGTTCATGCGCTCCGGCAGGCCGCCGACATTGTGGTGCGACTTGATCGTCACCGACGGGCCGCCGGTAAAGGACACGCTTTCGATGACATCGGGATAGAGCGTGCCTTGCGCGAGGAAGTCGGCGCCGCCGAGCTTCTTGGCTTCTTCTTCGAACACTTCGATGAACAGGCGGCCGATGATCTTGCGTTTGGTCTCGGGATCGCTGACGCCCTCGAGCTCGCCGATGAAGCGGTCGGACGCGTCGATGTGCAGGAGGTGCAGGTTGTAGTGCTCCTCGAACATCGCAACGACGTTCTTCGCCTCGTCCTTGCGCATCAGGCCGTGGTCGACGAGGATACAGGTCAGCTGGTCGCCGACGGCCTCGTGGATCAGGAGTGCGGCAACCGAGCTGTCGACGCCACCGGAAAGCGCGCAGATCACCTTCTTGTCACCGACCTGCTTGCGGATCGCGTCCACCGCCTTGGCGCGGTAGGCCGACATCGACCAGTCACCCTTGATGCCGGCGATCTTGTGTACGAAGTTGGAAATCAGCTTGGCGCCGTCGGGCGTGTGCACCACTTCGGGGTGGAACTGCACGGCGTAGTACTTGCGCTTCTCGTCGGCGATGAAGGCGAAGGGGGCGTTGGCAGAGGTTGCCACGACCTCGAAGCCCTCGGGGATCGCGGTGACGCGGTCGCCGTGCGACATCCAGACCTGGTGGCGCGAGCCGACGGACCAGAGGCCTTCAAACAGCGGGCAGTCCTTTTCGACTTCCAGGAAGGCGCGGCCGAATTCGCGGTGATGGCCGCTCTCGACCTTGCCGCCGAGCTGGGCGCAGATGGTCTGCTGGCCGTAGCAGATGCCGAAGACCGGCAGGCCGGAATCGAAGATCACCTGGGGCGCGCGGGGCGAGCCGATGTCGAGAGTGGACGCCGGGCTGCCGGACAGGATCACGGCCTTCGGCTTCAGCCGCTGGAAGCCTTCTTCAGCCGACTGGAACGGTACGATTTCGCAATAGACACCGGTTTCGCGCACGCGCCGGGCGATGAGCTGCGTCACCTGGCTGCCGAAATCGACGATGAGGACGGTGTCGGGATGGGCTGTCTGGGTCATTGGAAGCCTTCAAACAAGCTTGATCATGGCGAGCCTTTAATGAAAGCCCGCCATCAGCGCAACGATTCAATTGCACCCCGACAATTCCGGGGTTTCAGAGCGGGATGACGAAAAGTGCGTGCGGTTTTTCCGCCCACATCCCGCTCTGACTTACGATCACGTTTCGAGCCGGATCGTGCCGCTTGAAACCGCATTCTCCAACCGGTCGATCACGGCTGCAAGCTTCTCGTCGATGACGTGCAAATATTCCGTCCAGTCGCTGACGTGCTTGAGCTCGGCCTTGCCATCGGAAATGCCGCGAAGCGCAATCAGCGGAACCCGGAAGGACTGGCAGGCGCGCAGGACCGCAAAGGTCTCCATCTCCACCATGTCGGCGTCGATCGCGTCATAGGCGGCTCCCGAGACGATGTTGGCGCCGGTCGAAAGCCGGGCCTCCGGCACGCCGGGAATCCTCAGCGGCAGCGGCACCATGGCCGGCAGGTCGAGAAACGGTGTTGCGCCCTTCTCGAAGCCGAGCGGCGAGGCATCCATGTCGCGATAACCGACGGAAACGGCCTGGTAGACTTCCGTCTGTTCGAGCGTCGCGGCACCGGCGGACCCGAGCGAAACGACCAGATCGGGCAGGGCCCCTTCCGCGGCAAGCTCCGTGAGCGTGCGCGTCAACACAACGGCGGCCTCGACCGGGCCGACGCCGGTCATCAGCGGTTTGATCCGCTGCTTGAGGTGCGGCCCGTATTCGGCATCAACGGCCATGACGTAGAGAACCCTGCGTCCGGCAACGGTTTTGACGGCAAAACTCATCCTTCGATCCCCTGGCGTCCGCGCACCACCATCATCGTCCCGGTCATCGAGGCGATCAGCTTCGCCGGCCCGTCGGCGCGGATCGCGTAGCCGCGCCCGTCGGAAACGATGATCGTCGAGCCGGGTTTGGTCACTTCACCGCGAAACAGGAAGCGCTCGCCGCGCCCCGGCGAAAGCAGGTTGACCTTGAACTCGATCGTCAGGATCGAGGCATCCGGGTCGATCACCGAATAGGCGGCATAGGTGCCGGCCGAATCCAGCGCCGCCGAGATCACGCCCGCATGCAGGAAGCCATGTTGCTGCGTCAGCTTGTCGTCGAACGGCAGTTCGATCTCGACCGTGCCCTGTTCGACGAGCGTCAGTTCGGCGCCGACCGTGCGCATTGCCGCCTGCCGCGCGAAACTCTCGCGGATGCGCTTTCGGAAATCGGGGGGATCACGGTCGTCCATCAGTCCACATGGCCTTTTTTGTCGGGCGGCATCATTATGCCTGCGGGACAGTGGCACGCTCGTGAAGGTCCGACAAGTTCAATTCATGAGCAAAATCGAGCTGTTGAGCGTCGTCGCAAACGCAACCCAGGCGAGATAGGGCAGGAACAACGGGGCCGAAACGCGATCCCGCCGCCGGCTTGCGACGACGAAACCGGCGACTGCAATCAATAGCGCGATGATGGTGGCCTCGACAGATAGAACCGACTTTCTGGCTTTCCATGGGGGCTGCCGTTTTGAAGCCGTGATCTGCAACCTATATCATGTGCCATGAAGAGCTTCAGAAGCATCGATATCCGGCCGGCCGGTCCGGATGACATCATGATGATCGCCTCCGTCATCGTCGAAAGCTGGCGATCGACGTTCCGCGGACTGATTTCCGACGCCTTCCTCGATGGGATGAGCGTCGAAGAGCAGGCGCTGCGCCACGCAAGGCGCATGCGCGTCGCCGACGTCTTCCATCTGGTCGCGGTCGACATGAGCACGAACAAGGTGATCGGCTTTGCCAATTACGGAAAAGCCCGCTCGATGCCGCCGCGGTTCGATCGCGAGCTCTATGCGCTCTATATCCTCAAGGAATTCCAAGGCGCCGGCATCGGCTCGGCACTGGTGCGCAGCGTTGCCGCCCATTGCCGGGAACTGGGCGGCAAGTCCCTGTTTGCCTGGGTGCTTTCCAGCAATCCGAACAGGGCGTTCTACGAGCATCTCGGTGCGGTTGCCATCGGCCAGGGCCAGGTAAGCCTCGGCGGCGAAAACCACGACCAGACCGCCTATCGCTGGGACGACTTGGCAAAACTCTCCGGCGCGGGCCGCTTTTCGGCCTGAGGCATGTCTCCGGCCTATGCCAAACGAACGATGTGCTGATCCCAGGCGACCCGGCTTTGGCGCGCCTTGAAGTGGCCGTCATAGGACGAAACGGCAAAGCCGTGGCCGGCGCTGGCGACCCCTGCTGCATCGACGACGCGCTCTTCCTTCAGCACCGTGCCGGTGCGGGCATCGAGCGTCACGGCCACGTTGCCCTTCGGTGAGGTCAGTCCAACAAGCCCTTCGTGCCGGTTGACGGCGATCGCGCCGACATAGTTCGCCAGCGCTTCCGTCGTGCGTTCGGGCAGCGACAGGAATTTCAGGTCTTCGCCCTTGGAGAAGGATCCGACCAACGGCGGCAGGTCGTTGCGCGCGCCTTCGTACTGGCAGGCAAACCAGATCTCGCCCTTCGGGCCGATATCGACGTGGCGCGTCGAAAGACGGCTGAGTTCAGCAGGCAGACCGTGCCTCTGCACGAGCGCGCCGCTTTGCGTGTCGACCAGCGTCAGGCTCGGCTCCATATGGTCGAGATTGAGCTTGGTTCGGCCGAAATCGGGATGGGTCTCGATGCCGCCATTGGCGATCGCAAGCAGCCGTCCGTCGGCAGCGAGCGTCATGTCGTGTGGACCGATGCCATAGGTCGGGAATTCGCCAATGCGGGTGAAGTTGTCGGTGCCGTCATAGATGCCGACCATGCCGCGATTGCCGGCAAAATCGTTCTCGGTGGCATAGAGCAGCTTGCCATCCGCCGAGAAACAGCCGTGACCGTAAAAGTGCCGGCCCTCTGCTGCAGCGATGACCACTGGTTCCGCCGAGCCGTCGGTCGAAAGGATCATCGCATAGGTGCCGGGCCGGCGGGCGAAGGCGACCGCCCGATGGCTGACGGGCGAATAGGCCATGCCATGCGCTCGCGCCGGAAGCGTCGTACGTTCGATGATCTCGCCGGCTTCCGTCAGCGTTGCAACGCCATAGCTTCCATCCGGCGCCATGAAGGCCGAGGCGAAGACGGCGTCGGCTCTGCCAAGGGCGAAAGCCCGGTCGGGTGCGAGGCTTGCTACCCAGGCCGCGCCCGCCATTTTCACGAAACTGCGTCGATCGATCAGACCCGTGGCGACTGTCATGCCATCCTCGCTCGTCGTGGAAACCTGCAGCCCTGAACGGGGTGTCGCTCAGGGCTGCGATATAGCAGGTTGCGGGGTCAGAGCCAGCCCCGGCGCTTGAAGTAGAAATAGGGCACGATCGCCGAGATCACCATCAGCATCAGTGCCGCAGGGTAGCCGAACTCCCACTGCAGTTCCGGCATCACCCCGAAGTTCATGCCGTAGATCGAGGCGACCAGCGTCGGCGGCAGAAAGACGACGGCGGCGACCGAGAAGATCTTGATGATCTGGTTCTGCTCGAGATTGATGAGGCCGAGCGTCGCGTCGAGCAGGAAGTTGATCTTGTTCGACAGGAACAGCGCGTGGTCGCCAAGCGAAGTTGCATCCCGCTGGATCAGCTTGATCCGCTGCCGGCTTTCCTTTCCTGCCTTGCGTGGCCCCATGCCTTCGAGCGCCACGTGATAGGCAACGAGCCGACCGATGCTGACGAGGCTTTCGCGGATGACCGTCAGGAGGTCGCCCTTCTGGCCGATCTGCTCGATCAGCGACTGCAGGTCGCGCGTCTTCTTGGTGGCGCTGGCATTCGTCTTGCGGAACACTTCGCGCGAGATCGCGTCGACCTCGCTGCCGGCGCGCTCCAGCGCGTCCGCCGTACGGTCGATGATTGCCTCTAGAAGACCGAGCATCACCAGTTCGCCGCTTTCGCAGATCTGGCCGTTCGTCTTCTGAATGCGGTTGGAGAAGATCTGGAACGGTTTGGGATCGGCATGGCGCACGGTCACCAGCGTCGTCCCCTTGAGGATGAAGGTCACCGGCACCTTGACCGGATAATCGCTGTCGAGCTTCGCGGTCGCCGTCATCGTCATGAACTCGGCACCGTCCTCCTGGTAGAGGCGGTCGGAAAGCTCGATTTCCTGCATCTCATCACGGGTCGGGATCTCGATGCCGAGCTGGCCCTCGACGAGGCGCGTTTCCTCAACGGACGGATTGAAGAGGTCGAACCAGATGGCGGGCGTCGGCGATGCGATGCCGTCAAGCATGTCGACGAGCACGAGGTGGCTGTTCTGGCTTTTGTAGATGCGCAGCATATTGGGCTCCATAGGGCGAGTCATCCGACCGCCACGGAGCCCTGATCAAATCAGGACCGGACGGCCGTGAGCGTGAAGGCTCGACTTCGACTGTCGGGGTTCATTGTGAGTTGGTCCTTGTGGTGAAACGTGCCCGCGAGAGCGGACACGGGAGCGCTTTGCGCCTAAAAGCCTTGATTGTCAACACTCTGAGTTTGAGCGAGATGCGGGCGGAAAACCGCGCACACTTTTCCTCATCCCGCTCTGGAGCGCGTGCGTTCAATTGAACGCACTAAGGACGCTCCAGCACTTTGATGCGAGAGCATCTTTTCCGCTCCGGTGCCTACATCTGCGAGCTGGATGCTCTAATCGCCGTCGGCGAAGGAGAAGCCGGCGCCAAGCCCGATCGCGCCGCCGAAATCCTTGTTCAGGCGGTTGAGGAGGTCGTTGGTGTTGAGCGACAGGAATGCGAGCTTGGCGCGCTTGTCGTCGTCAGTGAGCGCGGCATCGATCGGTCCATCGATGTTGCGGGCCATGCCGATCACCGACTTGAAGACGAAGTCGGCCGAACCTGCCACGGAGCGGCTGTCTTCCGGCAGCAGGCTTTGCATGTCGGCAACATCGAACAGCGTCTTGAGCCCGCTCACGTTGCCGGCGATCGAGGCCATGGTGTTGCCGGAGCGCCAGTAGATCGCAAGTTTCGGATGCCCCTTGTCGTCCTTGCCCTCGTAGAACGGCTTCAGCCGCTGGTCCTTCACCGTCTCGACGCCATGGACGAGAATGCCGAGCAGTTCGGTCGCCGCCTCGCGATTGTCGCGGAATTCGGGATTGTCGGGGCCTGGGTGTTTCCAGGCGGCCTGGATGCCGTCCGGCTTCTGCCAAGCGGCCAGGAATTCATTGGCGATGTCATCGAGGTTCCCAGTGATCGCCAGGCCATAGCGGCAGCGGAAGTCACCCTCCTTGCCCGAAAGCGTCTCGGCGCCGCTGCCGTAAAGCACGTATTCCAGCGCACCCAAGCCTTGGGCGGCGACGCTCTTGCCCTTGAGTGTAGCCACGTCCGTGGCGCTTTCGTCTTTTTTCAAAACGATCGCCTGGACCTGCTTGAGCCCCGTGCTCTTGCGGTCGGGGTAGAAGAGGAATCGTTCGAAACGGTTCTGCTCAAGCGCAGGGCCGAGTCTCACGACCTCGATCGCCGACCAGGCGCCGACCAGGTCGGAGAACGCACTCTGCGCGTTCTTGAGTGCCGGCTGCGACGGCGCCTCGCAGAGCTTCGCTGTCGCTTGCCTGGCAGCGGCGGTCTTTTCCGACAGGTTGCGGTAGCCGGGAATGATGAAGTCGTCGACGGCCTTGGCCATGACGGCGGGCACGGCGGCCTCGTTGACGACGCGCGGCGAGAGCGCGCTCCCTTCCTGAGCCATCGCGGGCGATGCGGTCGTCAGCGCCAGGGAGAATGCGAGGGTGAGCGTATGCGTAGAGAGCATCAGAGTGACTCCAGGAAGGCAAGGAGATCGCGGCGATCGCTTGCGGCAAGGGCGGCGAAAGCATCGCGGGCCTTCTGCCCTTCGCCGCCATGCCAGAGGATCGCTTCGGTGAAATTGCGGGCGCGTCCGTCGTGCAGCAGGAAAGTGTGCCCGCTGACGGTCTTCGTCAAGCCGATGCCCCAGAGCGGTGGGGTGCGCCACTCGCTATCGCTGGCGACGCCTACCTGCTGGCCGTCCGCAAGGCCTTCGCCCATGTCGTGCAGCAGGAAATCGGAATAGGGCCAGATGAGCTGGAAGGACTGCGCCTTGTTTGCGGCATCCCGGCGGGTGACGAATTTCGGCGTGTGGCAGCTCGTGCAGCCGAGGTCGTAGAAGACCTTCTTGCCGCTGAGCGTCTCGGCAAAGCTCGCCTTGCGGCGCGCCGGAACGGCAAGGTTCTCCGAATAGAAGGTCACGAGGTTAAGCACCGGATCGGGCGCTTCGGTCGGACCAAGCCGGTCCTGCACACCGGTCGCCATGGTGAGGCATTTCACTTGGGCGGCTGTGCAGTCGCCATGCGGCCGGTCGGCGTCGGGAGAGGAGATGCCGATATCGGTGGCAAAGGCATCGGCGCTCTGCTGCCGCACGGTGGCATTCTGCGCCTTCCAGCCGAAACGTCCGATTGTCAGCCTGCCGGTCTTCGCGTTACCTCTGAGTGCCGGGCGGCCGCTGATCCCGTCGCCGTCGGCGTCGTCAGGATCGGCAAGCGCGAGGATGTCCGCCTCATGGATCGCCTCGATGAGGCCGAGCCCGATCATCGGCTGGGCCACGCGCGGCGAAAGGGTCGTCTGTGGATCGAGCGGCCCGTAGGCGAGGTCGGCCACAGAATAACTCGGCTTGCGCAGTGACGCCGTTTCGCCGTCAGGGAAGATGAAGGGCTGCTCGGTATAGCTGACCTTCAGATGCCCTTCGGCAGCGAGGCCCGGCACGGCGCTATCCTGAAGCTGGGCACCATAGACTGGGTCCGGGAAGTTGACGACCTGATGCGTCTCGATCAACCGTCGCTCGTCGTCGTCGCGCGAAGGGCGCGCCAGACGGAAGAACATCGAAGTCGCATCGGTGGAGCCCTCCGGCGGGCGTCCGCGTCCGTCCTTCAGGTGACAGCTCTGGCAGGCGCGGGCGTTGTAGAGCGGGCCAAGGCCGTCGGAGGCTTGGGTCGAGGAGGGCGAGGAGACCCAGAGCTTGCGGAACAGCGCGTTGCCGAGCTTGAAGCCTTCCTCTTCCTGGAAGGTGAGATTGGCCGAAAACTGCGAGAAGCTGTCGGCATTGACGGGCGCGATCGAGGTCGCAGCACCACCGGACATGGCCTCGAAGCTTTCCGCCTTCGAGAAGTCATCGGTCGGCCGTGTGACCGTAAGGACGCGTTGGCGGTCCTTGATGTCGAGGTCAGTGCGTTCGATCGGAAGGCCGTCGCCGGCAAGGGCGGGCAAGGCGGTAAAGAGCGCCTGCGCAAAAAGAAGCGCGAGAAGGCGAGGAGCGCCAGTTTTCATCAGTAGAGGATCGGGCCGCACCGGTGCCGGCGCGGCCCGCCTTTTCAGCTTATTGGAAGACGGCGTTAGGATTGTCCAGGCTGTCGGAACCTTCAAGCTCGATCGTGCCGAGATCCAGTGACGCAATGACGCGCTGAACGGTCTTTGCCTGGGCGATCAGGCCGTCGATCGCCGCCTGCACGGTGGCGTTGCCCTCGGCATTGCCTTCGCCGATCATCTGGTCGTAGGCCTCGGTGGTTTCCGCGCGCTTGGCCATTGCCTGCATCTTCTCGACTGTGGTCGAAAGGTTGCCGGTCATTTCCTTGTCGAGTGCTGCGTCCTTGGCGGCAACGAGTTCCGAAAGCGACGGGCCGGTCATCTTGGTGCCGTCGACGCGGGTGTACTCGCCCGTATAGGCCGACTGGATGCCGATCGCGTCGTGCAGGTGCGAGTTGTGCGTGTTGTCGGAGAAGCAGTCATGCTCTTCTTCCGGATCGTGCAGCAGCAGGCCGAGCTTCATGCGCTCGCCGGCAAGTTCGCCATAGGAGAGTGAACCCATGCCGGTGAGGATGGCGACGAGGCCAGCCTTCGGGTCAGCCTCGACGGCCTTGGTTGCGGCACCGTCCGGTGTCCAGTTGGCGACCATTTCCTTGAGGTCGGAAACCAGGAGCTCGGTCGCGGCCTTCAGATAGGCGGCGCGGCGGTCGCAATTGCCGCCGGTGCAGGCCTTGGTGTCATAGTCGGTATAGGGGCGGTTTCCTGCGCCAGCCTTGGTGCCGTTCAGGTCCTGGCCCCAGAGCAGGAATTCGATCGCATGGTAGCCGGTGGCGACGTTCGCCTCGATGCCGCCGGCTTCCTGCAGTGTGCCCGCCAGGAATTCCGGCGTGATGTTGGAGGCGTCGACGTCTTTGCCGTCGATCTTGATCGTCTTGTTGGCAATCACGTTGGCGGTGAACAGCGCGTTCTCGTCGCTCTCGGTACCATAGCTCGGGTCGACATAGTCGATCAGGCCCTCGTCCAGCGGCCAAGCGTTGACCTTGCCTTCCCATTCGTCGACGATTGCGTTGCCGAAGCGGTAGACTTCGGTTTCCTGGTAGGGGTTGCGGGCCTTCCGCCAGGCGTCGCGCGCGGCCTTCAGCGTTTCTTCGCTCGGCGTCGCGATCAGCGCGTTGACCGCCTTGTCGAGTGCCTCGGCCGTCGTCAGCGCATCTTCGAATTTGGCATGGGCGACGGCGGTGTAATGCTTCACCACGGCGGCGGCATCGGTTGCCGCGTGGGCCGGCTGCAGGGCCAACGCCGACGTTGCCGTCATGAACGCCAGCGCGGCGCCGCGGATGAATTTCTTGGTCATGACCCTCTCCTGTTACTTCCTTCGGCGCAGCCGAGCGAGCCCGCAAACGCGGTATCGTTCAGGCGTCGGGCCATGAGAAAAGGCCCCGGCCGGGCCTGCTTCTCATGAACCAAAAGCAAACTTGTGTCAAAGTGTATAGTTTAGAACGTTTTCAATCTGATGCGCGTGTTTTGACCATTGTCAAAAGGCGTCAACCCTTGCGTTGCATCAGGCAGAAGAAGAAGCCGTCCGTGCCGGTTGAGGCGGGCGTCAGCGTCACCGTCTTCATGTCGGCCGACCAGGGCTGCGGCTTGTCGGTGCCGAAAAGCGTCGCCCAGATATCGGCCGCCGACAGGATCTCGAATTCCGGATTGTCTTCGCAGAAGCCGTAGACCTGGGCCTCGTTTTCCTCAGGCAGGACCGAGCAGGTGACATAGATGAGGTGGCCGCCCGGGCGGACGAACTGGGCAGCGCTCGCCAGCGCTTCCTCCTGCTGGGAGATGCGCTCTTCGAGGTTCTTCTGGTTGAGCCGCCATTTCGTGTCCGGCCGCCGGCGCCAGGTGCCGGTGCCGGTGCAGGGCGCATCGACCAGCACACGGTCGAAGCGGCCGGCGAGCGGCGCCAGGCTGTCGGTGGATTCATGTACCTGGACATTGCGGGTGCCCGCGCGCTTCAGCCGCTCGATGATCGGGGCAAGCCGCTTGCGGTCGGTGTCGTAGGCGTGCACCTGGCCCTTGTTGTTCATCGCGGCGGACATGGCGAGCGTCTTGCCGCCACCGCCGGCGCAATAGTCGAGCACCTGTTCGCCTTCCTGCGGAAAGGCGAGATCGGCAACGATCTGCGAGCCCTCGTCCTGGACTTCGAACCAGCCCTTCTGAAAGGAGAGTTCCGCCGTCACGTTCGGCAGGCGCGAGGCGCCTTCGCCGGCCGGAATGCGAATGCCGTTGCGAGCGATCGTCGCCGGTTCGGCGCCGCTTCGCTCCAGCGCCTTCAGCACCTTGGCGCGCGAGGCCTTCAGCGTATTGGCACGCAGGTCGAGCGTCGGCCGGCCGGCGAGCGCCTTGGCTTCATCGAGCCAGTCGTCGGAGAAGTTTTCCTCGAACGAGGCCTGGACCCATTCGGGAATGTCGCCCTGGATGTGGGCTGCGGCGTCTTCGAGGCGGCGCGTGGCGAAGGCTTGCGTCATCTCGGCAGACGGCATCTCAGGTGCAAACTTGTCGCCGTCGAGTTCGGCCGCGAGCGCTTCCGGCGTAAAGCCCCATTGCCGGTACATGACGGCATGGCCGAGTGCTGCGGCGCTGTCGCTGTCCATCAGGTAGGCGTGGGAGAGCTTCATGCGAAGCGCGTCGTAGACGATGTTGCCGATCGCGGAGCGATCGCCGGATCCGGCGAAGCGATGCGAGAGGCCCCAATCCTTGAGCGCGTCGGCGACCGGGCGCTTCCGCTTTTCGATATCCTCAAGAACCTCAATGGCTCCAGCGAGCCTGCCGCCCAAACGCATCTTCGATCAACTCCTTTTTCGCCGTGGTAACGGCGATGGCATCGAAGAGCAAGACGGCGGAGAAGATTAACCGCCGAGAATGGTCTTTCTCAAGTAAACCCACCCGACGATCGGTCGGATGGCAGTATTTCAAAAATCAGGAATTGATGACGCGATAACAGATGCTGGCGTGGCCGGAGCGGATCATGCCGATCTGCGAGGCTGCAGCCTTGGAAAGGTCGATCACGCGGCCACGAATGAATGGCCCACGGTCGTTGATCCGAACGATCACGCTCTTGCCGTTGCGCTTGTTGGTGACCTGAACCTTGGTTCCGAACTTCAGGCTGCGGTGGGCGGCGGTCAGGCGGGCGGCATTCATGCGCTCGCCGGAGGCGGTCTTGGAGCTCAGCGCGTACCAGGACGCGCCGCCGCAGCCGGCGCCGGCTGCATGGCTATCGGAAACGGAAACGAGACCGATAGCGGTCGTGAACAGCGCTGCAGCGGCAGCAGCCTTGATCTTCGCTGGCGTCAACTGGCGATCCCCTCGGTCAAATGGTTGAATAAAAATCTTCTGGGAACCGCTAATTGGGGCGAAAAATGGCGAAAACGTGCTTCAACCATTTACGATCTATTAGGATTTATTAAAAAAGGACGAAAATTCAAAAACGAAGATTGTTTGAAATAGTTTAAATGGAGCCAGGAAGTTCTTTGGAATCAGCGGTTGAACGCTCACAGCCTTCCGTACGCAGGCGCAACTCAGTGGTAAACGAAAAATTTCATTAAAAATTTCGAATTGGACGAAATTTCCGGAATCCGGATGGTCGAAAACTCGTTACTAGCGCACAGGTTGTATTCAATTCGTCAAGTATCGAATGAATATCCAGAGAAAGTCACAATTCTGGCGGCGCTGCCGCCGCCATTACTGATGTACTGACTATCGGCTTTCTATAAGCATTTCGGGTTATGTTATTGATTGAGCGCCGAGTTGCGTTTCAGGCGTTGCGCCATGTGCCGGATTGCCAGAGCTGCGCAAGCGAAACGCGATAATCCGGATACGCGAACTCGAAACCGGTGGCGCGCATGCGGGCGTTCGATACCCGCTTGTTCTCGCCATAGAAGGAGCGGGCCATCGGCGACAGCTCCGCCTGCTCGAAGGGAATTTCCGGCGGCGGTTCGACGCCCATCAGCCGCGCGGCCTCGGCCACCACGTCCTGCGGCGGCGCCGGCTCGTTGTCGGTGATGTTGAAGACGCCGCTCGTGCCGTTGTTGGCGAGGAACAGGGTGGCCGCGCCGATATCTTCGACCCGGATGCGGTTGAACACCTGGCCAGGCTTGATCAGGCGTCGGGCCGTGCCGTTTGCGAGATTGCAGAAGGCATTGCGTCCGGGGCCGTAGATGCCGGCGAGCCTCAACACGGCAACCGGAATGCTCTGCCTGGCGCCGAAGGCGATCCAGGCATCCTCCGCCTCCACCCGCTCGACCGAGCGGGCCGAGACCGGTTTGCGCAGCATGTCCTCGGTGACCCATTCGCCGCCGTGGTCGCCATAGACGCCGACGGTCGAGAGGTAGCCGATCCACTTGAGGTTCGGCGCCAGTTGCGCGAGATCCGGGCTGGAAGCGCGGAACATCGGATCGCCGTCGCGGCCGGGCGCGATCGACTGGATCAGGTGCGTCGCCTGGCCAAGCGCAGCAGCGAGTTCGTCGGAGATCGTTTCGCCGTCGAAGAGGATCGGGCGGATGCCGGCCTTTTCAAGCTTCGTCGCCTTCTCCTCGGTGCGGGTGGTGCCGACAACGCTTGTCGCCGTCGGGGCCATGGCCCGCGCGATTGCCATACCGGAGTAGCCGGCGCCAAGGATCAGGACATGCATCGGCTCACTCCCGCCATCTGCCATTCGTTGAGGACGTCTTCGTCCGTCTCTGGCTCGCATTGTTCGGCAAATTCCGCAAGCGTCGCCGGCGCGACCAATCGTGACAGCGCCCAGACCGCCATCGCCCGCACCACGGGCGAGGGATCGCCGACGCGCGCCTTGACCGCAGGCACGAGCGCCTGGTTGCCGGAGTTGCCGGCCGCGATCAGCACGTTGCGCACGAAACGGTCGCGGCCGATGCGCTTGACCGGCGAGCCCGAGAACAGGCTGCGGAAGGCCGGGTCGTCGAGGTCGAGCAAGCTGTCGAGCGCTGGCGCCTTCAGGTCCTCGCGCGCCTTCAGCTTCATTTCGGAGGCCGCCTGCGCGAACTTGTTCCAGGGGCAGGCGGCGAGACAGTCGTCGCAGCCATAGATGCGGTTGCCAATCAACGGGCGGAGCTCCGGGTCGATCGGACCCTTGTGCTCGATCGTCAGGTAGGAAATGCAGCGCCGCGCGTCGATCTGATAGGGCGCAGGAAAAGCGCCGGTCGGGCAGGCATCGAGGCAGGCGCGGCAGGAGCCGCAATGGTCGCGCTCCGGCTCGTCGATGACGAGGTTCGCCGTTGTGAACAGGCTGCCGAGAAACAGCCAGGAGCCGAATTCGCGACTGACGAGATTGGTGTGCTTGCCCTGCCAGCCGAGGCCGGCCTTTTCCGAGAGTGGCTTCTCCATCACCGGGGCGGTGTCGACAAAGACCTTGACGTCCTCGCCGGCGCGCGCGGCGAAGCGGGTCGCGACTTCCTTGAGCTTGCCCTTGATGATGTCGTGATAGTCGCGGTTCTGGGCATAGACCGAGATCGCGCCGCGATCGGTCTTTTCGAGAATCCTGCGCGGATCGTCTTCCGGGCCGTAGTTCATCGCGAACATCACCACCGAACGCACGTCGCTCCAGAGCGTTCGCGGATCGGAGCGTCGCTCGGCAGTCTCGGCGAGCCAGTCCATCGTGCCGTGGAAGTCGTCGTCGAGGAAGTCCTGGAGCCGGGCCGGCGCCTCGGGAATGGCGTCCGGCCGGGTGATGCGACAGAGATCGAAGCCCTTGTCTGCCGCCTCGGCCTTCAGGAACTCGGTCAGCTTCAGCCGCCGTCGATCCCCATTGTCAGCCTTGGCAGCGATGCCGGGCACGGTTTCAGCCTCAGAAGTCGAGGTCCGCATAGTGCGGAACCGGGGTCACGCCGCGCACGCGTTCAGCAAGCAGCGGCCGGAAGGAGGGGCGGGACTTCAGCCGCTGGTACCACTCCTTGGCGGTCGGGGCATCCGACCAGTCGATCTCGCCGAGATAGTCGAGCACGGACACCGTCGCGGCCGCGGCGAGATCCGCATAGGAGATGCGGTCGCCGGCAAGCCAGGTGCGCGAACCGGCGAGCCAGGAGAGATACTTCATATGCTGGCGGATATTGGCGCGCGAGGTGCGCAGGACCTTGCTGTCGGGCGCGCCGCCGCCCTGGTCCGGTGTCATCTGCAGCTTGAAGATCCGCTCGCGCACCAGCGGCCGCGTCACGTCCGCTTCCATCTTGTGCAGGAACCACTCGACCAGGCGGCGGATTTCCGCCCGCTGGAACGGGTCCTCGGCCAGAAGCCGGCGATCCCGCTTCATGATTCCGTTCGTCTCGTCGAGATATTCCGAGATGATCGTGGCGCCACAGAGCGCTCTCATACTGTCGTCAACATAGACCGGTAGCGTCCCGGCCGGGTTCAAGGCCAGGAAGTCGCGCCGGTTCTCCCAGGGCTGTTCCTCGGACAATTCCGTCTGATAGCCATATTCCGAGAGGATAAGGCGAACGAACCGTGAAGCGGAGGACATGGGGTGATGATACAGTGTCGGCATCGATGATCTGGCTTCTCAGAGTCTTTTTGCTGGGGGCGTCAGCGTGGCGGCGCAAGCGTCTGGCCACGGCTCCTGTGATAGAGCTATAGAAATTTGCGGTGGCAAACACAAGCGAATCAACCTTTTCCTCCCACTCCAAAACTTGTCAGGAAAATCTCATATATGGCGGATCAATCGATCATCAGCGCGCTCGTCCTCGGGCTCATCGAGGGCTTGACGGAGTTTATCCCTGTTTCGTCGACGGCGCACGTCCTCCTTGCCGGCCACTTCCTCGGCTTCAGGTCGCCGGGCAACACCTTCGCCGTCTTGATCCAGCTCGGCGCCATTCTGGCCATCCTGCTCGTCTATTTCCAGAAGCTTCTGTCGATCGCGCTGGCGCTGCCGACGAGCATCAAGGCGCGCCGCTTCGTCCTGTCCGTTCTGATCGCCTTCCTGCCGGCGGCCGTCATCGGCGCCATCGCCCATGATTTCATCAAGACGGTGCTGTTCGAAACGCCGATGCTCATCTGTGTCGTGCTGATCGTCGGCGGCTTCATTCTCTACGCCATCGACCATCTGCCGCTGAAGCCGCGCTACACCAACGTCATGGACTACCCGCCGTCGCTGGCGCTGAAGATCGGCCTGTTCCAGTGCCTGGCGATGATCCCCGGCACCTCGCGTTCCGGCGCCACGATCGCCGGCGCCCTGCTGATGGGGACCGACAAGCGCTCGGCCGCGGAGTTCTCGTTCTTCCTGGCGATGCCGACCATGCTCGGCGCCTTCACGCTGGACCTCTACAAGAACCGCGACGCGCTCTCCTTCGACGACTTCACGCTGATCGCCGTCGGCTTCATCGCGGCGTTCGTCGCCGGCATCTTCGTCGTGCGTTCGCTGCTCGATTTCGTCTCGCGGCGCGGCTTCACGCCTTTCGCCATCTGGCGCATCGTCGTCGGCACGGCCGGCTTGATCGGCCTCTGGCTGCTCGGCTGAGCCGGGATCAACGATCTCAAACGAGAAAAGGCGCGTTCCGGACGCGCCTTTTTCTTTGACCTCAGAGATTTCTCTGACCTCGGACCAAGCCCTAAAAACAAAGCCGCGTGCGTCTCAAGGTGAAACGCACGCGGCTACTGGCCCCCGCCAATAACTCTAAAATATGCCCTTCCAATGCAATTCCAGGAAAAGTGCGAAGCCGCTTTCCGTCCGGAATTGCCTGATCTAAAGGGCGCCGGCCTTAGTTGCCGGAAAGACCGATCGATGCCGTCGTGCACGGATCGACGCCATAGGCCGGCGCGCAACCCTTGCCGCTGCTCGCGACCGTGTTCGGCGCGATGAATGAGCCAGCCAGAATGATCAGTGCCGCACACGCAAAAAAGATTGCGATCGACTTGCCCATGGACGCTATGCCTTTCGAGATTGCTGCTGCCGCCCGCCGTCATGCCTTGCGATCGGGGCGCGAGGCGGTGTTTAGTCGCTGGATATGACATGATCAATATCAGGACATGTTGAATTTGCGGTAAATGCCATTCGCTTTCTTAACTGCGGCAGAACTGCAACGCTGTTGCCTGGATACCACAGCAAACGGCCGCCGGTGGGTACCGGCGGCCGTTCAAAAGAAGATGGGCTTCGCAGCGATCAGGCGCCGCGGCCGCTGCGCGTGTACTGGCCCTGCGGGCGATAGCGCACCAGATAGGTCGGCAGGATCGACTCCAGCATGGTCGGATCGATGCCGATGCCGGCGAGCGTACGTCCCTCCGAAACCGCCTTTGCCGAGACGACATTGTCGGATTTCAGCAACACCACCTGGTCGGCGGTGAGCGGCGGCGTGACGAAGGGGATCATCGACGCGATGCTGCCGATGAAGGACGCGACGCCGAAGGGCAGCGAGACGAGCGTACGCTTGCGGTCGATCGTGTTGAGCATGATCTCGAGACAATCGCGGAAGCTTAAGACATCCGGGCCGCCGAGTTCGTATATTTTGCCCTTGGTGACCTTGCCGTCGACAGCGCGCGCCACGGCCTCGGCGACATCGGTCACGTAGACAGGCTGGAACTTGGTGTGGCCGCCGCCGATCAGCGGCAGGACCGGCGAGAAGCGCGCCATGTCGGCGAACTTGTTGAAGAAGCCGTCCTCGGGACCGAAGACGATCGACGGACGCAGGATGATCGCGTCAGGCTTCGTTTCCAGGATCGCGGCCTCGGCGCGGCCCTTGCTGCGGGCGTATTGCGACGGCGAGGAAGCGTCCGCGCCGATCGCCGAAATGTGCGTCAGCGTGGCGCCGACGCTACGTGCCGCTTCAGCCACCGCGCGCGCGCCGAAATCCTGGACGGCGTCAAACGTGTTGCGCCCTTTTTCAAACAGCACGCCGACGCAGTTGATGACGTGGTCGGAGCCTTCGACGGCGCGATCGACGGATTTCCGGTAGCGCAGGTTCGCCTGGACGAAGGAGATCTGGCCGACATTGCCGAGCGGCTGCAGGTGGCCGGCAAGGTCGGGCCGGCGAACGGCAACGCGAATGCGGTAGCCGCGCTTGGCAAGCGCGCGCACGACATGACGGCCGACGAACCCGGATCCGCCGAAAATCGTCACCAGCGGCGGAAGGTTGGACAAGGTCATGGGAAACGCACTCCTGATCGCAGTGGAAAGAATTGATTGCTACATAGCCCAACAGCCGCGAGAGGTGAAGGCCAATCCACGCGGCTTGTCGGGTCTGTCGGAAGATGAGGATGGCAGGTCGTCAGACGCCTTCGACGACGACCATCTCCGCGTCGGCGACTTCCTGGCGGATCGCGGCGGCAATCTGATATTCGGGCGAGTTGTAACAGTCGACCGCTGCCTGCAGCGACGGAAATTCGATGACGACGTTGCGCGCGCGGACGCCGCCCTCAAGGCGATGATGTTCGCCGCCGCGTGCGAGAAAATTCGCGCCGTATTTCTCGAAGGCTGGCTTTGCTGCCGCCACATAATCCTTGTAGCGCTCGGGGTCGCGGACATCGACCCGTGCGATCCAGTATCCCTTGGCCATGTTGAGCTCCTCGTCTTTCGGCACCGGGGCCGACGGGAGTTACTTCCGGCAAATTTTGGTTGAGGTCAAGCGGATCAACACGGATCGCTTCAGCGTCCGAAATGCCGCCCGCGTCAGCGCGGGAGGGCCCCATTCATTTCCGCAAGAATCGCGCGGGCGGCCGCGAGCGGCTCGGCGGCTGCGACGATTGGGCGCGCGACGACGAGGTGGCTGGATCCGGCCTTCAAGGCTTCGGCCGGCGTCATCACCCGCTTCTGGTCGCCCTTGTCGGCGCCGGCCGGCCGGATGCCCGGCGTCACCAGCGCCATGTTCGGTCCGATGATCTTGCGGACCGCTGCGGATTCTTCCGCCGAGCAGACGATGCCGCCCATGCCGGCGGCGCGCGCCTGTTCGGCCCGACGCAGCACCAGCGTGTGCGGGTCGTATTCATAGCCGGCATCGATCACGTCCTGCTCGTCCATCGAGGTGAGCACGGTGACGCCGAGCAGGCAGAGATCGGAACCTCTAGCGGCTTCGACGGCCGCCTTCATCGCCTTCGGATAGGCGTGCAGGGTCAGCATCGACATGCCCATCTTAACGATGTTCTCGACACCTTTGGCAACCGTGTTGTCGATGTCCAAGAGCTTCATGTCGAGGAAGACCTTCTTGCCGCTGGCGGCAAGGTCGCGCGCGAATTCAAGCCCGCCGGCAAAGACCAGCTGGTAGCCGATCTTGTAGAAGGAGACGTCGTTGCCGAGCGTCGACACGATCTTCTCGGCATCCGCAATGGTCGGAAGGTCGAGGCCAACGATCAGTCTGTCGCGCGCGGTTTCGGTCATCATCTAAATCCCCTGCCAGTGTTCCATCGGGGTCCAGTCGCATGCAACGGTTCGATCCGCAAGGCGGAAAGCGAAGGCGTTGCCGCCGCCACCGCCCTTCTGGTCGGCGGAGCGAGCGATCGGTGCGCCGAGCAGTCGGCATTTCAAAAGGGTGCCGACGCCGCCATGGCCGACGAAGGCGATTGGGATCTTGGGGTCGTGCCCTTCGAGGACACGGAACACTGCGTCCGAGATCCGCGTCTGGGCGTCGATCGCGCGCTCCCAGCCCTTAAAACTTTCCGCCGGATGGGCGAAGAACCAGTCGGCCGCCTTCTCGAATTCCGGCGGCGGCAGGAAACCGGTGGCGGAGCGATCGTTCTCGCCCATGTCGTGGTGCATTTCGACCGTCAGGCCCGCGGCATCGGCCAGCAGCTGCGCCGTCTCGATCGCCTTGGTTTCGTCGCTCGAGACGATCCTCCCGAGCGCGCGCACCCACGGCAATGCCGCCATCAGGGCCGCACGATCGCGGCCGACAGCGGAAAGTCCCCATTGCGGGACAGGCACGTCCGGATCGATCTGGACCTGCGGATGGGTGACGTAGACGCCGAACATTCCGTCAGTGCGCCCGACGATAGACCCAAAGCTGTGCCGGCGGGATGTTGCGCACGACGAAGTCGAGATGCTGGATGCTGTAGCGATCCGGCATCGCGACAACAGGCGAGAGCGGCCCATAGGAAATCTGCACGACCGGCCGACCGACCGGGATGCGTGACAGGAGATCTTCGATCAGCTCGACGCGCCGATGCATCGGGAAGTTCAGCAGCGGCACCGCCGAGACGACGCTGTCAAAGGTCTGACCCTTCAGCTCGCCGAGGGTGTGTTCCAGATCGAAAGCATCGCCATTGACAAAATTGACGCCGGCGAAGTTGGCTCTGAGCTGGTTATAGAAGTCGGTGGAATATTCGACCGAGACCAGGCTCGATGCGGGCAGGCCGCGTTCCAAAATTGCCTTGGTGATCACGCCCGTGCCCGGGCCCAGCTCAAGAACCGGCAGGCCCGAAGCGGGATTGATGACGCTCGCCATTCGGCGCGCGGTTATGGAAGAGGTCGGCAGGATTGCACCGACAGCCTTGGCATTGCTCATCCATCCCTTGAAAAAGCGAATTTCCTCATCGAACTTCCGTCCGAGCCGTTCCTTCACCTTCACGCGCAAATTCATTGAACCCCTCAAAACCGTCGTCCTCTCCTCATACGGGCCGCCCGCTGTGATCCCGGCTCGCTGATTCGAGCCGGTCCGGGCGGCGGCAATCATAATGTGTCCCCATCTGCGGCAAAAACAAGTCTGTCTGCGCCTGAAAGCGTCGGCTTATCAACAGCCGCCGGATGGATCGATCAACAAAAAACCCGTCACGCGCGGGCGTGACGGGTTGGTATTTCGCGCCGCGTCAGGCCCGGTTACACGCGCATCGGCATCAGCACGTAAAGCGCATCCTCGGCAGCAAGGTCGCGAACGAGCGTCGGCGAGCCCGGATCGGCCAGCATGAAGATCGCATCGGTGCCGGTCAGCTGCGAGGTGATGTCGAGCAGATACTTGGCGTTGAATCCGATTTCGAGCGGGTCGTGGTCGTAGCCGACGGGCAGTTCTTCCGTCGCACTGCCCGAATCCGGATTGTTGACCGTCAGCGTCATCTGGCCTTCGTTCAGCGCCAGCTTGACGGCGCGGCCGCGCTCGGACGAGATCGTCGAAACGCGGTCGACGGCCTGGGCGAAGGACTGGCAATCGACGCGCAGTTCCTTGTCGTTGTTGGCCGGGATCACGCGCTGGTAATCCGGGAAGGTGCCGTCGATCAGCTTCGAGGTCATGACGATCGAACCCATCGTCAGTCGGATCTTGGCGTCAGAGACTTCGACGGTGACGACGAGGTCCGGGTTGTCGAGCAGCTTCTGCAACTCGCTGACGGTCTTGCGCGGGATGATGATGCCCGGCATGCCTTCGGAGCCGGACGGCGCTTCAACGTCAGCGCGGGCGAGGCGGTGACCGTCCGTGGCGACGGCGCGCAGCTTCAGTTCACCCTTGCTCTCGACGGTGTGCACGAAAATGCCGTTGAGATAGTAGCGGGTTTCCTCGGTCGAGATCGCAAACTGGGTGCGATCGATCAACATCTTGAGGTCGGTCGCCTTCAGGCGGAAGGAGTGCGAGAAACTGCCGGCGGTGAGATCCGGGAAGTCGGACTGCGGCAGGCACTGCAGCGAGAATTTCGAACGGCCCGAGGCAACGGTCATCGCCGTGCCCTCGGCATTGGTGGCGAGCAGCACTTCCGAACCGTCGGGCAGCTTGCGCACGATGTCGTAAAGCAGATGCGCCGGCACCGTGGTCGCGCCCGACTGTTCCACCTGCGCCGGTGTCGCCTCGGTGATTTCGAGGTCGAGGTCGGTCGCCTTCATTTCGAGGCTCGCACCGTCGGAACGCAAGAGCACGTTGGAGAGGATCGGGATCGTGTTTCGCCGCTCGACCACGCGGTGCACGTGGTTCAGCGATTTCAGGAGGTTGGACCGCTCGAGAGTAATGCGCATGGGATGCCGCTTTCAACCATTGCCCGGCGGGCGAACGTCCGCCTGAGCGTCAACTGCGAGTGCCCCGGCCGACCGACCGGAAAATATGTGGACCGGCAAAATGGCAGAAACAGCGCCCGGAACGCAAGGGGTTTGAGGACTTCTGTCCCCAGATGTGGCGTGCCGGCCCGCCGTCTTGCCCTTGCTCTGTCATATAGGCTCACTCATAAAGACCGGATAGACACATCGGCGAGCACGATCAGGACGTTGCAGGTGGAAAAGCAGAAGACCTCGGAAGCATCAGGCGGGCAGAGAGAGCGCAGCTATCGCCTGCACAATGTCAGCGTTCCGGCCCGCCCCCTCGATGCGGCGCTCTATCTGGTGGCGACCCCGATCGGCAATCTCGGCGATATCACCCTGCGCGCACTGGAAACGCTTGCCGGCGCCGATGTGCTCGCCTGCGAGGACACGAGGGTTACGCGCGTGCTGCTCGACCGCTACGGCATCGTGAACCGGCCCTACGCCTACCATGAACACAATGCCGACGAGGCCGGACCCCGGCTGCTTGCAGCACTCGCCGAAGGGCGATCGGTGGCGCTCGTCTCCGACGCCGGAACGCCGCTGGTTTCCGACCCGGGCTACCGGCTGGGGCAGCTTGCGATTGAAGCCGGTCATCGCGTCGTGCCGATCCCCGGCGCCTCGGCGCCGCTTGCAGCGCTGGTCGGCTCCGGCCTGCCGAACGATGCCTTCCTCTTTGCCGGTTTCCTGCCGACCAAGGACAAGGCGAAACGCGATCGCCTCAGGGAATTCGCGACCGTGCCGGCGACAATCATGTTCTTTGAATCGCCGCACCGGATTGCCGCGACAGTGGCGGCCGCAGCCGAGGTGCTGGGTGAGGGTAGGCGGGCTGCCGTCTGCCGCGAGCTCACCAAGACCTTCGAGGAGTTCCGCCGCGGCACGCTCGGCGAGCTTGCCGCCCATTATGACGAAGCGGGTGCAGTCAAAGGCGAGATCGTGCTCGTCATCGGTCCGCCGGACGCCGCACCCGAGCCGGAAGCGGCCGATGTCGACGCCCTGCTGCTAAGCCTCGTCGCCGACATGCCGGCCGGCAAGGCGGCGACCGAAGCCGCTCGCCAGACGGGCGTGCCGCGCAAGGAGCTCTATGACCGGCTGCTGCAGCTGAAGGAGCGCCATGACGGCTGACGGCAGCGACCGGCGGAAGCTGAAAGCGCTGAGGCGGGGATACCTCGCCGAGTATCGCGCGGCGCTCTGCCTGTTGCTGAAGGGCTACCGCATCGTGGCCATGCGCCATCGCACCAAGCTCGGCGAGATCGACATCATCGCCCGGCGCGGCGACCTCATTGCCTGCGTCGAGGTCAAGGCGCGCCGCTCGGCCGAGGACGGCGTCTTCGCGGTGACGGCCACGGCGCAGAAACGCATTCGCGCTGCGAGCGATCTCTGGCTGGCCAGGCAACCGGATTTCAGCAGGCTTTCCGTGCGCTACGACATCGTCACGGTGACCCCTTGGGGCTGGCCGCGGCATCTACCGGATGCCTTCTGAACCGGCGCGGGATGAGGGAAAATGATTGTGTTGTTCCGCGCGCATCCCGTCTTGGAACAAATTCGCGAATTTGTAATCGTTCCGACATAAAAGCGTTACGGGCCTGTCATTGAACGTCACTAGTCCAAGCCATCCGCAACCCGGTGGAGAGGGACCAAGTCATGTTCAAGAAGTTTTCATTCGCAGCCCTTAGCTTCGCTTTTTCCGCGACGTCATCATTTGCCGCGACCAATATCACCTGGTGGCACGGCATGGCCGGCCGTAACGGCGAAGTCATCAATGAAGTTTCCAAGAAGTTCAACGAAGCCCAGAGCGCCTGCGCACTGACCCCGGTTTCGAAGGGCACCTACGAGGAAGCGCTCGCTTCCGGCATCGCCGCTTTCCGCTCGGGCGAACAGCCGAACATCCTGCAGGTCTTCGACGCCGGCGCCGCCACGATCATCAACGCCAAGGGCGCGGTCATTCCGGCCGAAGACCTGATCATCAAGGCTGGCCACAACTTCGACCGCAACGCCTTCATCGACGGCGTGCGTTACTTCTACGCCGATAGCGAAGGCAAGTTCGTCGGCATGCCGTTCAACTCCTCGGCGCCGATCATGTACGTCAACGACGAGGCCCTGAAGAAGGCCGGCGTCGAAGCGCCGAAGACCTGGGAAGAGTTTGAGGCGGTTGCCCCGAAGCTGAAGGAAGCCGGCTACATCCCGCTCGTCCAGTCGCAGCTCACCTGGCAGTTCACGGAGAACTTCTTCTCCCGCAACAACATTCAGTTCGCCACTAACAACAACGGCTATGACGCTGTCGTCGACACGCAGCTGAAGGTCACCGACCCGAACCTCATCATGATGTTCGACAAGCTCAAGGCCTGGAAGGACGAAGGCTACTTCGCTTTCTACGGCGCCGGCTGGAACGACAACCAGAAGGTCTTCGAAGAAGGCAAGGCTGCGTTCTGGATCGGTTCTTCGGGCTCCTTCGGTGGCCTGCAGAAGACGGCGCAGATGCCGTTCTCGGCAACCTTCCTGCCCTATTGGGGCTCGATCAAGGGCGCCGGCACCAATTCCTTCATCGGCGGCGCGGCGCTGTTCGCCATGTCCGGCAAGTCGGATGAAGAAAACAAGTGCGTTGCCGACTTCTTCCAGTTCCTGACCTCGCCGGAAATCCAGTACTTCTACCACAAGGCCACCGGCTACGTCGCCATCACCAAGGCAGCCTACGAGCTTGCCCAGAAGGACGGCTACTACAAGGACAAGCCGGTTGCCGAAGTCGGCATCAAGCAGCTGCTGCTGCCGGCTGGCGAGTGGTCGAAGGGCTACCGCCTCGGCTTCTACCCGCAGATCCGCGAAATCATGGAACGCGAATACGGCCGCATCTTCTCGGGCGAAACGACCGTCAAGGACGCCTTCGACACGATCGAGAAGGAAGGCAACGAGCTGCTCGCTCGCTTCGCCAAGACGGCCGGCTGATCTCGATGTCGACCGCGACAGATCTCCTCCCCGCCTCGCGGGGAGGAACCGGAACCCAAACCGGCGGGCGTCGCTTCGGCGCCTTCCGGTTTTTCGGTGGCCAGTCGAAGAGCGGAGGAGAAGGCGCTGGAAAGCGCGTGCAGTTCTCCTCGCCGTTCCTGCCCTACCTCTTCCTCGCGCCACAGCTCGCGATCATCTTCATCTTCTTCTACTGGCCGTCGGTTCAGGCGATCCAGTCGTCCTTCTATCTCGAAGACCCCTTCGGCTTCGGCTCGACCTTCGTCGGCATGACCAACTACACCGACGTGCTGAAATCGGGCGAGTATCTCGGCATCACCCGCTTCACTGCCGTCTTCACGGCGCTCGTCACCTTCTTCGCGCTGTCGATCGGCTTGCTGCTCGCCGTCAAGGCCGATGGCGTCATCCGCGGCAACGCCGCCTATAAGACGCTGCTCATATGGGTCTATGCCATCGCGCCGCCGGTCGCCGGCCTCATCGGCATGATGTTCTTCGACCAGCATATCGGCCCGATCGTCGAACTCGCCCGCTGGTTCGGCTGGGACATCAAGGTCGGTCTGAATTACTTCGACACCGCCTTCTCCATGGTGGTCGTCTCGGTCTGGAAGCAGATCCCGTATAATTTCATCTTCTTCCTCTCGGGCCTGCAGGGCATCCCGGTCTCGGTGCGCGAGGCGGCGGCGATCGATTGCCGCTCCGGCTTTCGCCGCTTCTGGACGGTGATCCTGCCGCTGCTCGCGCCGACCGCTTTCTTCCTTTTGATCATCAATGTCACCTACGCGCTGTTCGATACCTTCGGCGTCATCGACGTGATGGTGAAGGACAAGGCCGCCAACAACCCGATCACCCTTGTCTACAAGGTCTACATGGACGGGTTCCGCGGCAACGATCTCGGCGGCTCCTCGGCCCAGTCGGTGATCCTGATGCTGATCGTCTTCGTTCTCACCATCTTCCAGTTCCGCTTCATCGAGCGGCGCGTGCACTACAACTGAGGCGGCGCCGATGTATCGCACCAAGATTTTCGACCACGTCATCCTGCTCTTCGGCGTCTTCATCATGGTGGCGCCGGTCGTCGTCGCCTTCATGACCTCGACGCACGAGGCAGCCGATATCCACCGCAATGGCCTCAGCCTCACCTGGGGCGGCCATTTCGTCGAGACCTACCAGACGGTCTTGACCCGTCAAGGCGGCTTCACCGGCAAGATCACCGGCTTCAACATGATGCTGAACTCGATGATCCTCGGCTTAGGCTTTGCCGTCGGCAAGATCGTGCTCTCGATGCTCGCGGCCTATGCGCTGGTCTATTTCCGCTTCCCGCTGGCGACCTTCTTCTTCTGGGTGATCTTCACCACGCTGTTGCTGCCGCTCGAAGTGCGCATTTTGCCGTCCTACGAAGTGATGAACACGCTGAAGCTGACCAACACCTATACCGGCTTGATCGTGCCGCTGCTCGCCTCGGCGACGGGTACGTTCTACTTCCGGCAGTTCTTCAAGTCGGTGCCGGACGAGCTGCTTGAGGCGGCGCGCATCGATGGCGCCGGGCCGTTCAAGTTTTTCATCGACGTGCTCGTGCCACTGTCGCGCACCATGATGGCGGCGATCTTCATCATCATGTTCGTCTACGGCTGGAACCAGTATCTCTGGCCGACGCTGATGACCACCGACGAAGGCTTCTTCACCCTGGTGCGCGGCATCAAGCAGATCCTGCTCGTCTGGGTCGGTTCGAACATCCCCGACTACAACGAGGCCTTTGCACTGGCGATCCTCGCCATGCTGCCGCCGGTCATGATCGTCGTGATCTTCCAGCGCTGGTTCATCAAGGGCCTGACCGAAAGCGACAAGTAAGCGGAGTGGAGGCGGGACAAAGGTCCCGCCCGCTCCTGAAACGGTACCAATTCAACGGAGGCAGCCATGGCGGCCATTACCATCGCCGAGGTCTCGAAGATCTATCACGGCAATGTCGAGGCGGTGAAATCCGTCTCGATCGATATCGCGGACGGCGAGTTCATCGTGCTGGTCGGCCCGTCCGGCTGCGGCAAGTCCACGCTTTTGCGCATGGTCGCGGGCTTGGAGACGATCTCCAAGGGCACGGTGACGATCGGTTCGCGCGTCATCAACGACGTCGATCCGGCCGAGCGCGATATCGCCATGGTCTTCCAGAACTATGCGCTCTACCCGCACATGACCGTCTACGACAACCTTGCCTACGGGCTGAAGAACCGCAAGACGCCGAAGGCCGAGATCGACGCCCGCGTCGCCGAAGCCGCGCGCATGCTGGAAATCGAGCCCTACCTCGCGCGCAAGCCGCGCGCCCTTTCCGGCGGCCAGCGCCAGCGCGTCGCCATGGGTCGCGCGATCGTGCGCAAGCCGGCGGCCTTCCTGTTCGACGAGCCGCTCTCCAACCTCGACGCCAAGCTGCGCGTCTCCATGCGCGGCGAGATCAAGCGCCTGCAGAAGCGCCTCGGCACGACCTCGCTCTACGTCACCCACGACCAGCTCGAGGCGATGACGCTCGCCGACCGGCTGGTGGTCTTGAACGGCGGCCGCATCGAGCAGATCGGCCGTCCGCTCGACGTCTACCACCGTCCGGCCTCGACCTTCGTCGCGAGCTTCATCGGCTCGCCGGCGATGAACCTGATCAAGGGCCAGATCGAGGGCGGCAGCCTGCAGATCGGCCTCTACAGGATCGAGCTTGGCAGCCGCGCCCCGGTCGAAGGCGCTGTGACTGTCGGCCTGCGCGCCGAAGACCTCCGGCTTGCCGGTGTCGGCGAGGATGCGATGCTGTTCCAGGTCGACTATGTGGAGGAGCTGGGTGCTCAGCGGCTCGTGCACGGCACCATCGAGGGCCAACCTCTGACGCTAGCGCTCTCTCCGGAAATGCCGCTTTCCGGTGATCTCGCCGTGACGATTGCCGTCGACCGCCTGCACTTCTTCTCGCCCGAGACCGGCAAGCGGCTGGAACGGGGCGCGTCTTTTGCCGGCGATGCACCGGCGCAGTACCTTCGGCTGGAGACGGCATCGTGATCCATGAAGCCGTTGAGCAGCTTGCCGTTCCATCGCTCGAACTGCGTGCAGGATTTGCTTCGATGCTGCGCACCATTGCGGCCCATGACGCCGCCATGGCCGCGCGACCGGAAATGAACAGCATCGAGGTTGGCGGCGCGCCGTCCTCGATCGCGCCGCTCGCCTTTCCCTTCACCGTCGCTGCCTGGAACCTGGAGCGCTGCCTGTTCGCGAAGGAAAGTGCTGCACATCTCGCAGCAACCAGGGCCCCGGTCGTGCTGCTTTCGGAAATGGACAACGGCATGGCCCGCACCGGCCAGCGTCATCCGACCGCCGAAGTCGCCGATACACTCGGCATGCAATACGCCTATGGCATCGAATTCATTGAGATGGGCCTCGGCTCCGATACCGAGCGCGCGTTCTGCGAGGATGATTTCAACGCCAGGGGCTTTCACGGTAATGCGCTGTTGGCTTCGGTGCCGCTCGGCCGGCCCTTCATGCTGCGCCTCTGGGGTGAGCGTCTCTGGTTCACCGATGGCGAACAGCCGCGTCTCGGCGAGCGTTTCGCGATCGGCGCCGTCATCGAGGCCGAGGCGGGTCGCTTCGTCGCCGTCTCCACCCATCTTGAAAGCGCGACGACCGCGGCCTACCGCGAACGCCAGGTCAGGGACTTGATCGATGCGCTCGACGAAGCCTTTCCGGGTCTGCCGGTGCTGATCGGCGGCGATCTCAACACCGGCAACCATGCAGGCGGCGACTTCGAAGCCGAAGGGCTCTTTGCCATGAGCGCTGCCCGCGGCTTCACCCGTCACGGCGGACCACTTGAGGTGATGACGACCCGGCCGAGCCTGATCACCCGTTGGCCGGAGCGCGCGATGAAGCTCGACTGGTTCCTCGCCCGCGGCCTGAAGATCGGCGAAACCAGGATCATTCCCTCGCTCGATGAAACCGGCCGGCCGCTTTCGGATCACGATCTCATCACCTGCGTGGTCGAAGGCTTCGAATAGGCTCAGCTCTCCTTGCCTAAGGCCCGCTCGCATTCTACATGTCGAGGGCTTTTCCAGTGCGGGAGAGGGCAGCGGTTTTCTCGTCCTCTTCCGTTCTGACGATTTGAAATCGATCACGCTTGGCGTGATCCACAGGGGACGGGAAGATGGCGAAAATCGTCAATGTCGGGGTCCAGATGGACCATGTGTCGGGCATCAACATCGCGGGTGATTCCACCTTCGCCATGAGCCTCGAGGCACAGTCGCGCGGCTACCGCCTCTTCCACTACACGCCCGAAAAACTGTCGCTGCGCGACGGCAAGGTCTATGCGAGCGTGCAGCAGATGACACTGCGCGACGTCAAGGGCGATCACTTCACGCTGGGCGAAGCCGAACGCGTCGATCTGTCGACCATGGACGTCATCCTGCTCCGCCAGGATCCGCCCTTCGACATGGGCTACATCACCTCGACGCATCTTCTGGAACGCCTGCATCCGAAGACGCTGGTCGTCAACGATCCGGCCTGGGTGCGCAATTCGCCGGAGAAGATCTTCGTCACCGAATTCGCCGACCTGATGCCGAAGACGCTGATCACCCGCGACCCCCAGGAGATCGCCAGCTTCCGCCAGGAGATGGGCGACATCATCCTGAAGCCGCTCTACGGCAATGGCGGCGCCGGTGTCTTCCATTCGACCCGTGACGACCGCAACCTGTCTTCCCTTCTGGAAATGTTCGGCCAGATGTTCCGTGAGCCCTTCATCGCCCAGGAATACCTGCCGGCGGTACGCAAGGGCGACAAACGCATCCTGCTCGTCGATGGCGAGCCGGTCGGCGCCATCAACCGCGTTCCGGCCGAACATGATGCGCGCTCCAACATGCATGCCGGCGGCCGTCCTGAGGCGACCGAGCTTACGGCGCGCGAAAAGGAAATCTGCGCCCGCATCGCCCCGGCGCTGAAAGCCCGCGGCTTCCTCTTCGTCGGCATCGACGTCATCGGCGACTACATGACCGAGATCAACGTCACGTCGCCGACCGGCATTCGCGAAGTCAAGAAGTTTGGCGGCGCCGATGTTGCGAGCCTGCTCTGGGACGCGATCGAGCGCAAACGCGCCTGATCCGGCGCTTTCGGTAGAACCTGTCTCCGGATGACGGAGATTGCCGCGGGCTTCCGCCCGCGGCTGCGGGGTTGCGCCCTTGCCAACGACAGCGCGTAGGTCTCGCCTCAAATGTTCCGTAATTGTTCTTGTTTTTGTGCGTGAACCGTGCAAGGCTCCGTCTTGCAACCCAAGGCGGTTGCGGCGCCCGTAATGACGGGCAGCCTGGGCGAGGGAGCAACCATGGTCGCGCGTGTCAGCACGGTCGCATTTCAGGGTATCGAGGGTCTGCCGGTCGACGTTCAGGTGATGGTCGCGCCGGGCAAAGTCGGCATGCAGATCGTCGGCCTGCCGGACAAGGCAGTGGCCGAAAGCCGCGAGCGGGTGCAGGCAGCGCTTCATGCTTCGGGTCTGGCGCTGCCGGCCAAGCGCGTCACCGTCAATCTCGCCCCCGCCGATCTGCCGAAGGAAGGCAGCCACTTCGATCTTGCGATCGCGCTCGGCCTGATGGCGGCGCTCGGGGCCATCCCCGGCGATGCGCTGGCGCCCTATGTCGTGATCGGCGAGCTCAATCTCGACGGCACCATCGCCGCCGTTGCAGGCGCGCTTCCCGCCGCGATCGGCGCCAATGCGCTCGGCAAGGGGCTGATCTGCCCGGCCGAAAGCGGGGCGGAGGCGGCCTGGGCAGGTGCCGAAATCGACATTCTCGCACCGCGCAGCCTGATCGCGATCGCCAATCATTTTCGCGGCACGCAGGTGCTTTCGCGGCCTCAAGCCGCGATCCGCTCGGGTGCTGCCAACCTGCCGGATCTCGCCGACATCAAGGGACAGGAAAGCGCCAAGCGGGCGCTGGAGGTGGCTGCTGCTGGCAACCACAATCTGCTGATGGTGGGGCCGCCGGGATCAGGGAAATCGATGCTCGCCGCACGGCTGCCGTCGATCCTGCCGCCGCTCAATCCGGCCGAGCTGCTCGAAGTGTCGATGATCCACTCGATCGCCGGTCAATTGCCGGGCGGCAAGCTCTCGGACCGGCGGCCGTTCCGCACGCCGCATCACTCTGCAACCATGGCCGCCATGGTCGGTGGCGGCTTGCGCGCCAAGCCCGGCGAGGCCTCGCTCGCCCATCATGGCGTCTTGTTCCTGGACGAGTTTCCGGAGTTCACGCCGCAGGTGCTCGACGCACTGCGTCAGCCGCTCGAAACGGCGGAATGCATCATCGCCCGCGCCAATCACCGGGTCAGCTATCCCGCCGCGATCCAGCTCGTCGCCGCCATGAACCCCTGCCGCTGTGGCATGGCGGGCGAGCCCGGACGCAACTGCGCCCGCGGGCCGCGCTGCATGGCCGATTACCAGGCGCGCATCTCCGGCCCGCTGATGGACCGCATCGATATCCGCATCGACGTTCCGGCCGTCAGTGCCGCCGATCTGTTGAGGCCGGCCGCAGCCGAAAGCAGTGAAGTCGTGGCCCGTCGTGTTGCCCGCGCCCGTGCCTTGCAGATCGACCGCTTCGCCGCCCTCGGCCATCCGGAACTGACGAGCAATGCCCGCTGCTCGACCTCGATGATCGAGAAGATCGCCGAGCCGGATCCATCAGGCCTGCAGCTCCTCCGGGACGCTGCCGAAAAAATGAAATTCTCCGCGCGCGGTTATCATCGTGTGCTGAAGGTCGCACGCACACTTGCGGACCTCGACGGCGCGCCGACAGTCGGGCGTATTCATCTGGCCGAAGCGATCTCCTACCGCATTGCCGGAGAGCGGCTGCAGGCGGCGGCATAGCAGCGCTTGCCGGTCGGTTCGTCCGCGCTAATGTTGTTCTGGAAGCCAGCATCGGGTTGCGACGTCCCGCGTTTCGTTCCGCATGCGTCAGTATTGGAAGCCTGGTAGCGGCCGGCGGATCTGATGTAGCCGGTATCAGCTTTACAGCGGAAGAGAGGGGTAATGCGGCCCTTGTTTTCGTTGCAATTTCCCTTCGACAACCGGAGCGAGGTGAAGAGCCGATGACGGATGCATCAAGGGACCGAAGAACCGATCGCGCCGAACGTCTGATAAAGGCGTCTCCACGGACGATCTACGCCGCGCTCATAGTTCCCGCCGCGGTGGCTGTCTGGCTGCCGCCCGAAGGCATGAAGGGGCAGGTGCTCGCTTTCGAGCCACGTGCCGGTGGCGCCTTCCGCATGGCGCTGATCTATGAGGCGCCGGACGACATGGCGCGTGGCAAGACCTCAGAGGATACAGACATCGTTTCAGGCCACTTCGTCGCGCTCGAACCGGATCGGCGCGTGGTGCAGGAGACCGAGTTCCAGTCGGACGATCCCGCCTTTGCAGGGGTAATGCGGATCACCTGGGCGCTGGAGCCGGTGGCTGACGGTACGCACGTCAGCGTCACCTGCGAAAACGTCCCGGAGGGGATTTCGAAGGAGGATCACGACGCCGGCCTGCGCTCGACGCTCGCCAATTTTGCAAGCTTCACGGAGCAGGCTACTTGAGCGGAGCCGCTGATCAATTGGCAAAACAAAAAGGGCGCCCGCAGGCGCCCTTTCCGATCGCAGGAGAAGCAGTGACTTAACCGCCGAGGCCCTCGAACAGCACGGTCGAGAGGTAGCGCTCGGCAAACGACGGGATGATGACGACGATGGTCTTGCCGGCGTTTTCTTCGCGCCGGCCGACTTCGATCGCCGCGGTCAGGGCAGCGCCTGAGGAAATGCCGACCGGCACGCCTTCGAGCCTGGCGACAAGGCGGGCAGCCTCGATCGCTTCGCTGCTGTTGACCGTGATGATCTCGTCATAGACGGTGGTGTCGAGGATAGCCGGCGCGAAGCCCGCACCGATACCCTGTATCTTGTGCGGGCCCGGGTTGCCGCCGGAGAGAACGGGGGACTCTTCCGGCTCGACCGCGATCACCTTGATCGAGGGTTTGCGCGCCTTCAGCACCTGGCCGGCACCGGTAATCGTGCCGCCGGTGCCGATGCCGGACACGAAGATGTCGACAGCACCTTCGGTGTCGTTCCAGATTTCCTCGGCCGTCGTCTTGCGGTGGATTTCCGGGTTGGCCGGGTTCTCGAACTGCTGCGGAATGATGGCGTCGGGCAGCGTCTCGACCAGTTCCTGCGCCTTGGCGATCGCACCCTTCATGCCCTTGGCACCTTCCGTCAGCACCAGCTCGGCGCCGAAGAGGGCCAGCATCTTGCGGCGCTCGACCGACATCGTTTCCGGCATGGTGAGGATCAGCTTGTAGCCCTTGGCAGCGGCGACGAAGGCGAGCGCGATGCCGGTGTTGCCCGAAGTCGGCTCGATCAGGGTCGTACGGCCGGGAGTAATCTTGCCCTGGGCTTCCAGGCTCTCGATCATCGCCACGCCGATGCGGTCCTTGACCGAGGCGATCGGGTTGAAGAATTCGAGCTTGGCGAGCAGGTTCGCCTTGACGCCCTTCTCCTTGGCAAGCTTGTCCAGCCGCACGATGGGCGTATCGCCGATCGTCTCCGTGATCGAGGAATAGACGCGGCCGCGGCCGGGCTTGCGTGTGTCGGACATGGGTTTCTCCCTTGGGCGTGAACTGTCACTTATGAGAATAGGAACAATGACTGCTCAATTCCAGAACGACAAACACGCAGCGACGATTCGCCGGAGGAAAAAGCACCGGCGAAGTTGTTGTTCAGGAAAAGTTTTTTCAGCTCGCGCGGACGGCGATATAGGCGGCCGTTCCCGCCAACACGCTGGCTGCGACCCGGTTCAGTGTTCGCAGCGCCTTTGGCTGCTTGAGCAGCAGACGTGCGCGCGCCGCGAGCAGCATATAGGGAACCAGCACCGCCAACAGCACCAGGAAGGTTGCCGTCAGCAAAAGGCCGTAGTCGCGGGGGCCGATGTCAGCGATGTCGATCAGCGTCGGCACCAGCGCCACATAGAACAGCATCGTCTTCGGGTTGCCGAGGGTGACGAGCAGACCTGAGAGGAAGGACATCACCGGACTCGTCGACGGCTTCGCCTTGATATCCTCGGGCAGCAGCCCCGCGGTCCAGAGCTTCCAGGCAATGTAGCCGAGATAGAGGACGCCTGCGAATTTCACCACAAAGAAGACCGTGGTGAAGGTCTGGGCGATCAGCGCCAGCCCGAGCACGACAGCCGTCAGGTAGATCATGTCGCCGAGCACTATGCCGAGACCCATGAAGAAGGTTTCGCGGAAACCGGAGCCGAGCGCACGGGCGACGAGCGCGGTCACGCCGGGACCCGGAATGGCCGCAGCGATGAAGAGTGCGCCGCTATAGGCAATGAGAGCCGCGAGCGTCATGGGCATTCCTTCCGGTGGTGATGCCGATTTCTACTGCATGTTTCCTTTAATCGTAGCCGATTTAAGGACAAAAACATGCAGCAATTCAAAGTGCTACAGCGACCTTTGCGCGTCTGATAAGACGCGCGGCGCTGTAGCGCAGACGGACAAGAAAGGGAAATCAAGGAACGACGACCGCTGGGCGCCTGACGACAAAATTGATCGGGTGACAAGTCTGGCGTTGTCCGCCGACGCGGGATCGGTAGAGCTTGCAGAAAACGAGCGAAAGGCGCCTCTCCATGCCCGAGTTGAAAGATATGATCGGCTTTGCCCTCCTTGCACTCGGTATGGTGCTGACGCCGGGGCCGAACATGATCTACCTGATCTCGCGTTCGATCAGCCAGGGGCCGGGCGCCGGATTGATCTCGCTCGGCGGCGTGGCGCTCGGTTTCGTCGTCTACATGATTTCGGCCGCACTCGGCATCACCGCGCTGCTTCTCGCCGTTCCCTTTGCCTATGATGCGCTGAGAATTGCCGGCGCCGGTTATCTTCTTTATCTCGCCTGGCAGGCTGTGCGGCCCGGAGGGCGTTCGCCGTTTCAGGTCCGCCATCTGCCGAAGGATGGGCCGAAGAAGCTGTTCGTCATGGGGTTTCTGACGAGCCTGCTCAATCCCAAGGTGGCGGTGCTCTATCTCTCGTTGCTGCCGCAGTTCATCCGGCCGGAACTCGGCAATGTGCTCGGCCAGTCGCTGGTCTTCGGGTCGATTCAGATCATGACCAGCGTTACCGTCAACGCGATGATCGCGCTTGCCGCCAGCGGCATCGCGGCCTTCCTCGCCGGGCGACCGCTGTTCATGGTGGTGCAGCGCTGGGCCATGGGTACGGCGCTTTTCGGCTTCGCGCTGAGCATGGCATCGGAGGCGCGGCGTTAATCCGTGCTCACGTTCTTTCAGGTGACGCAATTCCGGACGGAAAACCGCTTCACACTTTTCCTGGAACTGCTCACTCGAAAACCGGCCGCATGAAGCTGCGCTCGTAGCTGACGATGCAGCGCGTCTTCTCGGCATAGGCGAAGGCTTCCTGGCATTCCGGATCCGCGGCCATTTCCTGGCGGTAGCTTTCATAGGCTGCAAGGCTCGGAAAGCTGAAGAGCGCGAGCGCGATGTTGTTCGCCCCTTCATGCGGCATGAAATATCCGTGATGCGTACCGCCGAGGCGGTTGACGAGCGGAATCCAGAGCTTGGCATAGTGCTCGAACTCGGCGGCCTTGTAGGGATCGATAACGTATTTCAGATAGCAGGTGATCATGCGGCTCTCCCTTCGCGCTCCCGCTTGATAGAAGAGGGCAGGCGAAGTTTCCAGCCGAGATTCATGCCGGCGGCGGCAATCAGGATGGCGATCGAGCCGAGGATCTGGATCGGTTGCAACTGATGGCCGAAGGCGATGCGATCGACGACGATGGCGGCAATCGGATAGACGAAGGAGAGCGCGCCGGTCATATGCGTCGGCAGCCGCTGGATCGCGCCATAGAGCAGCACATACATCAGTCCCGTGTGGACGATGCCGACCGTGACCAGGATCGACCATTGCGCGGTACCAGACGGGGCGGGCGCTGCGAGCGCCATCGGCGCCAGCATCAAGGTGCCTGTGATTACCTGGATCAGCGCGATCAGGTGCGGCGGCGTGCCCTTGAGCAGCTTCGTCGCGATCGCCGCGATCGCGTAGAAGAAGGCGGCGCCGATCGCCAGCGCAACACCCGTCAGATAGCTTTCCGGCGCGAAGCCGTGGCCGGGTTTGGCCGAGATGATCGCCAGCATGCCGGCAAACGAGACCGACAGCCAGAAGATCTTGGTGGCCGTGATCTTCTCGCCGAGGAACAGCGCACCGAGCCCCAAGAGCATGAAGGGCTGGGTGTTGTAGACCATGGTCGCAATCGAGATCGAGGCGTGGGAATAGGCGGCGAAGAGCAGCAGCCAGTTGACGACGATTGCGACGCCGCCGACGATCGAAAGCAGCAGCATCCGTCGGCTGAAGTGGCGGCGGTCGAACAGACCGAGGAACCAGGCAATGCCGACGAGTGTCACGGCGCCGAAGACGCAGCGCCAGAAGACGACGCTTATCACCGGCTGCCCCGACATCAGCACGAACCAGCCGATGGTTCCGGAAATCAGCATCGCGGCTGTCATCTCGATGCTGCCGCGTTTGAGTTCGGTGTTCATAATCGCCGCTCCATGTTGGTGATCGGAGAATAGCCGGTGCTTGCAGCCTTTCCCATGGATGAACGAAGGCAATTGTGCTAGATTGCCTAATTATCGAAGTTCTGTTTGTTGCTATGACTTATGGTGCCGTGATGCTGGACGAGATTGACCGACGAATCCTAGACATTCTGGCAGCCAATGCCCGGGTATCGCTGAAGGAGCTGGCGCAGGAGGCAGGCCTTTCCTCGCCGAGTGCTGCGGATCGCCTGCGCAAGCTGGAAGAGCGCGGCGTCCTCGATGGCTTCACCATCGCCCTCAATCCCCAGAAGGTCGGCTATCCCCTGCAGGCGGTCATCCGCGTGCGGCCGATGCCGGGCATGCTGCACATCGTTGAGCGGCTGATCCAGGACACGCCCGAAATCGTTGAATGCGACAAGGTCACCGGCGACGATTGCTTCATCGCCAAGCTCTTCGTGCGCGACATGGCGCAGCTCGACACGATCCTCGACCGGATCGCCGAGAAGGCGCAGACCAACACCTCGATCGTCAAGTCGTCGCCGGTCAAGCGCCGCCTGCCGCCGTTAATTTAGGAGAGCAATTCCAGGAAAAGTGTGAAGCGGTTTTCCGTCCGGAATTGCGTAGCCTAAGCAAGAGCAATTCCAGGAAGCGGTTTTCCGTCCGGAATTGCGTAGATCAAACCCCGGTCGAGCCGAAGCCGCCGGCGCCGCGCGTCGTCTCGCTGGCATTGTCGCCCTCGCGGACAGTGACCTGCGTGACCGGCGCGATCACCATCTGGGCAATGCGCATGCCGCGCTCGATGAGGAAATCTTCGTCACCGAGATTGATGAGCAGCACCTTCACCTCGCCGCGATAGTCACTGTCGATCGTGCCGGGGGTGTTGAGGCACGTGATGCCGTGCTTGAAGGCAAGGCCCGAGCGCGGGCGGATCTGCGCTTCATAGCCCACGGGGACCTCGAAGATGAAGCCGGTCGGAACGAGGGCGCGTTTGCCAGGGGTGAGCATGAGCGGCCGATCGCCGGGGACAGCGGCTCGCAAATCCATGCCGGCAGCACCCGCCGTCTCATAGGCGGGCAGCTCGAGGCCTTCGCCATGCGGCAGGCGAACGAGGTTGAGGGTCGGGCGGGATTCGGATGGGTGCGTGCTCATGACCGCATAAGCCGGGCGGCGGGCGCCTCGGTCAATTGCATAATCGGGGCCGAGCCTGTAAAGGACGCGGCAACTCACAGGATTCTACGACATGGCTGAAACTCTCGCCGAGGCGGTCTCCCGCCGCCGCACATTTGCGATTATCGCCCACCCGGACGCCGGTAAGACCACGCTCACCGAAAAGTTGCTGCTGTTCGGCGGCGCCATCCAGCTCGCCGGCGAGGTCAAGGCCAAGAAGGATCGGATCCAGACCCGTTCGGACTGGATGAAGATCGAGCGCGAGCGCGGCATCTCGGTCGTCACCTCGGTGATGACCTTCGAATATGGCGGCAACGTCTTCAACATTCTCGATACGCCCGGTCACGAAGACTTCGCCGACGACACCTACCGCACGCTGACGGCGGTCGATGCCGCGGTCATGGTCATCGACGCCGCCAAGGGTATCGAGCCACGCACGCTGAAGCTTTTCGAAGTCTGCCGCATGCGCGACATCCCGATCATCACCTTCGTCAACAAGATGGACCGCGAAAGCCGCGATCCCTTCGAGATCCTGGACGAGGTCGAGGAAAAGCTGGCGCTCGACTGCGCGCCGGTAACCTGGCCGATCGGGCGCTCGAAAACCTTCTGCGGCTCCTACAATCTCGCCCACAACACCGTTCGCGGTTCCGACACACAGGAAATCCCGACCAAGGTCAACGGGCCGGAAATGGCTTCCCACCGCCTGCCCGAGAACGAGCGCGACGCCTTCACCGACGAGCTGACGCTGGCGATCGAGGCCTGCAAGCCCTTCGACAAGAAGGCGTTTCTCGAAGGTCACCTGACGCCGGTCTTTTTCGGTTCGGCGCTGCGCAACTTCGGTGTGCGCGACCTCATCAACGCGCTCGGCGAAATCGCGCCGCCGCCGCGCGACCAGGTGGCGGACATCCGCACGGTGCACGCGACCGACGACAAGATGACGGCCTTCGTCTTCAAGATCCAGGCCAACATGGACCCAAACCATCGCGACCGCATCGCCTTTGCCCGCGTCTGCTCCGGCAAGCTGGAGCGCGGCATGAAGGCGCGCCTGTCGCGCACCGGCAAGCAGCTGGGCCTCAGCGCCCCGCAGTTCTTCTTCGCGTCGCAGCGCCAGCTCGCCGACACCGCCTATGCCGGCGACGTCGTCGGCATCCCGAACCACGGCACGCTTAGGATCGGCGACACGCTGACCGAAGGTGAACTATTGGTGTTCCAGGGCGTTCCGAACTTTTCGCCGGAAATCCTGCGCCGCGTGCGTCTGGAAGACGCAATGAAGGCGAAGAAGCTGAAGGAAGCCCTGCAGCAGATGGCGGAAGAGGGCGTCGTGCAGCTCTTCTCGCCGGAAGACGGCTCGCCGGCAATCGTCGGCGTCGTCGGCGCGCTGCAGCTCGACGTGTTGAAGGAACGCCTCAGCGCCGAATACGGCCTGCCGGTTTCGTTCGAAATGTCGCGCTTCTCGGTCTGCCGCTGGATTTCGGCCGATCAGCCTGCCGAACTCGACAAGTTCGTCACGGCCCGTCGCGGCGATATCGCCCGCGATCTCGACGGCGACCCGGTGTTCCTGGCGCAGGACAGCTTCTCGCTGCGCTACGAGGCGGAACGCTACCCGGCGATCAATATGGTTGCGATCAAGGAATATCACGTCGCCAAGGCGGCCTGATTGTTTTCTCGCACGGCCGGCGCCTAAGCGTCGGCCGGCTTCCGGCGCCTGCCGCGCCGTGTCGGAACGACTTCCCTAAATCGAAAAATCGAAACGCGGTGACGAGCGATCGAGCATTGCCATGCTCGGGCGAACGCCCCAGGCTGCGACGATCGCCTCCGAAAGCGCAGTCATCAAACGCGCGACGTCCTCTCGTGCCGTCTCGTGCAGGGCTTCGGCGACGATCAGCGCACGCGCCGTCTGCGGCCGGATCGCCGAATGGCCGCTCTGCCGGTTGGTCCAGCGCCGGGCATGCGCCCGCCCTGCGACGTCCGCGAAGATCACCTCGCCAGGCTCCGGGTTTTCCGTTTCTCCTGCGAAGGTCAAGTAGGTCTCGCCGCCGAGCGCCCGGCGGACATGCAAAAAATTGCTTACGCGTGAGAGGTCGAAGACCGCGATGGGAATCGCGAAAGCGAGCGAGACGGCGTTGCAGAGATCGATCAGCGGGTGGATCGCCGGCAGGCTGCCTTCCTTCCGGAAACGCCTGAGCAGCGCCTCGGAGGCGGAGCGATATTGCGTCGGCTTCAGCCCCATCCTGGCAAAGGTTCGGCGCCATGCCTGGATTTCCGGCAGATCGCTTTCCGATCCGGCGCCCAGGCGGTCCTCTGCGATCGCCTGGAAGCGGCGAACCTGGTCCTCGGCCGAAACATCGCTGCGTACGTTGTCGATGAAGAGTGCGCCGGCGTAGAGCTCCGGGAAGTCGCGCCAGATATCGTCTGCGTGTTGGAAGTGCATGGAGGCCCTCGGATTAGATGCGTTCATTCTGGCTCAAGCCTTCCCTGCCCGAAAGGCGCGCGCTGTCTTTCGGCTGGCGCGGATCTGGGGCACGGTCAGGCCAAGTACGGCGGCAAGCACGCAGCCGGTCCCAAGCAACTGATGGGTGCCGACCGGTTCGCCGAGCAGAAGAAAGGCAAAGAGCACGGCCGAGACTGGCGCGAGCGCCGTGAAGACGGAAGCCTCGGTACCGCTCACCCGTGCGGAGCCGGCATACCAGAGCACGAAACCGGCCACCGTCGGAATGAGCGCATAGTAGAGAACCGCAACGATCGCGCTCTCGTCGATCTTTGCGGTCGAAGGTGCCTCGAAGAGGGCGGGGATGAGAGCGACCGCAAAGCCGAGGCCGGCCATCAGCGTCGAAAGGGCAAGCGGAGAGATCGCCGCCTTCACGCGTTTGTTGAGAAGGATGAACAGGCCCTCGCAGATGACGGCGCCAAAGATGAGCGCGATGCCGAGCGGCGAGTGCGCGGCGCTATCTCCGGGCTTGAAGACGATGGCCAGCACGCCGGCAGCGGCAAGCGCGATCGCCACAATCATCCGGCGGTCGGGGCGCTCGCCGAGCAGCAGAATGGCGATGGCGGCGGAAACGATCGGCAGGGTCCCGATCACCACGCCTGCGTCGGTTGCCGCGGTCCGGCTCAGGCCGGCGATCAGCAGGGTGGTGTAGCCGACGCTACCGGCACCCGCCTGGGCGATGAGGATCAGCCAGTCGCGCCGCCCGAGTCTTGGCCACTGTGTTTTGGTCAATCGCATCAGCAGCAGGAAGACCGGGAAGGCGATGGCGAAGCGCATGGCCGTCGCGGTGAAGGGGGCGAGACCGGCAGCGATGATCTTGCTGGCGATCACCGTGCTGCCGACGAGGATCATCGCCAGCGACAGATGGAGATAGCCCTGAAATTTTTCCGACATGTCCGTTCTCCGTTGCAGTGCCGCGCTTGTCGATGCGCAGGTTGAGCAATGCGCCGGAGGGGGAGGCGGGTCTTGAACGGAATTGCGGGTGTTACTTTCTGGCCTCGGCATAGGTGCCGGGCGAGAGGCCATATTTGCTGACGAAGACGCGCGTCATGTGGCTCTGGTCGGCGAAGCCCGCCGCGAATGCGGCTTCCGCCAGTGGCGTGCCCTCGCCGATCAGGCGGCGGGCAAGATCGATGCGGCGCTGGACGATATAGGCGTGCGGCGTCAGGCCGACCGCTCTCGCGAAGTTGCGCACCAGCTGGAAGCGGCTGAGCTTTGCTTCGACGGCGAGGTCGGTAAGCGTGATCGTCGCCGTCGGATCGTCGTCGATCATCGTTTTTGCAGCGGTGACGGTTGCCGGTCTTTCGTGGTGCTGGGGCCTGCCGGTGGTGAGAACGCTCGCAAGCAACAACAGAAGCCGCTCCTCCTGGCGGATTGTCTCGTCGGGCGCCCTGGGGTCTGTAATCGCAGCGAAAAGCGCGCGGAACTGGTTTGCCGCTTCCGCATCGTTAAAGGCCGGTGAGGCAAATTCTCCAGCGTCCGCGCGGCCCTGGCTGATATCTTCGGCGGCGCTGGCGATGACGGAAGGATCGAAATAGAGCATGCGCCAGGAACGGCCGGCGTCACCGATCGGCGCGCCGTCATGCACCTCGCCGGGGTTGACGGTGATCATGTCGCCGGCGCCGGCCTCGACCATGCCGCGGCCGCTGAGCGACTTCTGGGCGCCCTGGTAGATGAGGCCGATGCCGAACTGGTCGTGGGTATGGCGGGCGAAGGAATGGCGCGTTTCCGCCTCCACCGCGTCAATGCCCGCGGTCGCGCTGCGCAGCATCCTGAATTGACCCTTTGCCATACGCGCGCCGATCCTTTTGCTCCCACGTCTTTTACATCGTCCGACCGCATCCCGCCATCGTCCTGAACCTCGCCCAATCGATTGGCGATTTGCGTGAATATTGTGCAGTTAATACAAATGTCAAAACATTAGGCAAATCTAGTTGCGAAAAATGCTGCGCTGCATCATGATCGGCTCATGACAAACCGGGACCTCACCATTCTCGTGATCGACGAGAACGCCATCCGCGCCTCGATCATCGAGGAGGGGTTGCATGAGGCCGGCCATCGCAAGGTCACGGTCATCCATGAAGTCCAGGGCATGGTCCGCACCATCGAGACGCTGCGGCCCGATGTCATCGTCATCGATATCGAAAACCCCAATCGCGACATGATGGAGCATCTGTTCCAGCTCACCCGCACCGTCGGACGGCCGATCGCCATGTTCGTCGACCGCTCCGATACGGCGTCGATAGAGGCGGCGGTGGAGGCGGGCGTCTCCGCCTATGTGGTCGACGGGCTGAAGAAGGAACGCGTCAAACCGATCCTCGACATGGCCGTCAGCCGCTTTAATGCCTTCAGCCGGCTGCAGCGCGAGCTCGCCGATGCGAAATCGGCGCTGGAAGAGCGAAAGGTGATCGAGCGCGCCAAGGGCATCCTGATGAAGATGCGCGGGCTCTCGGAGGACGAGGCCTTCGCACTGCTGCGCCAGACGGCGATGAACGAAAAGAAGAAGATGTCGGAGATCGCGCAGAGCGTGGTGACGGCCGCGGGCCTGCTGATGTGAGAGCGCGGTTTCCGATGCTGTCGGAAGGAGACACCGGAGTGAACATCATGACGACCATCGACAATTCGCGACCCGGCGCGGCGGTGGGCGACGGGCTGCCGGCGCCGGTGAGACTGGGCGGCGAGGGGGCACGGACGATCCGCGCCGGCTTTATTCCGCTGGTCGATGCCGCCGTGCTGATCGTGGCGGCGGAACTTGGCTTCGCTCGCAAGGAGGGGCTGACGCTCGATCTCGTCAAGGATGTCTCCTGGGCCAATGTGCGCGACCGCCTCGCCTTTCGTCAGTTCGATATCGCCCACATGCTCTCGCCGATGCCGGTGGCCGCCATGCTCGGCCTCGGCTCCAATCCGTCGCCGACGATCGCCCCTTTTTCGCTCGGGCGCGGCGGTAATGCGATCACGCTTTCCAACCGGCTCTTCGCCCGCATGCGGGAGGAAGACGCCCTTGGCGAAGTAGAGGATGCGCTCGCCCATGCGCGTGCGCTCGCCGCGGTGCTTGCCCGCATGCGCCAAAGCGGCGAGGCGGCGCCAAGGCTCGGCGTCACCTATCCTTTCTCCTCGCACAATTACGAGGTCCGCTATTGGCTGGCGGCGGGAGGCATCGATCCGGACCGCGACGTCAAGCTTGTGGTGGTACCGCCGCCGCTGACCTCGGATGCCCTTGCCGCCGGCGCCATCGATGGTTTCTGCGTCGGCGCGCCCTGGAACATGGTGGCCTCCGAGCGTGGGCTCGGGCGCATCGTCGCCGCCAAGCAGGACATTTGGCCATTGGCGCCGGAAAAGGTGATCGGCATGCGGCCGGAGTGGGCGGACAGCAATGCCGAGACCGTATCGCGCCTGCTCGTGGCGCTCGACCAGGCGGCGCGCTGGTGTGATGAGCCGGACAATCGCGGCACGCTTGCCGAACTGCTTGCCGCCCCCCGTTACATCGGTGCCCCGGTCGAAATCATCCGCCGGGTTCTCGCCGGAGAGTTCGCCATCGATGCGGCCGGCAACAGGCGAGTGATCGACGACTACTTCGTTTTTCATCGCGACCACGCCAACTACCCTCGTCCCGTCCAGGCACTGTGGATCTACAGCCAGATGGCGCGCTGGGGGCAAGTGCGGCTATCGCCCGAGATGCAGGCGCTGGCGGCTGCCGCCTATCGCCCCGACCTCTATCGCCAGGCGCTCGGCGGGGCCGCCGCTCCCGCCGCTCCCGCTATTCGTGTCGAAGGCGAGAGGCCGGGCGAACGCTTCATGGATGGGCACGTTTTCGATCCCGCAGATATCGAGGCCTATGTTCGCACTTTCCCCGTTCGCGCTTTGGCGGAGAGCGTTTCGGTCGAGCAGGAGGGTTGAGGATGGCGCACCATGTTTGTGCAGAGTCCCGATGCGGAATATGTGCACCGCACAATAATTCAGCAGAGTCTACAATAGGCGCATTTATGGGCATCGCATCCAAATTCGGAAATTACGGTTTGAATTCAAATCACTAAGGGTCGCGCCGACGAACTGGCACGGCCCTTGCTTTTCTAGAAATGCTTCGGTCAACGGCGATCGAAGCGAACTCAAACGCCAGATCGCGTTTGCCGAAGACACCGACGTCGCAAGGTTTTGTTCCCGAGGATTCCTCCCGATCCCGGACGCAATCACCGAGCGGCGTTTTTTTATTTCCGGTTTTACCCGGCTGAGAGCAGAGGAACCTGCGCATGACCAAGTTTTCGACCGGTGGTCTCACCCGCCGAAGCCTGCTGAAGACCACGGCAACGGCCGCCCTGTTCGGCGCGGTGAAGTCGGCGTTCCCATCCGGCGCCTTTGCGCAAAGCTCCGGTCCGGAAACCACCAAGGCCGTGCTCGGCTTCATTGCGCTCACCGACTCGGCACCGCTGATCATCGCCAAGGAGAAGGGCCTCTTCGAAAAATACGGCATGACCGAAGTGGAGGTGGTCAAGCAGGCCTCCTGGGGCACGACGCGCGACAACCTGGTGCTCGGCTCCGCCGGCGCCGGCATCGATGGCGCACATATCCTGACGCCGATGCCCTATCTGATTTCGACGGGCAAGGTCACTCAGAACAACCAGCCGCTGCCGATGGCGATCCTTGCGCGCCTCAACCTCGATGCCCAGGCGATCTCGGTCGGCCAGGCCTATGCCGATCTCAAGGTCGGTATCGATGCCTCGGTACTGAAGGAAGCCTTTGCCAGGAAGAAGGCCGAAGGTGCCGCCGCCAAGGTGGCCATGACCTTCCCCGGCGGCACCCACGATCTCTGGATCCGCTACTGGCTCGCCGCCGGTGGCATTGATCCCGATAGCGATGTTGAAACCATCGTCGTGCCGCCGCCGCAGATGGTCGCCAACATGAAGGTCGGCACCATGGACTGTTTCTGCGTCGGCGAGCCCTGGAACGAGCAACTCGTCAACCAGAAGATCGGCTACACCGCCGTCAACACCGCCGAAATCTGGAACGAACATCCGGAAAAGTCCTTCGCCATGCGCGCCGACTGGGTGGAGAAGAATCCGCGTGCTGCCAAGGCGCTTACCATGGCGATCCAGGAGGCGGCGCAATGGTGCGACGACATGGCGAACAAGGACGAACTGGCGAAGATCGTCGGCAAGCGCAGCTGGTTCAATGTGCCGCCGAAGGACATCGTTGATCGCCTCAAGGGCGAGTACGACTACGGCAATGGCAAGGTCGTCGAACAAAGCCCGCACTTCATGAAGTTCTGGCGCGATCATGCCTCCTATCCGTTCCAGAGCCACGATACCTGGTTCCTCACCGAGAATATCCGCTGGGGCAAGTTTGCGCCCGATACCGACGTCAAGGCGCTCGTCGCCAAGGTCAATCGCGAGGACATCTGGCGTGAGGCCGCCAAGGATCTGGGTGTGACCGACGTGCCGGCATCCACCTCGCGTGGCGTCGAAAAGTTCTTCGACGGCAAGATCTTCGATCCCGCGGATCCGCAAGCCTACCTCAAGAGCCTTTCGATCTCGCGCGTCGCCTGAGCCATTGCCGATGCTGGCCGGCCGCCAGCATTCGCTTTCGAATACCAAGGAGAACGGCATGACCGTCACCAACCTCAAACTCAAGGGCCCGTCGGCGCCGCGACCTGCCGCGCGCGTGATCGCCTTTACCCGCTCGGCGAAACCCGGAAGCAGTCGTCCGCTGCTCGAAAGGCTCGCTGCCGGTGCCGCGAACATAGCGCCGCTCATCGTCACGCTGTCGCTGATCCTCATCACCTGGCAGGTCGTCTGTTCGGCGCCCGATTCCAGCCTGCCGTCGCCGACCCGGGTGCTGGAGGAAAGCTGGGAGTTGATCGCTCATCCCTTCTATATCGGCCAGGGCGTCGACCAGGGGCTCTTCTGGCACATCGCGGCGAGCCTTCAGCGAGTCGCGGTCGGCTATGCGCTCGCGGCCGTCGTCGGCATCGCGCTCGGCGCGCTGGTTGGCCAGAGCCAGCTTGCCATGCGCGGGCTCGATCCGATCTTCCAGGTACTGCGCACTGTGCCGCCGCTTGCATGGCTGCCTTTGTCGCTGGCTGCTTTCCAAGACGGCAACCCCTCGGCGATCTTCGTGATCTTTATCACCGCCATCTGGCCGATCATCATCAATACCGCTGTCGGCATCCGCAACATCCCGCAGGATTATCAGAACGTCGCGAGGGTGCTGCGCCTCAATGCTTTTGAGTACTTTTCGAAGATCATGCTGCCGGCCGCCGCCCCCTACATCTTCACGGGCCTGCGCATCGGCATCGGCCTCTCCTGGCTGGCGATCGTCGCGGCTGAAATGCTGATCGGCGGCGTCGGCATCGGTTTCTTCATCTGGGACGCTTGGAACTCCTCGCTGATCAGCGACATCATCGTCGCGCTGATCTATGTCGGCATCGTCGGTTTCCTGCTCGATCGCCTCATCGCCCTCGTCGGCCGCGTTGTCACCCGCGGCACCGCAACCGCTTGAGAGAGGGGAAAGCCATGACCAAGAGCTATCTTTCGCTGGAACTGATCGACAAGAGTTTTGAACGCGGCGGCGTGCGCACAGAAGTGCTGAAACAGGTGTCGCTCTCTGTGGACAGGGGCGAGTTCATCTCGATCATCGGCCATTCCGGTTGCGGCAAGTCGACTTTGCTCAACATCGTCGCCGGGCTGACGCTGGCGACCACCGGCGTCGTGCTGCTCGATGGCCGCGTTGCCGACGAGCCGGGGCCGGATCGCGCCGTCGTCTTCCAGAACCACTCGTTGCTGCCCTGGCTGACCGTCTACGAGAACGTCCGCCTCGGCGTCGACAAGGTCTTCTCGCGCACCAAGAGCAAGGCCGAGCGTCACGACTGGACGATGCGCAATCTTGAACTCGTGCAGATGGCGCATGCGACAGACAAGCGCCCGTCCGAAATCTCCGGCGGCATGAAGCAGCGCGTCGGCATCGCCCGGGCGCTTGCCATGGAGCCGAAGGTGTTGCTGCTCGACGAGCCTTTCGGTGCGCTCGACGCGCTGACCCGCGCGCATCTGCAGGACCAGGTGATGCAGATCCACGCCGAACTCGGCAACACGGTGCTGATGATCACCCACGATGTCGACGAGGCGGTGCTGCTCTCCGATCGCATCGTCATGATGACCAATGGCCCATCGGCCCGCATCGGCGAAATCCTTGATGTGCCGCTCGCCCGACCGCGCCGCCGCATCGAGCTTGCCGGTGATCGAACCTACCTCAAATGCCGCGAAGCCGTGCTCAAGTTCCTCTACGAGCGCCACCGCTTCGTCGAAGCTGCGGAGTGATCCCATGGCCGAACACACCACTGAAAAGCTCGTGATCGTCGGCAACGGCATGGCGCCGGGTCGCATGCTGGAAGAACTCTTCGAGAAGGCCTCGGGCCGATACGCGGTGACGATCTTCAACGCCGAGCCGCGCGTCAACTACGACCGCATCATGCTGTCGCCGGTGCTTTCGGGCGAGAAGGATTACGAGCAGATCATCATCCACGGCGACGGATGGTACATCAAGCACGACATCACGCTCTACAAGGGCCACAAGATCATCGCCATCGACCGTGACGCCAAGACCGTCACCTCCGACCACGGCGTCACCGAGAGTTATGACAAGCTGGTGATCGCGACCGGTTCGGTGCCCTTCATCATTCCGGTACCGGGCAAGGACCTGCGCGGTGTCATCACCTATCGCGATCTCGACGATGTGCAGGCGATGCTGCTTGCGGCCCAGTCGCGCGAAAAGGCTGTCGTCATCGGCGGTGGTCTTCTCGGCCTCGAAGCGGCAGCCGGCCTCAATGCACGCGGCATGGATGTCACCGTCCTGCACGTCATGCCGACTCTGATGGAGCGGCAGCTCGACCCGTCCGCCGGCTACCTGCTGCAGAGGGCGGTCGAAGAGCGTGGCATCAAGGTCATCACCAAGGCGAATACCAAGCGGATCGTCGGCGAGGAGAAAGTCGAGGGCATTGAACTCGACGACGGCCGGATCATCCCGGCGACACTGGTCGTGATGGCGGTCGGCATCCGACCGAATGTCGGCCTTGCCAAGGAGGCGGGGCTTGCCACCAACCGCGGCATCGTCGTCGACGCCGGTATGCAGACGTCCGATGGGCACATCATGGCGCTCGGCGAATGCGCCGAGGTCGGCGGCATGGTCTATGGCCTGGTGGCGCCGCTGTATGAGATGGCCCGGGTTGCCGCGCGTCACCTGGCCGGCGATCGCAGCGCCGCCTTTGTCCATGCCGATACGCCGACGAAACTGAAGGTGACCGGCATCAACCTCTATTCGGTCGGCGATTTCGCCGACGGCGACGGACGCGAGGAGATCGTCCTTCGTGACGCCACCGCCGGCATTTACAAGCGGCTGGTGCTCAAGGAGAACCGCATCATCGGCACGGTGCTCTACGGAGAGACCGGCGACGGCGCCTGGTTCAACGATCTGATGAAGCGTGGCACCGACATTACCGAAATGCGCGACACGCTGATCTTTGGCCAGGCCTATCAGGGAGGGTCCCCGCTGGACCCTATGGCGGCCGTTGCAGCCTTGCCGGATGATGCGGAAATCTGCGGCTGCAACGGCGTCTGCAAGGGTAAAATCGTCTCGACGATCGGGGCCAAGAGCCTGACCTCGCTCGACGACGTGCGCGCCCATACCAAGGCGTCCGCTTCCTGCGGCTCCTGCACCGGCCTCGTCGAGCAATTGATGTCGCTGACGCTTGGCGACAGCTACAATCCCGCCGCCGTCCAGCCGATGTGCGCCTGCACCGAGCTCGGCCATGACGACGTGCGCCGGCTGATCAAGGCCAAGGGGCTGAAGACCATTCCGGCCGTGATGCAGGAGCTGGA